>URRW01000013.1 GCA_900550285.1 uncultured Lachnospiraceae bacterium
TAGCATTTAAAAATATAGACTTACGTTTACTTTGATTTAATTTTTGTAAGCAATAGTTGTGGTAAATTTTGGGTATAAAAAAGTATATTGTTAGGGTGAGGGGAGAATTATGAAACACAATACAAAAAATTATGACTATCTTATCGTTGGTGCGGGCCCATTTGGGGCAATATTTGCACATGAAGCAGCAGCTAGAGGGAAACGCAGTTTAATTATTGAAAGTCGACCTCATTTCGGTGGTAACATGCATACTCATAAAGAAAATGGGATCAATGTACATGATTATGGCGCACATATTTTTCAAGGATCGTGTCCACCGCGTGCACATGCCCTGTCTCCGTCCGGTTCGTCCCGTCCCCGTCCAGAAGCGTTACCGTCAGCACCACAAACCGGTTTACCCGCTCTGCCGACTGCACAAGCCCCAGCTCCCGCGCCGTCTTATACAGCCGCTCCTCCCGCTCTTTGTCCGCGCTGTCCTGAAAGGAATCCATCAGAAGCGGCAATAGAAATTCCTCTGCCCCTCCCGTCTCCTTTTTCCGCTGGGCAAATTCCGCAAAGATCGTATCCAGCCGCCGTTTGATCTGCACAAGCTCCGCCGTCAGCTCTGCCATCGTGATCGGCTTTAACAGATAGCTGATGATATTGTACTGGATCGCCTGCTGCGCGTAGGTAAAATCATCATATCCGCTCAAAAAGGCGATCTGCGTCGCGGGACGCACCTCGCGCACCTGCCGCGCCAGCTCTATGCCGGAAATAAACGGCATCCGGATGTCCGTCAGCAAAAGATCCGGTTCCAGCCTGCCCACCATCTCCAGCGCCTCGATCCCGTTTTCCGCCTCCCCGACGACCAAAAAGCCGATCTCCTCCCAGTTGATCCGCCGCACGATCGCGCTGCGCAGCTCCTCTTCGTCGTCCGCTATCACGATTGTATACATTTCCTTTGTTCCTCCCTCTTATTCTTCCGTTTCCTTTTTATTCTACGGTATTCCGTTTTATTCTACGTCCAGCGTCTTTTTCTCCCGGTCGGCAGTTTCTGCCAGCGCATTGTTCACATCGTCCTCATAGTTTCGCATTTCCACCTCGATCGGCGTCGGGTCCTTCGTGATCCGCCGCCCTCCGATATGGTTAAAAAAGACGATGATCCCCAGCGCCAGCCCGACCGAATAGGAAAGCTCCAAAATTGTAATCCCCTGTTTTTGCTCCCCTGAAATCAGCCGGTACACCTGTGCGAACACCTCCCGGATCCCGATGTCGTTATGAAACGCCATGATCGTAAACGCCGCCCCGAAAAAACAGATGCCGCACACAAACAGTATCTTTCCATACTGCAAAATCCCCGGTCTTTTGTCCACCCGGACAAGCTCTGCGACCACCTGCGCCTCCCCGATATTTTCTATTTCCAGATTGGGAAATTCCCGCTGCAAAAGGCGTATCACATACAGCGCGCTGATCACCCTTCTGCCGCCGTCTTTGTCCCGAAACCGGCAGACCTTCATTACCTTGATCCGGGCAAGGATCTGCTCGCTGCGGCAGTAAAATTTTCCCAGATCCTTCATGCACACCTCTTCCGAGGGCAGCTCTACGTTCCGTTCCAGCTTCAGATACAGCGTTTCCTTCTGCATATTCCCATTCCTTCCGTCCATTTCTTTCTCATGGATAGTATGGACGGCTGGAAGGCTCAATATTCCATTTTTTTATCCTGTACGCCGTGTACCACGAAACGCTGCGTACTGCCCGCCGCCCCGTAACAGGTAGACAGCGTTACCACCGGCGCGCCCTCCGGCAGCGCGTCCTCACACCGGTAGGGGGATTTTGCCCGCACCCTTTCCAAATACTGCGCCGCCTGCTCTGCGCTGTCCGGCAGCACATAGGTGTCGCTTCCGTCCTCCGTCACATAATAGGAAACGATGCGGTAACGGTATGCCCCTTCTTTTGTAAAAAGATAAAAATACGGGTCGCTTTCGCACAGCGCCTCGTCCCGGACAAACTGCTTTAATTTGCCGAACATGCTTCCGTTTTTCATGTTGTGTCCGTACAAAAAGGTATTCCGGTCCGAAAAATCCGCCGACGCGCCCTCATCCATAAAGATCGCGCCGGAACTGTTTTCCTCCCTCTCAAACGTATGGGTCAGATAATACGACGTATCCTCCCCCTGCACCACCGGATATTCCACGGAAAGCGCCGGGATCACAAGCCATGCCCTGAAATCCCCGTTGACCTCCTCCAACGCCTCAAAATCCACCGAAATCTCCGGGAATCCCCCCGGCTGGTCTTCCGTTTCACTGCCGCTTTTCCCATACTGCACATAGGTTTCTGCCAGTGCCCCGTACTCTGCGCTTCCCTGATGATATTCCAGAAAAATCATCAGAAGCTGCCCTGCGCTGAATAAAAAAATGCCTGCAAAAATAACGATCAGGATCAGCTCTGCCGGACGCATCCTTTTTTTGCGCCGTTTTCTTTTCCTGCCCTGAGCCGAAGCCTTTTTACGTTTCTTTGGATCTGCCGCCATACTGCTTCTTTCCTCCCCTTACGGATCTCATCAGATTCTGATTTTTTTCAGTATAACACATTTCCATGATTCCCGTACAGCATATTCCCCGCAAAATCCCCGTTCCAAAATTCCCGCCCGCGCCGAAATTCCCACCTGCATTGACGGATCCTAGATTTTTTTATAAACTAAAGAAAAGGGGTAAACTATAAACAGGAGGATTTTACACATGAACACGAACGCATTCCGAAAACTTTCCTACGGGGTCTATATCGTTTCCGCATGGGACAACGGACGTCCCACCGGCTGCACCGCCAACTCTGCGATGCAGATCACTTCCGATCCCGCCACGATCGCAGTCAGCATCAACCACAACAACTACACAAACAAGTGTATTGCAGAGAGCGGGCGCTTTACCGTCTCCATTCTTTCGGAGCAGTCCGACCCTTCCATTATCGGCACTTTCGGCTTCCAGTCCGGCAGGGACGTCAATAAATTTGACGCCGTCCCTTTTGAAATACGGGAGAATATGCCCGTCGTTCAGGACGCCTGCGCGTTCCTTTGCTGCGAGGTCATCAATAAAATGGAAACCGATACCCACACCGTATTCCTCGGCAGGGTGCTGGACGCAGACCTGTTAAGCGGTCAGGAGCCCATGACCTATGCCTACTATCATAAGGTCGTCAAAGGCAAAAGCCCCAAAAACGCGCCGACCTACCTTCCCGAAGAGGACAGCGCCCCAACATCCGCATGGGTGTGCAGCGTCTGCGGATATGTGTACGATGGCGAAACGCCTTTTGAAGAGCTGCCTAAAGACTATGCCTGCCCGGTGTGCGGACAGCCGAAATCCGTATTTGTAAAAAAATAACCGGCTACCGCCTCCTCTGATAACGTACCGTTTCTGCCAGCGTCCCGGACAGTTCCCTGTCATTTGACTCAAATTCTCCATGAGCGAGATTGGAATCTGCCGCCGGGACGCTGCCCCGTCCAAGCTGCCCCAAGGCTGCGAAAGCCTGAACGCTGATGTCCCCCTCCTTACCGCGCCCCCGACCGTTCCCGCATCCGGATCAGGATCCTTTTTTCCATCCGGCTTACCTGCACCTGACTGATCCCCATCTGCCGCGCGATCTGCGTCTGCGTCTTGTCCTCATAATAGCGCATCCGGATCAGAAGCCTGTCCTTTTCGGGCAGCTCGTCCAAAAGCTGGCTCAAAAGCATCCGGTCCAAAAGCCTGTTTTTTTCCGTATCCTCCCACTGTCCGTCCTCTGTCCTGGACGCCACCTGATCCAAAAGCTGTATCTGCTTTCCATCCCCCTCATATACCGGCTTGTAAAGGGATTCCACTTCAGCGGCGGCGTCCAGCGCCATTACCGCATCTTCCCGCGAAATGCCCGTCTCCCGGCAAAGCTCGTCCAGCGAAGGCTCCCTTCCCTCCTTTGTCCGGATCTCATTTTCCGCCTGCCTTAATTTGTATCCGGCGTCCTTTAAGGAACGGCTGACCTTTACCATGCCGTCGTCCCGCAGAAACCGCCGGATCTCCCCCGCGATGAGCGGGACCGCATAGGTGGAAAATTTTACATCATAGCTTAAATCAAAATGGTCGATCGCCTTCATCAGCCCGATCGTCCCCGTCTGGAACAGATCCTCCGCATCGTATCCCCTTCCTGCAAACCGCTTCACAATATGGTGAACCAGTCCGAGGTTTTCCTCGATCAGTGTCCGTCTGGCGCTCTCATCGCCCGACTGCGCCATTTGAATCAATGCGGATATTTCCATGGGCTATTCCTCTTCCGCCCACGGCATGCTTCCTATTTTTTTCTCCATGACGACGCGCGTCCCCTTTTCCGGCTCGGATTCCACCTCCAGCCCGTCCATGAACGCCTCCATAAACGCAAAGCCCATCCCCGACCGTTCCAGATCCGGGCGCGTGGTAAACAGCGGCTCCATCGCCTGCTCCACGTTTTCGATCCCTTTTCCGAAATCTTCGATTTCCATATGCAGCACGTTATCCTCCAGCACGCAGAGGATTGAAATGATCCCGCCCTTTTCCTCATAGCCGTGGATCACCGCATTTGTGACCGCCTCTGAAACCGCCGTTTTGATGTCCGAAATTTCCTCTACCGTCGGATTGACCGGCGTGATAAAGGACGCCACCGCCACCCGCGCAAAGCCCTCGTTTTCCGGCAGCGCCTCAAATTCCACTTTCATCCTGTTTCTCATCCCGCTCCTCCTACTCCATGATTTCCACTATTTTTTCAAGCCCGGACATCCTCAGAATGCGCAGGATCCGGCTGTCCGCATGTATCACATAAACCTTTCCGCCAAAGCACGAAATCTTCCGGTAACGCCCCACAAGCACCCCGATGCCGGAACTGTCCATGAATTTTGTGTCCGAAAAATCGAAAACCACATGGCTTACCTCGCTGTCCAAAAGCATATGGTCCGCCCGCCGCGAAATATTTTTGCAGCTGTTGTGATCGATCTCCTCCGGTAACCGTATCATCAGATAATGGTCGATAACCTTATATTCCTCCATACCCGTCCTCCTTGATTTTTGTATAAAAAAACGTGCACATAAACGTGCTTTTTTGTGTGATAGGAAACGAGCTTTCCTATCAAGCAAAAAAGGACATGGAAACGCGCCTGCATTTCCTGTCCTCTTCTGTAATCGTCTTTTTATTTGATTTTATTCTTCCAGCTGGTCGATCGCGCGCTGTGACTGCTTTGCCTTCTCCGTATCCGGGAAAAGCTCGATCACCTTCTCGTACGTCTCCTGTGCCTGACGCTTGTTGCCGTTGTCCCGGTAAGCGTTTGCCAGCGCATACAGCGCCTCGCTGTTTTCTGCGTCATAGGAAACCGCCTTTGTCAGGTTTTCGATCGCCGTCTCATAGTCCCGCGCCTTATATGCCTTGTAGCCCGTATCATAATAGGAAGAAGCAAGATCCGTTCCCGTCTCCTCCAAAAGCTGCATATAAAGCTTTCTTGCAGCCTCCGCGGTATCCGCGCTCTCCATCGTCCCGCGGTCGATCTTGTCCACTGCCTCCGAAAGCGCCGCCGTGTCGCCGGGCTTTGTCATATAAAGATAAGCCGCGTCCAAAAGCGCCTCCATCGTCCCGGTGCTTCCATCCGCTCCTGTCAGCTCCTCGTTCTGCGCCGTCAGCTCCTTATTCTGTGCCGTCAGCGTCTCCACCTGCTGCGTCAGGCTCACGATTTCCGCGCTCTTTTTGTCGGATTCCTCGCCCACTGCCGTCAGCTTGCTGTTTAACTCCTTCTGCGCCAGAGAAACCCTGCCCGGCAAAATAAGGAACCATGAAACCGCAACGCCTACGGCAAGACCGCCCAGGATCCCCCAGAGCCATCCGATATTCTTCTTTGGCTCCATCATATGTCCGACCGGCTGGATGATCGTCTCGTTTCCGCTCTGATATTTGATCACCTCGTCTGCCCGGGAGCTTTTGCGGCTCCTTGCGCCGTCGTCCTCCGCCTTCTGGGCAGCCTCCACCTCTTTCATGTACCGAAGCGCCGTCGTATTGGCACGGTCGATGCGCAGACAGCGGTTCAGCTCCTTGCGCGCCTTTTCCCATTCCTTCATATCCATGTACAAAAGCGCCAGAAGCAGATGCCCCTGCACAAAATTCGGATGGTCGGAAAGCACCTTTTTCAGCTGGATGCGCGCCAGATCCTTGCTGTCCTGATAGCAGTAAGACAGCGCCTGATTGTACTTGCGGCTCATCTGGGTAAAGGATTCCAGCTGGGACGGGCTTTTCTGGACGGAATCAATGTAGTCGTCCGCCACGTTTTTCTCCGGGCGCAGGTTCTTGCTGATCACCCACTCGGACAGCGCCGGCACAACCTCTCCCATCTCGAAATATACAAGCCCCAGAAGGTTTCTCGCGTCAATATGATATTTGTTTACCTTAAGCGCCAGCTTCAGGCTGTCCAGCGCCCCGGAAAGGTCGCGCACGCCCGCCTTTTCCAGACCTTCATTATAATAATAGTTTGAAAAGCTGATGAGCTTTTTGTACCGTTCCACATCTGCCCCGCAATTCGTGCAGAAATTTTTCTCCGTCAGATCTGCGCCACAATTATAGCACTGCATAACTTCACCCCTTTATTCTTCGTGTTCGGTCTTGTCGCTGTTTTTGATCTTTTCTTCCTGCTCCTTGACCATTTCCACCAGAATGTCCGTGAAATCCGTTAAATTGTGGTTTATGATAACATCCTCCGCCTCGTCGATCTCAAGGCTTGGATGAAACTTTTTCAGTTCTTCTTCAAAATTGATCATGTGTATCCTCCATATCGTCCACAGCCCTGCGGCTGCCGTAACCGTCCGGTCTGCTGTCCGCCGAGGTTATGCGCGGTCTCTGTCCGGTTACTTTTTCATGTACATTTTTCTTAATATCACTATCATACGCAGACTCCGGCAAAAAATCAATCGAATTTTTCCCGGAATTGAAAAAGGGAACTGGATTTTTCGACTTTTTGCGGCAAAAGCGCTGTACTTTCCCCAAAAGAAGTCCAACGCCCGAAAACAAAAATGCGGACGGATCTGCCCGCTTTGTCAGACAGCCCGGAAGCGCTTTCAAAACGCGCCTCCGGGCTGTCTGTTTTCTTTGTCCGATAGGAAAGTTTTTTTCCTTATTTTCTAAGCTGTCCCAGACGCTCCTGCACCTGTTCCATCATCTGCGTGTATTTTTCCAGCTTTGCACGCTCCTCCGCCACCTTTGCCTCCGGCGCTTTGCTCATGAATTTCTCATTGTGCAGCATGCCGTTTACGCGGGCAAGCTCGCCCTGCAGGCGCTTTTCTTCTTTTTCCAGACGCTCGATCTCCTTATTTAAGTCAACCAGCTCTGCAAACGGGATGTACAGCGTCGCATTCGGGATCACAACGGAAACCGCGTCCTCTGCAATGCCGTTTTTGTCCGCCTGACAGGTCACTTCGGAAGCGCCCGCCAGCGATGCAAAGAACAGCGTCCCTCTTTCAAACGTATCCAGAATCTCCTGTCTGTCGCTGACAACAAACACATGGGCTTTCTTGGACGGCGGAACGTTCATGTCGCTGCGCACGTTACGGATGCCGCGCACCGCTTCCTTGATGATCTCCGTCTCCCGCTCCTCTTTTTCAAAGCGGCGGCTTTCCTGATAAACCGGCCAGGAGGAGATCATGATGGATTCCTCTTCGGACTGCAGGGTGCAGAAAATTTCTTCCGTGATAAACGGCATATACGGATGCAGCAGCTTTAACGCGTCGATCAGGACGGTCTTTAACGTCCACAGCGCCGCATTCTGGCTGTCCGCATCATCCGCCGCATACAGGCGGGGCTTTACCATCTCGATATACCAGTCGCAGAACTCATCCCAGATAAAGTCATAAACCTTCTGAACCGCAACGCCCAGCTCGAAGCTTTCCATGTTGTCGGTCACCTCGCGCACCACGTTGTTTAATTTGGATAAGATCCATTTATCCGCAGGCTCCAGATGCTTGTCTGCATCCGCCGGGATTTCCTTGCCGTCCATGTTCATCATGATGAACCGGGAAGCGTTCCATACCTTGTTTGCAAAGTTCCGGTTCGCCTCCACGCGCTCGATGTAAAAACGCATGTCGTTTCCGGGCGCGTTTCCGGTAATCAGCGTCAGGCGCAGCGCATCCGCGCCGTATTTGTCGATAATCTCCAGCGGATCGATGCCGTTTCCTAAGGATTTGCTCATCTTGCGTCCCTGGGAATCGCGCACAAGCCCGTGGAACAACACGGTCTTGAACGGCTTTTTGCCCATCTGCTCATAGCCGGAGAAGATCATGCGGATAACCCAGAAGAAAATAATGTCATAGCCTGTTACCAGCACGTCTGTCGGATAAAAATATTCCAGCTCTTTTGTGTTGTCCGGCCATCCCAGCGTGGAAAAAGGCCACAGCGCGGAAGAAAACCATGTGTCCAGCGTATCCGGATCCTGCGTAAAATGGGTGCAGCCGCACTTGGGGCATACGCCGGGCGTCTCACGGGCAACCACCGTCTCGCCGCACTCGTCGCAGTAATAAGCCGGGATGCGGTGTCCCCACCAGAGCTGTCTGGAAATACACCAGTCCTTGATATTGTCCGTCCAGTTATAATAAATCTTCTCCATGCGCTCGGGGATCAGCCGGACTTCCTTATTCTGAACCGCTTCCACCGCAGGCTTAATGAGCTCGTCCATTTTTACGAACCACTGCTTTTTGATCATCGGCTCGATCGTCGTGCCGCAGCGGTCATGGGTTCCGACGTTATGGCTGTAATCCTCGATGTAAACGAGAAGCCCCATTTCGTCCAGCTCCTTAACGATCGCCTTTCTCGCCTCATAGCGGTCCATCCCGGCAAATTTGCCGCCGTTTTCATTGATCGTCGCGTCGTCGTTTAAAATATTGATCTGCTCTAAGTTATGACGCTTTCCAACCTCGAAGTCGTTGGGGTCGTGGGCAGGCGTGATCTTTACAACGCCGGTTCCGAATTCCATATCTACATAGGAATCCGCAACGACCGGGATCTGACGGTTTACGATCGGAAGCAGCACCTTTTTGCCGATCAGGTCCTGATAACGCTCATCCTCGGGATTGACCGCAACGGCGGTATCGCCCAGCATCGTCTCGGGACGGGTCGTTGCAAACTCCACGAAGCGGGTCGTGCTCACGCTGCCGTCTTCCTCGATCAGCGGATATTTGATGTGCCAGAAATGGCCTGCCTGCTCCTCATACACAACCTCTGCGTCGGAAATGGACGTTTTGCACACCGGACACCAGTTGCCGATCCGGTTTCCTTTATAGATCCAGCCTTTTTCATGCATCCGGCAGAATACTTCCGTAACCGCCCTGTTGCTGCCCTCGTCCATCGTAAAGCGGGTGCGGTCCCAGTCACAGGAGGAACCCAGCTTTTTTAACTGGTTGATGATCCTGCCGCCGTACTCGTCCTTCCACTCCCACGCGCGCTTTAAAAAGCCTTCTCTGCCAAGGTCATGCTTGTCGATCCCTTCTTTTTTGAGCGTCTCGATGATCTTGACCTCGGTTGCGATGCTGGCATGGTCCGTTCCGGGCTGCCAGAGCGCATTGTAGCCCTGCATCCGCTTAAACCGGATCAGAATGTCCTGCATCGTGTTGTCCAGCGCGTGTCCCATATGGAGCTGACCCGTGATATTCGGGGGCGGGATCACGATCGTAAACGGCTTTTTCGTCTCGTCCACTTCCGCATGAAAATATTTTTTGTCCAGCCATTTCTGATACAGCCGGTCCTCGATCCCATGGGGATCGTATGTTTTTGCCAGTTCCTTACCCATCTGTTCTCCTTTCTGTCTGCAGAGGCGTCCGCATAATCGTGTTTTTTCATTTGATAGAAAAGGAACTTTCCCATCGAATAAAAAAACCCTCTGACAAGCCGAAAGCTCATCAAAGGGCGTCTGTTCCAAACGCGGTACCACCTTTGTTTCCCGGCGCAAAAAATCCGGGCTCTCCTGCCGTCCTGTAACGGGGACATCCGTGAAAGCTTATATAGAAGCGCAGGACGCTCCTGTTGGGCTCTCCGATTCCGAAGCCACTTTCCGCATTCTGTATCTGAAACGCCCTTCCAGCCAACGGGGCGTACTCTCTGTCAGTCAGGGGATGCGTACTCCTCTTCTTCTGCATCTTTTTGCAATTTCATGACATAACTATATGGAAAAAACGGGGCTTTGTCAAGGGATTTTTCTGACCTTCCCCAGACTTACGGCGATCCATTTTTGCGCATTAGTAAAAAATTAAGATTTTTACAATTATATAAAATTTTTGTTAAGATTTGAATTGAAATAAATTTCTTCTATGCTATAATAGCTGTGATATGTCGGATTCTGCCAAAACTGCGCGAATCCGGCTTATACTTTTTTATATAGAAAGAGGATACCATGAATATTATCATTATCGGCTGCGGCAAGGTCGGGCTTACCCTGGCGGAGCTTCTTTCCGCCGAAAAACACGACGTCGTTGTGGTAGACGAATCTTCGCGCAGGCTTTCCTCCATCCCGGAGGATCTGGACGCCCTGCGGCTTCTCGGAAACGGCGCCAGCATCAACACCCAGATCGAGGCGGGCGTGGAGACTGCCGACATCCTGATCGCCGTTACCGGTTCCGACGAATTAAATCTTCTCTGCTGCCTGATCGCCAAAAAAGCCGGCAGCTGCCATACGATCGCCAGAGTCCGCAATCCGGTTTACAACAACGAGCTGGATTTCATCAAGGTCAAGCTCGGCATTTCCATGATCATCAACCCGGAGCTGACCGCAGCCACGGAGATTTCGCGGCTTCTGCGCTTTCCCTCCGCGATCAAGATCGACACCTTTGCAAAGGGGCGCGTGGAGCTTCTTAAATTCCGCATCCGTCCCGAGTTTGGGCTGGACGGCATGCAGATCAGCCATATCGCGGGACACGCCAACAGCAACGTGCTCATCTGCGCGGTCGAAAGGGGCGACGAAATCTTTATCCCCGACGGGAATTTTGTCCTGCGCAGCAACGACCTGCTTTCCATCATCGCCTCCCCGCAGAACGCGGCGGCATTTTTCCGCCATATCGGCTTTCAAACCCATCAGGTCAAAAACGCCATGATCGTGGGCGGCGGAAAGATCGGCTACTATACGGCAAAACTGCTGCTGGACATGAATATCGACGTGCGCATCGTGGAAAACGACCGCGACCGCTGCGAGGAGCTGAGCCTTCTTTTGCCGGACGCCACCATCATCTGCGGCGACGGTACGGACAAGCAGCTTTTGCTGGAAGAGGGGCTTTCTCAGGCGGAAGCCTTTGTGACACTGACCGGGCTGGATGAGGAAAATATCCTCCTCTCCCTGTTCGCGCAGGCAAATTCCAACGCAAAACTTGTCACAAAGGTCACAAAGATCGCCTTTACGGAAATCATCAATAATCTGGACATCGGCAGCGTCATTTATCCGAAATATCTGACCGCCGACTATATCCTGCAGTATGTCCGCGCCATGTCCAACTCCATCGGCAGCAACGTGGAAACGCTCTATCAGATCCTTGACAACCGCGCCGAAGCGCTGGAATTTGCCATCCATGAAAGCTCCGACGTGACGGACATCCCGCTCAGCGACCTGAAGCTTCTGCCGAACATCCTGATCGGCTGCATCAACCGCAGCGGCAAAACGTGGATCCCCCTCGGACAGGATACGATCCAGGTGGGCGATACGGTCATTATCGTAACAACCTTAAAAGGGCTGCGCGACATCCGCGACATTCTGAAAAGGTAAGGGGCAAAACCATGAACTATTCCATTATTTTTTATATCATCGGCTGGATCCTGAATCTGGAAGCCGCCTTTATGTTCCCCTCCTGCATTGTGGCAGTCATTTACGGCGAAAAAGACGGCTGGGCGATCCTTGCTGCCGTCCTGCTCTGCCTGCTGATCGGTCTGCCGCTCGTCCGCAAAAAGCCGCAGAACCGGGTCTTTTACCTGCGGGAAGGCTTTGTTACCACGGCGCTTTCATGGCTTGTCATGAGCTGCTTTGGGGCGATCCCCTTTGTAATCTCCGGCTGGATCAAAAATCCCGTGGACGCGCTTTTTGAGGTCGTATCCGGCTTTACCACGACCGGAGCAAGCATTCTGGCGGACGTGGAGGCGCTGCCCCGCTGCCTGCTGTTTTGGCGCAGCTTTACCCACTGGATCGGCGGCATGGGCGTCCTCGTCTTTCTGCTGACGCTGCTGCCCCTTGCGGGCGGAAGCCACATGAACCTGATGAAGGCGGAAAGCCCCGGGCCTTCCGTCAGCCGCCTCGTCCCGAAGGTAAAGTCCACCGCAAAGATCCTGTATCTGATCTACATTGTCATGACGGTCACGGAGATCATCCTGCTTTTAATCGGGAAAATGCCGCTCTTTGACGCGCTTACCTTATCCTTTGACACTGCCGGGACGGGCGGCTTTGGCATCCGCAACGACAGCATCGCCGGATATTCCGTCTACTGTCAGGTCGTGATCACGATTTTTATGATCCTGTTCGGCGTCAACTTTAACGTATACTTCCTGCTCCTGCTCAAAAAATTCCGGCAGGCGTCCGTCAACGAGGAGGTGCGCGCCTATCTTCCGATCATCCTTTCGGCGATCCTTGTCATCACATGGAACATCCGCGGGATGTTTGACAGCATCGGGCAGGCGTTCCAGCAGTCGGCGTTTCAGGTAGCGTCCATCATCACCACCACGGGCTATGCCACTACGGACTTCAACCTCTGGCCGCAGGTGTCCCGGACGATCCTCGTCATGCTCATGTTCGTCGGGGCGTGCGCGGGAAGCACCGGCGGCGGCATCAAGGTGTCCCGCTTCCTGATCCTGATGAAGGCGGCAAAAAAAGAGCTGATCCAGCTGCTCCATCCCCGCAGCGTCCGCAAGATCAAGATCGACGGCAAGGCGGTGGAACACGAGGTCGTCCGCTCCACCAATGTTTTCATGGGGATTTACGTTCTCGTATTCGCCTTTTCGATCCTTTTGATCGCTTTTGACAATCTGGATCTTGCCACAAACTTTACGGCGGTGACCGCCACTTTAAACAATATCGGGCCCGGCCTTGAGCTGGTCGGCCCCACCGGGAATTTTTCGGTATTTTCCGATTTTTCCAAGCTGGTGCTGACCTTTGACATGCTGGCGGGACGCCTCGAGCTGTTCCCCCTCTTGCTGCTGTTTGTCCCCGATACGTGGAAAAAGTTTTAAAAAGGTGTGCGCCTATTAAAAAACATTCCTTCCGGCAGGCTTTATGTCCCCGCCGGAAGGAATGTTTTTCTTTTATCCCTTATTTTTCCCCGCTCAATACGCGATCATCGGCACAAATGCCGCCCGCTCTGCAAAGGGCTCTTTCTGTCCGTCCGCCACCTCGTAAATGCCGCCGCTGCACGCGGTCACGCTTTGCATCATCTCCGGATAGGGCTGCAGGCAAATATCGAACATTCCGATATTATAATTTTCCCCGTCAAAACGCCCCAGCGTAAACTGGTCGTAGCACTGGAACCAGTGACAGCCGACGCCGAAGGGATGCGCCGCCGCCTGCTCGCAGTAAAACCGGTAGGCGGTTCCCCTGTCCTTCTGCGTCATCACGCCTTCCAGCCCGGTCGCTTCCGGTCCTGCGTCCAACGCCCCGAAATGAAATTCCCCGATCATCACCGGAAGATCCACGCCCAGACGAACGATGTTGTCGATCGCCGCCGTCGGATCCTCCGCATAGCAGTTGATTGAAAAAACGTCGAAGTTTTCCCAGCCCGTCACCAGATCCGGGTCGGAGATCCACGCCCAGCGCATCCCTAAGATCATATGGTTTGGATCCGCCTTCCGGCACGCCCTTGACGGGATCTCCACATAGGCGCGCAGCATCCGGCGGGAAAATTCCTTCAGATCCTCCTTCGCGCCCTCAAAGCGCTCCGACATCCTCTCCATCGGCTTTTCCAGCGCATCCCAGCCCTCAAACGCCGTTTTCCATGCGGCGTTTAATTTTTCACAGCAGCCGTACCGCTCCTTTAAAAACCGGATCAGCTCCCGGCGGCACTCCGTCGGCTCTGCCTGATACAGCACCTCGTCCGCCAGCACCAGATGATCCACAAACGCCCACGACGGCTCGTTTCTCAAAAAATATCCGATCATCCACGGATCGGCGCTGCGCGCCTCCAAAGACTTTGCGCAGCGCTGCGCCTCTTCTTCATATTCTTTGGAAAACACATCCGGGAAATCCCGGAAAATCATCTGCTTTGTTTTCGGAAACTCTGCAAGGCTCGTCACATAGGGGATGCCCTTTCCAAACAGCGTTTCATCGCTCCAGTTCCCCAGCGAATTAAAGCCGCAGCGCTTTAGCTCCCCCACCGTCATTTTCTGCCACTTTTCATACCAGTCTTTCCCGAACGCCCGGTACAGATTTGCCTGTCCGAAGGAAAACAGCGTACAATCCCTGCGCGCCTTGTCGCTGGGCGGCCAGTTTGGGTTGTGCCGGCAGCAGCCTGCGTATTCCGGATCGTCTTTTTCAGGCAGCCATTCCAGCCACTGCTCCACGCCGTCTATCCGGCAGTCCCCGTTTACGTTCACGCAGTCCGGCCCCAACGAAAAAAACGCATATCCGTCCGGATCCGTCAGCCACCATCTGCCGTCTTTTTTACAGCGGGAAAAATATCCCGTCCCCTCGGTCAGCTTCTTTTTCCCAAAGCCGCCGTATTTTGTCCACGCTTCAAAGGGATAACCGTCCCCCGCCCTGTTAAGCTGTTCGTTGAGCCTGCGCTTTAGCTCTGCCTCATCCTGTGTTTTGCCTTCCCACGTTTTCCGGCAGTTCTGCCCCAGACGGTCCACCCGCTTCTGCGTATCCAACGGAAAGTCCGACGGATATTCGTCCGTCAGCTCCATCTGCTCCAAAACTGCCGTTACGTCATGGAAGCACGAAAGCCCTACAAGCTCTATCCGTTCGATCTCCGAAAGCTCCACCCGGCAGCCGTGGCAGACGATCTTCTGCTGCCCGGCGCACGCCTCGGGAAACAGCGCGTGGGCGTCCGTCCAGTTTAAATCCAGACAGATCCTTGCCCGCACGCCGCCCAAAATTCCAAACCGCGTCGTAAATGCCGGCTCCTTTTCCCCTTTTTTGTAAAAGTTCCAGTTAAACGCCATGCTGTGCGCTTCCTGAACCGTCAGGAAAAAGGTCAGATACCTTCCGCTTTTTTCCAGACATTCCGGCACAGTGATGCCGCCTCCTTTTGCCGGAAGAAGAAGGGCTGCTCCGTTTTCCCTCTCCTCCAAAAGCCTTACGCCTTCCGTCAGCCTTTCCTTTGTGATCTTCAGCGCTCTCATGCCAGATTCCCCCTTACAGCTGCAGATTTCCTTCCATGCCTGCAAAATCCACTGTCCGCACCGTGCCGTCCTTTAAGGCGATCCGCACGGCTCCATAGCTTCCCAGCCCTTCCGGATCGGCGTAGTCCGTTTTTTTGACCGGAAAGATCTCGTCCTCTTCAAAATCCTCAAGGCTTTCCTTCGTGATTACCTGCGAGATCAGCACATAAGGGCCGAAATGATAGTGCTCCCTGCGCGCCGTTTTTGCGTAAAGCACGATGGATTTTTCAGAATCCGGGTTCGTCCCGCTGCTGTGGGTCAGGCACAGCTCGTCCCAGCCGTCGTAAACCGTCATGGCAAGCTGTTTTTCCTTCCCGCAAAAATCATGCCCCTTCAAAACGACAGCCTTTGCGCCGTCCTTTTCCAGATATGTGATCTCTGTGCCGTTATCCGGAAAACCGTAAGCGCCCAGCGTTACCGAAACCGGATGACCGTACAGCCTGAGCTTATCCGCCCGCATGACGCCATAGGGAACCGGGAAATCCGCCAGGTCAAGGGCGTTCATCCAGTGGCATTCCTTTCCCGCCTCGTATCCGAAAAACTGTCTCCGATACAGCACGCCGTCCCTTTGCCCGTGCCAGAGCGTCGCGTTTGCCCGTTCCAGCACATCCGGCGCATATCCGCTGCGCGTCAGGTCCCGGATCACATACTGCTGGGCTTCCACCTCCCCTGCCGTCATCTTTCTGTCATCCAGCTTGGGGGCAGCCTCCCACGGATATTTTGTATTAAAGCACAGCTTGGAATAATTCCACATGCCGTGAATGTCGTCCTTTCCCTTGACGACCTTTCCGCTCCTTAAAATTGTTTCCCCGTTTGCCTGATGATTGGAAAAACACAGCGCCGGGCCGTCCAGCACCGTTACCCTTGTCTCCTTTTCGGAAAGCTCCTCCCACACGCCGTTGTGCTCCTTTGCCGTCCAGAACGGATGGTCTGCCGGAAGATGCAGGCACAAAAACGCCTTTCCCAGCCAGAACGGCGACTCCGCGCAGGAATAGCCCTGCACAAGCGGCATGAACTGCCCGTAAAAGC
The DNA here is from genome assembly GCA_900550285.1 of uncultured Lachnospiraceae bacterium. GTDB lineage: Bacteria > Bacillota > Clostridia > Lachnospirales > Lachnospiraceae > Gallintestinimicrobium. The sequence goes on from URRW01000013.1 coordinate 16,375, forward strand.
CAAGCGTCGGAACGCCCTTAAACCGGAAATCCTCCCTCGTCAGAAACTGCAGCAGGGAGCCGGAGGAAATCCGCCTTGCCAGCCCCGGATCAGCCTTTGCATTTTTCAAAAGCATATTTCCGTCAAAAGCGCTCGTCGCCGCATTCCGGTAAATATTGCTGCGCCCCCACATATTCGTAAAGCCGTCCCGGTCAAAAAATTCCGCATAGGATTCCATCAGCGCATTGGAATGCGCTTCAAACTGCCCCGCGATATAAGGCATATGCTCATAGCCGTACCACAGATTCCAGATCGGCGCATAGACGTTGAACGCCCAGCAGGAATAATAATCGAAGCAGTGGCCGTCCCTGTACCAGCCGTCCCCCGCATAAAAATCCAGCACCGACTTTGCGTGCTCCAACATAATCCCCTCGTCCACCGGATAGCCTTCCATATGTAAAAACGCCATATCCAGCATGTTAAAAAGCCGCCAGTTCTGCGGAACCGTATTGCCGTGCGCATACCCGCTCAAAAAGCCAGCGATCAGATCCCGTTCCTCTTTTGTATAAGTGTCCCAGATCTCCTCCCGGCAGATCCACAGACAGATGACAAGCGCGCACGTTTCCACCGTCTGCTGGAACGCGCGCAGCGGATCGCCGGTCAGCCGCTGCAGCTGCTCATACGTTCCGACCGACTGCTCATCCTCCGGCATACACGACCGCAGAATGTGCGATTTATAATAATCCCGCAGCGAATACCCGGCGACCGTCAGCCCCGGATCCTCATGGATCAGCGGCGCGGCGATAAACAGCGTCCGCGTCAGCCCCTCAAAATATTCTGCCTTAAATTCCCATACCGCGTCTTTGCTGTGCGGATACGTTACCTTCGTCTCCTTGCGCGGCATCACCACCGGATCGTCAAACGATGCGATATTTTCAAAAATCCCCTCCAACAGATATTTTCCCGCTTCGATCCAGCTTTCCCGTGTCAGCCCCGTGTACGGGCTTAAATCAAAGTCCAGCGTTTTCGGTGTAAATACCATGATACTATCCTCCATTTCGATGATGTGTGCCTCAAAATATACAGAGACAGGCGGCGGGCGCAAGGGCGACGCCTGTCCTATATGCCCGGGCACTTCTTTCACCTCAGATTATATCAAAGTTCTTTTCATAAGAAGTGGAAAATACTGACCTTTTTATAGAAATAGCCCCTTAAATCACTCCCGCCTTACCGCTTCTGCTGCTCCCCCAGCGCCTCGTCCAGCGCCCGCGCGATCGCCGAAACCCGGTCGCGCTGCAAATGATAAAAATAGCGGTTGTCCCGCATCACGCTCTGTATGATCCCATTGTTATGGAGCATGTCCAGATGATGCGAGATCGTCGCCGGAGTCAGCTTTAACCGGCGGGCGATCTCCGCCTGATAGCAGTCCTGCTGCGCCAAAAGAAACAGGATCTTCATTTTTGTCTCATCCGTAAAGCATTTGAGCCGCGCCGTCAGCCCCTCTGCGTCCTCTGTCCCGCTTCCTTCCAGACTGTCCATGACAAAAAACAGCAGCCCGACGCCCAGCACCTCCTTCCCCCTTTCCGGACATCCTTCCGGTGCATCCCCATAATCGTCCTCATAATCCCAGCTCATATTAAGCCCCAGCAAAAGCGGCATGATCTCCGTCCCCTCCGGTATTTCCAGCGCCAGCCGCTTTCCCAGACGCTCCTTTGCATTCGGCTGTTCCAGAAACTGACCCGCATAGTCAAACAGATGGGCATACTGCTCCAGACAAGGTTCAATCAGCTCTGCCGCCCGTTCCACCATGGCACACAGCCGTTCCAGTACCGGATGCGGATTCAGCCACACCTCCAATATCCGGTATTTTACCATTTCTGAAATCTCCGCCGCAAAAAGCGCTTCCTGCACCGCCTTCCTTTCCATCTGCTCCGACGGCTCTATCCCCAGCGCCATCTTCACAAAGTTCATGCCCTCGTCCTTCAAAAATCGCTCTTCCAAATATTCCGAAGGCTTTCTGCCGCTTCCCGGATCGTGGTACAGCAGCCACAAAAGCTGCCCGATCTGCCAGGATTCCCTGAGCGAAAAGGAAAACAGCCCGTCCTGAAGCGGCTCCTTTTCATTGACCATGCGTCTGATCTTTTCGCAGACCTCCAATATTTCCTGCGCCTTCTGCAGGCGGCTGCGCCGAAACAGCCCCTTTCGCAGCGCACCGTAATTTCTGTCCTCCGGACGGCTGCACTCCATCAAAAGCGCTGCCGCCTCCTCGTATATGTCCGGTTTTAAAAGCTTCAACTTTAAATTGCCTCCTTTTTTATGCAAAAACTCATTCCCCGCCGTCCTCTTTTCCTTCCGTCTGCAAAAGCCCCGCCGTTTTCCACCGGGAAAACAGCAGCACACAGCCAAAAGCCCCGACAGCCGCCGCCGTAAAGATTTCCTCTACGCCCATGTGCTCCACCAGCGCCGCCACGAGAAAGGAGATCGCCGGCGACGCTATCGTTACCGCCGAATTAAAAAATCCCGTTGCCCGCGCCATATAGCCTTCGTCCACTGCCTTTACAAACAAAACATTAAACAGATTGCTGATCAGACCGGTGCAGACGCCCACGGCTGCGGAAACAAGAAAAAGCCCGGCATATTTTCCGGTTCCAAGCCCTGCCACCGCCAGCAAAAGGATCACATACAGCCCTTCCCCCGTATAAGCCGCCATAATGATCTTCTGACCGCCAAGCTTCTCTGCCAGCTTCGGATACAGAAGCATCCCTGCGATCATCCCTACAGTCTGGGCAATCCCCATCATCGAAATCACCTCGCCCGCTCCGCCGAATACCCGCGCCGCATACGGCGCCTGAAGCGCCCCGATCATCCCGCCGATCATATTGAACAAAAGCGCCGAAATGACAAGCAGCAAAAACAGGTCGTTTTTGCGCAGATACAGGACGCCGCCTTTCATCTCCTCTGCGTACTCCCTCAGCTTCCCGAGAAGATTATCCGACTTTTCCCGCTCTTTTGCAAGCTCCTCATAACGGATGCTGCGGATCAAAACGGCAGAGATCAGATACGTCCCCATGTCGATCCAGAACGCTCCCGCCATCCACACCGCCGTCAAAATGCCGCCCAGTGCCATCCCCGCCACCTGAAAAATCATCGAAAGCGTCCTGGACAGGCTTAAACAGCTGTCATATTCCTCCTTTTTTAAAAGCTGCGGCACAAACGAGGATCCGCAGGGAACCCGCAGCGCTTCCACCGTATTCATCAGAAACGTCGTCAAAAGCAGCATCCACGGCTTTAGCTCCCCCGTCAAAAACAGCGCCAGCACGACGCCGACCATCCCCGCGCGCACCACGTCTGCCCGGATCATTACCCGCTTTTTTTGGCAGCGTTCCGCGATCGGGCCTGCAATCGTCTGAAACAGCGCCGTCGGCAAAATGTTGAGCGCCGCCACAAGGGCGCTCAAAGACGCGCTCTGGCTGATCTCATACGTCAGCCACGTAAACGCTACCCCGTCCACGCTGTCCCCAAACGTATTGATCACGTTTGCCGCCGTCATCTTCATAAAATCCCTGTTCTGAAAAAATTTCCTGTACATAAGCCTCCCCTTCCGCGCATCCGGCCTGCAATCCGGATTCTATCATAGACGGAATATATTTTTATTAGATATATAACTAATTTTATTGTCACTTATATTTGTTATATATCTAATTTTATTTTTATCTTACATCTACATTTTATAATTGTCAAATATAATGTTTCATATTTATCTAATATCTTGTGGCAAGCAATCTCTTTTCAGATCAAATCCCGCAAAGCAGGATGAACCGTGAGAAGGGCGCATATCGACGCCACCGGCTTGCAGATGCAGTCGTTTTGCAGATGCGGCCAGCCTTGTCCATGTCTTTATGCTACAATTTATTCAAGTGAATTGACTGATAGCGCAGAAGCGCAGGAGGCATTGAAGAAAAATATGGAATTAACGAAAAATGATTACGGCAGTCTCTGTACGGAAATGTATGAAAATTATTGCGGCAGGTCAGGCACAACGCCCTCCCTGCCGCATTTTTAACGCGCTTCTCCCTTATCCCAGATCCGGCTCGCTGCGCAGCGCGATCGTGCCCGGCGCTTTGCCTTCCGTTTCAAACAGGAGAATTTTGTTTTCACCTTTTTTCAAGAGAGGGGCAGGGATATACAGACGCTTCTGCGGCCCGATCTCCCAAAACCGCCCGATGTTGAAGCCGTTGACAAAAGCGCAGCCCTTGCCCCAGCCTTCAAAATCAAGGAACGTATCCCCCGTTTCCTCTGCCTCAAATGTAAATTCATAAAATCCCGGCGTGCCCTCCTTCGGCTCCTTTGAAAAATCCAGCCCCGACAGCTCCTCCATCGGCAGGCAGTACGCCTTCCAGTGATAGTGCTGGTGATCGTTTATCGTCACGCACTGGTCGATCCCCTTCCTCTGCTTTTCCAGCGCGGGGCCAAAATTGACGCGTCCCATATTTTCCATAAGGATCGACAGCTTTTCCCCTTTTTTCACGGGAGGCTCAAAGGTGCACGCTTCCAAAAGCTCCCTGTCATACAGCGTCGCCACGGGCTTTTCATCCACAAACACATTCGCCCGGTCGTTCGCCCCGTAGAGGCGCAGCTTCTCCATATCACCTCCGCGCTTCCAATCGCTTTCATATAAAATGTAGCCGTAGCCCTGTCCCAGCCGTTCCATCGACTTCGGAGCGATCATTTCAACCGGCTTTGCCAGATTGTCCAAATTTTCAAACAGCCCCGCGCGCCGCTTTACGGTCAGCGTTCCGTAATCCCTACGTTTGATGTCCGTTGAAAATTCCACCTCCGGGACCGGCGCGTGCTCTGCGATCACCTTCCGGAACGCCTCGTACTTTGGCGTCAGCTGCCCGTCCTCCGTCAGCACCGCGTCATAATCATAGGAAGTCACGTCCGGCGTCAGCACGTCGTAATAGTTGGAGCCGTTCGTGAAGCCGAAATTCGTCCCGCCGATGAACATATACAGGTTCACGCTGCCCTCTGTCAAAATCTCGTCCAGATCCTTCGCATGCCCTGCAATGTCCCCGGTCTGATGGCACTCCACTCCCCAGTGATCAAACCAGCCCACCCAGAATTCCATGCACATCAGCGGCTGCTTCCCGCACATTTTCCGGCGCATTACCCCAAACTGCTCTTTTCCCTTGGAGCCGAAATTCCCGGTCTGCAAAACGCCGTCTGCCTTTCCGCAGTCAAAGGCGTCGCCCCACGGCCCGTCCGAGGTCACAAGCGGGACGCTGCAGCCGCAGTCTGTCATCAGCTTTTTCATGTATTCCAGATATTCGCTGTCATCCCCGTAATAGCCGTATTCATTTTCAATCTGCATCAAAATGACCGGACCGCCCTGCGTGATCTGCAGCGGCGCGATCACCTCGAACAGCTTTTCATAATATTCCCGCACATGCTTTAAATAAGGCTCGTACATGCAGCGCAGCTTCATGCCGTCCTCCTTTAACAGCCACCACGGCAGGCCGCCGAACTCCCATTCCGCGCAGATGTAGGGCGAAGGACGCAGGATCACCCACAGCCCCAGCTTCTGTGCCGTCTTTACAAAACGGGCAATATCCAGCATCCCCGAAAAATCAAACTTTCCTTTTTCCTTTTCATGCAGATTCCACGGGATGTAGGTTTCCACCGTATTGCAGCCCAGCGCCTTTAACTTTTCCAGCCGGTCCTGCCAGTATTCCGGGAGCACCCTGAAATAATGCATCCCGCCGGAAATGATCTTCATTTTTTCCCCGTCCAGATAAAACTCGTCCTTTATTTCAAATGTATGTCCCATCTGACTTGCACCCATACAGCTTTTCAGAAAGCCTGCCTTTCCTCATATTTTCACGCGCCTTTTGGCGCAGCCCCTCCGGCAGATCCCGCCGGCTTTTTGGGGGCAAATGAGGGATGGACTTTTGACGGCCCATCCCCCTCTTTGCGGAAGCCTTACGCTTACCGTCCTTTCCGGCTTATTCGCCGTAAACCTCGTCGATCTGTCTCTGGATCTCTTCCGTTACGATGTCGATTCCCGCATCCTTTAATGCCTGCTGATATTCTGCAACGATCTCTTCTGCAGTTCCGCTGTATTTACCAAAGGAAATCTGCTTCATGTAGTTTGTATGGATCTCGTTGATATTTGCAATATAGGACTGGATGTTGTCGTTGTTTAAGATAAACTGTCCGTAAGGATAGTCAATCTTAATCCCATCGTATTCTGCATACAGCGCGTCGATCTTCTCCCAGTCTCTGGAAGCGTCTCTGATCTCCAGATCATCGTTTCTGCCCCACCAGAAGTTGGTAACGCCGTTTACGTTCTGAGTATCTGCGTTGTAGCCTTCCGGAGTGGTCTTCATGCCGTCCTCGGTCATCTCCCAGGACACGCCTTCCTGACCGTAGCAGAGAAGCTGGTAGCACTCAGGATCGTTGCGCAGCATATCATAAACCATCAGCGCTCTCTCCGGGTTCTCAGAGCCTGCGGAAACTGCCATCGCGCCGTGTGTGATATTTAACGCAACTACGTTTCCTGTCTCCTGACCAAAATAGAAGAAGCCTGTTTCCGCATCCTCATCCGTTTCATAGATCGTGTTCTGGGGAGTCTTGCTTACCAGATCTGTCCATGTCTGGGTGTGGTGCTGTTCTGCCGCAACCTTGCCGACCCTGTAATCGTCACGGTTTGTGGATGAAGTATTATTCAGCACGTCTGTCTGCCATACGCCGATCTCATCCCATTCCTTCATCATCTTTGCAAATTCCACAAGGGAATCCGTGTCTGTCATATAAGGGGAATAGATCGTGTAAAGATCGTCCTTTGTGCCGCCCCACATACCGTTTGCGCTGATACCGTCGATGGAAACATAATCGGAATGGGAAGCGATCCATCCGCTTACCAGCTGACCGTACTGCGTGCCGTCGGAATCCCACGGGATGATGTCGGGATAAGTCTCTTTTACATATTTAAAGTAGGTCGTCATATCCTCCCAGCTCTGGACGCCGTCTGTAAGACCAGCTTCCTTCGCCCAGTCAAGGCGGTAAATGAAGCCGTGGTTCGTCCACTGCGCGTAATTATCCTCGGGGATCAGATAAATTTCGCCGTCATATTTGCACAGATCCCAGTGCTCCTGCGGAACGCTTGCCCATGTCTTAGGCGCATAGGTCTGCAGCATCTCTTCGGACAGCTCCAAAAACGCGCCGTTTTTCGCATTCGGCCACGCATCCAGCCAGTCGGAAGCCGTTCCCACCAGATCCACGGAGCCGTCCATCTGTGCCAGCGTCAGGTTGTAATTGGAAAGATAATCCGTCCAGGAGATGTAGTAAATCTGCAGCTCCGCGTTGATCTTCTCCGTCAGGATGTCGTTTAATTCCGCCAGCGCCGCATCCGTTGTGGCAGCCAGCTCGCCGGAAGGCTTGTCGCCCGTTGTCATGTAATTGATCACCACATGCTCGGATGTGTCGATCTCCGACCAGGCATCCCACGCGTCCCCTGTGGACGCTGCTGCGCTTCCTGTCTCCCCGCCCGCAGAAGCGTCTTCCTCTGCCGCAGTATTGCCTGCCGCCGGAGCGGACTCCTCTGCGCCGCCTCCGCATGCGGTCAGCCCTGTCACCATCGTCGTTGCCAGAAACAGTGCAAGAACTCTCTTTTTCATAAAAAACCTCCGTTCATAAAATAAAATTTATTATTTCTCCCGTCCCAGCGGGTGAATAACCATGTTTCCTTGTTTTCCGGCGCGTCAGCCCTTGACCGCGCCAACCGTGATGCCGCTGATAAAGTATTTCTGCACGAAAGGATACAGTAAAACGATCGGGCCTGTGGCAAGCACCGCGTTCGCCATTTTTACGGACTCCTGCGGGATGTCGGACAGGTTGATATACTGTCCTGCCACGGAATTTTTCAGCGCCTGCGTTTTATTGACGATTTCATAAAGCGTGTACTGCAGGGGCTTTATGTCCACCTTCGAGCTTAAAAACAGGGAGGACTGATACCATTCGTTCCAATATGCCAGAGCAAGGAACAGCCCGATGGTCGCCAGCGCCGGCTTTAACATCGGAAGGATCAGCGCCGTAAAAATTTTCATGTCGCCCGCCCCGTCGATTTTTCCGGATTCCGTGATCTCATGCGGGATCGCCTTGACAAAGTTTTTCATCAGGATGATCAGCCACGGCGACATCAGAAGCGGCAGAAGCACTGCCAGGTAGTTGTCTTTTAAATGATACCACTGCACCATTACCAGATAGTACGGCGCAAGCCCTGCCGAGAACAGGCTCGTAAAGTAAATGTAGAAGGAAATCCCATTCCGGAACGGAAAGTCCTTTCTCTGCAGCGCATATCCGGTCATTGCGATGATCGTCAGACCGATCAGCGTGCCGATAATGGTCATTACGATCGTCAACGCATACGACCACCAGATCGCGCCGCCCTTGCAAACCATTTCATACGCTTTCAGCGTAAAATCCTTCGGGATAAGCTGAACGCCCTCCGCGCGGATCGTCGTCTCGCTCGTAAAGGAAGTACTGACGATGATAATAAACGGAATGAGGCAGCAGACCGCGTATATTGTCATAAATACATATCCAAAGCCCCTGATGATCCTGTCCGATGTGCCGATCTTTACCTTCGCACCGGAATCCATCATATCTTTGTCCTGTTTTTTTGCCATGATTTTAACCTCCGATCCCGATCAGAACAGGGAATAATCCGGTTCTATTTTTTTCACGATATAGTTGACCGTCATAACGATGATAAAGCCGACCACCGACTGATACAGACCGACTGCAGACGCCGTTGCGAAGTTGAAGTCTGTCATGGTCGCACGGTATACATACGTTTCGATGATGTCCGTCGTATTGTAGAGCACCGGATTTGTTCCGACGATGTTGTAGAACAGTCCGAAGTTGCCTCTTACGATGCCGCCCAGCGCGAACAAAAGCAGGATGATCATCGTCGGTTTCAGGGAAGGAAGGATAATGTAGCGGATCCTCTGGAAGCCGTTTGCGCCGTCCACCTTTGCCGCCTCCATCATCTCTCCGTCGATACCCATGATCGCCGCGAAGTAAACGACTGACTGATAGCCCGCCTGCTGCCACAAATACACAAGCACCATGATTACCGGCCACACGCCCGGTTCCGAATAGGGCTGCCATCTTTCCATCCCGAGGCTTACGAGGATGTTATTTACGAAACCGGTATCATAGTTTAACAGGTTGAATACCAGAAGTCCGATCAGAACCTGTGAAATAAAGTAGGGCAGGAACATGATCGTCTGGGATACCTTCTTGAACCATTTGCATCTCATTTCGTTTAAAAGGATCGCCACGAACACCGCAAGCAGGTTTCCCAAAAGGATGAACGCCAGATTGTACAGCACCGTGTTCCGCGTCAGATCCCACAGCTTCCCGGAGCTTAGTAGGAACTCGAAGTTGTCCAGCCCCACGAACTTACTGCCGAAAATGCCTTTCCGGTAATTGAATTTTACAAACGCGACATAGATGCCCGGCAGGGGCACATAGTTAAAGGCAAAGAAGAACAGCACTGCCGGCGTACACATCAGAAGAAGGGTCTTGTGCCGCTTTACCTTCTGGAAAAAGGTCAGATCACTTTTTGACTTTTGCTTTTTCATCATTCAACCTCACTCTCCTCGTTGATCTGAGTTGCTATTTTGCAACCGATTTCATATTTATATAATAGCACTATCGCTTAACATTTTCAACTTGTAATTATCACTTTTTACCAATTTCGGACATTTTTACAATTTCAAAATGGCAGTTTTGTATATTTTTGCTGATACAGGTGTAAAAAAAGAGAGCCGTGCCTCTTTCGGCACAGCCCTGTGTCCTCTTTTTTCTGAATTCGGTATCAGACAGCCTTTGGCGCAGCCCCGCTGCTCTCCCGTTTCACAAGCGAGGGAGTCACCGTGATCAGCTGCCGCCGTTCTCCCCCGTTGATCTCCTCGATTGCCCGGTTTACAAGCGCCTTCCCAAATTCCTCATAATCATAGTCAGTGCTCGTCAGGCGCGGGATCATCAGATCCGCGATGTAGGTGTTGTCAAAGCTGACAAGGGAAATGTCCTGCGGGATCTTAAGCCCGTGCTCCAGAATGCTGCGCATGATCCCCGCCGCCGCAAAGTCGTTGACCGCGATTACCGCCGTCACCCGGATCTTTTTGTCAAACAGCCGGTTCATCAGCTCGTAGCCGCATTTTTCATTGTAACCGTCCTTCTCGTCATAACCGCCCTCCATCACAAGCTCCGGGTCGTAGGAAAGATTGTGCTCCTTTAGGATCAGCTTGTAGCGCAGGATCTTTTCATAGGTAGAAAGCACGTCCATCCGTCCGCCCAGAAACGCGATCCGTTCATGCCCCAGCCCTACCAGATGGTTCATCAAAAGATCCATTGCCGCCATGCTGTCGATCCGCACCATGCTGCACTGCGTCCCCTCCAGCTTTCCGGTCACGACCACGGGGACGCTCGCCATTACCTGATTGACCAGCTCCACATATTCCATATTGGAAATAAGGTCGTCCACCCTGCCGCCCATCTGGATGATGGCGTCCACCTGCTGCGCCTGCAGCCGTTCCAGCATCTGCTTTTCCATTTCCAGCTCGCCCATCGTATTGAACAAAAGCACGGAATAGCCCGCCTTCCTCGCCGCCTGCTCGCACGCTACAAAAAGCTCTGCATAATAAGGGTTTCTCACATCCGCCGTCAGGATCCCGATCACCTTGCTCTTCGTATCCGCCAGCCCCTTTGCAAGGGCGTTTGGCTTGAAATTGTATTTCCTGACAAGCTCCATTACCTTCTCTTTTTTCTCCGGACGCACGTTGGCGCTCTTTGTCAGCACCCTCGATACCGTCGCGGCGGAAACCCCCGCTTCCTTCGCAATGTCATAGATCGTTATGACCTTGCTGCCTTCATTTCCTTTTGACGTCTGCATCGTAATCTCCATTCTGAAAAGCGCGCCTTTCCTGCGCTTTCCCAGCGATCTTCCCCTCTCTTGAAATCGCTTTCATTTAGTTTCATTATAGCGGAGCGGCTGTTTTTCCGTCAATATGGATAAATTACCAAAAATTCGTCAATTTTTTCTGCCTTACGCATACTGGTATGGTAAAAAAATCATAAAATGGCACTTTCAATCAGTCCATTCATTGCGTATCATCATATAAAGTATTCGGACCGGCAGCCCGCTGCCGCAAAGATACCGTAAAAGAATACAGTAAGGGAGTATCCGACATGAAAAATGAAAAAATCCAGAAAACCGTCATGACCGGCGTATTCGCCGCTCTTTCCTACGTTGTGTTTACCTTTCTGCAGTTTAAGATCCCGCTCCCCGGAGGGGACGCCACCTCGATCCATTTAGGAAACGCCGTCTGCGTGCTCGGCGCGCTCATCCTCGGAGGCCCTCTGGGCGGGCTGGGCGGAGCCATCGGTATGACCATCGGGGATCTTTTCGATCCGGTCTATGTGATCTACGCCCCCAAGACCTTTTTATTGAAATTGTGCATCGGCCTGATCACCGGCACGATCGCCCACCGCTTCGGGCACATCACCCACCTGACCGACCGGGCAAGAATCGCGCGCTGGGCAGCGCTTGCCGCCATCGGCGGGCTTTTGTTCAATACGGTCTTTGATCCGCTTGTGGGCTATCTTTACAAGATCCTCATCCTCGGCAAGCCCGCCGCCGATGTGGCGCTTGCCTGGAATATCGCCTCCACGTCCATCAATACCGTGCTGTCTGCGATCGTTTCCGTGCTCGTCTATCTGGCGCTTCTGCCCGCCCTCAAAAAATCCGGGCTCTTCTTCCGGATCGGGAAGGAGGGGACAAAGGCATGACGCACCGCATCCCGCCGAAAGTTGCAGCGATCAACAGCTTTGCGGGCTACGGGCGCTGCTCTACAACGGAAGTCCTGCCGATCTTAAGCGTGATGGGCGTGCAGGCGTGCCCCGTGCCCACCTCCGTTTTTTCAAACCACACGGGCTTTCCGTCCTTTTTCTGTCAGGATCTGACCGCCCAGATGCCCGGCTATCTGGAACAGTGGAACCGGATGGGGCTTGTGTTTGACGGTATTTTCTGCGGTTTTCTCGGCAAAAAAGAGCAGATCCCCGTGGTTTCCTCCTTTATCAGAAGCCAGAAAGAAAAGGGCTCCTCTGCCGTCCTCATCGACCCCGTCATGGGCGACGGCGGAAAAGCCTACCGCACCGTTACCAAACAGCACTGTCTTGATTTAAAAGGGCTTACGGCGCTGGCAGACATCGTCACACCAAACATCACTGAAGCCTGCCTTCTGACAGATACCCCGTGGAAAGACGGGGGCTGGACAGATTGCGAGCTGGAAGGCATCTGCCGAAAGCTCCACGCCCTCGGTCCTGAAAAGATCGTCATTACCGGGCTTCCCCTTTCTGCACAGACGGGCGGCGGGTTTTTAAACTTCCTCTCCGTAAAAAAGAAGGACACGATCTGTTTTTCCCGCTGTGAAATGCCTTCCGCCGGTCAGTCCCGCCACGGGACGGGCGATATTTTCGCGGCGATCCTTTCCGCCGACGCGGTAAAGGGCGTCGATTTTGAAGCCTCCGTCCAAAAGGCAGCGCGCTTTATCGCAGACTGCATCCGCCTTTCCGACCGTCTGGGCATCCCCGAGCCGGAGGGCGTCTGCTTTGAAAATCTGCTGGGGCAGCTGCTTTGAACGCATAAAGCAGCTGCTTTGATCACACTGCTTCTTTGAACGCGTAAAGGACAGCTGCCTTTGATCACGCAGCTGCCCTTTACGCGTTGTTTTCCTCTTCCGCCATCCGGTATCCCACGCCGATCTCGGTGAACAGATATGCCGGTTCGGCGGGATTTTTTTCCAGCTTTCTGCGGATATTTGCCATGTTGACCCGTAAAATCCGGTTATTGTCGTCCATATAAGGCCCCCACACATGGGAAATGATCGCGTCATAGGTCATCACGCGCCCCGCGTTCCGCGCCAGAAACGCCACGATCTTATATTCCACCTGCGTCAGATGCACCTCCGTCCCCTCGACCTTCAAAAGCCGCTTTCCAAAATCCAGCTCCAGCGCGCCTACCCGGAACACCTCCGACGGCTGGCGAGCACCCGCCGCCACCGCGCCGTGCCGAAGCGCCGTCCGCACCCGCGCCAGAAGCTCCGACGAGCCCACCGGCTTTGTCACATAATCGTCCGCGCCCAGATCCAGCGCCTCCACCTTATCCTTTTCCTGGCTGCGCGCCGAAATTACCACGATCGGAAGCATCGACCAGCTGCGCACGCTTTTGATCACGTCCACGCCGTCCCGGTCGGGAAGCCCCAGATCCAGCAGGATCAGGTCGGGACAAAGGGAGGCGGAAAGGGCGATCCCTTCCGCTGCCGTTTTGGCGCACACTGCCTTATATCCCTGCGCCTTAAGGCTCGTCGCCATAAAGTCGCTGATATTTTCCTCGTCCTCGATCAAAAGTACCGTTTCCTTTGTCTGCATTTATTCCTGCTCCTCTCCCGCCGGCAGCGCAAAGCACAAAAGCGCGCCGTTTTCATGATTCTGCGCCCAGATCCTTCCTCCGTGGGCGGTAATGATCGTCTTGCAGATGGAAAGCCCGATTCCCATTCCCCTGTGGCTGTCCGACTCCCTGCTGCCTGTCTGGCCTTCCCCGTCAAAAATCGTTTCCAGCCGCTCCTTCGGGATGCCCTGCCCGTAATCCTTTACAAAAAAGCAGATCTCCTTTTCGTCCTTTCGGGTAAACAGTTCGATGCTCTTATCGCTGCGCCCATGATAAAAGGCGTTTTCCATCAGATTGATGAGCACCTGCTCGATCAAAAGCGGATCCATCGGGATCATCATAAATTCTTCCGGCAAGCTCACGTTGACCCGGATTTCCGGAAGCCGCTTGCGGATGCGCTGCATCGCCTCCAGCATGACCTCCTCCACCGGCTCCGTCGATTTGTTCACGCTCGCCGTCCCGTTCTGTATCCGCGTCACGGTCAGCAGGTTTTCCACCATGTTCAAAAGCCAGTCAGCATCCTCCCCGATATGGCGCACCATCTCCCGCTTTTTTTCCGGCGACAGCAGCGCCTCGTTTTCCAGATAGGAACTGCTTGCGCCGATGATCCCGGTCAGCGGCGTGCGCAGGTCGTGGGACACCGCCCGCAAAAGGTTGGCGCGCATCGTCTCCTTTTCCGCCTCCATCAGCCGCTTTTCCTGCGCCGCTACGATCTTTGACTGGCTCTTTGTGTACGAGGTCGCCGCGCTGATCACAACCGCGATCACAAGCATGCAAAAAAACGTGATCCGGTAGCTTGGCGACGACAGATCCAGCTCATAATACGGCTCCGTAAAAAAATAGTTGGTCAAAAGCACGCTGAACATCGCCGCCGCGATGCCCGGCACATAGCCTTCTGTAAAACGCGGGATAAAGATCAGGGCGATCGTATAAAACATGATGATATTTACCGTCCCGTCCGAAATGAAATGATAGATCAGGCACACGGCAGTCGCCGCCGCCAGGATCGCCGCCGTCACCAGCGTATTTTTCCATGTGACCTCCCATTTCCGCAGCCAGTACGCCTTCTGCCGGATTTCTTCCGTCAGCCTCCTTCTGATCCTGTCATATAAACGCTGCCATCCCTTTATCATGCGGTTCCCTTTCTGCAAAAAACCGGGTGCATCCAATTCCCTGCGCCCGGTTCTTTTTCCGTTATGCCTCTTCCTTTACCAATACCTTTTCGATCTCTGCGATATAAAGCGTGTGGAAATCCTTCTCCGGATACCAGCGCTCCGTTACCGCTTTGTCCAGAAACGACGCTTCCTCCATAGGCTGCGCAAACAGCTTGCGGCATACAAGCGCCAGACGGCTCTCCTCAAATACCGGCGCGCCGTCCTCCTGCCGCTGCGTCAGCCCGCTTTTTGCGATCTTGTCCTCGTCCCTGCCGGATACGGTTCCCATGTAGTTCATCATGCTGCGCAGCTCCTCCGGGAACACGCTCACGGAAAAGCGCTCCGCGCTGTCCAGAAACGTCTTTGTGTAGCGCTGCGGGCGTACCACCACATATACCACAGGCTTGCCCCACATCACGCCCACGCCGCCCCAGCTGGCGGTCATGGCGTTGCTTTTGCCGTCCTTGGACGCCGCAACCAAAAGCCAGTCCCTGCCGATCATCGTAAAAGCATTGTCCTTTAATTCATAAGGCGAAATTTCCTGAAACATTTTCTTCCAGCCTCCTTTTTTCCCATACGCAGCTGCGTCAGTCCACGATGCCGTCATCCTCCGGAATGATCACCGACAGGATAAAATAGAGCACCAGCCCCAAAAATCCCGCGCCCGCCACAAGGCTGATCACCGCGTATAAAACGCGCACCACCGTCGCGTCGATTCCCAGATAGGTTCCCAGACCGCCGCATACGCCGCAGATCATCCGGTTCGATCTGGAACGGTATAATTTTTTTTGATTCATATTTCTCATTCCTTTCTTTCCCTGTTATCTTACCCCTATTCAAATAAAATTTCAATACTGCCCATGGAAGTTTCCAGATCCATCTGCCAGCCAGCGCCATAGCTGACCGTTTTTTCCCTGCCGTCCGCAGCGCCGTATTTTTCGCCGCCGATGCTGATTTCTCCCATTTCCGAGCGGATCGTATACTGGAAGTCCTCCTTTTTCTGGGAAAGCTTAAGGGTCACGTTTCCCATCTCGCAGTCCGCCTCCACAGCGCCTTCTATCGTTCCCGCAAATACGATGTTCCCCATATTTGCTTCCGCTTTCAGCCCCTTCAGCGTCCCTTCTGCGATCTCTACATTTCCCATTTCGCCAGAGGTCTCCGCCGTATCCGCTTTCAGCCTCCCAAGCTCGATCGAGCCCATTTCCGCGTCCAGCACCACCGTTTCTGCCGACAGCGTTTCCGCAGATATATATCCCAGATCCGCGTCCAGCGCTGCCCGCTTCCATTCCGTTCCGGCAGGCACGGTAAGCGTCAGTTCCCTGCCGTTTGTCTTTTTATATTTTTTGTGCTGTCCCACGTCCTTTAAATACAGCGTCCCGTTTTCCACATAGCACTGAATCCGGTCTGCATTTCTTCCTTTCAGGGAAATCCTCCCGGCTTCTCCCTCTGTAATCTTCAGACCGTGGACGCCGATCTCGGCGTCCAGAGCCTCCGGCATTTCATCAAAAACGATCTCTGTTTCAAAATCCCCGCTGAATACTTCCTGCTCCATGTTTGGTTCCTCCCCGTCGTAATCGCCGACGTCTGCCCAGTCCGGCGAAGCGTTCATCCTTCCAAGCTCCAACGTGCCTCCCATGGCGGAGCCGATCCCCATCAGGACTGCGCCCGCCCCGATGCAGCCTGCCGCTGCGATCAGTATGGTTTTTACCTTTTTATTCATCCTTTCCATCCCCCTTTCTGCGCAGCAGCCTGCTGCACACATTTACCGCGCCCCGGAAGGCTTTCGGACACACCCTTACGATCAGCCAGCCAAAAAGCAGGGCGCACAAAACGCCAAGCCCGATCGTCACAAGGCTCATCCCCACGCCCAGCACCGCTCCCGCCGGAAACGCTGCCGCGTCCACAACAGAAGCGACCAGCGCGCAGATCCCTGCGGCGACGCACACAACGCCCACCAAAAACATCACGCCCAGAAGGATCACAGCCGTCAGCGTCAGCGCAAAAACGACCGCCAAAAGGGAAATTCCCACCGGGATCACGACAGGCACTGCAAAAATACACAAAATCACAATGAGCGCGATCATTCCCCCCGACATTTTTGATTTTTTGCCGCCGTGGTAACGCTCCTTTAAGCTTTCCCGGCGGGGCTCCTGTTCCTGAAAGCCGGTTTCCGAAAAACCCCCGCTTTCGCCGCCGTCCTCCTTTAATCCCTGCCGGATCGATTCCGCCAGCCCGTCGGGGCTTCCCAGCTCCTCCAACACCGCAGCCTCGTTTTCAACTCCCGCAGCGTCCAGATAATCGTTATAATACTGCAGCGCCTCTGCCCGCTCGTTTTCCGGCAGATCGGAAAGCAGGGCTTCCAGACGGCGCATAAATTCTTTTCTCTCCATCAATAAATTCCTCCCTCAAACAGAGCCGTGATCTTTTTGGAATATTTTTTCCATTCCTCCCGATACAGCCCCAGCTGCACGCTGCCTTTCCCGGTGATCTGATAATATCTCCGGTTGCGTCCGCCGCACTCCATGTCATAGACTTCCAGACAGCCGTCCTTTTGCAGCCTGCGCAGCACCGGATACAGCGTGGATTCCGAAAGCCCGATTGCCTGACGCACCTCCTGCGTGATCTTGTAGCCGTAGGTTCCCTGCTCTTCCCGGGAAACGACGGCTAAAACGATCGCATCCAAAAGGGCTGCTCCTGTGTTAAAAACCATCTGACCGCTTCCTTTCTGACAAAATTGCTTCTTTTCAGAAGCTACCCTCCGTGTACAAAGGTATATCTTGTATAATATTGTTTCTACCAATAATATATTCTGTATAATATTATTTATCAACGATAGTTCCCGGAAAAACGTCCGAAAAAAGGGCAAAGAATTTCTGAAGATTTTCTAAAGAGGGAGGAGATCTCGGTTTCAGAGAAAGGCAGGCAGAGACGGGCGCAGGGCAAAGGATTTCCGTTTCGCTCACAGGGGCTTTTGCCGGCAGAAAAGGAAACGGCTGCCAGAAGGAAAAAGTCCTCCGCGTCTCCAAAGAAAAGCATCCTTGGAAACGCAGAGGACTTTTATTTTTCAGCTTTTCAATTTTTATTCCGCGCGCGCTTTGCGGGGCGGAAGATTTTGAGCATCCGGAATACGCCCGCGCGTTCCAGCACGCTCAGCACCGTGTAAAGGATCAGGGAATCGATCGGCGTTTTCACGATATTTTTGATCAGGCGCGCCGGAAGCATCGCCAAAAATCCTTTGCCATACACCGAAGAAAGCCAGAACGTCCCCAGCAGCACGTTGACAAACAGCGCCACCGTCAGCTCCGCCGCAAGGATCCTCCAATAGCTCGTCGGCTTATGGTAGAGAAAGCACCCGTAGATCAGCCCCGCCAGCAGGCAGTTTAACGTCAGCCCGGGAATCCATGCGCCGTCGGGATACAGAAAAAGCTTCACAATATCCATCATTCCCGCAAACAGGCTTCCCACGACCGGGCCAAACAGCACATCCACCATTTCGTTTGGCAGACCCGCCACGCCGACCTTCAGATAAGGCCCCAGCCGGATCGTAAATGAGTTCAGGATCAGCGCAAGAGCGGCAAAAAGCCCGCACGCTGTAAGCGTGCGGATATGCCTGAACTCCCGCGCGGAATCCGTAAAAAGGGCTGCAAATTTCTTCATCGCAATTCCTCCTTCTACAGACCTCACGCTGCAAAAGGAGATATTTTCCGCAGTTTTATAAGACGATTAGGCGCATCCTGCTTTTTTTTGCAGCCTGCCCTTTGTCTGTTTTCTGCGGTTCATCTTCTGCTGCAGCGAGATGCGGCCCGCATACCGCAAGCGCCCGCCTGACGCGGCGCTTTTCGTCCCGTGAGCAACTCTCTGTCCCATGGGCACTTAACGCATACGAACCTACTCTGCAATCTGATTTTAAGATTTGGGCATGAAAATGCCCTGCTACAAATCCGTATTATAGCAGGGCAGAAACGAAAGCACAAGATATTATTGTTTTTTCAGATCGGACTCGTTTTTCATCCGGCAATCTAATTTTTTTAATTCCGCTTCAAAATCGCTTTCGGACATACCGGCATGCGCCGCAGCATCCCGGACATTCAGGACTCCTTCCCGGACAAGCCCTGCCAGAGTACGTATCATTCCCGATATTTCCCCTTCCGGATACATTCTGTTACCGCATGGTCTACCGCATCCTCAATCCGCTCCGTCTCTTTATAGCGGCGTACACATGAAATAAACTGGCTATACTCCTTCAACGTCCTGCCTCGTTCCATCAGCTCTCTGTTATAACCGTCGTTAATATTGATCTGCAGTACCCTTATTGGCGCGCAATATAGAAAAGATCCCTCAGCGGCATGTTCGGGTTAATGCTGGACTGATGCTCATACAGGCTGATTTCCGACATCAAAATAAATGAAATGTCGTTCTTCATCCCCATATAAATCGCGCTGTCGAGAGTTGTGATTTCCAGATCCTCTTCATTCTCATAGCTCGTCCCGTTCAATCCGTTATAAAGCTCCAGCAAATGTTTCTTTTCCTGAAACAGCCGCCTGAATACCGTATCCTTATGCTCCCTGTTCACATACTGCATGCTGTCTTTCTTCATAAAACCGCTCCTTCCCGCATATCTGCCTTTTGTGTCTGCAGGAAGAGCCGTTATGTCCGGAATGCCGTCATACGGAACAATTACTGACATTCCTACTTTCCGTCCCTCCTGCCTGTTATAAATAGGTAATTTCAAGCATAGAGTTCCGAAAAGATATAAGATGTCAAAGATGGCTTAAACGCCCGGATTTTTCATGAAATTTATGCTCATATACAGCGTATCACAGAAACAGGGCGGACGCAATCATAAAAAACAGCTCTTTATAATGGAAAAAATATCTCTTTACAATACAGTAATCCTCCCGTCCTTTACCTCCAGAATCTGATCGTAGCAGCCCATCAGCTCCGGAATGAGCTTATGTTCAATATTGATCACCGTCATTCCCTTATCCCGCAGCATCCATTCTTCAATCTCCCGGCTGCTCTTTGCATCCACGGCAGAGGTCGCCTCATCCATCAGGATAAAATCCTGTTTCCGCAAAAGCACCCTTGCCAGCGACAGCTTCTGGCGCTCCCCGCCGGAAATATTTTCCTGCGTGTCCCGGTATGCTTCGGTCAGGCTGTGCGTTTCCAGAAAACGCCCCATTCCCAGCTCCTTCATGACCGCTTCCGCCTCCTGCTTTTTCCCGTCCGGTTCATAAAACGTCAGGTTGTCCAAAAGCGTTGCGTTCATCAAATACGGCGTCTGCAAAAGGATCCCGATCCGGTCAAAATAGCTGTCGTCCAGCTCCCTTAATTCCGTCCCGTTTATCAGAATCTCTCCCTCATAGCCGTCCTCGATCCGGCTCATCAGCTTAAACAGCGTGCTCTTTCCGCTCCCGTTTTCCCCGCGGATCAGATATTTTTTGCCCGCCTCAAAGGTAACGTTCACATCCCGGAAAATCTCTTTTTCCCCATAAGAAAAAGAAACGTTTCTCAATTCGATGGAACGGATCTTCCCGCATGTCTTTTTCGCGGAATCCTCCGCCCCGGAACCGTTTTTTTCATGCAGGATCTTTTTGCGGATGTCCCTGACAGAATTCATGTCGTTTAGCTGGTATGCGATGCTGTTGCTGGGGATTGCCAGCATTTCCGACAGCTGCAGCGCCGCAACAAGCGCCCCCAGCTGCATTTCTCCTGCCGCGATCATCCAGATCCCTACTCCCACCAGCGCAATCTCTCCAAGGTATGCCAGCCCGCTGATCGAAAGGTTGATCCCGACCCGCGTTTTTCCTTCCGCAAGCTTTGCCGCCGCCGTCTCCCGGTTGCTTTTTTCCACCGCGTCCCGCATCCGGTTCTCCGCATGGTTGACCTTGACGGTGTAATAGCCGGAAATAAAGTTGCGGATCATCATGTTTAAATGCTCCAGGCTCTGCACATACAGCCCCGTGCGCCGCTGCATCCGCTTTCCCTGCAGACTCGAGGCAAGCACCGGCAGAAAGGTAAACAAAAGGATCAGCACCGCCAGCTTTCCATTGATGTAAAACAGCGCAGCAATGCTCGTCACCAGCACAAGAATGCTGTACAAAAATTCCAGCCGTTCCACAAAATAGCTTTCCACAAGCATATCGATCTCCTGACTTAAAATCGTCAGGTAATTCTGCTCCGTTTCCTCCCGGAACTTTTTCATCGGCATCCGCGCGATCCGGTCCACATATTTTTTCTTTAAAAACGCCGCCTTGTCCGCCTGATACTTCGTCATAAAAAACTGACGCAGCATTTCAAATACCACGATGCCGATACAGCCTGCGATATACAAGCAAAAGCTGTACAAAAGCCCCGTCCCGCCGTTTGTGCAGGCGTCGACCGTATCCTGCAGCCATATCGGCTTTACCGCCGTGCACACAGCCAGCAGGATGGAAAAAGAATTACTAAAACAGACATTTTTCATCTCCCCGTTTCTTTTCCAAATATTTTCTTATTACTATAAAAAGTTCTTTTGCGTTCTCATATTGTTCCTCGGCATCCGTCTTTGAAGCAATAAAAAAATCATCATAATCACAGCTGTTCCGTATTTGAAAAGCATTCTGAACATACTTCGAATACTTCACATCAAAAATTCCTGTTTTAATATACTCCTTCTGAAAAAAAGCAATTACTGCCGCATGTTTTGAAAAGTCCATATTTCTTGTCGCAAGAACTGCCCTTACTGCCGAAAAAATAGCATAGTACGACCGCCCAATTGAATCCCTGTACTGCCCCTCCTTTAATAAAATCTGTGCCGACCTTAATTTTTCCGCCGCAGTATTCATCCGGTGTATCACAAGATCATCCAATTTTTCTCCCCTCCTCTTCTATATTTCTATAATATGGCAGCGATTCCCTGTACCGCATAAACTCATCATAGGGAATAACCATCGGAGAAACAACCACATCATTTTCCAATCCCAGATCCGCAGACAAATCCCAGATCTGCCTCAGCTTCTTTTGCAGCTCTTCCCTCTTTCCTTTCACGATCGCCACAATATCAATATCCGATCCTTCGTCAAAATCTCCCCGCGCATAAGAACCATACAGCACGATCTTTACAACATTTGTACCGTATATTGAAAAATAGCATTCCCTCATCTGTTCCGTTATTTTATCCAGCTGCCGCCTTGTACACATACCGCTGTCACCTCCGTTTTTTTACGCATGCTTTATTCCCAATACCTGTTTTTATTATATTGCGCCCAAATATCCCGAGTCAATCCTCATTCCCGTATTTGTCCCACAGCCCTCTTTTTGGCTGCATCCGGCTTGTTCTTTTCACCCCGCATACTGGCTGTTATACAGCTCCGCATAAAATCCGCCCTTTGCAAGCAGCTCCGTATGCTTTCCCTGCTCGATGATCTTTCCGTCCTTCATCACAAGGATCACGTCCGCGCTGCGGATCGTTGAAAGCCTGTGCGCCACGATGAAGCTCGTGCGTCCCTCCATCAGCTTTGCAAAAGCGTTCTGGATCTTTAATTCCGTTCGGGTGTCGATGGAGGAGGTCGCCTCGTCCAAAATCAGCATCGGCGGGCGGCACAGCATCACGCGGGTAATGCAGAGAAGCTGCTTCTGCCCTTGGGACAGCCCGCCTCCGTCCTCCCCGATTACCGTGTCATAGCCCTCCGGCAGACGCATGATAAAGCTGTGGGCATGACACGCCTTTGCTGCGGCAACGATCTCCTCGTCCGACGCATCCGGCTTTCCGATCGAGATGTTTTCCCGTACCGTCCCGGCACGCAGCCACGTTTCCTGCAGTACCATGCCGTATCCGGCGCGCAGGCTGCGCCTTGTCAGCTCCCGAATATCCGTATCCTCCACCCGGATACTGCCTTCATCCACATCATAAAAACGCATCAGCAGGTTGATTACCGTCGTCTTTCCGCAGCCTGTCGGCCCCACGATGGCGACGCGCTGCCCAGGCTTTACATCCAGATTGAAATGCTCGATCAGCTTATTCTCTTTGGAATAGGAAAAGGACACGTCCTTTAGCTCCACGCTTCCTTTTATATCAGAAAGGCTTACGGCGTCCTCCCTTTCCGGCGTCTGGGGCTCTTCCCCGATCAGCTCAAATACCCGCCCCGCGCAGGCGATCGCGTTCTGCAGCTCCGTTACCACGCCGGAAATCTCGTTAAAGGGCTTCGTATACTGGTTTGCATAGCTTAAAAAGCTGGAAAGCTGCCCTACCGTCAGCCGTCCCTGTATGGCGGCAAGCGCGCCGAAAATCCCCACGCCCGTATATACGAGGCTGTTGACAAAGCGGGTCGCCGGATTGGTCAGGGACGAAAAAAAGATTGCCTTTAACGAGCAGTCCTTCAGCCTGCCGTTGATCTCGTCAAACTGTTCCAGCGCCTCTGCCTCATGCCCGAACGCCTGCACGACCTTCTGCCCGCCGATCATTTCCTCGATCAGCGCCGTCTGCTCCCCGCGCGTCTCGGACTGCGCCCGGAACATCTTAAACGTCCGTTTTGCGATAAAAGAAGCCACCAGCAGGGAAACCGGCGTTACCACCAAAACCACAACCGTAATGCTTATATTGACCGAAAACATAAAACCGAGCGTTCCCAGAATCGTGATCACGCCCGAAAAAAGCTGGGTAAATCCCATCAATAACCCGTCTGCGAACTGATCCACATCCGCGATTACCCGGCTTACGATCTCCCCGTGCGGATGGGAATCAATATATTTTAGCGGCAGGATGCCGAGCTTTTCAAAGGCTTCGTTGCGCACGTCCCGCACGATCTGATAGGTCAGCTTGTTGTTGCACACGTTCATAAGCCACTGGGAAAGCGCCGTCACGCCGATCACAAGCCCCATCTGAAAAAGCACCCGTCCCACGCCTTCAAAATCCACGCTTCCCGGCCCTGCAATGCAGTCTATCCCCTTTCCGGTCAGAAGCGGAAGATAGAGCGTTCCCGCTGTCGTTATCCCCGCCAGCACAAGGGAAAGGAGCACAAAAAAGCGGTACGGCTTCATATATAAAAACACCTTTTTCAGCGTCCGGCGCTGTGCTTCATCCATCTTTTTTGCCATGTCACATCTCTCCCTTCGCCGTCTTTTCATCAAACTGGGAATAGTGGATTTCCTGATAGACCGGGCACGTTTTTAAAAGCTGTTCATGCGTGCCAAGCCCCGCTACCTTCCCGTCCTCCAGCACAAGGATCTGATCCGCATACCGGATCGACGAGGTGCGCTGGGAAACGATACATACCGCCGGCGCATCGTCCATCGTCTTAAGCGCCCTGCGCAGCGCCGCGTCCGTCGCAAAATCCAGGGCGGACGCGCTGTCGTCCAGAATCAGGATCTTAGGACGGCGCACGAGGGCGCGGGCGATCGTCAGACGCTGGCGCTGGCCGCCGGACAGATTTTTGCCGCCCTGCAAAACGGGCGCGTCCAGCCCACCGTCTTTTTTCTCCACAAATTCCGCCGCCTGGGAAATTTCCAGCGCGCGCCGCAGCTCTTCCTCGGAAGCATCCTCTTTTCCCCAGCGCAGGTTTTCAGCGATCGTGCCCGCAAACAGAACCGCCTTCTGGGGAACGACGCCGATCTTTTTGCGCAGCTCTTCCTTTCCGTATTCCTTTACGTCCCTGCCATCCACCAAAACCGTGCCCGCCGTCGCGTCGTAAAAACGTGGGATCAGGCTGACGACGCTTGTTTTGCCGGAGCCTGTGCCGCCGATAATGCCGAGGGTATCGCCCTTCCGGATGGAAAAGCTGATGTCTGTCAGCGCTTCGCTGCCCGCCCCCGCGTACGTCAGGGACACATGCCGAAACTCCACCGCCGGAGCGCCTGCGCCTGCATTTCCTTCGCCTGCGGCTTCTGCGCTGTCCTCATCTGCGCCCGCAGCTTCTGCCCTGCGCCCCCGCACGCCTTCTGCGGCGCTTTCATCCACTTCCGCAGCGCGAAACGCCATGCTGCTTTTTGTTTCAAGCACGCCCTGCACCCGGTTGCCGCACGCCACCGCCTTTGTCAGCGTAATGATCAGGTTTGCCATTTTTACAAGCTCCACAAGGATCTGGGACATGTAGTTGACGAGGGCGATCACCTCGCCCTGTGTCAGCGATCCGATGTCCACCCGCACCGCCCCCGTGTACAAAATGGCGATGACCGCCCCGTTTATGATCACGTAAGCCGCCGGGTTCATCAGCCCTGAAATGCCGCCCACAAATTTCTGGACGCCAGCCAGCGCGTCGTTTTCTTCCCGATAACGCTTTTTTTCATCCTCTTCTTTATTAAAGGCGCGGATCACGCGCGCGCCGCTCAAATTTTCCCGCGTCAGCCCCAGCACCCGGTCCAGCCGCCCCTGCACCTTCTGATAAAGTGGCATCGTCCAAAGGATGATCCCGAATACGACCACGGACAAGAGCGGGATCGTTACCACGAACACCAGCGCTGCCTTGACGTCCACCGTAAACGCCATGACCATCGCGCCGAATACAATAAAGGGCGAGCGCAGAAACAGGCGCAGAAACAGGTTGACGCCGGACTGCACCTGATTAACGTCGCTTGTCATTCGCGTGATGAGCGTGGATGTGCCGATCTGATCCATCTCCGTATAAGACAGGCTCTGGATATGGGAAAAAAGCGCATGGCGCAGCTTTGTGGAAAATCCGGTCGCCGCCTTTGCCGCAAAAAACTGCGCCGTGACCGAGCACACAAGACCGATGATGCCAAGCGCCACCAAAAGCAGGCACATCCTCACAATATAACGCCTGTCCCCGCCGGCAATGCCTACGTCGATTACCGCCGCCATTACCAGCGGCACAAACAGCTCCAGCAGCGCCTCCAGCATCTTAAACAGCGGCGCCAGCACCGTTTCCTTTTCGTATCCCTTTAAATAACACAGCAGCTTTTTCATTCCGCTCTTCCTCCGCCGTACCAAACTCTTTTCCTTCTGCGCTCACCGTTTCCGGAGAAATCCAACCGCAAATATGCCGTATCCGATCATCGCCCCGGCGCAGTTTAATAAAATGTCGTCCACGTCAAACGCGCCGAACGCCGTAAAGAGCTGAAACAGCTCGATACACGCCACCAGCACAAACGAATCCAGAAACATCACCCACCATCTGCGGCTCTCCTTCTGCACAAACGGCAGCAAAAATCCGAAGGGGATGAACGCGATCACATTTCCAAACAGGTTTTCAAAGCTGTTCAGCCGTCCCCAGTACCGGATATACATTTTGATCGTTTTAAAAAACGTAAAATTCGCCGTCCCCAGTCCTTCCAGCACGACACTTTTGCTCCACGAGCGCGTGATCGCTTCCAGACGTTCCAGCGGATATTTGAATACGATCACCCGAAGGAGCACAAGAATATAAAGAAAAAACACAGCCTTTAAGATGCGCCCCGTCTTTCTGCCGCTTTCATCCTCTGTCCAAAGGCTGTGCCTGAGTGTGTCCCATATTTTCATAAAAACCCCTTACCCATTCTGCGAACTTTTCACGGATAATAGACCTCCATCAGCGCCAGACCGCAGGCAGGGGCAAGCATTCCCGCTTCCTGTCTGTTTTTTGCCGCAAGGATCCGCTCCATCCCGTCTGCCGGGCGCTTTCCAAGCCCTGCTTCCACGAGCGTCCCTGTCAGGATCCGCACCATATGGTATAAAAATCCGTCGCCCGTAAAGGTCAGCACCACTTCGCCGCCTTCTTTTCTGATCCCGATCTCAGACACCGTCCGGACCGTAGACTTCTTCTTGCTCTTTGCAGACGTAAAGGACGCAAAATCATGCCGTCCAATCAGCGCCTGCGCCGCCTCCTTCATCGCTTCCAGATCAAGCGGCTCCTCTATCTGCCAGACAAAGCGCCTGTCAAATACGTTCCTTACCGTCCCGTTCCAGATGCGGTAGCGGTAGGTTTTCCCCGTCGCGTTCAGGCGCGCATGGAACCGCTCCGGCGCTTCCTCGCAGGAAAGCACTACCACATCCTCCGGCAGATACCGGTTCATTTCTGCCAAAAGCTCTTCGGGCGACAGCCCGGTATCCATCCGAAAGCTCGCTGCCTGCCCGTAAGCATGCACGCCCGCGTCCGTCCGCCCGGAGGCGTCGATCTCCACAGGCGCTCCCGCGATCCGGGAAAGCAGCGTCTCAAATTTGCCCTGCAGCGTATTGTCCGTGCTGCCCTGCCGCTGCCATCCCTGATAGCGGGTTCCTTCATATTGAATCACGATTTTGAAATTGCGCAAAATCCCTGTTCCTTTCCTCTTTCTCAAAAGCGTTTCACAGCTTCTGCCCCGGCGTTTGAATTTCATCCTCTTCCAGACGCCTGAACCGGTTGAACCCTTCTATCAGGATCCTCACGCTGGCGATCGTCGTATCAAAAAATCCCGCCTGATACATATTCGCCACGATAATGCCCGCCGGAACCGCCAGGATCATTCCCACAACACTTCCCATCTTGTAGCCGATGAACAGCAAAAACAGCGTCGGCAGCGCCGGGACCCCGATGGAATCCCCGACGATCTTGGGCTGGATGAGCTGGCGCACCAGCTGGCCTACGCCCCACATGATCATAAGCCCCAGCGCCATCTTGTAATCGCCGCCCAGCACCTTTACAAGCGCCCACGGCCAAAGCACCGCCCCTGTCCCGAACACCGGGAAGAAATCCAAAAACGCCGTTCCCAGCGCGATCAGGGCGCTGTATTTTACCCGCAGCACCATAAAGCCGATCAGCAGCAGGAAATAAATCCACACCTCGATCTTTAGCTGCGCCTTAAAATATCCGCCGACCGCTCCCGTCATGCTCTGATACATGACCATCCATTTACTCCGAAAGCTCTCCGGGACATATTTTTTTAAAAATGCGATCACCTCAGCCCGCTGTGCGATAAACAGATAGGAGGACAAAAGGCACATGATCACCCCGACCAGGATGGAAGGGATATTCTTGGCGTAATTGCCCACCGCAGTCACGGTATGGCTTCCTACCTGATTCGCCATCTCGCTGACCCATTCGGTCAAGCTCTCCGTAGCCGATGCGATCTGCGCCTGAATATCCGGCGAAAGGTACTGGGTAAACCGTTCCAGCAGTTTTCCCGCATTGCGGACGTCCTCGCCCAGCTCCCGCCACAGCACAGGAAGGTCATGCACAAAGCCCGCAAGCTGCTCTGCCAGCAGGCTAACGCCCCAGTAGGAAATCCCGATCACGGCGGCGATCACCGCCACGATCACGATTGCCGATCCCGCCTTCCTGCGGATCTTTAGCTTTTCATCCAAAAGCCGCACGAGCGGGTTTGCCACCGCCGCGATGATCCAGCCGATCACAAAGGGCATGAAAAACCCGAGCAGCCGCGGCACAAGAAACACCACAGCCAATACTATGACTACAGCAGTCAATAAGTTCAGGACACATTTCACATATTTTTTCTGAGATTCCCGCATTGCCTTGCCTCCTTTAGTCGGCTTGTTCTTCCCCGTCTGTTTCCGGAACCAGCAGGCGGTCCAAAAGCTCATAAATCTCTTCCCTTCCCTGCTTTGACAAAGAAGAGTATGGGATCACAACCGTATCTTTTTCCGCTTCCAGCCCGACCCGGATCGCCTTTACATGCTTCTGGATCTGGCTGCGGTTGATCTTATCCAGCTTCGTCGCAATGATGATCGGATGATAGCCGTAATGCCGCATCCACTGGTACATCTGCTTATCATTGGCGGAAGGATCGTGCCGGATGTCCACCAGCAGAAACACCGCCTTAAGCTTTTTGGAGCTGTGCAGATACCGCTCGATCATCTTGCCCCACTGCGCCTTTACCTGCTGGTTTGCCTTCGCGTATCCGTAGCCCGGCAGATCCACCAGATAAAAAGTGCCGTTCACATTATAAAAATTGATCGTCTGGGTCTTGCCCGGCTGGGAGGACGTGCGGGCAAGGCTCTTGCGGTTCATGATGCCGTTGATCAGCGAGGACTTTCCTACGTTGCTCTTTCCCGCAAAGGCGATCTCCGGCAGCGTATTGTCGGGCAGCGTGCTCGTAATGCCGCACACCGTCTCTAAATTTACCGATTTAATTACCATTCTGTTTTTCCTCTCCTTTGACAAACGCATGGGAAATCACATCGTCCATCGTCTCCACAAACAAAATCTCCAGCCCGTTTTTGATTTCCGCCGGGATCTCCTCCACGTCCGGACGGTTTTTCCCCGGGACGAGGACGGTGCGGATGCCCGCGTTTTTGGCTGCCAGCGTCTTTTCCTTCAAGCCGCCGATCGGAAGCACCCTGCCGCGCAGAGTGACTTCTCCGGTCATCGCCAGATCCGCGCGCACCGGCGTATGGGTCAGCGCCGACAAAAGCGCCGTCGCCATCGTAATGCCCGCCGAAGGGCCGTCCTTTGGAACCGCCCCCTCCGGGATATGGATGTGGAAATCGTTCTCCTTAAATACCTCCGGTGCGATCCCGTACCCTGCGCTTACCGAACGGATGTAGCTCAATCCCGTCATGGCGGACTCCTTCATCACGTCGCCCAGCTGCCCGGTCAGCTCAAGCTCCCCTTTTCCGGGCATCATATTGACCTCGATCTGCAGCGTATCGCCGCCCACGCTCGTCCATGCAAGCCCGCGCACGATGCCGACCTCGTCGGTCTTATTGGCTTTGATCGAAGAAAACCTGCGCTTGCCAAGGTACTTTTCCAGATTCCGGGACGTCACCCGGATCTTCTCCTTTTTCTCCTTCAAAAGCTCGCGCGCCGCCTTTCTGCATACCTCGCCCAGCTTTCTTTCGAGGCTGCGTACGCCCGCCTCACGGGTATAGGCTTCAATGATTTCTTTTAAAGCGCTGTCCCCGATTTCCAGCCTGCCCTCCATTCCGTTTTTGGAAAGCTGCTTTGCCAGAAGATGCTCCTTTGCGATGTGGAATTTTTCATTGGCGGTATAGCTGCTGACCTCGATCACTTCCATCCGGTCCAAAAGGGGACGCGGGATCGTCTCCGTCGTATTCGCCGTCGCGATAAACAGTACCTCCGACAGATCCACCGGGATCTCCACATAATGATCCCTGAAATGCCCGTTCTGCTCCCCGTCCAGCACCTCCAAAAGCGCCGCCGACGTATCGCCCTTATAATCGCTGGAAACCTTATCCACCTCGTCCAGCAGCATCAGCGGATTTTTCACGCCCGCCTGCTTTAAGCCTGCCACGATGCGTCCCGGCATCGAACCGATATAGGTGCGCCTGTGGCCGCGGATCTCCGCCTCATCCCGGACGCCGCCGAGGCTGATGCGGACGTATTTTTTGTTCAGCGCTTCCGCCACGCTGCGGGCGATCGACGTTTTGCCGGTTCCCGGAGGACCCACAAGACAGATGATCGGGCTGTCGCCGCGCTTTGTCAGCGCGCGCACCGCCAGAAATTCCAGCACCCGCTCCTTGACCTGCTCCAAACCGTAATGATCCCGGTCGAGGATCTTTTCCGCCCGGACGATGTCGGTATTGTCCTTCGACGCCTTCTCCCACGGAAGCTCCAAAAGCGTTTCGATATAGCTTCTCTGCACGCCCGCTTCCGCGCTGTTTCCGGAAAGCCGCTTAAACCGCGCGATCTCCTTTCCGATCTTCTCCTTTACTTCCCTGCCCGCCTTTAACTGCTCCAGACGGCTCTCAAAGGCTGCGCTCTCGGAAAGATCGTCCTCTCCCAGCTCCTCCTGAATATATTTCATCTGCTCGCGCAGGATGTAATCCTTTTGATTTTTGTCCACACGCTCCTTGACCTTTTCGGAAAGCTCCGTGCGGATCTTTGCCACCTCGATCTCCCCGGACAAAATGCCCGCCAGCGTCTCGTAGCGCTCCTCCACACCGACCGCCTCCAAAACGCTCTGCTTTACCGTATAGTCCACGGGAATATTTTCCACGATCTGATCCATCAGCTTCCCGGCGTCCGAAATTTCCTCCATATGCCTAAGAAGCGTCCTCCCGGTTCTGGGATAAAGCTTGCAGTAGGCGGCAAACTGCTCCTTAATATTGCGTTTCATCGCCTCTTCTTCGCTGGTATTTTCCGCTGCGGCGGCTCCGTCTGCCATACGCTCTGCCGCTTCTTCGTCCGTTTCGTCCGCTTCGTCAAAAAGCGCTGCCTGCGTGTTTTCCACCTCTGCCAGAAGATAGCCGTTTTCCTCTTCCAGCGAAACGACCCTGCCGCGCGCTATCCCTTCCACGAGCACGCGCACCAGATGATCCGGCAGCTTCGTCACCTGCTTGACCGACGCGATGCAGCCGACGCTGTAAAGATCCTCCCTGACGGGATCCTCCGTTTCCGTTTTTTTCTGGGATACCAGAAATACCTTCCGGTCGCCCTTAAGCGCCTCTTCCACCGCGCGGATGGATTTTTCCCGGACAAGGTCAAAATGTATCATTGTATCCGGCAGGATCGTCATTCCCCGCAGGGCGACCGCCGGCATCTGTTCAAATCTTTCCATAACACTCCAATATATAAACGGGTTGCTCCCCTCATTTTATCAAATACGCCGCCCAAACGATCGGGCGGCGCACAATGCTGTCACTTTATTTTGCCTCTTTGAAGCCTTCCAGAAGCCCCTGCTTCTCGCGCCGCACAAGCATCGGCCTGCTGCTGTTGTCCACAGTCTCCCTCGTGATAATGCACTGGGTAATGCTGGGGTCCGACGGGATCTGGAACATCACGTCCATCAGCGCCTTCTCCATGATCGAACGGAGGCCTCTCGCCCCGGTATTTCTCTCCAGCGCCTTGTCCGCGATCGCTTCCACCGCTTCCTTTTCAAACACGAGCTTAACGTGGTCGTAGCCAAACAGCTTCTGATACTGCTTGATCAGCGCGTTCTTGGGCTCTGTCAGGATCTTGATCAGTGCCTCCCTGTCAAGCCCCTGCAGCGATACGTTGATCGGCACGCGTCCGACAAATTCCGGGATCAGCCCAAATTTCACCAGATCCTGCGCCGTCACTTCCGCATAGAGTTCTCCCGCCTCGCGCTCCGCCTTCGTGGTAATCTCCGCATGGAAGCCGATGCTCTTTCTGTCGAGACGGTTTTCCACGATACGCTCGATGCCGTCGAAAGCGCCGCCGCAGATAAACAGGATATTCGTCGTGTCGATCTGGATCAGCTCCTGCTGGGGATGCTTTCTGCCGCCCTGCGGGGGAACGCTGGCAACTGTGCCCTCCATGATCTTTAAAAGCGCCTGCTGGACGCCCTCACCGGAAACGTCCCTTGTAATGGAAACATTTTCGCTCTTCTTCGTGATCTTGTCGATCTCATCCACATATACGATGCCCAGCTGCGCGCGCTCCACGTCGTAGTCCGCCGCCTGAATGAGCTTTAACAGGATGTTCTCCACGTCCTCGCCCACATAGCCCGCCTCTGTCAGCGTCGTCGCGTCCGCGATCGCAAACGGCACGTTGATGATCTTTGCCAGAGACTGTGCCAGATACGTCTTGCCGCTGCCTGTCGGCCCAAGCATCAGAATGTTGGACTTCTGAAGCTCCACGCCGTCTCCGTCGTCCCCGCTCGTTACCCGCTTGTAATGGTTGTATACCGCAACGGAAAGCACCTTCTTCGCCTCTTCCTGACCGATCACATAATCGTCCAGAAACTCCTTGATCTGCGCGGGCTTTAAAAGATTGATCTCCGCGGGGTCAAGCTGCGCTTCCTCTTCCTCGCTCTCCTCTTCGATGATCTCTGCGCAGATGTCCACGCATTCGTCACAGATATATACGCCTTCCGGTCCCGCGATCAGCTTGCGGACCTGATCCTGCGTTTTATGGCAAAAGGAACATCTTACCTGGTCGTCAGAAAATCTGCCTGCCATTTCATTCTCCTATCTCATTCACATGTTGTCATGGGAGGTGATGATCATATCGATCAGGCCGTAATCCACAGCCTCCTGCGCGGTCTTCCAGTTGTCCCTTTCGGTATCCGCCGCGATCACCTCATATTCTTTTCCGGTATTCTCTGCAAGAATCCGGTTCATTCTCTCTTTTATCTTCAAAATATGTCTTGCATTGATCTCAATGTCAGTCGCCTGTCCCTGCGCACCGCCCAAAGGCTGATGGATCATGATCTCCGCGTTGGGAAGCGCCATTCTCTTGCCCTTCGTGCCGCCTGCCAGCAAAAATGCGCCCATGCTGGCTGCCATCCCGATGCAGATGGTGGAAACGTCACATTTGATGAATTTCATCGTGTCGTAGATCGCCATGCCGGCAGAAATGGAACCGCCGGGGCTGTTGATATAAAGATGCACGTCTTTATCCGGATCCTCAGACTCCAGAAAAAGAAGCTGAGCCACTACAAGGCTCGCCGTAACGTCGTTTACCTCTTCTCCCAGAAAAATAATCCTCTCCTTGAGCAGTCTTGAATAAATATCGTAAGAGCGCTCTCCGCGGCTGGTCTGTTCAATGACATAAGGTACTAAACTCATAATATAACCTCCGGTTTCTATTATTAACTGGGGAATGTATGCGGAAATTTCTTCCTGTTTCAAACGGAATCAAAACCGCCGTGAAGACCGGGAGCAGATGCCCCCGGCCGATTCCCTGTGTTCGCTGGATTTTGCTTTCTTTAAAAGCTTAGCTCACGGCGTTTCTTTTTGCAATAAAAGCTGCTGATATTTTAGAAATATTTAAGGATAGGCTTTTTATTTCTCTTTTGCTTCGTTCACAACGAACTCTGCCGCCTTGCGGACAGCCAGATCTTCCATGATCTGCTTCTTGCCCTGCTCGCCCATCAGCTCTTTGATCTTGTCGGCTTCCATCCTATAGCCTTCCGCCATGCGCTTGATCTCTTCCTCGTAATCTTCCTCTGTCGCTGCGATGTTCTCTGCTGCAACAACCGCCTCCAGAACCAGTCTGGACTTGATCTTTCTCTCCGCCTGAGGCTTTACCTGCTCCATCATGTGCTGATAGCTTAAGCCGGTGAACTGGAAGTACTGCTCCATGCTCAGGCCCTGCATCTGAAGTCTCTGTGCGAACTCGTCAACGATCTGTCTCTGCTGTGTCTCTACCATTGCTTCGGGAATCTCCATCTGGGCATTCTCAATCACAGCGGTGATCACAGCGTCCTCTTTCTGATTCTTCGCCTCAGCTTCCTTCTTCTCGGTAAGCTTCTTACGGATGTCCTCTTTGTAAGCCTCAAGGGTCTCAAATTCGGATACCTCTCCCGCGAACTCGTCGTTCAGCTCAGGAAGCTGCTTTTCTTTTACTTCTTTTACGGTTACCTTGAAAACAGCGGGCTTTCCTGCCAGCTCTTTTGCATGGTACTCCTCGGGGAAGGTTACGTTTACTTCGCACTCCTCGCCCGCATTCTTGCCGATCAGCTGCTCCTCAAAGTTGTCGATAAAGGAGTGGGAGCCGATGGTCAGGCTGTAGTCCTCGCCCTTGCCGCCGTCAAATGCAACGCCGTCTGCAAAGCCTTCGTAATCGATCACAGCGATGTCGCCGTCTGCAACGGGACGCTCAACGGAAACGACTCTGGAATTGTTCTCCTGCTGCTGCTTTAAGTCAGCCTCAACCTCCTCGTCGGTAACGGAAACCTCGATCTTGTCCACCTCAACGCCCTTGTATGCGCCCAGTGTCACTTCGGGCTTTAACGCAACCTCTGCGGTAAAGATGAAGGACTTGCCCTCTTCGATCTGCGTTACGTCGATCTTCGGGGAAGAAACGATCGTCTCCTCGCACTCTTCCAGAGCTTTCTCATATGCGCCGGGGATCAGTGCGTTTGCAGCGTCTTCATAAAATACAGCCTTGCCGTACATCTGCTCGATCATCTTCTTGGGAACCTTGCCCTTGCGGAAGCCGGGAACAGAGATTTTGCCCTTGTTCTTCTGGTAAGCTTCCTCTACTGCCTTGGAAAATTCATCTGCGGAAACTTCGATCGTCAGTTTCGCCATGTTCTTTTCGAGTTTTTCAACCTGTAAACTCATTGTATGATTCCTCCTGAATTTCTTATGTGTTTTTTCGTCTGCCGGATGGTTCCGGCAGGGCATGCTTTTTTTGAAATACGGGCATACCAACAGTCATTGTACGATTATAGCATACCCCATCCCAAAATGCCAGTTTTTTTTGACATCACAACGGTTTTATGCTATCTTTGGAGTACAGTTTTTCCGTGCTGACCCCAAAGATCGCATGTTTTTCTGCGGGAGAAGGCGTAAACAGGAGGTATTTATGGACAACCGCGTAGCCCTGATCGGTATCATGGTCGAAAATCCCGATTCCATCGGACAAATGAATCAGCTTCTTCATGAATACGGCGCTTATATCATCGGGCGCATGGGCATCCCATACCGGGAACGGAACCTGTCCATTATCAGCATCGTCGTTGACGCGCCTATGAACCAGATCAGCTCCCTCTCCGGCAAGCTCGGCATGCTTGACGGGATCAGCACGAAAACCATTTATTCCAAGCAATAGGAGGATTTTTCCATGAAAAAATTTGGTTCTCTGCTGATGGCGGCAGTATTATCTGCCGGCCTGCTTACCGGCTGCGGCTCTGCGGCATCCGAAACTGCGGTACAGCCCGAAATCTCGGCTTCATCTGAAACTGCTACATCATCCGAGGCTGCGGATGCAGCTGAAACTACTGCGGCATCCGAAACTATGGCTGCATCCGAAACTATGGCGTCATCTGACGCCGGCGCAGTGTCTGAAACCACCGTCCGCGTCGGCGGCTTAAAAGGCCCCACCACGATGGGTCTTGTCAAGCTCATGGACGACGCCGAAAAAGGCGTTTCCAAAAACAGCTATGAATTTACAATGGTCACCGCCGCAGACGAGCTGACCGGTCTTGTGGCAAACGGCAGCGTGGACATCGCCCTGCTGCCCGCAAACGTGGCGTCCGTTTTATATCACAAAACAGGCGGGAACATTTCCGTGATCGACATTAACACGCTGGGCGTGCTCTACCTCGTGTCCGGCGACCCTTCCATCGAATCCGTAGAGCAGCTTTCGGGCAGGACGGTCTATCTGCCCGGCAAAGGCACTACGCCCGAATATGTGCTGCGCTACCTGCTTTCTGCTTCCGGGCTTTCGGAAGACGAGGTAACGCTGGAATTTAAGTCCGAGGCTGCCGAGGTTGCTTCCGTGCTCGCGCAGGATCCGGACGCCGTCGGGCTTTTGCCCCAGCCCTTTGTGACCGCCGCCCTTTCGCAGAACGAACAGCTTTCCGTCGTGCTCGACCTGACAAAAGCTTGGGACAGCTTGCAGGATGAGGAGGGCAAAAGCCGCCTTGTTACCGGCGTCACGATCGTAAACAACGACTTTTTAGCTGCCCACAAGGATCTGGTTGACGCCTTTTTAACCGAGCATGAGGCTTCCATTCTCTTTACCCAAGAGGAGCCCGACGACGCCGCTGCCCTGATCGAAAAGGCGGGCATCGTCGCCAAGGCTGCCATCGCCAAAAAAGCGCTGCCCGCCTGCAATATTTCCTATCTGGACGGACAGGAAATGAAGGACGCCTTAAACGGCTACCTCTCCGTCCTTTTTGAGCAGGAGCCAAAGGCAGTGGGCGGCTCGCTTCCCGACGACGCCTTTTATTACCTGCCGTAA
Source organism: uncultured Lachnospiraceae bacterium (assembly GCA_900550285.1). Lineage (GTDB taxonomy): Bacteria > Bacillota > Clostridia > Lachnospirales > Lachnospiraceae > Gallintestinimicrobium. Next base: position 52,548 of record URRW01000013.1, read on the forward strand.
TGTCAATTCCCTTCCCCTTATGAAAAGGAGCCCTGCCCCATGCCAAAAAAACATCCCTGCCAGCAAAAAAAATATCCCGGCTGGCTCAAAAAAACTGCCGTCATTTTTTTCTGGCTGGCGATCTGGCAGCTGGTCTGCCTGAAGCTGGACAATCCCATCCTGCTGGTCGGCCCTGCCGAAACCGTAAAGGTATTTGCCGCCCAGCTTTTTACCCCGTCCTTCTGGCAGGCAGCGGGCTTTTCCTTCGGGCGGATCTGCCTCGGGTTTTTCCTCGCCTTTTTTGCCGGGCTGGCAACGGGAGCGCTCTCCTGCCGGTTCCGGCTCATCGGCGATCTTTTGGAGCTGCCGATCCAGCTTATGAAGGCGATCCCCGTGGCGTCCTTTGTCATTCTGGCGCTCATCTGGACCGGCTCCCGCAACCTGTCCGTGCTCATTTCCTTTGCAGTCGTTTATCCCATGATCCACATCAGCACACAGACAGGCGTTAAAAGCGCCGACAAAAAGCTGCTCCAAATGGCTTTTGTATTCCGCGTCCCCCTGTGGAAGCGCCTTTTTTACATCTACCGCCCGGCGCTGTTTCCCTATCTGATCAGCGCCTGCAAAACTGCCCTCGCCCTTGCCTTTAAATCCGGCATCGCCGCCGAGGTCATCGGCGTCCCGACGGGCTCCATCGGCGAAGGGCTTTATCAGGCAAAGATCTATTTAGACACCGCCTCGCTGTTTTCCTGGACGCTGACGATCATCCTTTTGTCCGTCCTCTTTGAAAAAATTTTGCTGCGGCTTTTAACGCTTGCCGCCGGAAAGGGGAATCCTGCCTTATGAAGCCTTCGTCCGACATCATCGTTTCCGGTCTTTCTAAAAATTATGAAAACCAGACCGTCCTTTCCGACTTTTCCCTGACGCTTGCCGTCGGCGGCTCCTACTGCCTGATGGCTCCCTCCGGCGCGGGAAAGACGACGCTTTTTCAGCTTCTTCTCGGGCTGGAGCATCCGGACTCGGGCACGATAAGCGGGCTTTCCGGCAAAAAAATTTCAGCCGTTTTTCAGGAAAACCGGCTGCTGGAAGGCTATGACGCAATTACAAACCTAAAGTTCGTTGCCGACAGGACGAAAACCCGCGAGCAGCTTTTTATTTTTGCGTCCCGCCTCCTTCCCCCGGAAAGCTTAAAAAAACCGGTTTTTGAATTTTCCGGCGGCATGAAAAGAAGGCTCGCCCTGCTGCGCGCCCTCTGCGTTTCCTTTGATTTTCTTTTGCTGGACGAACCCTTTAACGGCATGGACGCTGCCGCAAAGCAGGCTGCCGCAGACCTCATCTTAGAATCCAAAAAAAATGCAATCCTGCTTTTTTCCACCCACGACAAAACGGATGCCGCCCTTTTAAAATCGGAGATTATCACGATTCCATAAGTTTCCATCATATTTTCTTTTTGCAGGTACATACTAAGGTCAAGATAAGTGATGACACAGAGGCGCGCAACGGTTTACAGGGCATCTGCAGAGCCGGGACGTAAAGCGGGAAGCGCATCTGATGACAGCGCTTATCCCGCGGCAAAGAACCGGCGCCCTCTGTATCATTTATGCATGGCATCCTCTTTACCGTACAACAACCAAAAATGCAAAAAATCTATGGAGGTGACTTAAAATGGCAAACAGTTCTGGAAAAGCCAATAGAGTTGAGGTTCCCGAGGCAAAGGCAGCGCTTGACCGCTTTAAGACCGAGGTTGCGTCCGAGCTTGGCGTCAACTTAAAGGAAGGCTACAACGGCGACCTGACTTCCAAGGAAGCAGGCTCCATCGGCGGCGAAATGGTCCGCAGAATGATCAAGAAGCAGGAAGAGTCCATGAAATAAAAACGGACAAAAAGAGGAGGGGGAGCTGTTCCCTCTCCTTTTTTGTCCGAAATTAAGCCTTACAGCATATATTTTTTCAGCGCGCCCGTAAACTCTGCGATCCTCTGCTCCGCCAGCTCCTTTAAGGTCATCGTCTTGATGCTCTCCACAAAGCCCTTTTCCTGCCGGTACAGCCAGCCCGCGTCCTCCGGGCGGATCTTATCGTAATGGTTTAAGGCGATCCATTCCTCATAGCTGACCGGAAGCGGATAGCCCAGCTTTTCTTCCAGAAGCTTTTCAAAATCGATCCTGTCGGCGCGCTCTAAAATGCCTTCCCAGAATTCCAGCACCTCTTTTACATGCTCATGGATCTCATAGCGCCTTGCGCCGCCGTCATAGATGATGCACTTTTCAAACAGCGGGCTGCACATCGACAGCGCCTCCCGCCTAAATTCCGGCGCAACGATGCCGTCCTTCCAGAAAAAATCCACATCCGGCAGATTGATGCCGGACACGCCCTTGTCCTGATAGGTGGAAAAGATCCCTTCATAATAAACGGTAATAAAGCCCTCAAACTCCGGCCAGAACGCCCGGATGTCCCGTGTTAAATCCTCCAGGATTTCGATCGCTTTCGTGCCGCCGATCGTAAAGATGATGATATTTCTCAGCTTTGCCCCGTGGCTTCTGTAAAAATCCGTCACATAGCGCAGGCAGTGGATCAGCGTCTCCCCGCTGGCGATGATGTCCCCGATCATCAGGGTGGAGTCCGGAACCATCGTCAGCTTGCTGTACTTGATCTCAAGCCCCGCAATCTCCTCGTTGGCAAACACCCGCTCGCTGGATAAAAAGCTGATGTCATGCACGCGGATATGCTCCCGGTAGCAGCTCTCCTCCAGCGGATAATTCAGCGCCCCCCTTAAAATCGACAGGATATTCGCCGTCGTCACTTTTTTCTGTTCCTTCAGATAATAAAGCATCTGCGACGTGGACGGGATCAGGCAGTTATACACCTCGTATCCCACGATCTCCGGCTTGCTTAAAAGCTTTCTCGTCTCCGCCTCGGAAACGATATAATATTCGTTCAGATATTCCTCTCCGTCCAGCCGGTAGCATGCCACTCCCTGCTCGCAAAATTCCGGTACGATCACCGCTTTATCCCAGTTTCTCATCTGTACATCCTTTCCTCACACTCTCATTTTTTTATGCTTCATCTGCTCCCGGAACTCAGGAAGCGCTGCCTTTCCTTCCTCCGTCACAGGCTTGACCCACTTGCCCGTTTTCGTATACCACAGCTCGAACACAAGCCGGATGAGCTCGTCCGTATACAAAAACGAAAATACCGCAAGAAACGGAAGGTGCAGCACCATTCCGGCGATCCATGTGGCAGGCACGCTGATCGTAAACAGGCAGGTAATTTCCAGCACCGTGCCAAACACCGCCTCCCCGCCTGCCCGATAGCAGGTGTTCATGATATAATTGCACGTGCGGACCGTGCCCGCCACAAGATAGATCAGCAGCATGTATTTTCCGTAATACATCGCCTCAGGCCCCAGCCCGAACAGCGACAGAAGCGTTTCGTTTAACAAAACGCCCGTCAGGCAGATGACAAAAGTGATCGCCGGACAGAGGGTGGAAAAGCCCTTTACATACTGATAGCCGCGCATATGCCGTCCCGCGCCGATCTCCTTTCCGACCACAACGGAACTTGCGTCCGCCAGACCGCCGAAAAACGCGAACACAAAGCCTTCCAGCACGCGGAACGCCGCCATCGCCGCGATCGCGCTTTCCGACTGCCGCCCGATTACCACATTGATCAGCATCTGGCCGATCCCGTAAAAAAGCTCGTTGCAGATGATCGGCAGGCATTTTGACAAATATACCTTCGCAAAGCCGTCGCCCCACGAAAACATCTCGCTTACGCGCAGGCGGAGCGTTTTCTGATCCTTCCATAAAAATGCCGCGAGGATCAAAAGATTGACGACTGCGGAAACAAGCGTTCCCACCGCCGCGCCCGCCGCGCCCATCTGCGGCATGCCGAACCGTCCGTAGATCAGCACCCAGTTTAAGCAAAAGTTCGTGATCAGGCCCGCAAGGGACGCGACCAGCGGGATTTTTACCCGCTCCGTGGCGCGCATCAGAAAGCTTGCGATCACGCCCAGCACCTGCAGCGGATAGGCAAAGCCCACGATGCGGATATAGGGCACTGCCACGTCGATGATATTCTGCTTATCCGTATAGATCCCAAGCAAAAACTCCGGCTTTATTACCGCCATCCCGCCAAACAGCACGCCCACCAGAAGCAGCAGACTCGCAGACAGCCCGAACGTCCGGTTGATTCCTGTTTCATTTTTGGCGCCCCAATACTGGGAAAAGAACAAAAGCGCCCCTCCCGCAAAGCCGAAATAGCAGGAGAAAAACAGCGACGAGATCTGGGAGCAGATGCCGACTGCCGCCACCGACAGCTCGCCCATGCTGCCGATCATGATCGTATCTACCATGCTCGCCGTTGTGGATAAAAAATTCTGGAATGCGATCGGCAGGGCGATCGTTACCACCGCCTGAAAAAACACATTCCAACTGATCCGTTCTTTTTTCATGAACTTCCCCTCATTTGTACGCATTTGCTCTATTTTACTATGAGGGATTGTAAAAATCAACCCCGGACAGCTCTGTATCCAGCATGTTTGCCAGCGGGATGCACGCGTTGTAGCACTCCTCGTATGTATTGGTCTGCGCCCCCATTTCAATCAGCAGATACCGGGGCTTTAGGTGCATATTATAGCGGTAGCCCTTTAAGTAAATCCGCCTCGTCAGCCCCGGATAATACTCGTTGCACAGCGCCTGCATCTGGAAAGAAAACGCCAGATTCATCCCGATGTTTTCATTCGGCAAATAGTCGATGTCCCCGTGTTTTCTTGTGCGGGACAGCCCGTTGAAAAACATGAATTTCGCGGTCGGCCTCCCGTCGATGTCCGTAACAAGCTTCGTCCCCTCCGCCACCTCGTCCCGGTGCAGGTCGATTACCACCTCGATGGACGGGTTTTGCGCCAGCAGCTCTTCCAGCGCCGGAAGGGAAGCGGAATAGGCGTAATCTCTTTTTTCCACGTCATATTTCCCCATGTGGTGCATCACGTTATAACCCTTCTGCCGGAGAAGCTCCGCCAAAAATTCGCCCACGCCCATAATCGTCGTCCGCTCGTCCCCCGCGACGGAATTGACAAAATCCTCCTGCGAATGGGTGTGATAAATTAAAATCTGCGGCAGGCCGTCCTGCCTTTTTTCAATGGAAAGATCCGGCCCTAACAGCGCGTCCAGATTGAGCTGGCTTTCGTCCGCCGCCGTGCTCTGGTCGATGGCATAAAATTCCCGCACAAGCGCGTCGTACTTTTCAAAATATTCCCACTGGTAGCTTTCCTTTTTCGCCAAAGCTGCCGCGCTGTTTTCGGAAACCTGACCGCCCTTTTCTGCCAAATCCCCATTTTCTGCCTCATCCCCTGCTTCTGCCGGCTCTCCGGTCTCTGCTGTGTCCCCGGTTTCTGAGGAAGCGCTGTCTAAAGCGCCCTTTTGCGCTGTCTCCTGCTCTTGCGGCTGTCCGTTTTCCTCCTTTAGCCGTTCTGCCAGCTCCCCTTCCACTTTCACGCGCCCAGCCGAGCTTTCCGGCGTATCCATCCCGCCTTCCACCTTTTTTTGTGCGGACTCGTCCTGCCCCTCCGCCCGGATGATGTCCTCATAGGTCGTCTGATTTTCCGCCAGAAGCTGTGTTTTTTTCCGGCTTCCGTAAAAACGCAGGATCGGGAACTGCCCTCCCCTGCCGCTCCACAGTCCCCTTTCCGCCGGCTTTGAAACATAAAAAACAGCCGGACATCCTCCCTGCAGCACGCCGTTTGTGAGCGCGTCTGCCGCCGCCTGTCCCATCCCGCCTTCTGTCCGCTCCGGCATCCCCAGAAGGATCACTGCCGCCGCCAGCCCGAAAACCGCCGTCCGATATACAATTTTGCCGCCCTTGTCTCTTTTTCCCATGAAAAAATATATGCGGCGCGCTTCCTCTTTATCCCTGCCTCCTATCCATCCGCCTTCCCTTGTCTGTCTCGCCCCGCTTATCCGTCCAGCTCCAGCGCCATATTGATCCCCTCCGAAACCGTGTCGCCAAGCCGCCGGATCATCTCGTCGATGTCCTTTCCGGTCACATACATGTTGTTCAGCTCCGAAAGCGCCTGCGGATGCTCCCGGGAAGCCATAAAGCGGACACTACATTCCTTTTCCATGCATTCCAGCGCGTCCCCCACGATCGTTGCCGCATCTACCACGGTCGGCACGCCCACCGCGATCACCGGGACGCCCAGCGATTCCCTTGTCAGCGCATTCCTGTGGTTTCCTACGCCCGATCCGGGCGCGATCCCCGAGTCGCTGATCTGGATCGTCCGGTTTAAACGCCGCGTGCTGCGCGCCGCCAGAGCATCCACCACGATTAAAAGATCCGGCTTTGTCTGCTCCACCACGCCCCGCACGATCTCCGCGCTCTCCATCCCCGTCTGCGCCGTCACGCCCGGCACAAGGCAGCTGATCTGATGCATCCGCTCCTTATGGTACGCCGCCTTTCCAAACTGAAGCATCACATGGCGGTTTACAAAAAGCTGCTCCGCCACATGCGGCCCCAGCGCATCCGCCGTCACCTCCCGGTTTCCAAGCCCCACCACAAGGATGGATTTTTCCTTTTCCCAATCCGGGATAACGCTGCGAAGCTGCCTTGCCAGTTCCATGGAAACCTCTCGCTGATACTCCTCGTCCTGCTCCGTCAGCCCCTCCGCTTCCAGTGTCAAATAAGTCCCGACCGGCTTTCCCATGATCTTCGCCCCATTTTTTGTCTCGATCTTTACCCGCGTGATGCGGATTCCCGTCTCTTCCTTTTCCTCTTCCTCCAAAACAACGCCGTGAACCTCCGTCCCCGACTCCCGGATACGCTCCCCGTCCTCCAGCGCCAGATCCGTCCTCACCGTAAAACAGCTCATTTCCTTTCCCTCCGGTTCTTGCTTCTTCTATTCTTCCGCCATGCAGCGGTAAAAGCCCTCCGCCAGCGTCTGTGCAGTGCCCGGCTGCCCTCCGGCGGCGCTTTGGCGCAAGC
>URRW01000014.1 GCA_900550285.1 uncultured Lachnospiraceae bacterium
CGATGAAACGGCTCATCTGCTTTTTAAAGCAGTCGCAGTTGTGCTGGATCGTCTCGGGGGTCATCATCTGGCGCAGATCGCTCCTGCCGGAAGGATCGCCGATCATGCCCGTGCCGCCGCCGATCAGGGCGATGGGCTTGTTGCCCGCCATCTGCATCCGCTTCATCAGGCACAGCGCCATGAAATGTCCCACATGCAGGCTGTCCGCGGTCGGATCAAAGCCGATGTAAAAGGTCGCCTTCCCGTTGTCAACCAGCTCCCGGATCTCCTCCTCGTCGGTCAGCTGCGCCAGAAGCCCTCTGGCTTTTAATTCTTCAAATACCGTCATCCTTTTGTTCTCCTCTCGCAAAAAAAGTATTTAAAAAGGCCCTCATCCAACAAAAGGACGAGGGCCAACGCTTCGTGTTACCACCTTTTTTCACAGACAGCTCACGCTTGCCTGCCTCATGAAGTACGGTCTTTTGTGATCAAAAACGATACTCCTGCGGGATAACGGCCGCCTCTGCCGCTGCAGCCTACTCTGAACCTGTCTGCTGCCGGGCATCCCGTCATACAGATACCCTGCTGCAGCGCAGCGGCCCGTTTCGGTGCAGAACTCCGGGATGTATTCGGACTGTTGCCTCCCGTGCCTCTCATCAGCCGGCTGCTTTCTGTTGGAGCCTGAATCAGTCTTACTCGTTCCCATCACTGTCTTTTCCTATGCTGCAAAAACAAAACCGGTCAAGCTGTCCCATTTTTGCAGGAATTAAGTGGAGTGTATCACGGTTTAAACGCCTTGTCAAGCCTTTACCAGTACAGTTTCCAGTCCTTTAAAAGCCTTGTGAGCGCCTCCATGTAAAAATAATCGCCCCACAGGTTGCATTCGTCCACGCCGTAGGGATTGCATGTATTGTACGGCGATTTTTTGGAGTAGGTGCTGTGCAGCACAAGCCCGTTCGACAGCGCAGGATCCTTGACCGCATAGCCGTCGTACAGCGATTTCATAAACTGCCCCGCCAGCTTCCGATACACTTCGGCATCCTCTTTTTCCAGATATTTCGCCATTTCCAGCATGCCGCAGGCTGCGATGGACGCAGAAGAGGAATCCCTCGGCTCGTCCCCGGACGTAAATTCCAAATCCCAGTAGGGGATCATGTCCTCCGGCAGATGGCGCAGGAAGTAATCCGATACCTTTTTGAAAATATCGATATATTCTTTTCTTCCGGTGTACTTATAAGCCAGCGCGCAGCCGTAAATGCCCCACGCCTGCCCTCTTGCCCACGCGGAGCCGTCCCGGTAGCCCTGACAGGTCGCGCCGTGATCCGGCTCTCCCGTTTCCATATCGAAAAAGAACGTATGCCATGTGGAATAATCCTCCCGGATCACCGTTTTCATCGCGGTATGGATATGCTTTTCCGCGATGTCCTTATATTTCGGATCGCCCGTCTCCTCAGACGCCCAGTACAAAAGCGGCAGATTCAAAAGACAGTCGATGATCAGGCGGTAATTTTCCGGCTGGTTCATCGGCCCCCATGCCTGAATGAACTCCCCTACCTCATGATAGCGGGAAATGAGCTGATCCGCCGCCAAGATTGCCGCCTCCCTCGCTTTTTTATTCCCCGTCAGCTTATACGCCGCCACACAGGAGGGCGAATATAAAAATCCCATATCATGATGATCCACGCAGATTTTGTTTACGATCCTGTCATAGAAGCTGTCCACCTGCTTTAACGCGGCGTCCTTCAGACGCTGATCCCGGCAATATTCCCACGCAAGCCAGATTTCCCCCGTCCAGAAGCCGTTTGTCCAGTCCTCGTTTTTGACCGGCTTATAAAACAGCCCCTGACTGGCGCAGTCCTGAAACTGCTCCGTAAATTCCCCCAGATTTCGGAGGATCTGCTCCGACGCAAACCGCAGCCCTTCCTCCACTTCTTTTTGACCGATCGCCGGCATCGTTTCAAACAGCATTTTTCCCTCTCCTTCCGCCGTCAAAACGGCTCGCATTTCTTTCTATCCACTATTTTACCGTGTCCGCCCACAGCGCGCAACCGCCCCTTTGCTCATATCTTTTCACAAATATGGAATATCTTCCACAATCCTGTCCCTCTGCCTTGTTTCCCTGTCTTACGGGTGGTATTCTGAGCCTGTAAAACAGTCCCTGCACAATAAAAACACAATAAAAATAAAGAGAGGTTTTCCATATGTTTTCTGAAATTGCTGCCGCCTTTGACCGAAAGCTGCTCCCTTATACGCCCTGCGCTGATATTTCCGACCGCAGCGCATGGGACCGTCTCGATCCGGAGTGGAAAAAGGAAACGGTCCTTTTAGGGGAACGCTTCCTGAATTTTGAATGGCCTTATCTTTCCGCTTCCGATTTTCTGGAATTTTCCCGCACCGGAAACCGGGTTCATTTTGAAGATAAGCTGTTTTCCAAGCGGCACGCCTTAAACGCCCTCGTGCTGGCGGAATGCACAGAGAACAAGGGACGTTTCCTGCCCGGCATCATCGACGGCATTTTTTCGATCTGCGATGAAAATGCGTGGAACCTGCCCGCCCACAATTCCTATGAGCGCGACGCTGCCCAGCTTCCCCTGCCGGACCTTACCGATCCGGTGCTGGATCTGTTCGCCTGTGAAACGGGCGCGGTGCTTGCCACGGCTTCCTATCTGCTCGCCCCCGTGCTCGACGCCTTTTCCCCGTTTCTCACAAAACGCATCCGCTACGAGCTGGAACGGCGGATTTTTACGCCCTACACAAAGCGGCATTTCTGGTGGATGGGCGACGGGGTTTCCCCGATGAACAACTGGACGATCTGGTGCACGCAAAACGTCCTTTTGTCCGTCTTCCTGACCGGGACGGATGACGCGCTGCGACGCGCCGTTTTTCAAAAAGCCTGCCGAAGCGCCGATTTTTTTCTTGCGGAGTACGGGCAGGACGGCTGCTGCGACGAAGGGGCACAGTATTACCGCCACGCGGGGCTTTGCCTCTTTCTCGTGCTTTCCGTCTGCGATTCCATCACGGGAGGCGCTTTTAAGTGCCTGTTTGGCGATGAAAAGATCCGCAATATCGCCTCCTACATTTACCGGGTGCATATCGCGGACAAATATTATATCAATTTTGCGGACTGCTCCCCCGTGGCGGGCAGATGCAGCGTGCGCGAATATCTATTTGCAAAGCTGACCGGGCAGGAGGATATGATGCGCTTTGCGGCAAAGGATTTTCTGGCAGGCAAAAAAGACGCCCTTCTGCTGCCCGCCGAAAACAACCTGTTCTACCGCCTCCTTTCCGGCTTTTACGCTGCCGAGATCAAAGCCTTCGACTGCTCTGCGGCACAGCCCGCCCCGGATCTGTTTTACCCAAGCGTCGGGCTTTTTGCCGCCCGGGACAGCCGTTTCTTCCTCGCAGTCAAGGCGGGGGACAATGCGGACAGCCACAATCACAACGATGTAGGAAGCTTTACAGTATACAAAGACGGACGCCCCCTTATCATCGACATCGGCGTGGAAAGCTATACGAAAAAGACCTTTTCCCCACAGCGCTATGAAATCTGGACGATGCAGTCGGCATGGCACAACCTGCCCTCCTTCGACGGCATCATGCAAAAGGACGGCGCACAGTACCGTGCCGCCGGCGTCTCCTGCAGCCTTTCGGCTTCCTCCATTTCGATGGACATCGCCCCCGCCTATCCGTCCGCTTCCCCGGTTTCTTCCTACCGGCGCAGCACGCGTTTGTACAAAGGGGAAAAAATCAAAATCACGGACGAGTTTTCCTTCCGGGACGATCTGCCCCACCGGGTCGTGTTAAGCCTGATCACCTGTGAAAAGCCCGGAAGGATTTCAGAGCTTCCGGACGGGCAGCGCATCGAAATCCCTGCGGCTGCCGAATCTGCCGCGCCGGATACCAAAGCCGCTGCGCCAGATACCGGAGCCGCTGCGCAGAATAACGGAACCGACCTGCCGGCTGCCAAAGCCGCTGCGCAGCTTACCCTTTCGGGCGGGCGCATTTCATCCATCGAAGAAATCCCGATCACCGACGCGCGGCTTTCCGCCGCATGGAAGCGCCCCATTTACCGGATGCTCATCGAGCCGCTGCCGAACAGCCGCCGGTTTGATCTGGAAATCCGCTGATCAAAAACATTTCCGCAGCACAAAAAAGTGCGCGCCTTGGCAGCATGAAAAAACCGCGGCAGCCCTGTGTTTGAGAGACTGCCGCGGTTTTTGCTTTCGCCAAAAATGTCCTTATTGTGCCGGCTCCATGCCGTCAAATACAAACGTATGGCCGTTATCCTCCGAACGGTAGCGGGCTGTTTCGTTCTGATCCCCGCCGTTATAGTCCCCGTCCGCGCCCTGCCCGCAGAGCACATAGAGGCTTCCGCCCTTTTCATAGGGCATCCGGGGATAATCGTAGGGCGCCCAGATCGCGCCTGCAGAATCCGTCTCCGTCTTATGGCAGATCTCCACCGGCTCATACTGTTTTCCGCCGTCCTCTGTCACATAGAGCCGCGCCGTATTCCCGCCGTTGTGCGCCAGCGTGGCAAACCCGAAATTTTCATCCAGAAAGGTAAAGTCCACGCCCTGTCCAAGCTCCCCGTGAAAGGGATCGTCTGACACTACCTCCCAGTTTTTGCCGCCGTCGCTGCTTTTGATCAGCCCGTACAGGCGGCTGCCCAGCGCCGCGTCCAAAACGATCATCCGGTAACGGATTTTTCCATCTTCCAAAACGACTTCTTTTTCAAAATTGCTGTCGTCATAATATCCTGCCTCCGCAGTTTCCGGTTCCAACGGCTCCTGAGGCTCCTCTGATCCATCCGGCTCCCCGAATTTTTCCGGCGCTGTATCCGCTTTGCCGTAATCTGCCCAGCCTTCTGCCTCGCCGGTCTTTTCCAGAACGATCTTTTCCTGTTCATCCATCGAGATCCTGCACAGCGTAAGCGTTCCGCCGTCCATCAGCATCCCGTCCTCCTCATAGCAGTCCCGGTTCATGATCAGCGAAAACGCTTCCCCGATCGTCATTCCGATCGTCCCATAACGCTCGCACTCGCTTTCCTCAAAAAACCACTGCCCTTCCTTTGTCACAATGCGGATGCCCGAAGAGACCTCAACGCTCCATTCCTCCCCGGAGGAATCGTATCCCGTCCAGCTTCCCCGCATCGGTACATAAGGGTCCATATACGAAATGACGCTGCCGCGGGCGCCGTAGGTTGCCAGATACTGCCGCACCTTTCCCGCCGTATCCCTGCCCGTTACCGCGCACACATCCTCTTCCAGCCAGTCGTATTTTAAATCGCTGTCCGCCGCAAAGGGCAGGATTTCTTTCGGATACCGGAAAAAAAGATAAGAAACCCGGCACAGCCTTCTCTGACCGCTCTGCACATCCGTATCGACCACCGCAATCCTGCTTTTTTCAGGCGACCGGGACACCTCTTCCTTTCCCGGACTCAAAACCGCAGAAAGCAAAACCGCCAGAACCGCCGTTACACCTGCCGCCGCCAGCCATGCCAGCTTTGTCCCCCGCTTCTTTTTCAGGTTCAGGATGACCGCAGCCGCAAAAGCAAACGCCCCCGCCGCCAAAACTGCCGTTTCCATCCAGTCAAACAGCCATAGGTATCCCTTCGGGAGCACGATCCTGCGATAACAGACTTCAACGCCCAGGGCTGCTGCGGTTACGAAAAGCAGGCACGCCGTTTGAATGACCCTCCATACAGTTTTACTCTTTTTCATACAAAAACCTCTCCGGAAGCGTTACCCCAAAATCCTTTGCCAGCGCGCGAAACTGCTCCGGCGTGATCGTCTGGCGCTTCACAGCGCTCATAGAGCGCGCCTTTACAAGGATTTCCGCCGATTTTTCCACCGTATGCGCCAGTCCGAAGGTAATGTCAAAATCAGGGCCCGCGCAGAAAATCCCGTGATGCGCCCACACCGCCACATCGTACTTTTCCATCAGGCGGCTTGTCTCAATGGCAATGTCGCGTCCGCCCGGAACCATCCAGTCCACCACGCCGATCCCGTCCGGAAATACCACGGGGCATTCCGTCGCCATCTCCCACAGCTCCCGCGTAAACGCCTCGTCCGTCAGCGGCAGCACAAACGTCAGCGCGATCACATTTGTCGTATGCGCATGGTAAATTACCCGGTACGCGCCCCCGGTCGCACGTTTTTTTACTTCATGGTTCATCAGGTGGCTGGGGAGCTCGCTGGTCGGTCTTCCGCCGTTTACAAGCCCCCAGCGGATCCGGTATTGCTCCCCTGCCTGATCCAGCTCGATGATGCACACGGAATCCTCCGGATCGCGCAGCACATTCCTGAAAAATTTGCCGCTTCCCGTCACCAGAAAATACTCCCCGGCAAGTCCCGGAACTGCTGTGCCGACCGGTTTCCATTCCCCGTCTGCCAAAAGCTCCTCCCGGACGCTTTCGATCTCCTCTTTCCGGATACGGTAGCTTAAATTGCCGCCGTTTCTTTCGTGCCAGCCCTGCTGCCAGCCGTCGTCCGCCATTCTCAGAAAGCCCTGTACAAAGGGCGCCTCCAACACTCTCATTTTTTCTCCCTTTCTCCTGCAACTGTTTTTGATGCCTTTTTATACCGTTATCCATCAGACTGATGATACCGTTTTTCCCCGCACAATTCAAGCGGAATCTGGAAGCGCTGCCATATAGACTTATCGTCAGGGCTGCCGTTTTTTTCCTGCCCCTCCGCCCAAACACATGCCGTTTCGGGCGTAAGAATCAGCTATTTTTACAAAGCCTTTTGCCGTCAATATGGCTGTTCGCCAAAAGAATGCCGAAAATTTTCGGATATTTCTATTTGTGGAACGCTTCCGCCTGTGATAAAATAAATTTAAAATACAACAACCATACCGGAGGATAAAAATGAGCGGATTTTTTGGAGTAGCTTCAAAAGAAGACTGTATCTTTGATCTCTTTTTCGGAACGGATTACCATTCCCATCTGGGGACCCGGCGCGCCGGAATGACTGTCTATGACGCGCAGGAAGGCTTTAACCGTGCGATCCATAACATCGAAAATGCTCCTTTTCGTACCAAATTCGACAAAGATTTAAATAACATGAAGGGTCATCTGGGTATTGGCTGCATTTCCGATTACGAGCCGCAGCCCCTTCTGATCCGCTCCCATCATGGAACATATGCCATCATGACGATCGGCAAGATCAACAATATCGACCAGCTTTCCCAGAAGCTTCTTTCTGATTCTCCCGCCCATTTTTTTGAAATGAGCGGCGGCGACATCAACGCCACGGAGCTGGTGGCGGCGCTCATCAACCGCAAAGAAAACCTGATCGAGGGCATTCAGTACGCGCAGGACGTTATCGACGGCTCCATGTCCATCGTCCTTCTGACGCCGAAGGGAATTTATGCCGCCCGCGACAAGCTGGGACGCACCCCCATCTCCCTTGGCAGAAAGGACAACGCCCACTGCCTTGCATTCGAGGGCTTTTCCTACTTAAACCTCGGCTATCAGCCGCTGCGCGAATTGGGCCCCGGCGAGATCGTCATCCTTACCCCGGAAGGTGTCCGGACGCTTGCCGCCCCCGGCAAGAAAATGAAAATCTGTACCTTTTTATGGATTTACTATGGCTATCCGTCCTCTTCCTACGAGGGCATCAGCGTCGAGCAGATGCGTTATAACTGCGGCGCGGCGCTGGCAAAGCGGGACGCGGGCACTGTCCATCCCGACATTGTGGCAGGCGTTCCCGACTCCGGCGTTGCACACGCCATCGGCTATGCCAACGAATCGGGCATTCCCTATTCCCGCCCGTTCATCAAATACACGCCGACCTGGCCGCGCTCCTTTATGCCGACGATTCAAAGCCGCCGCAACCTCATCGCCAAGATGAAGCTGATTCCCGTTCATGACCTGATCCATGACAGAAGCCTGCTTTTGATCGACGATTCCATCGTCCGCGGCACACAGCTGAGCGAGACAACAGAATTCCTTTATCAGAGCGGCGCAAAGGAAGTGCATATCCGCCCTGCCTGCCCGCCTCTGCTTTACGGATGCAAATACTTAAACTTCTCCCGTTCCACCTCCGACATGGATCTGATCACACGCCGTGTCATCCGGGAGATGGAAGGCGAAAACAAATACCCGAATCTGGAGGCATATGCCGATCCGGAATCCGACCAGTACCACGGCATGATCGAGCGCATCTGCAAACAGCTCAACTTTACGAGCCTGCGCTATCACCGCTTAGACGACATGATCGCCTCCGTAGGTCTGGACAGAAGCCAGCTCTGCACTTACTGCTGGGACGGTAAGGAATAATCATTAAAAATAACAAGGTCGCAGAACCGCTGTTTTTGCAGTTCTGCGACCTAATCTATACCACTGAAAATATATTTTTTACATTTCATAACTCATATTTTTCTCTTCTCTTCGACGCCTCCCGATATACCTGTTCATCTGTTCTTGCAGAAATAACAATAATTTTCATAGCATTTTCTGTCCGCTCTACCTTATATACTACCCGGATTCCCAAATCCCTGAATTTAATTTTCAGTAGATTCGTAAGGTTTATGCCGCTTTTATTTCCCAATGGCTTCCCATATCCTCCCTCCTGTACCGGAAGCGGGTTGATGCTTACTTTTTGAAT
This sequence comes from uncultured Lachnospiraceae bacterium, assembly GCA_900550285.1. Lineage (GTDB taxonomy): Bacteria > Bacillota > Clostridia > Lachnospirales > Lachnospiraceae > Gallintestinimicrobium. The sequence continues at coordinate 8,589 of URRW01000014.1, forward strand.
TCCTTTTAATACCTGAATGCTGGCAGAGCGTTCCAGCTTTTTCATATCCTTACGGGCTTCCTCCAAAAATTCTATGCTCCAGCTCATTCGATTTCCACATCCCCCGCGCTTTCCAGATCTTCTTCCCTGATTCCAAGCTCTGCCATAACAGACTCCATTGATATTCCCGGTTTATTTCCGTTTTCTTCCAAACGGCTTGTCGCTTCCAGCAGCAAACTGTAATTTTCCTCAATCTCCGTCAGTCTTGTGTATTCTTCCGGCGATAAAATAACGGCGGAAGGCTGATTATTCTTCAGCACAAAAAGTTCCTTCGTTTCCTTAAGCCTGTTAAAAATTTTTGTTGCCTGTCCCTTATTAAATAAAGAAATTGGAACGAGGCAGTCCATCACATTTGCCATATCCTGCACCTCCTGCCTTTTTTCTTATTATATGTGCTTTTCATTAAAATATCAAGAAAGGCAGGAAAATTTATCGATAAATTTTCCTGCCTTTCTTTCATCACACTCTAACAACATACCCGTCTTTTCTGGGCTTTGCCTCCGGCAGCTCCCCTTCCGGATAGCCGAGGATACAGCAAGCCACCCCGGCATAATTATCCGTAAGCCCCCACTGTTCCATCAGCGCTTTTCCTTCCGGGCTTTCAAACATCTCCCTTGCGCGGTTGATCCAGCACGAACCAAGGCCTACCGCATAGGCGGCAAGCATCAGATTTCCCATCACAAGGGAGCCGTCCTACAGCCATGTTCCTGCATTGGTATCCGCAAAAACAAGCACAACCGTCGGGGCGCCGTAAAACGGATCGGAATCCGCCCCCATGACCGCTGCATTCATCCGGGACAGCTTCCCGATCAGCTCTGCATCCTGCACCACGACCATTTTTGACGGCTGACGGTTCATTCCGCTTGCGGCATAAGTCCCTGCCTCCAGAACCGCATCCAGCTCTGCATCCGTGATCTGCTCTTTCCTGTAGCTGCGCACGCTCCTGCGCGCCTTCATGCTCATCAGTGTTTCCAGCTTCATAACCCCTGCCTCCTTCTCGTATTTCTCAATCCCTCCGGTTGTTCATCAGCCGGATCATTCCTTCGTTGAGCCCTTCCACCGTCAGCTTGTACATCGGCAGAAGATCCTTTATCGCCGTTTCCGCCTCTCTCCACGGCGCGCGTCCGGGCGCCATTTTGGGATTCAGCCAGATGATCTTTTTATAATGACGCTTCATGAGCCTTAACCACTCCCAGCCCGAAAGGCCGCCGTTTGGCCCGCGGTAATTGCCGGAATCCGAATACAGCTCCTCCGGCGCCATCGCCGCGTCGCCCACGATAATAACCTTATAATCGCTGTCCAAGTTGCGGAACACCCATTCCGTATCTACCCAGTCGCCGTTTTCGCATTCCGGGGTCTTGTACAGCTTGGAATAGATGCAGTTGTGGAAATAATAGCATTTCACATCCTTAAAGTGGTTCGACTTGTTTACCGCCTGAAACAGCTCGTTCATCAGGGAGGAAAAGGGGATCATTGTTCCGCCCGAATCGAATAACAGCAGCAGCTTGACAGAGTTTTTGCGCGGCTTTTCCATCACGATCTGCAGACAGCCTCCGTTATTGCACGTCTTGTCCACCGTTCCCGGAATATCCAGCTCTGTCCGCGGGACATCCAGCTTTGTGGAAAACTGCCGGAGCCGCCGAAATGCCAGCTGGAACTGCCGGTTGTCCAGCATTCTGTCGTCCCGAAAATCCCTGTATTTGCGCGCGCCGACGACTGCAAACGCCGACTGATAGCCGGTCTTTCCGCCAACCCGCACGCCGCCGACGTTGCCGCCCATATTTCCGAAGGACGTCTTTCCCATCGTCCCGATCCAGAAGCTTCCGCCGTTGTGCTCGCTGTCCTGATCCCGGAGCCGCTGCTTGAACTTCTCCTCCACGTCCTGCTTGTCGATCTGAAGATCCTCGCCCTCATTCAGCGCCTTTCTCGCTTCCTCGTGCGCCAGCTCCTCCATATCGGACTTGTCCAGCCACCGCAGCATCTGGGACGTGATCTCATTTTCCGTCTGGACGCCTTTAAAGCACTCCTCAAACGCCTGATCGAACTTGTCAAATTCCGTTTCGCTTTTTACGAGGATCATCCGGGACAGATAGTAAAACTGCTTCAGGCTTCCGCCTGCAAGCCCCTTGTCCAGCGCTTCGTGGAGCGTCAGCCATTCGCCCAGGCTCACGTTTAAGCCCTTTGCCTTACAGGTGTAAAAAAACTTCGTAAACATACGCTTTTCCCCGCTTTACGCCATTTTATGACGCACCGTTTCCAGATCCTCGTCCTTTTTGACGATCACGCCCACAAACGGAAGCTCCTTTAAACGATCTGCAGAGATCCCGCCGATCTGCAGCGCGTTGATCCAGTCAATCAGCTCGGAGGTGCTGGGCTTTTTGCGGATGTCCCGAAAGCTTCTGATCTCATAAAAAACCTTCATTGCCGCCTTTAACAGATTTTCCTCCACCTCGGGGAAATGCACCTTTACGATCTCCTCCATCAGCGCCTCATCCGGGAAATCAATATAATGGAAAATGCAGCGGCGCAAAAACGCGTCCGGCAGCTCCTTTTCCGCATTGGACGTAATGATCACGATCGGGCGCTGCTTTGCCTTTACCGTGCGCTTCGTCTCATGGATATAAAACTCCATCTGATCCAGCTCCCAGAGAAGGTCGTTCGGGAATTCCAGATCCGCCTTGTCGATCTCGTCGATCAAAAGGACAACCTGCTCCTCTGAATCAAACGCTTCTCCCAGCTTTCCAAGCTTGATATAGCGCGCGATGTCGTCCACGCCCTCTTCCCCGAACTGCCCGTCATAAAGTCTCTGGATCGTATCATACATATACAGGCCGTCCTGCGCCTTCGTCGTGGATTTGATGTTCCAGATCACCAGCCTCTTTCCCAGAGACTGTGCGACCGCCTCCGCCAGCATCGTCTTTCCGGTACCCGGCTCTCCCTTGATCAGCAAAGGCTTCTGCAGGGCAATCGCCACATTCACGCTGTCCATCAGCTCTCTGCTGGCCACATACTGCTTCGTACTGTTAAAAGATTCGCTCATATAAAAATTTCTCCTTTTGCCGCGCTTGAACTGCGCATAGTTATATGTTACGATATTCACGTTTTAAAATCAAGAATTTATGAGGAACAACTGCCATGATAAGACAACTTTTTGATTCCGGAAAGCAGACGCTTTCCTTTGAAGTATTCCCTCCCAAAAAGGAAGAGGAATTTGAAAATGCCCAAAATATTCTGACGCAGCTTGCAGAGCTTTCCCCCGACTTTATCAGCGTTACCTACGGCGCGGGCGGAAGCCGTTCCAAACGCACCGTGGAGCTGGCGTCCTTTATCCAGAACCGCCTGCATATTCCGGCGGTATCCCATATGACCTGCGTCGGCTCGTCCTACGAAGATATTCTGGCGGTGGCGGACGCCATGAAAAAAGAACGCTTAAGCCATGTCCTCGCGCTGCGCGGGGACCGTCCGGCATGGATGGACGACGCCCAGTTTGAAGGGCGCGCCTTTCTGCACGCCTCCGATCTGACCGCCTTTCTCAAAGAGCATACGGATTTTGAGATCGCAGGCGCATGTTATCCGGAAAAGCATTTTGAAGCGGCTTCTCTGGACGAGGACATCCGTTTTCTCAAGGAAAAGGAGGCTGCCGGGGCGCAGTTTCTGATCACCCAGCTCTTTTTTGAAAACGATCTTTTTTACCGTTTTCTCGAGAAAAAGGAAAAAGCGGGCATTTCCCTTCCTGTCTGCGCGGGCATCATGCCCATCACTTCCGCAAAGCAGCTTGGAACGACCGTGACCCTTTCGGGCTCCTCCGTCCCTAAAAAGCTGGCGGATCTGATCGCCTCCTACGGCGACTCCCCGGAGGATATGCGCAAGGCGGGCATCGACTATGCCATCAGACAGATCCTTGACCTGAAACGCTGCGGTGCAGACGGCATCCATATTTATTCCATGAACAAGCCCAAAACGACCCGCGCGATCGTAGAAGCGATCCGCTGACCGTTTCCATACCGGCAAAAAAGAGCAAAACGCACCTTAAAACAGCCCGGCAGAAAGGGGAGAACCCCCTAATCTGCCGGGCTGTATCATACTCTGCTTTTCTGCGCAGACAGCTGTTTTCCTCTGCGTATACAGCTGTTTTCCTCTGCTCAGACGGCTTATTCTGCCGACCACTCCGAAACCTCCCCCACCTCGGCGGGAAGATTTACCATTGCACGGTTTCCGTCCTCGTCCAGAAGCTCCCCGTACTCCTCAAGCATCACGCGGGACGTATCGGGCTCCGCCGCCACATAGCACACGATCGTCCCCCTTCTTCCTGCCGGAACGATCTGGCCGTTTCTTTCTGCATCATCCCAATCCCCGTTTCCTTCCGGATAGATGATTTTCGCATAGCCGCCGTCCGCAGTCCCGACCATAAACGAAACGTCCTTCCATGTATAGTCGGTCACATTCTCAAATTCGATATGTACCTCATAGATCCGCATATCCTCAGACTCATAATCAAGCCCTTCAAAGTCCGCTTTTCTTTCGTCCGGCAGCCGTTCTGCACGGGAGGATTTTGCGATCAGGGGGCTTACGCTGTAGTGCGTGAAATCTTTTTTACTGTCAATATTGGAGAAAAATCCGATCGCCGTAAAAAAAACCGATATGCCGAGCACCGCTCCGCAGATTACCTTTTTCGCAGATCCGCCTTTCATTCCTCCACCCCGCTTTCTTCCGGAAATCCATTCCACTCTGCCCAGTTTTCCCACCGGAGCACGCCGTCTGCCTCCTCCAAAGGAAGCGCCGACTGACGGGTCACGCTTCTGCCTGCGCCGTCCGCTATTTCCAAAATCAGCTCCCGGTCAGCTGCGCCGTCCCGCACCATGAAAACAAAATACCCCAGCGATTCGTCATAGTCAAAGTCATAGGAAGCCAGCAGCGCATCCTCCTCAAGCCCCCAGTCGTCGAGAAACTGTTCCAGCTCATACTTATCCAGCGCCTTCTGATAAAACGTCTCATCCCCGATCTTATAACCGATCTGGATGTCCTCTATCTGCTCCTCCGAATTATAGCCTTCACAGGCAGCCGCCACACAGACCCCTTCCAGATGCCAGCCCTCCGGCACTTCTTCCTGCGGCATCGGCCCTGTGCCAATCACTCCCACATAAACCGGATATTCGATGCTTCCGCCTTCCAGCACCGTTACCTGCGCGTTTCCTGCTTCCTGAATGATATTTTCCCCGGCTGTCATCCGTTCCTGAAAATATCCCTTCTCCCAGAACTGAAAGGCAATGCCTGCTGCAATCGGGATCAGAATCGCTGCAAGAAGCATTTTTCCCGCGCCTTTTCCTCCGTTTCCGGCGCTCTGCCCTGCCGGCTCAGGCGTCCTGTAGCGGCCCGCAGACCCCGGCGCAAAGCTTTGGCTGCCGGCATAAGACTTTTCCTCCTTTGCCTGCGGCGCGCTCTGCCATGACTTCTGGCTGTCCCTGCTTTCTGCCGCTGTGCTTTCCCCAAACATCTCCTGCCGAGGCTCTTCCTTTGCCGCGCTGTCTGTTTCCGGCTGCCATGCCCTTTCCGGCTGCGGCTCTGTTTCCGGCTGCCATACCGTTTCCGGCTGCCATGCCGTCTCAGCCGCCTTTTGTCCGGCTTCCTTCTCTTCATACCCTGCCATGTGCTTTCCGTTATAAGCGCCGCACTTCGGACACAGACCGCTGTACATATCCGCGTCAAAGCGCTTGCCGCACCGGCTGCATTTGATCTTCATAAGCCCCTCCTTCTGCGGCGGCTTCTATCCTGCCGCAGCTTCCCTTTTTATGCATCCCACTCCGTATCGGTAATTTCGATCTTTTTATCCCGAAGCATCAGCTCTCCCACCGCATCCGCCGCCGGTTTCCCATAAAAAAGCACCTGATTGACCTGCTCGATGATCGGCAGGGAAACGTGATATTTTTCCGCCAGCCCCATCGCCGCTTTCGCGGAATAAACGCCTTCCACGACCATCTGCACTTCCTGCATCGCCTCTTCCATCGTATGCCCCTGACCGATCAGGATGCCTGCGCGGCGGTTTCTGGAATGCATGCTGGCACAGGTAACGATCAGATCCCCGATACCGGACAGCCCGAAAAATGTTTCCCGTCTTCCGCCCATCGCCGTTCCCAGACGCGCGATCTCCGTGATCCCGCGGGTAATGAGCGCCGCCTTCGTATTGTCGCCGTAGCCCAATCCGTCCGCGATGCCGGCAGCCAGAGCCACCACATTTTTTAACGCCGCCCCCAGCTCGATGCCCAGCACATCCGGGCTTGTATATACCCGGAACACGGGGCTCATGAAAATATTCTGGATCTTTTCTGCGGCGCTTCTTGTCTTTGCCCCCGCAACGATCGTCGTAGGCACGCCCTTTCCGACCTCCTCCGCGTGGGACGGCCCCGATAAAACCGCCACCTGCGCCTGCGGGATCTCCTCTTCGATCACCTCAGAAAGCGTCATCAGCGTTTTTTCCTCGATACCCTTCGCCACATTGACGATGATCTGCTTCTCCTCTACCACATCCCTTAACTGATGCGCGGTGCTTCTTACAAACGGCGACGGAACTGCCAGCACCAGAAGATCCCTTCCCTTGACCGCCTCTTTCAGACTGGTCGTAAAAGAAACGCTGTCCGCAAGGATCACGCCCGGAAGCTTGGAGGTCTGCTCATGCTTTTCCTGCAGCAGACGTATCTCATCCTCCAGCGCGCTCCATACCGTCACCTGATGTCCGTTATTTGTCAGAAGCCATGTGAGCGCAATGCCCCAGCTTCCGGCTCCGATCATACCAATCTTTGCCATGTTTCCTTCTTTCCGCCGCGTAAACGGCTCCTTATTTTGCCCCGTTTGTGTCCAGAGCCTCTTTGTTCTTTTTCAAAAGATATGTTCTGCGCTCCGTACCGGATACCAGACGTTTGATATTCTCACGGTGCTTCCAGTACGCCATCGCCGTCAGGAAAACCGCAATCGCATACATCTCTGCCCTGTGTGCGGCAGGCATCCCAAACACATCCATCTGCCCCATCACAACCGTCTGGATCAGAAAGCCCGCGTATACGAGCAGGGATCCCAGCGACACATAATGGGTCGTAAAAAAGATGCCGAAAAAGATCAGGACTCCCATCGGGATATACGCCGGATGGATCGCCAGGATCAGCCCTGCCGTCGCAGCGATGCCCTTTCCGCCCTTAAATCCCAGATAAAAGGGATAGTTATGCCCAAGGATCGCTCCCAGGGCGGCATACATCGCCAGCAGATAATAGCCGTCTGTATGGCTGTCCGTAAACAAAAGCCGCACAGCCACGATTGCCAGTATACATTTCAGAATATCGCCCGCCAAAACGATCAGTCCCGCTTTTGTCCCGAGTACCCTCAGGGTGTTGGTCGTTCCCGCGTTCCCGCTCCCGTATTGGCGAATATCAATCCCTTTCAGCCTCCCGTAAATATATGCGGTCTGGAACAGACCGAACACATATCCGATCGCCAAAGCAGCCAGACGTTCCATTTCAGTTGTTCTCCTTCCTCTCCCTGATAATGAATTTCAGGGGTGTTCCGCGGAAGCCAAACGCCTCCCGTATTTTATTTTCGATATATCTCGTGTAAGAAAAGTGCATCAGTTCCTTATCATTTACAAAAATAACAAAGGTGGGCGGCTTTACCGAAACCTGCGTAATATAATAAAGCCTTAACCGCTTGCCCTTGTCCGTCGGGGGCTGCTGCAGCGCCACCGCTTCCGCCATGATCTCGTTTAACACGCCGGTCGCCACACGCAGCGCATGGTTTTCAATGACCGCGTCGATCGTCTCAAACAGCTTCGGAAGCCGCTGTCCTGTCAATGCGGAAATAAAGATCATCTCCGCGTACGGCATAAAGGACAGGGTGTTGCGGATCTTCTCCTGAAAACGGTAGATCGTTTTGTCGTCCTTTTCCAGCGCATCCCACTTGTTTACCGCAATGATCATGCCTTTGCCGCGCTCGTGGGCAATCCCGGCGATCTTGGCATCCTGCTCAGTCACGCCTTCCGTCGCGTCGATGACGAGCACGACCACGTCCGCACGCTCCACGGCACTGACCGTACGCACGATCATGTAGCGTTCCAGCTCTTCCTTGATTTTGTTTTTGCGGCGCAGTCCCGCCGTGTCGATAAACACATATTCCCTGCCGTTATGAACCACTTCCGTATCCACCGCGTCACGCGTCGTACCCGCAATGTCCGAAACGATCACTCGGTTCTCGCCGATCAGCCGGTTGATCAGAGACGACTTGCCCACATTCGGCTTTCCGACAATCGCGATCCTCGGGCGGTCGTCCTCCATATCCGTGTCTGCATCCTCCGGGAAATGGCGCACCACCTCGTCCAGCATATCGCCGATGCCCATACGGTTTGCCGCAGAGATCGGCCACGGGTCGCCGATGCCCAGATTGTAAAACTCGTATACATCCGCCATATATTTCTGGAAGCTGTCCACCTTATTGACAACGAGCACCACCGGCTTGTGGGAGCGGCGCAGCATGTCCGCCACCTTGGAATCCGAATCCACAAGCCCCTGCTTTACATCGACCATAAACAGGATCACATCCGCCGTATCAATGGCGATCTGCGCCTGCTCCCTCATCTGGGATAAAATAATGTCGCCGGAATCCGGCTCGATGCCGCCGGTGTCGATCAGTGTGAAATTTTTGTCAAGCCATGAAATATCCGCATAGATCCTGTCCCGCGTAATGCCGGGCGTATCTTTTACGATCGAGATCATCTCTCCCGCAAGCGCATTGAACAGGGTGGATTTGCCGACATTCGGTCTGCCTACCACCGCTACAATGGGTTTTCTTCCTGCCATTCTTACCTCTTTCCTGCCGCATGGGCGGCACTTCATTATGGAAGCCTTTTGCTCCCCGGATTTATTTTCCATCGGGATCCTACCGCATCCGCCGGTTTTAAAATTCTCCCAGCAGGCTCTTTGTAAGATCATATCCGCTTGATTTTACAATATTCACCGGCACTTGTAAAGCGTCAGCGATGTCATCCACCGTATAATCGTCCAGAAGCACCCGCTCGCCGCTCCTTAATACGTTCTGCGGCAAAAGCAGCTCCTCGCCAAGCTCTTTCCCTTTTAACTGGGCGATAATGTCCTGCCCCGTCAAAAGCCCCGTCACGGTAATGCGTTCCCCGAAAAAGTCGTTGCGGATCGCGTTGACGTGCACGCACAGCCCCGGAAACGTCTCCTCCAAAACCCGCGCCATCCGGCAGATATACGGATATACGATGCGTCCCGTCACCGTTGAGATTTCCCTTCTGCGCCCGTTCCAGCGCTCTACCGCCCCGCTTTCTTTCAGCTGACGGACGGAATCCATAAATTCCTCCCATAAAAGCCGCACCATGCCGACGCCGTTTTCCAGCTGCAGATAGCCGTCGTAATTATCCTCCTCCGGCACGTCCCTGCCCGCAAGGATATACCATTCGTCGCTGGCGTGGACAAAATGCAGGCCGTATTCCGGAAGGATCTTTTCCTGCCACGCATGGATCGTATCCAGCACCTTCTCCGCATCCTCCTTCGTAAAAGGCTCCAGCGGATATAAACCGTCCCGGAATTTGGACAGTCCCACCGGAACGACCGAAACGCTGCGCAGATGCGGCAGATACTTTGTCAGGTCGGACAGGCTTCTTTCCAGCTCAGCCCCGTCGTTTACGCCCTTGCACAAAACGATCTGCCCGTTCATCTCGATGCCCGCCTCATAAAAACGGTCAACCTTTTTGAGCGCGTCCCCCGCAAAGCGGTTGTGCAGCATCTCGCAGCGAAGCTTCGGATTCGTCGTCTGAAACGAAATATTGATCGGGGACATGTGATATTTGATCACGCGCTCCACATCCCTGTCCGACATGTTCGTCAGCGTCACATAATTGCCCTGTAAAAAGGAAAGCCGGGAATCGTCGTCCTTAAAATAAAGCGTGTCCCGCATTCCCTTAGGCATCTGGTCGATAAAGCAGAAAATGCACTTATTCGTGCAGGAACGGTAATCGTCCATCAGCCCGTTCTCAAACTCCACGCCCAGATCCTCCGTATACTCCTTGTCGATCTCCAAAAGCCACTCCTCGCCGGAAGGCTTTGCGACCAGCACCTCCACATATTCGTCCTGGATCATGTACTGGTAATCAAAAATATCTTCAACCTCTTCGCCGTTTATGGCAAGCAGCCGGTCGCCTGCTTCGATCTCCATCTCCTCCGCAATGCTTCCGGGCTGTACGGTTTTGATCAAATGTCCCTTTTCTTTCATGCTCTGTACTCCTTCTTGCCGCAAAAAACCTGCCGTGTCCTTTGCCGATAGTTCTATTCTATCAGAAAAAAGCCGCCCTGTCATGACAAATTTCCTCCCCCTCTTGACTCTGCCGCGCCCGAATGATATAAATGTAGAAGATGGAGGAGAAAATTATGCCGAATTTACGCGAACTTGAAAACGCGCTTCCCGTAGGTCCTTTGAAGATCATCGCACTGGACTCCGCTGAGAAACTGGGTCGCAGCGTCAACAATTATCTTGTGTCCTTCCGCAGAAACATGCGCAATTCCTCGCATGACGATCCCGCATTCCGCGGCTATATCGAGGACAATTATCTGGTGGATGCCTGCTGTCCGCGCTTTGGAAGCGGCGAAGGCAAGGGCTGTCTGAACGAATCCGTCCGCGGAACGGATCTCTACATCCTCGTGGATGTCTGCAACCACAGCCTGACTTACAACTTAAACGGTTACACCAACCACAAATCCCCTGACGACCATTATCAGGATTTAAAGAGAATGATCGCTGCAGTTGAAGGAAAAGCAAAACGTATTTCCGTCATCATGCCCTTTTTATATGAAGGCCGCCAGCACAAAAGAAGCGGCCGCGAGTCTCTGGACTGCGCCTATGCGCTGACCGAGCTTGCCGACATGGGCGTTACCAATTTCATTACCTTTGACGCACACGATCCCCGCGTGCAGAATGCGGCTCCCCTGTGCGGCTTTGATAACTTCACGCCCCCCTATCAGTTCATGCGCGCCCTTTTGGACAACGTGCCGGATCTGATCGTGGACAAGGATCACATTATCGTGATCAGCCCCGACGAAGGCGCCCTTGACCGTACCACCTACTTTGCAAACGTGCTTGGCGTCAACATCGGTATGTTCTACAAGCGCCGCGATTATTCAACGATCGTCAACGGCAAAAACCCGATCGTTGCGCACGAATTCTTAGGCGACAATATCGAAGGCAAGGACATCGTGATCATCGACGACATGATCTCTTCCGGCGGCAGCATGCTCGATACCGCCCGCCAGCTCAAGGAAATGGGCGCGCGCCGCGTCTTTATCTGTACGACCTTCGGCCTGTTTACAGACGGCATGGACGCCTTCGACGACGCTTACGAAAAGGGCTGGTTTGATAAGGTCATCACGACCAACTTAACCTACCAGATCCCCGAGCTGCTCTCCCGCCCTTATTATATCGAAGCGGACATGAGCAAATTCATGGCGTCCATCATCGACTTCATGAACCACGACGTTTCCCTGACCAACGTGCTGACTCCTACCGAGAAGATCCGCACGATCCTGGAGAAATATAATAAGAGGGAAAACTACCTGTAACAACAGGTTATATCCGGTAATCCGCCGGATTTTTACGTCGGCTTTCCGGAATCAAAAAAGCGGTGCGGTGAAATCTTCTGATGGGATTTCATCGCACCGCTTTTTTATGATACGCTCTCTGCTCCCCGGTATTCCTTTGTCAGAAGAAACGGCAGGAATACGGCAAAATACAATGCTGCAGACACCAGCAGGCTGCCCCACGTCCATTCCACGCCTTCCGCAGACACCTGAAACAGCGCCATTCCCAGATTGTTGTTCAAGAAATGGATCAGCGTTACCGCCCAGATATTCTTCGTACGCATGTACACCCACCCGAAGAAAACGCCGAAGCTTACGCAGACCGCAAGCTGTCCGAGAATGCTCTGCAGGCTCGTCTCAGGGCTGTAATAAAACAGGTTGATCGGCAGATGCCAGATTCCCCACAAAAGCCCCAGCACGATCACGCCCCTGCGCAGCCCGAATTTTTGCTGAAGGATCGGCTGCAGATAATAGCGCCAGCCGTACTCTTCGCCAAAAAACGCCGTAAACGACAGCACAAAATTCAGCGGCAGAATTACCATAACCCACATCCACAGCATCGGATTCAGCCGATAGGCGGATATGTCTTCCCCCATCGCCCAGGATACTGCCACACTCAGCCCCGACAGGACAAGATAGAGGACAGCAAACAGCCCGGCTCCCGCAAGCGCCTTTTTCCAGTTGACGGTCAGGGACAGTCCCCATTCCCTGCGGCGCTCCCGCTTTAATACCGCCAGCTCTGCCAGACAGATCAACGACCCGATGATCACGATCTGATTGGTCACGATCAGCGCATTAACGGGCACAAACACCCCTGCGATACATACGAGGACGAGCAATACCGTCATTACAAGAAAAGTAACATAAAACGCTTTCGGCAGAGGCTCTTTCTCCGCCTCCTTCTCCCGGCACAAAAGGCTTCCCAGCATCACGCCGGAGGCGGGCAGGAACATCCATGTCAGCGGGAAAGCGCCCACGTCCTTCCCTCCATAAAAGGCGGCTCCCATAAAAATCCCCAAAATCACCGGCAGCCCGAATGCTGCCGAAAAAAATACGATCAGCTTCCTGTCACAGCTCTTCATTCTTCTTCCTCCAATTCCTCATCCATCTTTTTTTGAAGCCGTCTGTCCCTTATCCGGTAAATCCACATAAGCGCTGCAAAGGCGGCGATCAATAGGACAAACAGCCCGATAAACCACAGGGCAAACAGAAAGATCACTTCATCCATCCCCATCGTCCTGCCGGAGTGAAGCCATGTTCCCGCCGTATAAATGACGGAAAATCCAAGGCTGCCCAGCAGGCTGGAAGACACGCTCGATGCAAACGTCGGCTTCGGGGAATTCTCCGACCATACGCCGATCCATGCAAGCGAAACAACATTATAAACCGCAAGGATCATAAAAATGACCCATTCCGTAAGCCACTCTTCCTTCGGTCTGCCAATGATCACGCTTTTCACGATCACCGACGCCAGAAGCAGCCAGAACGCGATCCAGTATCCATAGCTTTCCACGCGCCGCAGATCCGCCCGCTGGCGCTCGTCGATCCTTCTTCTGAAATACCTTTTCATGCCTCCATCTCCTCCCAGAATAATTCGTCCAGCGTGCGCCCCAGCGCGTAGCAGATTGACAGACACAGCTGAAGCGACGGATTAAACCTCCCCGATTCGATCATGCTGATCGTCTGCCGGCTCACACCGACCAGCTCTGCAAGCTGTTCCTGAGACAGATCCTTTTCCACCCTTGCGATTTTCATTCTTTTATTTTTTCCCACCGCATATGCCTCCTGTCTCTTTTGGAATTAACTGCATTGTACGCCCCGCCGGTTTATTTGTCAAGTATATATGACATATTACATATTATATTTTTCATAAAGTCGTGTTTTTATGGAACATATGCCATCGTCCCTTCCGATTCTTCCTTTTGCGCCAATCTGTTTTCTCCCGCAAAAGGCCGCTTTTTCCTTTTGCAATTTTTTTCCAAAAAGGGTATACTGGATATGAAGATAGTTCCCAAGGGAAACCAGAAATCTGAACGAAACGGAGACTGCCCCATCATGGAGATTACCGAACCAAAAATGCAGATCGCGGTGCTGATCGATTCCGAAAATGTCAGCTCCCGCTATGCTTCCATTATTTTTAACGAAATAGAGACTTACGGCTTTGCCACCTACCGCCGCATTTACGGCAACTGGAGCAAAAACAACGGCTGGAACGAGAATATCCTGCTGGACAATTCCATCACGCCCATCCAGCAGTTCGACTATACCTCCGGGAAAAATTCCTCCGACATGACGATGGTGATCGACGCCATGGACATCCTGTATTCCGGCAATGTCAACGGCTTCTGCCTCGTTACCAGCGACAGTGATTTTACCCGTCTTGCCATGCGGCTGCGCGAAGCGAATATGTATGTGATCGGCATGGGAGAATCCAAAACCCCCGCCGCCCTTACAAAAGCGTGCAACAAATTCATCCACCTGAATCTGATCTATGAGGCGAGCGTTTCGGCTTCCTCCTCCGGTCTGCACGAGGTGCTGGCTTCGGAGCGCAGCGTAAAAACCGACTTTGTCACATCCATCGGAGACATCGAGGACGCGATCATTTCAATCATCAACGACAATGAGAACAAAGGAAAGCCCACCTACATGGGCGAGATCGGCAGCCGCCTAAACAGCAAGTTTACCGATTTCGACGTCCGCAACTACGGCTACACAAAGCTTTTGACGTTCATCCGGGACAAATGCTCCAAGCTGGAGCTTTCCAAGGAAAACTCCTCCTATTATGTGTGCGTCCGCGAGCTGGACAATATGACGGAGATGCAGAAGGCAGTTACCGCCCTCATCGAAAAAAGCGGCGGCTCCATCGACAATCTCTCCGTCATTTACGACCATCTCAAAAAGAAATATCCCTCCTTTGACCTAAAGGACTATGGATACAGCCGTTTTTCCAGCTTTCTGCGGAGCATGGAAAATATCATGGTACGGGGAAATGCCGTCACGCTGCGGTCATCCTCCCGGACAAAAGCAAAAAAATCCTGAATACGCGGCGCAGCGGGACAAAAACTGCCCCGCTGCATTTTTTCTGCAAAGCGCCCTATTGCCAATCCAATATAAGAACCTTTTCCGCCGTCCAGCTTCCGTCCCCGTTTTGCGTCCCGAATACGCACACGCTGTCTTCTGCGGAAACGCTTTCTTTTTCTGACGTTTCCCGTCCGGTTTCTGCCGCTGCCGCCAGATCCATATGGGCGGTTTCAAAAACCGTATCCGCCGTATAAACGACCGGAACCGTTTCTGTACCCGCGCCGGACACGGGCGTTGCCATGATCTCTCCCCCATCCTCTTCCCATACCTTAGCCGGCGTCATTAAAAACCCTTCCGGCGTAAGCTCTGCCACACTTCCTTCCAGATCCGCCCCGTCATAAAACGCGCCCTGCCCGTCAGCCGCTTCCTTTTCCCCCTCATCGGCTGACGTCGTTTCCCCGTTTAACGTTTCTGCATCCGGTCCGTTTTCCTGCGCTGTGCCGTTTTCCAAAGAGCCGCCATCTTCCATTGTGCTCTCTGCTCCGCTGCCCTCCTGCATCTGTCCTGCCGCGTTTTCCCCGCCGCAGGCTGTCATCATTGCCGCTGCAAGCAGCGCAGCAAAAACAGTTCCCATCCTTTTTCCAAGCTGTCTTTTCATAAAACCTCTCCGTTCCGGGGCATTTTTGCCCCTATCTTAAAATTCCCGCACGGATTCCTGTATGAGCAGGTCTTCCGCGCGCACATAAAAAGCTTCCTGTCCGGGCGCAACATCTGCCGCTTTCATTTCAATTTTCAAATACAGACGGCTGCCTGCATCGGCTGCATTTTTCCCGGCAGCCATCCATTCCCGCATTTTTGCGTATTCTTCCCCCGTGATCAGATAAACCGCTGCCGTTTCCCCGGATCGTTTTCCGTAAAAATACCAGTCCTCATATCCCTGATGGGGATTATAAAATAAAAACTGTCCGCCGCTTTCTGCCCAGCCGTGCCGCCGTGCGCATTCGTCCCGACGCTTTTTCTCCCCGTCCGGCTCTTTTTCTTCGCACGGTTTCTTTGCCGCACTCTGCCCGTTTTCTTCAAGTAGCTTCTCTGCCTTAATCTGTCCGTCTTTTTTGAAAGGCGCTGTCTGACCGGTGCGGTACACCGCCATTTCCTCCTGCGCGCCCAGCCCGAGGCTCTGCAGCCTTTCATAAAGACGTCCGAACCGTTCCAGCCCTGCAAACGTCTCTTCCAGCTCTTCTCCCAGCTCCGTCAGCCGCCAGCAGCTGTTTTCCTGCGCGCATCCTTTGCCTTTTTCTTCCTTTTCCTGACAGATAATGCCGCAGGCTTCCAGCCGCACCAGCGCCTCTTCCAGCTGCTCTTTGGGGCAGTCCTTTTCCAACCGGAAAAGCTGTTTTTTTGTCATCGGCTTACGGTACAGGGCACACACGATCGTCAGTCCCCCGCCTGCAAGCAGACGGGCGGCTGTTTCCAGCATATCCTTCTGATCCGGATCGTTCTCTTTTTTCATCGGAAAAATACCTCGTTTCATGGTGATGCCCTTATTGTACCATGTCCGTCAAGCAGCCCTTGTCGTTTCTGCATCATTCCTCCTTTAACCGGTAGCGGATCACCTCGCCGTCTTTCAGCGCCTTTGTGGTGCTCACGACGACCTCCTCCCCCTCCTTAAGCGATCCTTCCGCCAGAGCTGCATACCGGTCCCCGTTTTCCTCCACCGTCACATAGCGTTTTTCCGCCGCCAGCTCCTCGCCTAAAATCCCCTGCTGCCTGCGCACCACATAAACATAGCTTCTGCCGTTTTCCGTATAGACCGCCTCTGCCGGAACGCACTGGGAATAGCTTTCCGACTGATAATCCACCGTAAAAATTCCGCCCTGCCCCATGGAAGCGCTGTTTTGGGGCAGCGTGATCTCTGCGTCCCAGCTTCCGTCCTCCCGCTGTTCCATGTATCCGATTTCCAGCGTTTCATCGATCCCGTCTGCCAAAAGGCGTCCCTGCGTGCCCGGGCTGATATACTTTTTCTGCTCCTTCGGGCAGTTCATCCAAAATTTCAGGTTTTCCTCCAAAGAAGCGTATGTCATTGCCGCCCCGTCCGGCGTGTCCGCGCCTGCCGAAACGCCCACTCCCGTGAGCACGCCGTCCTCCTTTGCCGTTACCTTTCCGCCCGCTTTCTGCAGCTGCTCATACCGGCTCAGCACCGTCTGTTCATAATCCAGCTCCAGCTGATACAGCGCCAGCGTATCCTGTGCATTTTCGGGCGAAGCTGCGTCGTCCACCTTCCGCTGCGCCTCCTTTAAGGCTTTCTGCTTCTGCAAAACCGCGTCCTCTTCTTCCCAGCCTGCGCTTTCCACATTGCGCTCCAGCGTCGTTTTCTGGCTTTCCCAGCTTTTCCTTTCTGCATCCTCTGCGGAAAAATCCGGCTCTGTGCGCCCCTCTGCCTGATGCTTTAAAAGAGCCTCCTGCGCCTGCTTTAGCTGTCTCTCGATTTCGTCCCGCCGTGCCTTTGCCGCGTCCAGCCGTTTTTTTAATTCCTCCAGATCTGTGTCTGTGCCCGGTTCCGGCGGCGCTGTGCTTTCCGGCTCTGACGGCGCGGTGCTCTCTGATTCCGGCGGTGCGGTGCTTTCCGGCTCTGTTTCCATGACGCTTTCGGATTCCGCAGGCGCAATGCCCTCCGGCGGTGCGGTGCTTTCCGGCTCCGGCTCTGTTGCCACGGCGTCTTCGGATTCCGCAGGTGCAATGCCCTCCGGCTCCGGCGGTGCGGTGCTTTCCGGCTCCAATTCTGTTTCCATGACGCTTTCCGCTTCCGGCGATACAGCGCCCTCCTCCCGCAGGGTTTCTTCCGAAAAATATGCCCCCTGCGTCCCCTGCGCCTTGATCGCCTCATCATATTCCTTCTGCAGCCGGTCTGCCTCCTCCTGCGCCTGCCCAAGCTGCTTTTGCAGGGCAGAAACCCTTTCTTCCAGCCGCATTCCCTCTTCCTTCCAGCGCGCATATTCGTCCCTTTCCCGCTCCCGGTCGGAATCCTTTGTCAGCTGCGGCTCCTCTTCCAGATGCTTGGAAAGATCCTGCTTTGCCTGCTCTTCCTTCTGCCTTGCCCTGCCGATCAGGGCGTCATTTTCCGACACTGCGCCCACATAATCCTCCAGCGCCCGGTTCGTCTCCGTTACCTTTTTCCGGTTGATCAGCTCATTATTTTCCAGAAGCGTCCGGATCTGTACCTGAAGCTTTTGGATGGAAAGCCGCTTTTCCAGAATCTGCTCTTCCAGATCCTCCATGCTTACCGTAAAAAGCAGATCGCCCTCCTGCACCTTCTGCCCCTTTGTAACCTCCACCGTCTCTATCTTTACACCCGGCAGGACGCTGACCGCATGATCCTTTGTCTGCATGACCGTACCGGACAGCTCGATCTTTTTCCCGATGCTTTTTTTAGAGGCGGCAGCCGTCGTGACCTGCGGAAGCCGGTACGCGTACACGCTTTTGGAAATCAGCGTGCATACTGCCAAAAAAACAAACAGCCCTGCCGCTGCCGCTACAATTTTCTTCTTTTTTCCCATCTGTAAAAACTCTCCCATCCGTTCTGTTTTCAGCCTTTGATGCCCGACGCCGAAATGCCCTGTTCCAGATATTCCTGTCCGAAGGCAAACACACACAGCGCCGGAAGCAGCGTGATCACAGACGCTGCCATTCCAAAGCCCGCCTGCCGGATCCCGATCCGGGGCAGATATAAAGACAGCGGCCACAGCGCCTGATCCTCCAAAAACGCAAGCGGCTGCTCGATTAAGTTCCAGCATTCCAGAAATTGCAGCACAAACGCCGACGCGACGCCGCCCTGCGCAAGCGGTATCCCCACCCTGCAAAAGCACCGCCACTCCCCCGCCCCGTCAATGCGCGCCGCTTCCAGAAGGCTTTCCGGGATTTCCGAAAAGCTCCTGTAAATCAAAAATACCGGAAATGCCGCAAAAATTCCCGGCAGGATCACCGCCCACTGGGTATCCATCAGCTTCATCCCGTGCAGCACCAGATACTGGGACAGCATCGTTACCTGAAACGGCAGAAGCATCAGGACGATATAAGCCGTAAAAATATATTTCCGCGCCGGAAACCGGTACACCGCAAACGCCCATGCCGCCGGAACCGCCACCGCCATTTCCCCCAGAAGCGTCAGCCCCGTCATTTTTACCGAATTCCAGAACAGCGTAAAAAATTGGGGCGACGCAAACAGCAGCGTCCCATATTCCAGAAACTCCGGAAATTCCGGCATCCACCGCCATGTCACAAATCCCCCCTCCTGCGGGGGCTTTCCTGCCGCCATCGGCAAAAGCCGCTGCGCCATCTCATATTCCCCCGTGACCGAACCGGAAAGCAGCAAAAACACCGGAAAACAGATCAGCAGGCTCAGCGCCAGAAGGACTGCCCATGCCGCCAGATTTTTGAAACGATCGCGAATATTCATTCCCTGCCTTCCTCCCAGAGCCGCTGCCAGACAAGGATCGCTGCAAAAAGCACGCTCCCTGTTACAACGGCGGCGGCAGCCATCTTATCCACCGCCAGATCCACGTACCAGTTGTTGAACAGATGCTGCAGCAGATAAATGCTTTCATGGGGATAGGAGCCCGCCACCAGATATGCCTCCCGAAACGCCTTAAAGGAATTTAAAAACGACAGCACCGTGATCGTATACAGCGTGGGCTTTAGCTGCGGCAGCACGATCCGGAAAAAAATCTGCCGCTTCCCCGCGCCGTCCACCTGCGCTGCTTCTTTCAGCTGCGCAGGGATGCCCAAAAGCCCCGCCGCCCACAGCGTTACCGTGTAGCCCAGATTTTTCCAGATATAGCTTGCCACAAGCACCCAGAAGGCGGCGTCCGTCTCCATATAGTCGATGGAAATGACCGTCTTTTTCCCGGAAATTGCGGACACGATCCGGCTCAGCGCGCCGTTTAACAGTCCCGCCCGGTCAAAAAGGATCTGCCATACGAGAACCACCGTCGCCGCCGGAACCGCCATCGGCAAAAGATAACAGGTCTGAAACCCTTTCCGCGAAACGTCCCCCGTAATGAGCAGCGCGATCAAAAGCCCGCTCACGATCAGGAGCGGCAGGCAGCAGCCCGCAAATTTTGCCGTGTTTTTTGCCGCCAGCAAAAACGCCTCGTTCTGAAAAACAGTCCTATAATTTTCAAAGCCCACAAACCTGCCCGTTACCGCCGTCGTAAACGACCGCCGTACCACATCTGCAAGCGGGATCAGATAAAAAACTGTTACCCCGGCAAGGCTTGGCAGCAGAAACCCTGCCGCCGCCATGCCCTGTTTCCATTTCCGTTTCATCGGTCACTCCGCCATTTCCAAACGTACCGCTTTGCGGATCTGCTCCATCGCGCCGTCTAAATCGGTTGTCCCTTCCAGCAGAGCTTCCCCCACCTCCAGAACCGCCTCTTCCAGCACGCTGCCTCCAATATACGGCACAGCCAGAGATCCGATCGTCTCTTCCAGCCACCGCTTTTCCTCTTCGTTCAGCGCATACAGGTTCATCGTCTTCATCGTTCCGTCTTCCCCTGCCATCGACATCGCCCCGACGATCCCCTGCTCGTCTCCTTCATTCAGGGAAACCGCCGCTTTCTGTGCCTCACGGTTGATTGAAAACCCGCCGCCGGACGCCGCTGCCTCTTTGGACAGCATCATCTGCAGAAACTGTCCTGCCAGCTCCTTTTCTTTTGCCGCCGCCGAAATCCCGGCGACGGTCTGGGGAAGAAATACATGGTCCTGCTGTCCCGGCAGCAGCCCGTAGGAACTGCCCGGCGTCTGCCGCTGGGCGGAGATCATCGACTGCATCGACCACTCGTCGCACAGCTTTCCAAGTGCCAGCCTGTCCGGATCCAGAAACATCTGATTTGCCCCCACATCCATCAGAAATCTCGTATCCATTTCTACCTCTCCCGTCTCGGTGTTGCTTAAGGACATGCTTTCAAACAGTTCTTTTTCCGCTTCGCTTACCCCGGATACTTCCAGCCCGTAAATTTTCTGCGCAGCCTCCAGAAACTCCCTTACCGCCTCTTCGTCCATCTGCCCGTCTTCCCCTTCCCATGCGGGAGCTGAGGAAAGCGCCAAAAGCTTCAGCACGCCTTCTGCGGTAATGCCGCCCATGACGGAGCCGGCAGCTTTTTTCGTCCGCAATTTTTCAACTGCATCGGTCAAAACCTCCAGACCGCCCTCTTTGACAAATTCTGCGGGTCCAAGGAGCGCCGGGATCGAAAATCTTGCCGGGATCGCATAAATGCCGCCGTCTTTTCTACGGAATCCTTCCGCGATATTTTCAAAGACAGGCTCCTGTTTCTTTGCAGTCTCAAGTGTCTCCGACAGATCTGCCAAAAGCCCTTTTTCCTCATAGCTTTCCAGCGGAAGGCCGTCCAGCAAAAGTACGTCAGGTCCTTCTCCCGCCATGATCTGTGTGTTCAGCGCACGGATCGCATCCTCTGCCGTCTGACCGCCCGTCCCGCTCATCCCCACTTCATAATTGACGTAGACTTCCGGATACCTCTGCATAAACAGGCTCGCCGTTTTCTGCATCACATCATCCTTTGTCAGGCTGTACACCTTCAGTTCCTTTTCCGGAACCGCCGGAAGCGACGGATCGTAAGACAGCTTTCCGATCTCATTCCCATACATCACAAGGAATGCGGTATCCGGCAAAAGAAGCATCCCGTAAACGCCGTGTTCCGGATCCCCCATCGCATACATCGTCCCGTCCATCAGCTTTTCCATCGTGCCCCCGCCAAAACCGTGCGCATAAATGCCGTCCTCGCAGATCAGATAGATCGTGTCCCCGTCCTGCTGCGCGTAAACGCTGTAAGCGTCCACCGTAAAATGGATCTGGTTTCCCGCTGCCTCCGCCTTTTCCCGGATAAACTGATCCAGAACCTCATCGCTTTCCATCTGCTCCTTTGCTTCCAGATCGTAGAGCAGCGCACCCTCTGTCGTCAGGGCTGCCAGCCGCTTTTCCGAAAAACTGACCTGCTCCACCGGCTGATCCGATTCCAAAATTTTCGTCAGCGTTCCCGAAACCGGATCCGCCTCATATAAGATATTGGAATCCGTTGCAACATAGAGCGTCCCGTCCGGCGAATACCAGCATTCCGTCGGCACATTTTCATCCATGTAACGATCGCCGAGCCCCTCAAATTCAACCTTCTGCGCCTTACCGTCGGGAGAGATCAAAAAAGCTTCCAGCGGCCGGTCCCATTCCTCCTGCGAGTCCGCCTCTGCATCCTCCTGCACGTCCGGCTCTGCACCCTCCTGCGAGTCTGTCTCTGCATCCTCCTGCCCGTCCCCGTAATCGGTATAAACTGCAAACAGGGAACCGTCCGGCGCAATCGCAGCCGCATGATAGCCGATCGCATAATCCTGCTCATACGATCCGGTCAGCCACGGCTCCCACGTCTTTCCCTCGTCCGAAGATACAAACGGCCCCATTTCATAGGAAAATACCGCAAGCCTTCCGTCCGTAAGACGGGTAAAGCTGCTGCAGCGGTTTAATTCTGTTCCGATTTCCGAAAGCTCTTCCGTGTACCGTCCCATTTCCTGTTCTGCACCCTCTGTGCCTTTGGCGTCCTCTTTCGTATTTCCGGGCGTTTGCGTTTCCCCCAGACTGCCTGTGCTGCAGCCGCCTGCAAAAAGCGCCGCGCCAAGAAGCAGACAGAGCCATTTGTGATTTCGTATTTTCATCTGTTTAAAACTCCTTTCCGATGCTGCGCAGAAGGACTGCGCCTTGTTTGTGAGGTTAGGATAGCAGAAGTTCTTTTAAAAATTCTTTAAACCATGATTTTATTTTTAAAGTTTTTTTACAGATTTTTCTGCTATACTTTTCTTTTGGATACGGAAAAATAAAAGAATCCCCCAAAGGAGACACATCATGCGTATTTTACTTGTAGAGGACGATCCCTCCTTATGCGACGCTGCCGCCTACTGGCTGCGGGCGCGCGGCTACGAGGTGGACTGCTGCAAAGACGGCGAGGAAGCCGCCTGGTATATGAAGGAAGGCTCTTTTGACTGCATCCTTTTAGACCGGATGCTCCCCCATATCGACGGGCTGACGCTGCTTTCACAGCTGCGGGCGCGCAGGGATTTTACCCCCGTCATTCTCGTTACCGCCCTTGGTTCTTTATCCGACAAGCTTTCCGGTCTGGACGGCGGGGCGGACGATTACCTTGTAAAGCCGTTTGAAATGGAAGAGCTTGAGGCGCGCATCCGCACGGTCACAAGACGCGGACGGACAGAAAGCCTGACCAGCCGTCTCTTTTTTGCAGACCTGTCCTATGAGCCGGAAACCTGCCGCCTGTGCGGCCCTGCCGGAGAGGCAATTCTCTCCCGCAAGGAAGGGCAGGTGCTGGAAACCCTTTTGCGCAGCGCCCAAAATGCCCTGCCCAGAGAAACGGTCATCCGGCGCGTCTGGGGCATCGACAGCGATGTGGAGGCTACCAATCTGGACAACTACATCCATTTTCTGCGCAGACGCCTGAAAGCCTTAAACAGCCGCGCCCGCATCAGCAACGTGTGGGGCGTCGGATTTTTGCTGGAGGATACCAATGTTTGACAAATTACGGCTTAAGCTTACCCTTTTGTGCAGCCTGAGCACCATCGCGATCCTGTGGACGATGACCGCCCTCTTCTGGATCTCCTCCGTGGACAACCAGCGCCAAAACATCTGCGCTTCCTTTCAAAATGACATGAACGCGCTGCTTGCCAATCTGGAATCTCAGGACACGATCTCGCACGCCTGGCTGAAAAAAATGCAGAACCGCTCCTATTCCATCTATCTGACAGACTCCGGCTCTCCTTATGTGTTCAACCGGCTCTCCCTCAGCCCGCAAACGCTTGCGCTTTCCGAGCAGATCCTTTCATGGTATCAGGAAACCGTTCTGAGCGTTCAGTCGCCGTCCCTTTATCAGCCCGTCCATGAAGAAACCGGCTGGTATCAGGCGCCGCAGGGCTTTTCCGGACAGCCTGCCGGACAAAAAAAGGAAGGCCCCGCCTCCCTTTTTTACGCCACCCATCTGGCGGGCTGTATGACATTTTTAAAAAACGGCGTCCCGGTAACGGCGGTCGCCGTTTTTGACCTGTCTGCCTTCCATCGGAAGCTTTTCTGGCAGGGGATCGGCTTTCTCTGCGCCGCGGCGGCAGGGGCGGTCTTATTATCTGCCTTTTCCTTTTTCTTTGTAGGGCGCATTCTCGCACCCGCCTATGCCGCCCAAAAACGGCAGATCGAATTTATCGCGTCGGCGTCCCACGAGCTTCGCACGCCCCTTTCCGCGATCCTTGCCTGCTCCGGCGCCTGCCGCGTCGCGCCAAAGGAAGAACAGGACCGTTTTTTAGACAGCATCGACCGGGAAGGAAAAAGAATGCAGGGTCTTTTATCCGATCTTTTGCTTCTGGCAGACGGAACGCCCAAAAGAGCCTCTCTCTGCCTTGCGGAAACGGATATGGAAACCCTGCTTTTAAACCTTTATGAAAACTTTGAATCCCTCGCCATGCAAAAGCGCCGGGCTCTTCTGCTTTCCCTGCCCGACACCCCTCTCCCAAAAGCGCTGTGCGATCCCGAAAAGATCACGCAGCTTTTAAGCGTCCTGATCCAGAACGCCTTAAGCTATACGCCGGAGGGCGGGCAGATCACCCTTTCCGCCCATACGTCCGGCAGAAAGCTCCTGCTTTCCGTGACGGATACCGGCTGCGGCATCCCGGACAGCCAGAAGGCGCTTGTTTTTGAACGCTTCTACCGGACGGACAGCTCCCGCAGCCAAAAGGGGCATTTCGGCCTGGGGCTCTGCATTGCCGCCGACATCGCAAAAGCCCATCGGGCAAAAATTACCGTTGCGGACAATTCCCCCTGCGGCACGGTCTTTACGCTTCACCTGCCGCTTTGACCGTCGGAAACGTCACCATTACCTTAAACAGATCCCCGTCCAGATAGATCTCAAATTTTCCCTTCTGGAGCTGCGTCAGGTTCTGGGCGATGGAAAGCCCCAGCCCGCTTCCCTCCGTGCTTCTGGAAATATCTCCCCGGATAAACCTCTCCGTCAGCTCTTCCGCCCGGATGTTCAGCGCCTGGGCGGAAATATTTTTCATGGAAAAAACGGCGTACTCCTGCCCGTTCTCCACCGTCTTTTTTATATCCAGATACACCCGCGTCCCCTCCAGCGCATACTTGCAGGCGTTGGAAAACAGATTTTCCACCACGCGCCACAGCCGCCGGGAATCCGCCTCGATGCACACCGGCCCTTCCGGCAGGCTCACGACCATTTCCAGACATTTTTCCTGAAACTTATCCGCAAATTCCCCGCACGTCTGATTGACCAGCTCCTTAAAATCCAGCCGCTCCCACTGCAGTGAAATGTTGCCGGAGCTGATTTTGGATGCTTCCACCAGATCGTCCGTCAGCTGCTTTAACCGCTGCGATTTGGCGTCCAGCACCTTGATATAGCCCTGGGCGCGTTCATTCTCAATCTTTTCGCGCTTAAGAAGGCTCACGAAATTGATGATGGACGTCAGCGGCGTCTTGATGTCATGGGATACGTTTGTGATCAGGTCGGCTTTTAAGCGTTCGTCCTTCATGCTTTTTTCCACCGCCATTTTGATTCCGTCCCCAATCCCGTTGACCGCCTCCGCCAGCTCCAGATTTTCCCCGTGAAGCTTTTTCGTATCCACCTTCAGATCCACATTCCCGCGCCCGATGCGCGCCGCCGTATCGACGATCCCCTGCCGCGTCTTTTTGGAGGAATACAGCGCCAGAATCGCCGCCACATCCACTGCCGCCGCTGCCAGGATCCAGACCACGCTGCAGCCGCCCAGCACCAGATTCATGACCAAAAGCAGCATGAACGGCAAAAGCGTCCGCAGCAGAATATGGCTGTTGTCATACAGGGTAAGCACGCTGCTCCTGATCCGGCGTCCCGCCCGCAAAAGCAGGGAATTTTTCCACAGGGTATGGGCTTTCCCGCGGCGGACAAGGCTCAGATACACGAACATGCACAGATCGTCCCCTACAAACGCCGCTGCCCCTGCGGCAAACGGAAGCCATACGCTGTGGATCACATTTTCCATCGTTCCCTCGCAGAACACAAACGCCAGATAGCACAGCCCTACAAAGCCCGCCGCCGAACCGGCGCCCAGCACAAAAAACGGCTCCGTCGGCATCCGGTCGCACCGCTTTAACGCGATCTCCCAGCCTCCTGCCGGCAGAAACGCCCTGCCCTCAAACTTCGTCAGAAATACGAGGATCCAGATTGCCAGACCGATCAGGATCACGCATGCCCCCGCCAGATAGCCGTAATAGGGGATCAGGCTGTTGTAAGCCTCCCTTGCCGTCCAGAACCCGTCCTGTACCGGATAGGAGGTGTCCACCCCGATCCAGATGCGCGTGTTATCCCCGAACGCATACTGATAATAGCCCAGCTCCTGCTTCATCTGCTCTGCCGTCAGCCCCGTATTCGTCGTGATCTCCGCCCGGTCCGCATTATAATACATATAGCTGCCGAAGGCTTCAAACCGTCTTGTGATCTCCTCGAGCTTCAGCCCTGAAAAGTCCTCTTCCAGATTCGTAAAACAGCGGGGCTCCCCGTCCACATTCATCTGAAAACAGTAGCGGACATTGGAGGAATCCGCCCGGTATGCCCCCTTGTTGCCGGAATATTCCGTAAAATTATAAAACAACTCCCTCGAGGTCGTTTTTAAATCTTCCCGAAGCTGCACATATTCGTCTATCGTCAGCGCATACTCCGCCAGATCCAGCCCGTCTGCGGACAGATAGCGCGGCACGAGCACGTTCAGCTCGATAATATCCGAATCCTCCACATATTTCCCGAGCTCCTGCGCCATCTTGTGATATTCGCTACGGCTGGACGGAAGCTCCCGGATCATCCTCATGGAAAGCGTGTCCTCCTTGGAGCTGTCGATCAGCCCTGTCAGGGCGGCCGCCTGAACGGTATCCCCCCAAACCTTTTTGGTCATTTCGCTCTGGATGGAAAACGCGCTGCTGCCGTTCTGGAAATAGGAATTAAGCTCCTCTTCCGTCCCATATACGCTCTCCGTAATAAACCCGTAATTTCCCCATTTGATCAGGTCGTCCAGATAATAGGGCGCTGAAACGGTCGCTTCCGGCAGCTCCTCCTGCCGGTGCGCAAACTCCGCCACGTCGATCACCTTCTGACCGTTATAGGAACCATCCGTCTCCAGCTGGCTCTGGATGACCGCCAGCCGGACCGTGCCCCGCATCTCCTCTTCTAAAATGTCGTTAAAAAGAGTGGACTGCTCAAAGGAGCCGCCCTTTTCAAACAGGCTGATCCTCTGGGTATAGGTCTGCCCGTTGATGTCTACGCTGATCGTCGAATTGCAGGACAGCGCGACGATAATGACCGCCGCTGCCGCCACAAAAAAGCGGCGCACAAGCAGCCAGAATTTCCGTTTCTTTTTTCCCAATACCTGCAGCTTCATTCCAGTCCCCATTCCCTCACGCCTGCTTCTCGATCTTGTATCCTACGCCCCACACGACCTTTAAATAGCGGGGATCCTTCGGATTGATCTCGATCTTTTCACGGATATGGCGGATATGCACCGCCACCGTATTGTCTGCCCCGATCGCTTCCTCTTCCCAGATGCTCTCATAAATCTGGTTGATGGAAAAAACCCTGCCCTGGTTTTTGACAAGAAGCAGCAGGATATTGTATTCGATCGGCGTCAGCTTTACCGGCTCCCCATCCACCGTCACTTCCTTCGTCTCATCGTTGATCACGAGTCCGCCGGCACGGAACACCGCGTTGTTTTCCGCGTTTAAATTGCCCAGCTTCGTATAGCGCCTCAGCTGGGACTTTACCCGCGCCACCAGCTCCAGCGGATTAAAGGGCTTTGTCACATAGTCGTCCGCCCCGATGTTGAGCCCTAAAATCTTGTCCGCATCCTCCGACTTTGCCGAAAGGATGATGATCGGGATGCTGCTGTATTCCCGGATCTTCAACGTGGCGTGGATGCCGTCCAGCTTCGGCATCATCACGTCAATGATCAGAAGCTGGACGTCGTTTTCCTTCAAAGCGCGGATCGCCTGCTCCCCGTCATACGCCTTGATCACATGATAGCCTTCCTGCGCCAGATAAATCTCTATCGCCTCGACGATCTCCTTATCGTCGTCGCACACCAGTATGTTCGTCATAAGTATCCTCCCTTTTCTTCTTTTCCATTAAATCATGAAAATATGAAGCGCCTGTCACGGATAATCTTAAATTTTTATGAAGATTTCAAAGGCTGCGCTGTCCTGTCCCCGTTTCATCCTTCAGCATGATAAACGCCCCGATATTTCCCCGCTTCCCATGGCTTGCGCGGTGGGAAAACAAATATTGTGGATTGCAGCAGGTGCAGATGTCTGTTACGGACAGATGCTCCCTTTTGATTCCCGCAGAAAGAAGCACCTTTTCATTCGCCTTCCACAGATCCAGCAAATACTTGCCGTTTTCTTTTTCCCGAAGGACTTCCAAAGCTTCCTCCCCGAACAATCCCCGGAATGCCGCTGCCACCTCTTCTCCTACCTCGTAGCAGTCCCGGCAGATCGACGGGCCGATTGCCGCCAGAATCTCCTCCGGACGGCTCCCGAAATGCTTTTTCATCGCCTCCACCGTCGCTTTCCCCATTTCTCCGACCGTCCCCCGCCAGCCCGAGTGGGAACAGCCTACCGCGCGGTGCACCGGGTCAAAAAACAAAAGCGGCACGCAGTCCGCGTAAAAGGTGGACAAAATCAGCCCGGGAACGTCTGTCACAAGCCCGTCCGTATCGCTGTAATCCCTCGGCCTTGTCACGCCCTTTCCCCTGTCTGCCTCCGTCACACGGCGGACATTTACCGTATGGGTCTGATCCGAACACACAAAGGCATCCGGCTGCGTCCCGAATACCTCCGCCATGCGCCGGAAATTTTCATCCACCGCCGCCTGATTTGTGTCCCGCAAATAACTGAAATTCAAAGAGGCGCAGTCCCCCGTACTCACGCCGCCCAGCCTCGTACTGACCAGACAGGTCACTTCCTCAGTTTGGTCAAATGCCGGAAACGTCAGATATTCCATCTCCCCTGTCCGGTTGACCTTCATTCTGGGACAGCCCGTTTTTCTGCGCCGCAGTATCGTTACCTTTTGTTCCATCTGCCTGCCCTCCTGTAATCAAACGCGTTCCTTATCCAGTCGATCTGCTCCCCGCAGACCGCCACTACGTCAAAGCGCACGCCGGTTTCCGCAAATTCCCGGTGCCGGTACAAATAAAAATCCGCGCTCCGGCAAATCCGCTCCTGCTTCCGTGCGTCCACCGTCTCCATTGCTTGACCATACCGGTCATCCGCCCTGTATTTTACCTCGAAAAAAACAAGGCAGCCCTGGTGAAACCCTATGATGTCGATTTCTCCCCGGCTGCACCTGAAATTGCGCGCAAGGATCCTGACTCCCGCCCGCTCCAGATAAGCTGCGGCAGCTTCCTCCCAGAAATTGCCCGCCTGTCGTGTGTTCATTTTTCCCTCTTTTCCCTATCCCTTATAAAAAGTTCCCGATAAAGCTTCTTCTGTGGATCGGCGTCGGTCCCAGCCTTTTGAGCGCTGCGATGTGCTCTCCCGATCCGTAGCCCTTGTTTTTGGCAAATCCGTAGCCCGGAAATACCTCGTCGTACTGTTCCATCATCCGGTCCCTCGTTACCTTTGCCACGATGCTCGCCGCCGCAATGGACACGCTCTTTGCATCTCCCTTGATGATCGGGATCTGCCGGATATTGACCTGCGGGATCGTCACCGCGTCGTTTAACAAAACGTCCGGACGCGCCGAAAGCTTGCCGATCGCCTCCCGCATCGCTTCATAGGTCGCCTGCAGGATATTGATCTCGTCGATCCGTTCCGGCGAAGCAAAGCCAAGCCCTACCGCCACCGCATTTTCCAGGATCACATCGTAAAGCTCTTCCCTTCTTTTTGCGGAAAGCTGTTTGGAATCGTTCAAATACAAAACCGGACAGTCCGCCGGCAAAATAACCGCTCCCGCCACAACCGGTCCTGCCAGCGGGCCGCGCCCTACCTCGTCGATCCCGCATATAAGCGCTGCGCCGTCCCGGCCGTATTCCCGTTCAAAATGCCCCAGCCCGTAAATCCTCTCCAGCTCTGCCTCTGCCGCCTGACGCTGCTTCTGGGAGCGCTGCACCAAAGCCTTTACGCTGCTTCTTTCATCCGCCTCGTAGGCTGCCTCCAGCTCTTCCAGACGCCCTGCCGCCTCCTGCGCCTCCCGGATGGTAAATGCCTTTTTGAGCGCTTCGATCCCCTGTGAAAAATGTTCTTTGATCTCTCCGATTTTTTCCATGCGTCCCTCCCGGCTGACATGCAGGGCTTGCCCTTATGCCAGCTGCTTACTGATGCTTTAACACGCCGAACTTGTCAAAGGGCCAGATCCGCACCCACGCCTTTCCGACGATCTGATCCCGGTGGATATTCCCTACGCTGGGATCGCGGCTGTCCGAACTGTTGTTGCGGTTGTCGCCCAGTACAAAATATTCGTCCTCGCCAAGCGTGACCGGCTCTCCCGCCCGTCCCGGCGACAGAATCACTTCCTTGCCGTAGCCTTCTGTCAGAACTTCCCCGTCAATGTAGATTGTCCCGTCCGTATCAATAAAAACCGTCTCTCCCGGCATCCCGATGATACGCTTGATGTAATAGACGTCCTCCTCATACTGAAACGGGAAAACAATGATGTCGAAGCGCTCCGGCTCCCTAAAACGGTAGCTGATCTTATCCACGATCAGATTGTCATGGTCGCTTAACGTCGGCTCCATGGAGCTTCCGTTTACCTGCGTGCGCTGTCCCACAAAGGTGATGACAAACCACGTTGCCGCTAAAACGACCGCTATATATAAAACGACGCTGACCGCTTCCTTTATAATCTCTTTCGTTTTCATGCCTGCTTTCCTTCCTGCGGCCGCTCCAGCGTCAGCCTGCCCAGCCTGCCGCTTCTGAAATCATCCAGCAAAAGCGCAGCTCCCCGCGCAAAATCCGGCTCCCCGCCCTTTTTCAGGCACTGCCTGCTTTGGCACACCGCTTCCAGCACCGAGAGCGCAGACGCCGCCCCGTCCTCTGTCTGATAGCGCTCCGCCAGCACCTTCGGATAATGCTCCTGCAAAAATCCGATCAAGGAAAGGCACATCTCCTCGCGGTTTAAAATTTCGTCATTCATCGAACCGATCAGCGCCAGCCGCTCGCCTACCGCCTGATCCTCAAACTTCGGCCACAAAATCCCGGGCGTATCCAGAAGCTCCAGGCTCTTGTTCAGCCTGATCCACTGCTTTCCTTTTGTCACGCCGGGCTTGTTCCCGGTCTTGGCGCAGGCACGACCCGCAAAGCTGTTGATAAAGGTGGATTTTCCCACGTTCGGGATGCCCGCCACCATCGCGCGCACGGGGCGGTTCAAAATCCCCCTCCTGCGGTCGCGCTCGATTTTTTCCTTACAGGCTTCCGCAACCTTTCCCTGAATTGCCTTTAAGCCTGCGCCGCTTCTGGCGTTAATTTCCAGCACGGAAAAGCCCAGCCCTTCAAAATACGCGCACCACGCCTTATTCGCCGCCGGATCTGCCAGATCCGATTTATTCAATAAAATCAGCCGCGCCTTGTTTTTTCCCATTTCGTCGATGTCCGGATTGCGGCTGGACATCGGACAGCGGGCGTCCACCAGCTCAATGATCAGATCGATCAGCTTGATGTCCTCCTGCATTGCACGCCGCGCTTTGGTCATATGACCCGGGTACCACTGATAAACCATATTATTTTCCGTTCCTTCTATATTAAAATCTGTTGAACATGTGCAGGGCGGCTTATTTTACAAGCCCCCAGCCTCCCGATGCGTTCCCGAAATGAAACCACGCCCGTCCGACGATCGTTTTGCCCGATACCGGGCCAATGTTTGCCGAGCGGCTGTCCTCGCTGTTGTTGCAGTTATCCCCGAGCACAAAATACTCGTCTTTTCCCAGCTCGATCTCATTTTCTGCAATGCCCGCAGAGGCGATCAGATCCATGCTCTCGTCCTCCACCGCCTTGCCGTCCACATATAAGATCCCGTCCCTGATCTGTACCGTCTGCCCCGGCTCCGCCACGACGCGCTTCACATAATAATGGGCGTTCTCGTTGCCGTTTGGCAGAAACACCACCACGTCGCCCGTCTTTGGCGAAAAGAAGCGGTACACAAGCCGGTTGACCAAAATGCCCTGACCGTTTGTCAGCCCCGGCTCCATCGATACACCGATCACATTCGTCCGAAGCCCCACCGACCAGATCGTCATATATGCCAGAAAAACAGCCAGCATCACAAGGACGACCCAGCTGAAAAATTCCCGCACCGCAGCCGTACTGATCTTTTTCTTTTTCCGGTAAAACTGCAGCCCTTTCTGACGTCTCCTCATAAGGTATCCTCTTTTAGACAAAAAAGGGGCTGCCATTACCGGAGCCCCTCTTTTTGTGAATATCTTTTTATTTTACAACCTCTTTAACTTTAGCTCTCTTACCTACTCTGCCTCTTAAGTAGTTCAGTTTTGCTCTTCTTACTTTACCCTTTCTCACAACTTCTACCTTCTCTACGTTGGGAGAGTGTAAAGGCCAGGTCTTCTCTACGCCTACACCGTTAGAAGACTTTCTTACGGTAAAAGTAGCGCGGTTGCTGCCGCCCTGCTTCTTTAATACAACGCCTTCAAAAACCTGAATTCTTTCGCGGTTGCCTTCCTTGATCTTGCCGTATACTCTAACAGTATCGCCTGTCTCAAATGCAGGTACTTCAGCCTTTAACTGTGCAGCTTCGATCTCTCTGATAATTTCGTTCATTGCTTTTCCTCCTGATTCCCGGATGTTCTTAATACGTACTTTCGTAACAGAGGACCATCTCCTGTTTTCGCAACATTAAAAATATACCATAATTTATCATGTATTGCAAGCACTTTTTATGAAATCCAGTACACCCTGCCGCCGCTCATTTTAAGCCCGGTCTTTTGCTGCAGCGCCACGGATTTGTCATTGTCTGTAAAAATCTGCGCATACGGCGTATGCCCTTTTGCCAGCTCCCGGTTGATCTGGGCGATTTCCAGCGCATAGCCGATGCCCTGCCGGCGGAACGGTTCAAAAACCTCCAGCATGCCCATCGCGCCCTCGGAATGGATACCCGCAAAGCCTGCCAGCTTTCCATCCACAAAAGCGCCGATCATCACGCCTGCCCTGAGCCGCTCTGTCACATAGCCTTCATCGTCCACCAGATCGTAATGCTCCGAAACGATCCCGGCAAAGCTCTCGTCCAGCACCCGGATGTCAAAGCCCGCAGGCTCTTCCAGCGGCGTTTTTTTCGTGTACACCACCTGAAAGCATTCGCTCACCCGCTTTTTTTCAAACCGCGCGCAGATGCTCTCCATCACAAATTTCTGATGACAGGTATACTGCGCCCCTTCCGGCTCCGTCATGGACAGCAGGCGCTCGCCCGCATCCTTCGTGCGCGCGGTAAGCATATAAACGCTGCTGTCGCGGTCCTGCAAAAGCACGCCGTCCTCCCGCACTGCGATCAGGCGCGCCTTGCCCCGCCGAATGTCCTCGATCATGTCCATATGCAGGATCTTATCCCGTTTCAGATATTCCAGCGCGCGCCCTTCCAGATCGTATTTTTCATACAGATCCGGGCGGATACGCCTCGTGCGCTCTTCCGCCTTCTGCCTGCGCCACAAGTCCACCTTTGCATGGTCGCCCGACAAAAGCACCGCCGGGACGCTTTTTTCATGCCATACCTCCGGCCTCGTATACTGGGGATATTCCAGAAGATTTTCGTGAAACGACTCCGTCACGCCGGATTCTTCGTTTTTTAAAACGCCCGGGACCATTCTGGAAATGGCGTCGATCATGACCATCTCGGGAAGCTCGCCGCCCGTCAGCACATAATCTCCGACGGAAACCTGATCCGTCACGATCTCCTCTAACACCCTTTCGTCGATCCCCTCATAATGCCCGCACAGAAAAACAAGCTCCTCCTCTTTTGCAAACTCTTTTACCATCTCCTGACAAAAAGGCTTCCCCTGAGGGCTCATATATAACACGCGCAGGGGCTTTTCCCGCTTTTTCTCCCCTGCGACCGCCTTCCATGCGTCATATACGGGCTGCGCCTGCATAAGCATCCCCGCGCCGCCGCCGTAAGGATAATCGTCCACCTTTTTATGCTTGTCCGCCGTATAATCACGGATATTTACCGCGTTTAAGCTGATCAGCCCTTTTTCACACGCCCGCCCCAGAATGCTCGTCTGCAGGCCGTTTAAAACCATTTCCGGAAATAATGTTAAAATATGAAACCGCATGTCTCCTCACATTCCGCTGCGCCGGCAGCATTTTTTCCTGTGTCAGTCCAGCAGACCTTCTAAAATGTGGATCTTCATAAAGCCTGCCTCCACATCCACTTCCAGAACGCACTGGCGGATCGCCGGCAAAAGAAGCTGCCTGCCATCGTTCATTTTGATCTGATACACATCGTTTGCGCCCGTCTCGATCACATCCTCCAGCTCCCCAAGCGCTTCGCCTGCCTCGTCGAGCACCTTCAGGCCGATCAGATCCGCGATAAAATACTCGTCCTTATTTAAGCGGACTGCATTTTCACGGGTTACATACAGGCTCTTTTTGCGGTATTTCTCCACCTCGTCCAACGTATCGATCCCTTTGAATTTTAAGATCGCGAACTGCTTGAAAAATTTTACCTGCTCGATTTCCAGAATCCGGTTTTCCTTCCCGGTATCCAGAATGACTTCCTTTAGTTTTTTGAAACGCCGCACATCGTCCGTGGTAGGAAACACCTTTACCTCGCCGCGCACGCCATGGGTGGATGCAATCACGCCCACCTGCAGTCTTTCTTCCATATATATTTCTCCCTCTTGAATCCGATTGAACAAAAAGTATGCGCATAATCGTGTTTTTTATTCGACAGGAACAAAAGCTTCCGACCGAATAAAAAACGGCGCCTGCATATCCTGCCGCGCCGTCTTTTTGTTCAGATGATGTCCACATCCACTTTCTTATTGTCTTCCATAGCCGCAGCCTTTACCACAGTGCGGATTGCTTTTGCAATACGCCCCTGTTTGCCGATTACCTTGCCCATATCGGAGGGTGCAACATGAAGCTCAACTGTCAGGTTCCGACCGTTTTCCTTCTCGGTGACAGCCACTTCATCCGGATGATCCACAAGCGCTTTTGCGATCACTTCCACCAAATCTTTCATAATCCACCTCCAAAAGCATGCCCATCCTGCGGCGGCATACGCCTGCCGCAGTCAGTTACCTTTCCCTGAGTAACCGTCTGGCGTACAGACAGATTTATTTCTCGATGCCTGCTGCCTTGAAGATCTTGCCTACGATTTCAGTGGGCTGTGCGCCGTTTGCCAGCCACTTCTTAGCCAGCTCTTCGTTTACCTTGAAGGTGCTGGGCTCTGTGTTGGGATCGTATGTGCCGATCTCCTCGATGAAACGACCGTCTCTGGGGGATCTGGAATCCGCTACGATGATTCTGTAAATCGGGTTCTTCTTGTATCCCATTCTTCTTAATCTGATCTTTACTGCCATTTTTCCTTACCTCCGGATTAAAATATAAATGTTGTTGTTTTCGCTGCGCTTTTGCGCAATTTATCAGAAAGGAAGCCTGAACTTGCCTTTTCTTGCACCTTTTCCTCCCAGCATTCCGGGAAGCTGCTTCATCATCTTCTGGCTCTGCTCAAACTGCTTGATGAAACGGTTGACTACGCTGATGTCCACACCGGCGCCCTTTGCGATGCGGTTTTTACGGCTCGGATTTAAAAGCTTCGGATTGCGTCTCTCCTCCGGCGTCATGCTCAAAACGACTGCTTCCATACGCGCGAGCTGTTTCTCGTCTACCATGGATTCGATGTCCGAAAGCTTCCCGCCCATGCCGGGCATCATCCCCAGCAGACCGGACAGGCCTCCCATTTTACGCATCTGCTTCATGCTTTCAAGGTAATCCTCGAAATCGAACTTGCCCTTTTTCATGCGGGCAGCCATCTCTTTTTCCTTGTCCGCGTCAATGTCCAGATTTGCCTGAACTTTATCAATCAGGGAGAGCACGTCGCCCATTCCCAGAATACGGCTTGCCATGCGGTCCGGATAAAACTGTTCCAGATCCGAAAGCTTCTCGCCCATACCGACATACAAAATCGGCTTTCCGGTAACCGCCTTGATGGAAAGCGCCGCACCGCCTCTCGTATCGCCGTCCATCTTGGACAGGATCACGCCGTCGATGCCGACTTTTTCATCGAACTCTTTTGCCACGTTGACCGCATCCTGACCGGTCATGGCGTCTACAACGAGCAGGCTCTGATGCACCTCGATGCACGCCTTGATCTCCTGCAGCT
Source organism: uncultured Lachnospiraceae bacterium (assembly GCA_900550285.1). Taxonomy (GTDB): domain Bacteria; phylum Bacillota; class Clostridia; order Lachnospirales; family Lachnospiraceae; genus Gallintestinimicrobium. Next base: position 44,692 of record URRW01000014.1, read on the forward strand.
CCGCCATCATGTTCTCATCAATGTGGAGACGTCCCGCAGTATCCAGAATTACCACATTGTGACCGTTCTTTGCGGCATGCTCGATCGCAGCTTTTGCGATGTCCACCGGCTTATGCCCCGTCCCCATCGAAAACACTTCCACCTGCTGCTTTTCGCCGTTGATCTGCAGCTGTTCGATCGCCGCCGGACGGTATACGTCACAGGCAACCAGAAGGGGCTTTTTGCCTTTTAATTTAAACTTGCCCGCAAGCTTCGCGGTCGTTGTCGTCTTACCTGCGCCCTGCAGGCCGCACATCATAATCACCGTCGTCGACTTGCCGGGCTGGAAAGCGATCTCTGTCGTCTCGGAGCCCATCAGCGCCGTCATCTCTTCATTAACGATCTTAATGACCATCTGACCGGGATTTAAGCCGTTCATCACGTCCTGACCGATCGCGCGCTCCTCCACAGACTTCACAAACTGCTTGACAACCTTAAAGTTAACGTCCGCTTCCAAAAGCGCCATCTTTACCTCTTTCAAGGCAACCTTTACGTCTGCTTCTGTCAGCCGTCCCTTGCTGCGCAGGTTCTTGAATACATTCTGAAGTTTATCCGTTAAGCTCTCAAATGCCATTTCAACCCTCTCTGCCGCGTTACAGTTCTTCCAGAATCTGTGCCGCCAGCCGTCTGACCTGCTCCTCGGAACTGATCTTCTCGATCTGCCCCACCGTCTGCTTGACCTTTAAAAAACGCTCGATCAAATGAAGCCTTTCCTCATATCCCTGAAGCGTCCTGTCGCAGCGGCGCACCAGATCGTGCACGCCCTGCCTGCTGATCCCCTGCTCCTGCGCGATCTCACTAAGCGACATATCGTTTAATACCACGTCCTCGTAAATCCTGCGCTGGTGCTCTGTCAGCAGCTCTCCGTAAAAGTCATATAACAAACCCTGTTCAACGATTTTTTCCATATCTGACCCTCACTTTTGGTATCATACACGATATGGAGGCGGGTGTCAAGTATTTTTTCTTGACACCCGCCATTTTTCATAAAATATTTTTCTTTTCAACTCTTATCTTTTCCAATACTTTCCACAAATCTCCGCGTAATTTCACGAGGACGGGTTATCGCCGTACCAATTACTGCCGCAAAAATTTTCTCCCTGAAAACCCGCTCCAACTGCTCAGGCTCCCATATACCGCCTTCTGCAATAATCGGTATGTCCAGCTCTTCTGTCATCCGATGTAGCATTTCAAAATTAGGTAGCTCTGTTCCTCTGGTTTTTTCCGTATATCCGCACAATGTTGTTCCTGCCAGATCAAACCCAAGCTTCTGGGCTCTTTTTGCATCCTCAAAAGTTGCGCAATCCGCCATAAATATCATCTCAGGATATTTTTGTTTTGCCTCCTGAAAAAAGCATTCTAAAGATACTTTGCCCGGGCGCATCCTATCAGTTGCATCCATCGCAACAATATCAGGTTTTGCCTTGACCAGCATATCCAATTCTTTTATTGTAGGCGTAATATAAACATCTGAATCCGGATAATCTGCTTTAAAAAGTCCGATTACAGGGAGCCCCGAAGCCATTTTTACCGCCTCTACATCCTCGGGATAATTTGCCCGTATCCCAACAGCTCCACCCTCTTTTGCTGCCACTGCCATTCTTGCCATTATATCCGCACCATAAAGAGGCTCGTCCCGCAATGCCTGACAGGATACAATCAGCCCCCCTGCAAGCTTATCCAGCACTTTGGTCTTCTTCATCCCTATCCTCCTTTATACCCGCACGAAATCCTGTTTCAAACATCCTTTTCCACGGCATATAAATATCATCCAGCCAGATTTTTTCTGCAATAGAGCTGCATTCTTCTTTTATAAAATGCCGGAGTCCCTCTGCCACCATTTCTGCAACATCTCCTCTTTGTTCTCCTACATCAAAATAATTCCATTCCGTTTTCTGCAACTTTTCTGCCACAGCTCCCCTAACTACACTGCAATATCCTACATCTTCCAAATAACGCTTTACCAAAAAATCCTGATGCCCTCTTCTTTTTCCATACAACAAGGCATCTATTCCTTCCGCAAGAGCCGTTCCAAGAGTATTTGCAGACGTATTCCATCCGGCATAACCATCCAATAAAAGCAACAGCCCGCTTCTATCCAGCATTTTGAAAAATTCCAGTTCTCCGCCATTCGCATATGCATTGTCTGCCACCGTAACAGTTTTACCTTCTTTCAGCCGATCTTTTATAAAATCAACCATCTCCGACAAATTGCGTTCCGCCCTATATTCCGGCAGCCTGCTTGGCTGCACTGTCGCCTCCTGCATATGATCTGCCGGAGCAGTCAGCGCTATGATCATGTCCGCATTTTCCCACCCTTCTGTCAACTGTCCTCCTGACGCTGATACATGCGATTTTACTGTAGCTGACAAAGAATTTCCCTCGTATAAAGGCACCATATACTTTGATTTTTCACTGGCATATTTCACATATATTTTAGGTTTTTTTCCATAGATCTGATTCAGCATTCTTGACACAAGAGTCATTCCAACTTCGTCTGCCCCTGGATACATTACTACTCTGTCGGAAAGCCCCCTTCTCAACACCTCTCCATAAACAGCCTCCTGATCCATCGCCGCGTATCCGTACATCGCGGAATCATCCTGTGGAATTACCAGAAAATCAATATCCCCTCTCTCTACATATTCCAAAACCCGTTCATTCATTCTCTTATTTATCTGTCTGCGGGATATGTAATCATCTAATGCTTCTGCCGGAACCTGCGGCATCAATTCCTGTACTCCGAGCCCACTTGAAATCCCTAATCGGCTCTTATGTATAATCTCTCCTGTTTTATGAATCTGCTCCCCGCAAAACTCATAATAATCCGGTTCCTCATCACTGCTGGAATAGCTCGGGCAACGCATGATTACCTGAAAAGCATAAACGATCAGTTTTGAATTTTTTTTGCGGATGTCCGTCAACACCGTCAACCATTTTTCTAACTTTTCCTCCTCATCATGGTGAATCCTTGATGGAACCAGACCACCGTACAGAAGCATATCCGCTGAAAGCACCAATCCATCTGCATCTCTACATTCTCTTTCCAAAAAATTCCTGATCTGATTTCTGTCTGCAGCCTTCTTTTTAAATCCAAGCTTTTCCGGACGTATAATTTCCAGATCTTCATGTGAAAAAAGCTCTGCCGGGAAATTATAATTACACGGACGCTCGTCTAACGGAAGCAATACTATTTTTGTTTTCATCTTGTTTTCTTTTGCCATTGTCTCTACCCTTTCAAAAATTTATATGGTTTCAGAAGTTTCCTAGTCCAGTTCCATTTTTGAAAAATCCCAGTGTAATTCTACCCCTTTTTCCTGAATCAATTTCTGAAAATCCTTTAACTTCTTATTCAGCACTTCAATAGGCAGCAGCTTTTCCTCAATACAATATGCCGCCAGATAACCTGCAACCTCTCCCACATTCCATTCAACCGGATGCAGTCTGTAGCAGCCGCTCGTCAAATGCGTTGCTCCTATATTTTTACAGGCCGGAAGCAAATTCTTAATTCTGACAGGTATCATTGCAGATAGCGGTATTTCAAAAGGCCACGTTGGCGCATAAAAAAAACGATGCGATACTGTTGTCATGTGTATATCAATAGCATAATGTCCAACCCCCACCGAGTCCTCCACTTTACGAGGACAGGAATTCTGTTCTCTGCTTACATCCTGCTCGCAAATTGTTTTAACTGCCTTTATTCTTCTGGATTCCCTAACGTAAGGAGCCATTGCCAAACCGTCTTCTGTTCCCATAATATCAGGTCTTAAACCAACTGCGTATCCCTTTCCTCCATCTGATCTTGGCGCTTCATTTTGAAGCCAGTATATAAAAGATAATGTCTGCTGGCGCGCCATATAAAGATTTTTTTCCGCATCATCTGTTTCATAAATATTTCCCAATGCAAAATCATTTTGCGGCCAATTCAATAAAGTAACTTCCTTCCTTGATACTTTATAATTCTTTGAATCGACGATACGCCTATAACTCCACAGTCCCAGCCGTTCCCCAATTTCTTTATCAAACATAGAAAAAAGAGCTTTTTTTTGAGTTGATGCATCCGGACCGTACCAACTGAATAATTTGTTATCGTCATAAGGGACTCCTAACTGAGCAAAATAATCATAATACTCCGGTTTTGCAATTTTATATTCCCCATCCGGATTTAATTCCAAAGCCGCAACCCAAGTAATAGGCTGCATATCCAACGGTTCCTCTTGTAACGGTGCGTGACACTCCTGTGTTATGTTTTGCGATTCAGCACCCGTTACATACTCAGCACCTGCCAACGGCAATAAATCTCCACAATCTGTCGCATCAAGAAAAAATGCCGCCTCTATTTTTTCTTTTTTCTCGGTTTCTTTATGATATACTATTACAGAAACTATCTCATCATCCTCTACTTGAGCTTCTATTGCTTTTGTATAATAAGAAACTCTCAGTGAACCATTTTCCAAATATGGCTGCATCTCCTTCAACAAAATATCTAAAGCCACTTTAGGCTCATGTGCCACTCTTGAAACCCATGAATTTCCGGGACAAAACTGCTCTTTATTCTTAATCTCCTCTGCAATCTCCGGCAAACTCCGATAATATTCCCGAACCTTCTTCCGATATTCCATATATCTTTTTGTTGCCCCAAATTTTTCAATCCATGGATGTTCATCAGGAGGTACTGCCTGCGATGTCAGTTGTCCTCCGATCCATCCGCTTTCTTCGCTCATAAAAACCTTTTTCCCCATGGAAGCCGCGCTGATTGCTGCCTGCACTCCTCCTAAGCTTCCCCCAATTATTGCAATATCATAATTCATCTTTCCGCCTCCCCGTTGCTTATTATAATAACCTTTAATCCTTAGCCTTTTACAGCTCCTGCTGATATATCATTTTTTAAATACTTAAATACAAAAGGATATATACATGCAATCGGCACAATTGACATAAGAATGTAGCTCATTTCAATCCCATCCCAGTAACTGAGCAATTTAGGATTATTCATTGCTACCTCCATCGGATTTAGCCCCATAAAATTCTTGATATACATTGGTACCGGATAAATCGATTTGTTAGAAGTAACATATAAAATGGAATTATTAATATTATTCCAATAGCTGATCGCCGTAAAAAATCCTACCGTTGCTACCATCGGAGCAGACATAGGCATATATATTTTAAAAAATATATCCATATTTCTGGCTCCATCCAGTTTTGCCGATTCTTCCAACTCTTCCGGAACCCCTTCAAAGAATCCTTTTAATAAAAGCATATAATAAACCATTACAACTGACGGCAAAATCAACGCCCATATTGTATCGATTAATCCCAATGCATTCATAACCAGAATATGCGGAGCTATTCCACCCGAAAACAACATTACGATCAAAAAAAATACTGTCATCGTCTTTCTAAGGGGCATATACGGTTTTGAAAGCGGATATGCTGCCATTGCCATTGAAACCACAGAAAGTAATGTTCCAACTATGGTAATAAAAATAGAGTTACCAAAGGATTTCAAAAATGCTTTGTCCGAAAGAACATAATCCATTGCAAACCAATCAATATCCTTTGGCAAAATACTAACCACAGATGCCGGAGAAGAAATTGCTTTTGCAATCACATTTAAAAAAGGTACAACAAAAAATATTATCAATAAAACTGCAATTATCTTTACAATAACCTGAAATACAGTTTCATCCTTAAATCTTCCCAGAATATTCGGCATTTTTAAAAGGCATACCCACAGCATTATCATATCATTTCCATTTATCATCGCCACAGGTATCGTAATACAGGATATAAAAATCCATAAAATCTCTGCCCGATTAAATTTTATATACTTTCTAAAATCTTTAAACAATATCATTCTGTAAATACTTTCTGCAAACATAACCAGAAAGCTCATTAAAAATATAATCCTGAATATTCCATGCCACCCTACAGTATGCTGTTTATCTATTACTTCCGTTCCCAAAATCAGTAATTGCGACATCAAACAAAATAACAGTAAAACCCTTATAACTCCCTGCTTTGTATCTGCATTTTCCTTCACAATATCGCCTCCTACCATATTGATTTGCCCAGCAATTTTTTAGAAACAAAATTTCCTGTCAGTACCATTAAAAGGCCCACTGCCGAATTAAAAAAATCTGCTGCCGCTGACAATGCATATTGCGGCATCAAAGATGCCTCTCTTACAAGCCGATATGTATATGTCCCCAAAATATCTCCTGATTCCTGAATATATGGCGAATAAAAAACATAAACCTGTTCAAATCCCGCATTCATAATATATCCTAATCTTATAATCAGCATAGAAACAATTACCGGTATAATACCCGGCAACGTAATATACCATATCTGCTGCCATTTTGATGCCCCATCGATTTTAGCCGCTTCCACCTGATTTCTATCCAAGGCAGTAATTGCTGCTAAATAGGCAATCGTACTCCATCCAATATCTTTCCATGCATTTGTTAAAATCAACACAAACCGAAATGTAGTGTTATCTGTTGCAAATGCAATTCGTCCATGACCTAAAAAGGCAAGGATATTATTGACTAATCCCGTATCCTTATTCAAAATTGTCAAAAAAATTCCGCCGATTGTTGCCCACGACAAAAAATATGGAAGGTACATCGCTATCTGCAAAGATTTTTTTAAAATCTTGCCTCTCATTTCATTCAAAATTACCGCCAATATAATCGGCATTGGAAATACAATTACAATTTTTAGCATGCTGATAACTAATGTATTTCTCAATGCATTTAAAAATTCTTTTTTAGAAAAAATTTTTAAAAAATTATCAAATCCAACCCATTCCGCATTCAAAATACTCTCAACCGGAGATGCTGCACCTAATAGATTCGGATTTTCTTTAAAAGCCATAATCAGCCCTGACATTGGCAGATATGAAAATATAAGCGCCAGTACTACTGCCGGAATATAAAAAAGAAATAAGTTCCCATATTTTTTAGTCGAATTTCCAAAATTCTTTATCCTACCGCCTTTTTTCATGCTACTCTCCATTTCACAAACCCTGATGAAGCTATCATGGAAATTTATAGTTTGTAAGTTGTCAAAAATAATTTCCACAATAGCTTCTCAGCTGTTCTTATACAAAATTATCGAGGTTTAACCATATTAAAACTTTCTCGTGATTCCCATGTACCATACCATTTATTAACAGCCTCAATAATAGCCTCTCCTTCATATTCTGCAAATTTACTATGAAGCTCTTCTACAGTTGCGGAAACTCCAGGCTGAAACATTGAGAGCACCAATAAATTTTTTACTTCTGAATTTGCTGCGGTATAATAATTATCGTATGCGTCTGTCGGAGGCATCAAAACAATGGGATTCTGAATACCGGTTTTATCAATATTATAATTAGCTCTCGAAAACATTTTACCCTGCGCAGCCGTTTTTCTTGTTCTGCACAACCAATATTTGCTATAATCCTCTTCTCGTGTTCCATCCATAAATTTATCAGAATATCCCTGCTTATCATTAAACGCCGGCAAGATTGGATAATATTCTCCATCCCTTACTTCATATGTTTCTCCCTCTGTGCCCAAGGTAAGTTCAACAAAAAAGTCCTTATCCAATTTTTTATCAATCCAATCTATAACTGCTGCGGTCTGCTCATCCGTTGTATATACAGGAAATACTGTGTAATATGAATATGCCGCCTTTGCAAATACTCTGACCGCTTCAGCATCTCCTCTGCAATCATCCGGTACCAGCGCTGAGATGTATCCTATCGCATCATCTGTTACATTAGATGGATCTGCTTCTGTAGAAAGCGCTGTTTCTACTGCATATGCATTCCAATGCGCGATTTTTCCAGCACCTGTCGTCCTCTCCTGTAAAGCCTTTACCGCCCCTTTATCTTCACTTGTAGACTGGTAATAAATCAATCCGCTGTCATATAAATCTTCCATGTACGTCATATAATCTTCAAATCCCGGCTGATCTACAATATAAGTTAATGTACCATTTACATCTGCCCATTCCTGATATATTCCAAATGCCGGCAGTATGTTTTCCACATATACGTTATTAACATCTACTGTCATCGGATAGCCGCCCTGCGGAACTTTCTCTTTAAAATATAATAGCATTTTCTTAAAATCCGAAGTAGTCATGGAATAACCATTTTCTTCTGATGGTACCGGAATTTCATCCTCCGGATTCTCCTTATTATATTCTTCCAGCCAATCCTCTCTAAAACAGATGGCAGTATCATTCAATGCCATTGCATCTTTTTGAGGCACTCCGTAAATTTCCCCATCTTTTGAAGCTGTAGACCAGCCCAATTCAGAAATCTGCTCTTTCAAATTGGTTGATGCATTTACATACTCCGTAATAGGTCTTAATGCATCTGAAGCAAGCAATGTATAAAACTCTTCTTTGGAAACCTTTACCCCTTGATAATCCTGTTTCAACATAAAAATATTTGTTACCGCAGTCTGCCGATCCGCCGCATCTGCCGGTGCCTGCGTATATGTCACATCATATCCCGTATACTCCTGAATTGTTTTTGCAATGTCCAGATCATTAAATTCCTCATCTGAAATTCCTGCTGCAATCGCATAATAATGAAATGATTCTGCTTTTTCATAATCTTCTAAAGATTTTTCTTCTTCCTCATAAGCCTCGCTTATCGGCTGCTCTGCATTATTTTCTTTTTCTTCAGCCCCGCATCCGATCATTCCCATCATCATACATCCGGATAATGCAAGAGATAATACCTTTTTCGCTTTACTTCTTTTCATTTCTAATCCTCCTTGTGTTTTTTAACAACAGTTTTGTATTTTTTAGGCAAAACTTATTATTTTTACCATCTTCTTGTGAACGTATTATATCAGTTTGTCATTTTTCAGGCAATAAAATAGCCCCTTTCAGGAAATACTATCCTAAAAGAGACTATTTAAACAAACTTTGTGAAAATAATTTCAAAATAATGATGAATCCAGCTTATCCATCAATCCGTTTATTCTTTTTCTTTAAAGCAGCCAGCGTCATCTGATACATCTGACTTTTCAGTTTTGTATCATTTCTAAAATAATAGGCATAAAAAATATCTGCCAGTACAAGAATCGGAAACTGCGGCGATATTGCCGTTCCTCCATCTAAGTTATGAGATGTTGCAGTATATAATATTACATCACATTCCACATCTACTTCTTTATTCGCCGTGATCAGTACAACTCCCGCTCCTTTACTCTTTGCCATATGAACCGAATCCACAATAATCTGTGTCGTGCCACTCAACGAAATTGCAATCATCAGGCAGTCTTCACCCGCAACCGCAGCAGCCATTTGAATTACCTGTGAGTCTGTTACAGCCTGTATTTCCAATCCAAGCCGCATCATCCGGAACGCCATCTCCTGTGCTGCGTATCCCGAACTTCCGATTCCACAGATCAGAACCCTTTTATGCTCTGATAACATTTCTGCAACCTGACGCACCTTTTCTTCATTCAGCAAACAAAATACCTCTTCCAACAGGCTGCTGTAGGTATATTTTACTTTTTTCGCCAGTTCACTGATGCTGTCCTCATTTATTTGCTCCTGCAGTTCTTTTTCATAGTCATAAATCAGCTCCCGGTATCCCTTATAACCACATTTTTTTGCAAACCTTGACAGGCTTGCATTTGAAATATATAAGATTCTGCTGATATTGCGTGCAGAAAAATCAATTCTGGCTTCATTGTTAATGAAAAAGTCGGCAATACTCTGTTCTACAGATGTCATATTCTCATATACTTCCATCATCGTATGCTTTACACTTTCCATTCACCAATCCTCCCGTTTCCCTCTTTTAAGCCCGAATTTCAACTACCCCCGCCGCACAGCACGCTCCCAGCATCCCCGCATGATTTCCAAACTGCGCAAAACCCAGCTTTGTTTTTTCCCGTATTTCAGGAATCAGATACCGATCCAGCCCGCTCTCGATCCTCGGGCGCAGATAATTCTCCTGTGCAGAAATTCCGCCGCCGATCACCACAATCTCCGGATTGAGCACATAACAAAGGTTCGCAATCCCTTTCGCCAGAATATCGCACATTCTGTCAATTTCTTCAATGCAGATTTCATTTCCTTTTTGAGCCTGTTCAAAAATCCATTTTCCGGAAATTTCCAGACAATCCTTTGAAACTCTCTTTGCCGTCCGCTTTACCAGTACCGAAGTTGCCGCCAGCTCCTCAAAGGAGCTTCCATCCATGTGCATATATCCCACTTCACACGCACTGTAAGTATGTCCTTTCAGCAGCCTTCCGCCCTCTAAAAAAGCGCCGCCGATCCCCGTCCCGACCGTCAGCATCAAAACAGAGGAATATCCTTTTGCCGCTCCCCGATAGGCTTCCGCCATAGCGGCACAGTTTACATCGTTTTCCACATGACAGGAAATTCCAAAACGCTCCTGCACTTTCCCCGCAATATTCATTCCGGTATAGCCAGGAATCAGGCTTTCATTTGCTTCTGCAACTACGCCCCTGTCCGAATCGATAATCCCCGCGCTTGAAATACACACCGCCTTCGGATCCGGAATCACATTCAGATATTCTGAAATCCGCGCCAGCACAGCGTCCATGATCCCTTCCCCGCCTCTCGGCGTGTCCATGACATCTGTCCTTAAAAAATCCAGATTTTCATCCATGATCCCGGATTTAATCGCCGTTCCTCCAATATCAATGCAAATAAATTTCTTCCCTCTTTTGTTTTCCATAGCTTCCATCCTCTTTCCCCTTTTGCAAAAGAGCAGACCCCTCACGGGTATCTGCCCTCTTTCTCCTACGCTCCTTCCATCCCGCCCAAAGATCCAAGCGCCCTATGACGCCTCTGCGCCGGGAATCCGAAGCCGATCACATATTCGTCTGCACGACCTTCGGCTGATACCCTTCCTGTTCCAGCGCCCGGATGATCTCTTCCTTATGTGCCGTGCCGAAGGTTTCCAGCGTAATGCGCAGCTCCACCGCCGCGCTTCTGTTGATGGAAACGAACTGGTTATGCGACAGCTTGATCACATTTCCATGCTCCCTTGCCACAACGCCCGCAACCTTGCTTAACTCGCCCGGCTTGTCCGGAAGCACCACCGAAACGGTAAAGATCCTGTCGCGCAAAATCAGTCCCTGCTGCACCACGGAGGACATCGTGATCACATCCATGTTTCCGCCGCTCAGGATGGAAACGACGCGCTTGCCCTTCAGATCCAGATGCTTCAATGCCGCGATCGTCAATAAGCCGGAATTTTCCACGACCATCTTGTGGTTTTCGACCATATCCAAAAAAGCAACGACCAGCTCTGCATCCTCTACCGTGATGATCTCGTCGATATTCTGCTGGATATAAGGGAAAATCTTTTCTCCCGGCGTCTTGACCGCCGTGCCGTCCGCAATGGTGCTCACGCTCGGCAGCGTTGTCACTTTGCCGTTTTTTAAGGATTCCTGCATACAGTTTGCATTGGCAGGCTCCACGCCGATCACTTTGATCTTGGGGTTTAACAGTTTTGCAAGGGTGGAAACGCCCGTTGCCAGACCGCCTCCGCCGATCGGTACGAGGATATAATCCACAAGCGGCAGCTCCTTGATGATCTCCATCGCGATCGTTCCCTGACCGGTGGCAACCGCCAGATCGTCAAAGGGATGCACGAACGTATAGCCGTGCTCTTCTGCCAGCTCGTATGCCTTCGCGCATGCCTCGTCGTAAACGTCCCCATACAAAACCACGTCCGCGCCGTAGCCCTTCGTGCGGTTTACCTTGATCAGGGGCGTCGTGGTCGGCATTACGATCGTCGCTTTTGCGCCATAGCACTTTGCGGCATAGGCAACGCCCTGGGCATGGTTTCCGGCAGAAGCGGCGATCACGCCGCGGCTTCTTTCCTCTTCGCTTAAGGTGCTCATTTTGTAGTAAGCGCCGCGCACCTTATATGCGCCGGTAAACTGCATGTTTTCAGGCTTGATATACACCTTTGCCCCGGTTCTTTCGCTGAAATAATCGCTGTAGATCAGCTTTGTCTCAAGCGTTACCCTTTTGACAACCTCCGAGGCCTCCTCAAATTTTTCGAGCGTGAGCATTTCTTCCATCGTTATATTCATTCCTTTCGCTTCGCTCAGGCACAAAACGTTATGAAAATGTTTTCCTGAGCTTATTTTTTCTTTATAATTCTTCTTGTAGGGAACTCGGTATACTACAAATCACGAGGAGGTGAGTGGGCTGTCCGGCTTGCCGGATGACCGTATTGTTATATGTGTAGACTGTCTTTTCAGGCACAAATAAGTGTGACACCAAGCACGAAATCTTATCTCTGTTTAAACAACTTCGTTTATGGCTTAGACAGTCAGTCAATTCCGTCTCTCCCTATAATCTTTAGCGAACCGCTCCGGTTCTGAAAGGAGTCCCTATGGCTTTAAAAATCGTGTACAAAATCTGTTGTGGCATTGATGTCCACAAGACTTTTGTAGTCGCCTGCATTGCTTCTACTGACAAGCACGGCGTTACCTCTTACGAGCGCCACCGTTTTTCTACCTACACGAAGGGTTTGAAAAATTTGTTACAATGGCTGCTCGAACATAATTGCAAGGATGTCTGTATGGAATCTACTGGTAAATACTGGATTCCTGTGTACAACATCCTTGAAGCTTCCTGCAATATCTGTCTCGCTCATCCTAAATATGTCAAGGCTATTCGGGGAAAGAAAACAGATAAGAAAGATGCTCAATGGATTGCGGACTTATACAAGCATGACCTCGTGTCTGGAAGTTTTATTCCGCCTCTCAAAATTAGACAACTCCGTGACTTGTTTCGTTATCAAATGAAACTCACACAGCTTCAGACTTCCGAGAAAAATCGTTATCAAAATGTTCTAACTTGGTCTAATCTTCAAATTGCAAGTGTCGTTTCCGATGTTTTCGGAAAAAGTGCTCAAAGTATGATTACAAGTATCCTTGATAATCCTGAAGAACCACTTGATATTCAAGTTCATATGAAAAAGAATATGAAAGCAACCGTTGAAGAATTGACGTTAGCTACTGATTGCGATATTACTCACGAACAAGCGGATAAGTTACGAGTCATCAAATCTCACTTTGATGCAATCACGTTTTGCAAAAATAATCTAGATGAACTGATCAGAGAACTTGGACAAGAATACGAAAAGCAACAAAAACTTGTTCAAACTGTTCCTGGATTTAAGAATCCTGAAACAGCTTTACGTGTGCTTTCCGAAATTGGAGTAGATATGAATCAATTTCCAACAGTCGGAAACCTCTGTTCTTGGGCTGGCGTCGTTCCTGCAAATAACGAAAGTGCTGGTAAGAAATTTTCAACCCGTGTTTCAAAAGGTGGTCAATATCTCAAACCGCTACTTGTTCAAGTCGCAAACGCTGTCGTTCGGTCTGAGAAGACACCCGAGATTAGAAATAAGTATCTTCAACTCAAAAAACGGAGAGGTCACAAGAAAGCAATTATGGCGATTTGTCACAGATTGCTCGTTGCGATTTATCACATTTTGAAGAACAATGAGCCTTATAACCCTGAGCTTTATAGTAAAGTGGAGTATATTCCTCCTGATAAAACAATTACAATTCAAGAGGCCTCCCGATATGCTCAAAGTCACGGGTTTAAAGTAATATAAATTTTTGAGGTTTATTCAAAATGCGT
>URRW01000015.1 GCA_900550285.1 uncultured Lachnospiraceae bacterium
GCTGGCGATCAGCAGCGTCTGCCCGGCAGAGACGGCGGCGGTTATTTTGGTGTGCGCGCTTTTGGGCGCGGGGACGGCGTGCATGTGCGCCGCCCAAAATGCGCGGCGCGCAGCCCGGAATATGCGGGGGACAGCCCGAGATGTACGGTGTGCATCTCCAAATATGCGGGGGGCATCCCAAGGTGCGCGGCGCGCAGCCGATGTGCCGGGAGCGTGCGGCGGTCTGACGCTGTGCGCGGCGGTGTGCGGATTTTTGCTGTATGCGATGATCCTTCTGCCGCAGGATTACGGCGTGCGGCAGGAAAATGAAAGAGCCTATGCAGAAATGACAGAGGAAGCGGCGGCATATGAAACGGCAGTGGAAAAGGAGGGGGCGGACGCCGGGGAACAGTGGCTTCTGGCGCGGCAGAAGGACGAGGAAAGCCTTCCGATCAACGCAGCGCTCGTAAGCCGGAAGGGCTCGCTGAGCGGATATTTTCCGACGGAGGATAAGCGGACGAAGGCGGCGATGGAGGGGCTGGGCTATCTTGCCCCGTGGGTGTCGGTGCGTTCCGTGGGGGGAACTTTGGTATCGGATGAGCTTTTGTGCCGTGTGATCGTGTTTGACGGGGAAAATCCCGGCTGGAACCCTTTGCAAAGCCCGGAAAGCGTTCTGGCTTTGCAGGAGCGGATGACGGCGCTGACGGCAGGACGCTCTTTACTGGAACGCTTTTCGGGGACAGAGCTTGTACGGGAGGACGGGAGCCTGTATCTGATGGTGGAAGAGGAAAGCAGCCTGTATCTGGACGCAGGGCAGACGGCGGACAGCCTTCAGGTTTTTGTGAACGGTCAGGAGCTTGACATCCCGGAAAAAATGCAGGCGGCAAGCCCTCACCGGCTGATCGGGCTGGGAACCTTTGCGGGGGAGGGCGTGGAGATCGCCGTTTTAAGCGGCGGCATGGCGGTCGCTCCTGAGCAGATGGAGCTGGGCGTTTTGGATACGGCGATGTGGCAGGAAGCGCTTTTATTGCTGGATCAGGCAGAAGGGCAGGCAGGAATGCAAAAAAGCGCGCCGAAGGGTGCAGAGGAGATCGGAAACACCTTCGGCGGCGCGCGGACGCTGCCGGGAAAATGCGTTGAGATTTCTGAACGGAAAGGGACGATCCGGATAGCGGCAGACGGAAAGGCGGGGGACATGCTGTTTGTCCCGTTTATGGCGCTGGACGGCTGGCGCTGTGTACAAAACGGCTCGCCTGTGGATATTGTGCCGCTGTTCGGCGGATTTATGGGGATAAAGCTTTTGGACGGCGAAAATGAGATCGTCTTTTCCTTTATCCCGCCGGGGCTGTACACAGGGCTGTGGATGACGGCGGCGGGAGCCGCAGCGGTGCTGTGGATGGTTCTGCGGAAGGGCTGTGGACAAAGCGCGTTTTGCAGGAAAACGGACAGGGCGCTGGGCGGCTTGTACCGGCTGCTGTTTGCCGGAGGGATTCTGGGGATTTATGTGATCCCGGCGTTGGGGATGATCGTATATCTGGCGGGAAAGGTATTGGGTAAATAGATTGAAAAAAGGAATGAAAGCGGCAGTCAGCCTGTTATCGCTGGCAGTCCTGACCGGCGGGATGGCGGCGGCCGGGCAAAAGGGCGTGCCGGCAGAAAATATAGCGCAGCCTGCGTGGCGCGTCTGGACGGCGGAGGCAGGCAGGGACGGCGTATATGTGGAAACGGTGGAAAAAAATCTGCTGCTTTTGCCGGGAGCGTCCCTTTCTGCCGACAGCGAGGAAAGCCGGGAATTTTCGGCAGAGCGGGCAAGGGACGGCGTCAGCGATGACAGCACGCTCCGGTGGTCGTCTGCAAACGACTGGGAGCAGAACGACCACTGGCTGCAGGCATCCTTCCGGGAGCCTGTGACAGTGGGCGCGGTGCGGATTTTCTGGGAACGGACGAATGCAGCAGCGTATTCGCTGGAATATTCGCAGGACGGCAAAAGCTGGGAAACGGCGGCGCAGTTTTCGGAAGCGCCGCAGGAAAAGGTGCAGGAAATCGTTTTGGATAAGCCGGTGGAGGCTTCCTTTGTGCGGCTGCATGTGACCGACGTAAAAAAGGACGAGGCGGATTTAAGCCTGTATTATCAGAACGTGTCGGTTTTGGAGCTGGAAATCTATGAAGGGATAGAGGACAGCTTTCTGATAAAAAAGCCTGTGATCGGTACGGGAAAGGGGCGGACGCTGGAAATGCCGGAGGCGGAAGGCTATGAGATTTCCTTTGCCGGAGCGGATTATGAAAACCTGATCGACGGGCAGGGCAGGATCGCGGACACGATCGCGGATACGCAGGCAGAGATCGGGTTTGCGCTGGAAAAAGACGGCGGGCGGGCAGAGCTTCCGGGCATGGACGTGACGATCCCGGCGGCGCAGGAGGCTGCCGCAGGGACGAAAGCTTCCGGGGCAGAATCGGACGGCGCAGGGGCGAAAGCTTCCGGGGCAGGATCGGACGGCACAGCGGCGGCAGAAAAAGAGCGGCTTCCGGACGGCTTTTCCGCGATGGAATGGGCGCCGGAAAGCGGCAGCTTTTTTATGGAAGAGGCAGAACTGGCGGCGGCAGAAAAAGCGCTGCGGGAATCGGAGCAGCTTTGCCGCGCAGAGGAGGCAGGGAAAAAAGAGACGCTTTCCTGCGGACGCATCCAGATGTGCGTTGAGCCATGGGACGGCGGCGGGGCAGATCCGCTGGGACAGGAGGGCTTTGAGATCGGGCTTGGGACAGAAAAGGACGGAGAGGTGCGGATCATGGCGCGGACAAAACAGGGCTTATGCTGGGGAATGCAGAGCCTCCGAAAGCTCTGGGCAGCGTCAGGCGGGAACCTTCCGGCAGGCGTGCTGCGGGACTATCCGCGCTACAGCGTGCGGGGCTTTGGCATTGATGTGGGGCGCCGGGCGGTTTCGCTGGAATTTTTGTACCGGGTCGTGGATGCGTTGGCAGAGCAGCGGATGAATACGCTTCTCGTGCATTTAAACGACAATCAGATCATTTCCCAGAGCAGCTACGACGGAACGACGGAGGGCGCGCGGAGCCTGTACGCGGGTTTCCGGCTGGAATCGGAGATAAAAAATGAGGCGGGGGAAGGATTGTCGTCGCAGGATCTTTTTTATACGAAGGAGGAATTTGCGGCGCTCATCGCGTATGGCGCAGACAGGGGCGTGGACGTGGTTCCGGAGATCGACACCCCGGCGCACAGCCTTTCCATTACGAAGCTGTTTCCGAAGCTGGGGCTGAAAAACGACCCGGAAGCGGCAGACCAGCTCGATCTGTCGAAGCCGGAAACGACGGAGCTTGTCAAACAGATCTGGGCGGAATATCTGACCGGCGCGGACGCGGCTTTTGCGGAGGCGAAGGCAGTGCATATCGGAATGGACGAATATTTCGGGGATGCGGACGATTATCTGCGTTATATGGAGGGGCTTTCCGGATATGTGCAGGAGCTTGCGCCGGACAAAAAGGTGCGGATGTGGGGCAGTCTTTCGGGTGCGGACGGCGATTACAGCAGGATTCCGCGCAGCGTGGAAATGCACGTCTGGGATACGGCGTGGGCGGATCCGGAGGAGATGTATGAGGCGGGCTTTCCGATCATCAATTCGCTCAGCAGCAGCCTGTACCTGATCCCGGGCGGCGGCTATGACCGGCTGGATACGGATTTTCTGGAAAAAAGCTGGCAGCCAAACGTCTTTGAAACGGCGGAGCGCACATGGGAGCTGCCCGCGTATTCGCCCCGGATGCTGGGCGCGTGCTATATGATGTGGAACGACTGGGCTGCGGTAAACGGCGAAAGCATTACGGAGGACGGGCTGTTTGAGCGGTTTGAAGAGCCGCTTGCGGCAATTTCGGAAAAACTGTGGGGATAAATGCCCTGCCTGTCAAGGGTTTTGGAGGAAAGGGTTAAGGACGGGAAGCGATGGAAAAGAAAGAACTGAGTATTTACAGCTTTACGGAGACGGGAAGCGGTCTGGCGGCAGAGCTTTACGCCGGGCTGCAAAGCGCCGGATACACATGCCGCGCCTATGCGCCGGGACGGTTTGCCCAAAAGCGGGGGCTTTTAGGGCTTGCGCCGGACTGGAAGGAGGCGCTGGGAAAAAGCTGGGGGAAGGAAGGGCTTATTTTTATCGGCGCGGCGGGCATTGCGGTGCGGGCAATCGCGCCGTATGTGAAGGACAAGTTCAGCGATCCGCCGGTGGTCGTGCTGGATGAAAAGGGAAGATTCGCGATCCCGCTTCTGTCGGGCCATGTGGGCGGCGGCGTGGAGCTTGCCGGGCTTTTGCAGGAGCTGATCGGGGCAGAGGCGGTGATAACGACGGCGACCGACGTGCAGCAGAAATTTGCGGTGGATGTGTTCGCGGTCAGAAACGGGCTGCTCCTTTCCGGCAGGGAGGAGGCAAAAAATATTTCCGCCTGTATTCTGGAGGGGAAGAAAACCGGGATTTTTTCGGAATTTCCCATGGAAGGGGCAGTGCCCAAGGAGCTGACGGTGTGCGCCAGCCGAAGCGGGCTGGACGCGTGCAGCGGCAAAATCGTGGTCTGCCAGCGGTTTCCGCAGAAAAAGGAAAGCGGCGTGCTCTATCTTTTTCCGAAAAATGTGTATGTGGGGATGGGCTGCAGACGGGGCGTGGAAAAGGAGAGCCTTGTCCGGGAGCTGGATCGTGTCCTTTCGGAAAACGGGCTTTTGCGAAAGCAGGTGCGCGCGGTCGGGAGCATTGACTTAAAAAAAGACGAAGCAGGGCTGATCGGGCTGGCAGAGGAGCTGGGCGCAGCGTTTCGGACTTTTTCCGCAGAGGAGCTGGAAGCGGCAGGGGCGGTCAGCGCGCCGTCGGAATTTGTGCGGCAGGTCACGGGGGTGGACAACGTGTGCGAACGCGCCGCCCGGCTGCTGTGCCCGGAGGGACTCATGCTGCAGAAAAAAGTAAAGCTGGACCGGTGTACGGCAGCGCTCGTATGTGAGCAGCTAACGCTTCGGTTTGAGAGGAAGGAAGGGCGCGCAGAATGAAGCGGATTTTGATTTTTTCGGGAACGACGGAGGGACGGAAGCTGGCGGAGCATCTGAGCGGCAGGGCAGCTGAGGTTTTTGTGAGCGTGGCGACGGAATACGGAAAGGCGTGCATGGAGGAGGGCGGAAATATCCGGATCCTTTCGGGACGGATGGATCGGGAGGCAATGGAAGCGTTCCTTGAAAAAATGCGGATCGGGCTGGTCGTGGACGCCACCCATCCGTTTGCGGCAGAGGTAACGCGCAACATCCGTCAGGCGTGTGAGCAGACGGGAACGGAATATGTCCGGTGCCTGCGGGAGGCGGGCGGTCAGGCAGAGGGCGCGGTGCTTGCAGACAGCGTGCCGGAAGCGGTTTCCTATCTGGAACAGACGCAGGGGAATATCCTGATCGCGACGGGCAGCAAGGAATTAAAGGAATATACGAGGATCCCCGGCTATCGGGAGCGCTGTTATGCCCGGGTGCTTTCGACGCTTGCTTCGGTGGAGGAAAGCGTCGGGCTGGGCTTTGAGGGAAAGCACCTGATCGCCATGCAGGGGCCGTTTTCAAAGGAATTAAACCTTGCGCTGCTGCGCCAGACAAAGGCGGCATATTTTGTAACGAAGGAGTCCGGCAAAACCGGGGGCTTTTCGGAGAAGGCAGAGGCGGCGCGGGAGGCGGGCGCGGTGCTCGTCGTAGTCGGGCGGCCAAAGGAGAGCGGGAAAACGCTGGAAGAAACGATGCGTTTTCTGGATGGTTATATATTGTAACGCGTCCGGGCTTCGTCAGCGTCCGGCTCCGGGCAGCCGCCGTGCGGCAGGAAATTCCGCGAGCCTCCGGGCTTGCTCACAGAGAATTTGAGCCAAACGGCGCAGGGCTGTCCGGGGCGCATTCTGCCCGGTCAAACTCGCCCGGCTTACGCCGTGCTCAGACAAGACCCGGGCAGAATGCCGGACAGCCCTGTGCTGTTTGCAAATTCTCCTTCGCTCGCCAGTCGGCGGACGCAGCAGAGCCGCCGCAGCCAGACTGCACAGAGCCGGGCGCTCCCGAAGGGCGATATGGTTACGAAAGGATGAGCATTTTTCTATAGCTTGTCCTTTTTGCGTTCTTGTGATAAAATAATGAAGATTATCTGGAAAAATCCGTTTTGACCGGGTGAGAAGGCGGCAGAACGGGAGTTGGGACAGCGTCTGCAAAAGAGGCAGGCGCATGACAGAAGATCAGAAGGGGTGAGCGCATCAATGAGAGCTTACGCGATTACCGATATAGGAAAGAAGCGGTCTTTGAATGAAGATTATGCCTATGTGACCACGGATGCAGTCGGGCGGCTGCCCAATCTGTTCGTGGTGGCAGACGGGATGGGCGGCCACCGGGGCGGCGGCTATGCCTCCCGGATGGCGGTGGAATCGATCCTTTCCGAAATAGAAAAAAGCGGGCTGGAGGAACCGGCGGGGATCCTTTCCGAAGCGATCTGCCATGCAAACGAGTGCATCCGGCAGGCAGCTCAGGAGGACGAGAGGCTTTCCGGCATGGGGACGACGGTTGTGGCGGCGACCTGCGCCGACAGCACGCTGCAGGTGGCAAATGTCGGGGACAGCCGGCTATACATTGCGGATGAGACGTCGATCCGGCAGATCACGGAGGATCATTCCCTTGTGCAGGAAATGGTGCGTTTTGGCGGGATCAGCCGGGAACAGGCGCGCAACCATCCGGACAGAAATATCATCACCAGAGCCGTGGGCGTGGAAGATGATTTACAGGTGGACTGCTTTCTTGTGCCCTTAAAAGAGGGCGACAGGGTTCTTTTGTGCTCTGACGGGCTGACCGGGATGCTGGAGGATGAAGAAATCTACGGCATTCTGGAAGGGGCAGGCAGCGTGGAGGAACGCGCGCTCAGGCTTGTGGAGGCAGCCAACGACCATGGGGGAAAAGATAATATCGCGGTAATAATTATGGAACCGTTTTCAGATGAGGTGAGCCGATGATTAGAATTGGAATGATGATAGGTGACCGCTATGAGATCCTTGAGCGGATCGGGATGGGCGGCATGTCGGATGTATATAAGGCAAAAGATCATAAGTTAAACCGCCATGTGGCAGTGAAGGTGCTGAAGCAGGAGTTTTCCGAAAACACGAATTTTGTTTCCAAATTCCGGGTGGAGGCGCAGGCGGCAGCGAGCCTGATGCATCCCAATATCGTCAACGTTTATGACGTAGGCGAGGACAACGGGATTTATTATATCGTGATGGAGCTCGTGGAAGGAATCACGCTGAAAAAATATATCGAGAAAAAGGCGCGCCTTTCCGTCCGGGAGGCGGTCAGCATCGCGATCCAGGCGTGCATGGGCATCGAGGCGGCGCACAACAACCATATCATCCATCGGGACATCAAGCCCCAGAACATCATTATTTCCAAGGATGGAAAGGTAAAGGTAACGGACTTTGGCATCGCGAAGGCGGCGACGAGCAACACGATCACGTCAAACGTGATGGGATCGGTGCATTACACATCGCCGGAGCAGGCAAGGGGCGGCTACAGCGATGAAAAGAGCGATATTTATTCCATGGGCATTACGATGTTCGAGATGCTGACGGGACGGGTCCCTTTTAACGGGGAAACGACGGTGGCGATCGCGATCAAGCACATACAGGAGGAGATGCCTTCTCCGAGGGATTATGTGCCGGAGATCCCGGTAAGCGTAGAGCAGATCGTGTTGAAATGTACGCAGAAGAGCCCCGACAGGCGCTATCACAACATGGATCTTCTGATCGCGGACTTAAAAAAGGCGCTCATGTCGCCGGACGAGGATTTTGTACAGATTGAGGATCCGGATCAGACGATGGCGACCCGGGCGGTAGATCCAAAGGAGCGCACCGAGATCAAAAAGCAGGCGCGCAAAAAAGAGGCGGCAGAGGAAGAGGTACGTTTGAAAAAGAACACCCCGCCGAAAAAGAAAAAAGCGCCGGTCTATGAGGAGGATTTTGACGAGGACGAGGACGACGAAGAAGAGTACGAAGAGGAAGATTCCAGAATGGAAAAAATCACCACATTTCTGGCGGTGATCCTTGCGGTGCTGATCGGCTGCGCGGTCATTTTCCTCGTGGGGACAAAGGTAGGGATTTTTAATTTCGGAAGCTCCTCCGAGCAGGTCACGATGATCGATGTGGAAGGAAAGACGGAAACGGAGGCAAAGAAGGCGCTGGAGGATCTGGGGCTTAAGGTCGAGATCACCTATGAGAGCGCCGATGCAGCTGCCGGAACGGTCATCGGGCAGGACGTAAAGGCAGGCTCGACGGTTTCGGAGGGCAGCCGGGTAACGCTTACGGTAAGCGGGCAGCCGTCAGACAACGGGGGCTCGGGCAGTCAGGACGGCATCCCGGTTCCGGATGTGAAGGGAACGGTAGAGGCGGAAGCAACGGCGACGCTGAAAAACAGCGGCTTTGAAGTGACCAAGACACAGGATTTTTCGGATACGGTGGAAGCCGGGAAAGTTATTTCCCAGAATCCTGCCGGCGGTTCCAGCGCAGCGTCCGGTTCGTCCGTAACGCTGGTGATCAGCCAGGGGCCCAATACGGACAATAAGATCCTGATGCCCGATATTCTGGGGCTGGATGTGGAAACGGGCATCGCGATCCTTGCGGAAAACGGTTTAATGGTAGGCGAGCAGAAGGAAATGAGCGACGAGACAACGCCGGAAGGAAAGATCTGCTATGCGAGCTACACGGTGGGCGCGCCGGTGGAGCCGGGGACGGCAATCGACATTGGGATCAGCGTGGGACCTAAGGCGATGACCTATTCCTATCAGGAAGCCATCGCAAGTCCCGCAGACCTGGACGCGGAATATAAAGAGGGTACGGAGTGCACCGTGACGATCACCGGACAGTCCGGCGCGGAATATATGAAGACGACGGTAACCTCCTTCCCGATCACGACGGTAAACCTGCACGGCATGGCGGATCCGGCAGGGCTGATCACTTACGAGTATACGGTGGAGGGCGAAGCGACCACGACGACGGACGAAAACGGCAACGTGGTAAATACGCCGGGCACAAAGACGAGAAAGACGTCTCAGAGAACCGTGATGTTTACGGCGGAAGGATAAGGGCATGCAGGGAAGAATCATCAGGGGAATCGGCGGATTTTATTATGTCCATACAAAGGCAGGCGTATATGAGTGCCGGGCGAAGGGGATTTTCCGCAAGGACAACAAAAAGCCCCTGCCCGGCGACGAGGTCAGGATCGCAGTGCTGGACGAGAATGCCAAAACGGGCAGTCTGGAAGAAATCCTGCCCCGGAAAAACAGCCTGATCCGCCCTGCGGTCGCAAATGTGGATCAGGCGATGGTAATTTTTGCACTGGCGAGCCCGAAGCCGAACTTCAATCTTCTGGACCGCTTTCTGGTCATGATGGAAAAGCAGAAAATCCCGTCGGTTTTATGCTTCAACAAAAGGGATCTGGCAGACAGCGCCATTGTGGAAGAGGTAAAGGAACGCTACCGGGAGAGCGGCTATCCGATGCTGTTTATCAGCGCGGCAAAGCAGGAAGGGATCGAAGACGTGCGAAAACAGCTGCGCGGCAGGACGACTACGGTGGCAGGCCCCAGCGGCGTCGGCAAATCCTCCCTCATCAACCTGCTTCAGAGCAGCGTCCGGATGGAGACGGGCGCGATCAGTGAAAAGATCGAGCGCGGAAAACATACGACCCGCCACACGGAGCTGATGTGGGTGGAGGAGGACACTTATATTCTGGATACGCCGGGATTTTCCTCCGTCGATTTATACGGCATCGAAAAGGAAGGGCTGGGGCAGCTTTTCCCGGAGATCGCAGCGTGTGAAAACAGCTGCCGCTTTTCCGGCTGCGCCCATATGGCAGAACCGGACTGCAGCGTCAAGCAGGCGTTGGAGGAGGGCAGGATCAGCGCCGGGCGGTATGAGAATTACAGGCTTTTGTACGAGGAGCTGAAAAGCAGGCGGAAATATTGACGCCCCTGCCCCCAAAAAGGTGTAAAAAGGGTGTAAAAAAGGCGTACAAGAAATAGAGAGAAAGGCAGAAACCCAGTAAAATCAAGGGTTTCTGAACAGGTAAAGATAAAAATGAAATTAGGTATCGTAGGTTTGCCGAACGTGGGAAAGAGCACGCTCTTTAATTCCCTGACAAAAGCGGGCGCAGAGTCCGCAAACTATCCCTTCTGTACGATCGACCCGAACGTGGGCGTGGTGGCAGTGCCGGACGAGCGCTTAAAGCTTCTGGGAGATCTGTATCATTCCAAAAAAGTGACCCCCGCCGTGATCGAATTTGTGGACATCGCAGGTCTGGTAAAGGGCGCGTCCAAGGGAGAGGGGCTGGGAAACCAGTTTTTAAGCAATATCCGCGAGGTGGACGCCATCGTCCATGTGGTGCGCTGCTTTGAGGACAGCAACGTGGTGCATGTGGACGGCAATGTAAATCCGCTGCGCGACATTGAGACGATCAATCTGGAGCTGATCTTTTCCGATCTGGAAATTTTGGAAAGAAGGATCGCGAAGGTAACAAAGACGGCGAGGATGGACAAGGCTGCCGGCAAGGAGCTGGCGATGCTGGAGCGCGTAAAGGAGCGTCTGGAAAACGACAGGCTTGCGATCGGCTTTGAGACGGAGGATGAGGACGAAGAGGAATTTTTCAAAAACCTGAACCTGCTGACGGCAAAGCCCGTGATCTATGCGGCAAACGTCGGAGAAGAGGATCTGGCAAACGACGGCGCAGACAACGCAGGTGTGCAGGCGGTACGCGGATATGCCAAGGAGACGGGCAGCGAGGTATTTGCCCTCTGCGCGCAGATCGAGGAGGAGATTTCCGAGCTGGACGACGAGGAGCGCCAGATGTTCCTTGACGATCTGGGCTTAAAGGAGTCCGGCCTTGAAAAGCTGATCAAGGCAAGCTATCATCTGCTGGGGCTGATGAGCTTTTTGACGTCCGGCGAGGATGAGACGAGAGCGTGGACGATTAAACAGGGCACAAAGGCTCCGCAGGCGGCGGGCAAGATCCACACGGATTTTGAGCGCGGCTTTATCAAAGCGGAGGTTGTCAATTACAAGGACCTGCTGGAGCAGGGCTCCCTCGGTGCGGCAAGGGAAAAAGGGCTTGTGCGCATGGAGGGTAAGGAGTATGTGGTACAGGACGGGGATGTGATCCTGTTTCGGTTTAACGTATAATAAGGGCAAAATCCCTTTCGGGTTTTGCAGGATGGAAGGAGCCGGTTTTTGCCGGCTCCTTTTGTGATGGCAGAAAAGCCCTGTGCCGTCACCCGGCAGATTTTTTGTCTTTTATGTTTGGAGTATCTTTAGAAATATTTACAAATATTAAAAAAATTGTTAAGAAATCCTTGTCAATGCCGCTGTTTTATACTAGAATGGGATTAAAAGTGGTGGAAAGTGGTGTGAAGTGGCAGAAAGTGGAAGAACACTTTGAACGGCAGGTGATTGTACATGTTTATGGGTGAATACAATCATACGGTAGATACGAAAGGCAGGTTGATCATTCCCTCCAAATTTCGCGAGACGCTGGGCGATAAATTTGTGATCACAAAGGGACTGGACGGCTGCTTATTTGCGTATGACAATGCCGGATGGAGCGTTTTTGAGGAGAAGCTGAGCGCTATGCCCATCAGCAGAAAGGATACCCGTATGTTTGTCCGGCATTTTCTGGCGGGAGCCGCGGAAGTGGAGACGGACAAGCAGGGAAGGGTGCTCGTGCCTGCAAAGCTGCGGGAGTATGCGGGGTTAAGCAAGGACGTCGTTTTGGTCGGAGCCGCGGGGCACATCGAGATCTGGAGCCTGGAAAAGTGGACGGCTCTGGAAGAAGAGGCGGAAGAATCCATGGAAGACATCGCGGAGCGCATGGACGACCTCGGATTATGAGAAGAAAGATAAAAAAGGTGAGAGTTTAATGGATTTTGCACATACATCCGTCCTGCTGGAGGAGACAATTGAAGGACTTGCGATCAGACCGGACGGGATCTATGTGGACGGTACGCTGGGCGGGGCGGGACATTCCAGCTGCATCGCGCAGCGGCTGACAGGCGGGCGGCTGATCGGGATCGATCAGGACAGCGACGCGATTGAGGCGGCGGGCAGCCGGCTGGAGCCTTGGAAAGACCGGATTACGCTCGTGCGTGACAATTACTGCAATCTTCCGGCGGTTTTAAAGAGCCTCAACATTGAACAGGTGGACGGGATCATGCTGGATCTTGGCGTATCCTCCTACCAGCTGGACAATGCGGAAAGAGGATTTTCCTACCGGTATGATACGGCGCTGGACATGCGTATGGATCAGCGCCAGACGCTGACGGCGCGCACCATCGTCAACGAATGGACGCAGGCGGAGCTGTTCCGCTGCATCCGCGATTACGGAGAGGACAAGTTTGCGCAGAACATCGCCAAGCACATTGTGGCGGCGCGCGAAAAAAAGCCGATCGAAACGACCGGCGAGCTAAACGAGATCATCCGGGCGGCGATCCCGGCAAAGATGCGGGAAAAGGGCGGACATCCTTCCAAACGGACGTTTCAGGCGATCCGTATCGCGTGCAACAGGGAGCTGGAAGTTTTGGAAAATTCACTGGACAGCTTTATCGGGCTTTTAGCGCCGGGCGGCAGGCTCTGTGTGATCACGTTCCATTCGCTGGAAGACCGTATCGTAAAAAATGCCTTCCGGCGGAATGAAAATCCCTGCACCTGCCCTACAGAATTTCCGGTGTGCGTATGCGGAAAAAAGAGTCAGGGAACGGTAATTACCCGAAAGCCCATCCTTCCGACGCAGGAAGAGATGGAGCATAATTCCAGATCAAAAAGCGCAAAGCTGCGCATTTTTGAAAAAAGTAAGTAGAGCCGGGAAAACCGGCGGCAAGGAGAACACATGGCATCAACCAGAACCCCATCCAAAAGAACCGGGACGGCAGGATACGAAAGAAACGCATATGTGGCGGGGACAGCCGCAAGACAGGCCGATCCGGCAAGACGGCTTGGACGGGAGCTTGAACAGCCTAAAAAGCAGTTAAGCCACAGCACGCGGAAAAACCGGGAACGGGCAAAATATATGAATCTGGCATACGTCCTTTTTCTGACGGCGGCGATGGCGGTGACCGGCATTGTTCTGGTGGGATATATCCGGATGGAGTCCGCGATCACGCAGAGCGTGGAGAAGGTGGCGGCGCTTGAGAGCCAGCTGAACAATATCCGGACGGAGAACGACGAGAATTTAAACCGCATCGAGAGCTCCATTGATTTAAACGAGATCCGCCGGATCGCCATTACGGAGCTGGGAATGGTTTATGCGGGAGAAGGCCAGATCGTCGAGATCCCGGATGAAGGCAGCGATTATGTGAGAAAGTATGCGGACATCAAGAAGTAAAGCGGGTGCAGGATTGAAAAAAAGAAGTAAATTTACATTGAGGATGCAGAAGAAGCTGGTGGTACTGTTCATTTTGGTGCTGCTGGCTTTTGCCGGATTGAGCGCAAGATTGATCATGATCAACAAGGACAACGGGGAGCAGTACAAAAAGCAGGTGCTTTCCCAGCGTCAGTATTCCAGCAAGACGATCCCCTATAAGCGGGGAGAAATTTTGGACAGCAAGGGGACGAAGCTTGCGACCAATGAAAAAGTGTACGATCTCGTGCTGGACATCAAGCAGATGAACGATAAAAAAGAGTACGTGGAGCCGACGATCCAGGCGCTCGGGGATTATTTCGGCGTGGATACCCAGAAAGTGCGCGCCTATGCCAAAGAGCACCCGGATTCCCAGTACTATGTGCTTAAAAAGCGCATGAGCTATGATGAGATCAGCGATTTCCAGACGATGATGGCGGATGAGAAGCAAAAGGAGAAGAGCCAGTTCATCAAGGGCATCTGGTTTGAGGAAAGCTATAAGCGCGTTTATCCGAACAATGCGCTTGCCAGCGACGTGATCGGTTTTACGAGAAAGGACGGGACGGGAACCTACGGGCTGGAGGAATATTATAACGATGTGTTAAGCGGCATAAACGGCAGGCAGTACGGCTACATCGACGGGGACGACAATCTTCAGGGTGCGACGGAAGCCGCCGTTGACGGCTATAACGTCTATTCCACGATCGACGCGACCATTCAGGGCATCGTGGAGAAATATCTGAAAAAATACGACGAGGAAAACCGCAACGTGGCGCGGGAAGGAAACGGCGCGCAGGACGCGGCGTGCATCGTGATGGACGTGCATTCCGGCGACGTGCTGGCGATGGCGAGCTATCCCAATTTCAACTTAAACGATACGTGGGATGTGGCGCCCCTGATCGGTCAGAAAATGGTTGACGTCAGCGGGAACACGACGGATACGATCATCAACGCAGAGATCGCGAAGGCGATGGACGAGGATAAGGACAACACGCTTCTGGCGCAGAACCTGAACGCCCTCTGGAAAAATTACTGCATCAACAGCACCTATGAGCCGGGCTCGACGATGAAGCCCTTTGTGGCGGCGATGGGGCTGGAGGACGGACATCTGCACGACGGGGATTCTTTTGAATGCACTGGTATTATCGAGGTTGGCGGCTATAAAATCCGCTGTCACAATTATCGGTCGGGTGCGGAAGGCTGGCTGACGATCGGCGAGGCGGTGGAGCGCTCCTGCAACGTGGCGCTGGTACGGATGGCGCAGGTCATCGGGCCGGATGAATTTTTAAAATACATGGAAGAATTTAATTTCGGCTTAAAGACGAACATCGATCTGGCGGGTGAGGCGCGGACCGCCTCCCTCGTATTTAATTCTTCCACAATGGGACCGACGGAGCTTGCAACCTCCAGCTTCGGACAGGGCTTTAACGTGACGATGATCCAGATGATCTCTGCGTTCTGTTCCCTGATCAACGGCGGTTATTATTACGCCCCCCATATGGTGAGCAAGATCACGGCGGCGGACGGATCGGTGGTGCAGAACATTGAGCCGAGGATTTTAAAGCAGACCGTTTCGGCAGAAACCTCTGAGCTGGTGCGCCAGTACTGCCTGCAGGTTGTGGAAGGGGAGCATGGAACCGGTGAAAAGGCAAGGCCGGCGGGCTACCGGATCGGCGGCAAGACCGGAACGGCGGAGACAGTCAGCGCTGCCGGAAAGCGTGAAAAGGATGAGTACGTCGTATCCTTTATGGGCTACGCCCCGGCGGACGATCCCCAGATTGCCATTTATGTGGTGTTAAACCGCCCGAATGCGCAGAATCAGGATCTGGAAACGAGAAAAGCATGTATCATTGCCAAAAATATTTTGACGGAGGTGCTTCCGTATCTGAATATTTTCATGACAGAGCCTTTGTCTGAGGACGAAAAGAAGGAACTCGAGGCGATGCAGATCGAGATCCGCCAGCAGCTGATCGACGGCGCGCCTTCCGCCAGCGGAAACGACGTGAGCGCAAACGATGTCAGCGGAAACCAGAGCCCGGACGGCACGGATCCGGACGGAGCAGGACAGGGGACGCAGGCAAACGGTACAGCACAGGATAACGCCGGGGGAAACGGCGAAGGACAGACCGGAGCAAACGGGACGGCGCAGGATAATGCCGGGGAAAGCGGAGCGGCAAAGCCCGGGGAAACAGATGCAGCGTCCACAGAAAATACGGCTCCGGCAGAGACAAATCCGTATGTAAACGAAGACGGGCAGCTGATCGATCCGGATACCGGGAAGCTGATCACAGAGGATTCGGACGGCTTTGAAACGCCCGTATCCGGCATCCTTGGCGGTTCGGGAGAAGCCGGAAACGCAGATGCGGCAGGCGGTGCGGAAAATCCGGAATAACCCTGCGGAGCGGTTAATAGATTATAATAATGATCGGCTTTGAGGGTTCTTATGGAGAGGAGCAAAACCTTTCACAGAAAGAAGATCGTCATTATTTTTCTGGCGTGCGTGCTCTTATTTGCGGGGCTGTGCGTCAGGGTGACCTATCTGATGGTTTTTGAATCGGAGCATTACAGCCGTCTGGCGCAGGAGCTGCACCAGAGGGAAAGAAAGATCAAGGCAAAGCGCGGGCGGATCATCGACAGTACGGGAAAGGTGCTGGCGGACAACCGGACGGTATGTACGATCTCCGTCATTCACAGCCAGATCCGGGAGCCGGAAAAGGTGACCGCCATGCTCCAAAAGGAGCTGGGGCTTTCGGAGAAAACGGTGCGCAAACGGGTGGAAAAGGTTTCCTCCATAGAAAAGATCAGGAGCAATGTCCCCAAAGAGGTCGGGGACGCCATCCGGGCATACGGGCTGGACGGCGTAAAGGTGGACGAGGATTATAAGCGCTATTATCCCTATGACGATCTGGCGTCCAAGGTGCTGGGATTTACCGGGAGCGACAATCAGGGGATTCTGGCGCTGGAAAGCAAGTATGATGAAACGCTGTCCGGGCAGCCGGGGCTGATCCTGGAAATGACGGACGCCAAAGGCGTGCGCCTGAAGGAAGAGGGCGAGAGCCGCGTGGAGCCGCAGGACGGCGACGACCTTTACATCAGTCTGGACATCAACATTCAGCAGTACGCGACCCAGCTGGCAGAGCAGGTCAAAAAGGCGAAGGAGGCGGAGAGCGTTTCCATCCTCGTGCTGCGTCCGGACAGCGGGGAGATTCTGGCGATGGTGGATGTGCCGGAGTATCATTTAAACGATCCCTTTACATTGACTGATGAAGTCATAAAAATGCAGGGCGTGTCCGGGAACGGGATTTCCGAAAACAGCGTTTCGGAAAACAGCCTTTCCGAAAAGGAAAAGCAGGAGGCGCTCAACCGGATGTGGCGCAACGCCTGTATCAACGATACCTACGAGCCGGGATCGGCGTTTAAGATCATCACCGCTTCGGCGGCGCTGGAGGCGGGCGTGGTAACGGAGGAGGATTCGTTCATGTGCCCCGGCTATGTGATGGTGGAGGGACGGCGCATCCGATGTGCGAAAGTGGCAGGGCATGGGCCGGAGACATTTGTGCAGGGGACGATGAACTCCTGCAACCCGGTGTTTGTGACGGTCGGCTTACGGCTGGGGACGGAGAAGTTTTACCACTATTTTGACCGGTTTGGTCTGCTGAAAAAAACCGGGATAGACGTTCCGGGCGAGGCGGGCACGATCATGCACAAGCCGGAAAATATGGGGCCGGTGGAGCTTGCGACCGTATCCTTCGGGCAGTCCTTCCAGATCACGCCCATCCAGCTGGCGGCGACGGTCAGCTCCCTGATCAATGGGGGCGTGCGGATCACGCCGCATTTCGGGGTAAAGACCGCAGACGGGACGTCGGGAGAGGAAGCAGCGCTTGTCTGGCAGAAGGGCGAACGGATCCTGTCGGAGGACGTAAGCAGGCGGCTTCGGGCAATGCTGTTTCAGGTGGTGGAAAACGGAGGCGGCAAAAACGGCAGGGTGGAAGGCTACCGGGTGGGCGGCAAAACGGCGACCAGCGAAACGCTTCCCAGAGGAACAGGACGCTATATTTCCTCTTTTCTGGGCTTTGCCCCGGCGGACGATCCAAAGGTACTGGCGCTGTGCATCATCCGCAACCCCAAGGGCGTCTATTACGGCGGTCAGGTGGCTGCCCCGGTGGTGCGCCAGCTCTTTGAAAATATACTTCCATATCTGGACGAAATAGAGTATGATGAGGAAAGGAACGGGGAAAAAGCATGACAGCATCCGTGGTGCTTCCGGTGCTGATCTCGTTTGGCGTAAGCGCCATATTAGGGCCGGTGGTAATCCCTTTTTTACGGAGGCTAAAGGCGATGCAGACGGTGCGGGACGAAGGTCCTGCCACCCATCGCATAAAAAACGGGACGCCCACCATGGGCGGCGTTCTTTTTCTGGCAGGAGTTTTTGTGTCCTGCCAGCTCTTTGGAAAGCAGTACCCCAAAATACTCCCGGTCGTATTTCTGACGCTGGGCTTTGGGCTTGTGGGGCTTTTGGACGACTATATCAAGGTGATCCTGCGCCGCTCGATGGGGCTGACCGCTTTTCAGAAGTTTTCAGCGCAGCTTTTGGTAACGGGGCTCTTTGCCCATTATCTGACCTGCTGCGCCCCGTCCCAGCTTTTGATGAAGATTCCGTTTCTGCCGGGAAGGCTTCTGGATCTGGGCGTTTACAGCATTCCGCTTTTGTTTTTTGTGGTGATCGGCACGGTCAACGGGACGAACTTTACGGACGGCGTTGACGGGCTGGCGGGAAGTGTGACCGTTCTGGTGGCGGTGTTTTTTTCGGTCGTCGCCATCGGTACCAAAAGCGGGATCGAGCCGGTAACCTGCGCGGTTGCGGGCGGTCTGCTCGGGTTTTTGCTGTTTAATGTGTATCCGGCAAGTGTGTTTATGGGGGATACGGGCTCCCTTGCGCTGGGCGGTTTTGTGGCGGGCACTGCGTATGCGCTGCAGCTGCCGCTGTTTATCCCGATCGTGGGATTTGTTTATCTGGCGGAGGTTATATCGGTGATGCTGCAGGTCGTTTATTTCAAGGCGACCGGCGGGAAGCGCCTGCTTAGGATGGCGCCCCTGCATCATCATTTTGAATTGTGCGGCTGGTCGGAGACGAGGATCGTGGCGGTCTTTTCGATCGTGACGGCGCTGCTGTGCCTTGTGGCGCTGGCGGGCGTCTGAGGCAATAGAATCTGATACGGGAGAAGCTCCCGGAAAGGCGGTTTTGAACATGGATCTACAGGGAAAAAAGGTGCTGGTCGCAGGCTGCGGCAAAAGCGGTCTGGGAGCGGCAGGGCTTTTAAAAAAGACGGGCGCATGTCCGGTTTTATTCGATGAAAACGACGGGATCGACAAGGAGAGCCTGACAGGAAGGGCAGATTATCCGGCGGACGTGCCGCTGGTTTTGGGAAGGCTTGACGAAAAGCTGATCGGGGAGCTTTCCCTGGCGGTGATCAGCCCGGGGATTTCCATAGAGGAGCCCTTTGTGGAACGGCTCAGAAGCGCCGGCGTTCCGATCTGGGGCGAGGTGGAGCTGGCATGGCAGTTTGGAAAGGGCAGGCTCATCGCCATCACCGGGACAAACGGCAAGACGACGACGACCGCCCTTGTGGGGGAGATTTTAAAAAGCTTCTTTTCCTCTGCCTTTGTGGTCGGCAATATCGGGACGCCCTACACCGGGGAGGCTTTGAAAATGACGGAGCAGAGCGCGACGGTGGCGGAGATCAGCAGCTTTCAGCTGGAAACGGCGCAGGAATTCCATCCGGAGGTTTCCGCAATTTTAAATATCACGCCAGATCATTTGAACCGCCATCACACGATGGACAATTATGCGGCGGTCAAGGAGTCGGTGACCAAAAATCAGACGAAGCAGGATTTCTGCGTGCTCAATTATATGGATGAGCGGCTGCGCGCTTTCGGGATGGAACAGTGCCCGGCGCAGGTCGTATGGTTTTCTTCCAAAGAAAAGCCGGAGCGCGGCTATTACCTGAACGGGGAAAAAATCTGCCGCGATCTGGGAAGCGGCGAGGAAACGCTGCTGGACGTGTCGGAAATGAACCTGATCGGCGTGCACAACTATGAAAACGTGATGGCGGCGATCGCTTCGGCAGCGGCATTCGGCGTCCCGATGGAAACGATCCTTGAGACAGTGCGCCGTTTTCAGGCGGTGGAGCACCGGATCGAATATGTGGCGACCAAAAACGGCGTCGTTTATTATAACGATTCCAAGGGAACCAATCCGGACGCGGCGATTCAGGCGATCCGCGCGATGAAATGGCCGACGGTGCTGATCGGCGGCGGATATGACAAGCAGAATACATACGACGAGTGGATCGAAGCCTTTGACGGCAAGGTAAAACTGCTTGTCCTGATCGGGCAGACGCGGGAGAAGATCGCGGAATGTGCGCGGGCGCACGGGATGACAGACATTGTTTTGGCGGACAGCTTTCAGGAGGCGATGGACGTCTGCGTAAAGGCGGCGCGTCCGGGGGATGCGGTGCTTTTGTCGCCTGCCTGCGCAAGCTGGGGGATGTTCCCCAACTATGAGGCGAGGGGAAATCTGTTTAAAGAATATGTGAACGGTCTGAAGGAGTGATAGCGTGGCAGGACGTAGAATGCGGCGGAAAGCGGAACATTATTTTGATTACAGCCTTCTGTTTATCATCCTGTTTCTGACGGGCTTCGGGCTGGTAATGATCTATTCGGCAAGCGCCTATGACGCTGCCGGGCAGATGGACAATGAATATTATTATCTGACCCATCAGGGCTTTGCGGCAGCGATGGGGCTTGTGGGGATGTTTGTGGTATCGTGGATCCCGTATCATTTCTGGGAGCGGTTCGCGGTGCTTGGTTATGTGGTTTCCATTATTCTGATCCTGCTGGTGCTGACGCCGCTGGGCATCGAGGCAAACGGCGCGAGACGGTGGCTCAATTTGGGGATTTCCGTGCAGCCGGCGGAGATCGCAAAGCTGGCGATGATCCTGTTTTTGTCCAGCACGATCTGTAAGATGGGGCGGAATATCCGAACGTGGAAGGGCTTTTTTGTCATTCTGGCAATGGCGCTTCCGCACTGTCTTCTGGTGTGGAAGATCACTGACAACATGAGCTCGGCGATCATCATTTTCGGGATCGCCTTCCTGATGCTGTTTGTGGCAAGCCCCAGCTATAAGCCGTTTGTGATCATGGGCGGCATTGGCGTTGCGGGAGTCGGGCTTTTGATTTCGATGATTGCGAAAATGTCCAGCGTGGAAGGCGCGGGCTTCCGGATTGAGCGGATCGCGGCGTGGCTTGACCCGGAAGCCTACGCCTCCGGAAAGGGCTTCCAGACGCTGCAGGCGCTTTATGCCATCGGCTCCGGCGGGATCTTCGGAAAAGGGCTCGGACAGAGCATCCAGAAGCTTGGATTTTTGCCGGAGCAGCAAAACGATATGATCTTTTCGATCATCTGCGAGGAGCTGGGGCTTTTCGGCGGCATCGCGGTAATCATGATCTTCGTTCTTCTGATCTGGCGCCTGATGGTCATTGCCAACAACGCCGCCGACTTATTCGGGGCGCTGCTGGTCGTGGGTGTGATGGGGCATATTTCGATTCAGGTGATCCTAAACATCGCCGTAGTGACAAATACGATCCCGAATACGGGAATTTCCCTGCCCTTTATCAGCTACGGCGGTTCTGCGGCAATGTTCATGCTGCTGGAAATGGGGCTTGTTATGAGCGTGGCAAGGGGCATCCGGCTGCGGGATGTGTGAGAAGCCGTCACAAAAAATGACATTTTTTCATATCATATAGCAAGAACGGCAGATGGAAGGTGGAGCTTTGGATTCCATTTGGATAAAAGGAAAAACGGGGCTTTCCGGGGAGGTGCGCATTCAGGGCTCCAAAAATGCAGCGCTTCCGGTGCTGGCGGCCTGTGTGCTTGTGCCGGGCGTCACGGTTTTGGAAAACTGCCCGGACATTTCGGATATTTCCTGTATGTGCCGGATCTTAAACCGGATCGGCGTAAAGACCGTCAGGGCAGGAAAGACGCTGACGGTGGACGCGTCGCAGATTACCTCTGAAAAGCTGCCCGAAGAGGAAATGGTGCGGATGCGCTCCTCGGTCATTCTGGCGGGGGCGCTGATCGGACGGTGCCGGGAGGTGTCCTTTTGCCAGCCCGGCGGCTGCGTGATCGGAGACAGGCCCATCGACCTGCACATCGGGGCGCTGGAAAGGCTGGGAGCGGTTTTTACAGCGGACAAAAAAGAGCCTGACAGAATCTGCGGGACGGCAAAAAGGCTTTCGGGGGCAAGGATTTGTCTGGCGTTCCCGAGTGTGGGCGCGACTCAGAATGCGGTGCTGGCGGCAGTGCTGGCAGAGGGCACGACCCAGATCGAAAACAGCGCGAAAGAGCCGGAGATCGTTTCGCTGTGCCGCTTTTTAAGGGACGCGGGCGCAAGGATCCGGGGAGAGGGCAGCGGCAGGATCGTCATAGAGGGCGTTTGCCGGCTTCACGGGAGCCGTTTTTTCATTGAACCGGACCGGATCGTGGCAGGGACGTATCTTCTGGGCGTTGCGGGAGCCGGCGGGGAAGTGTTTTTGCGGGAAGCGCCCTGCGCTCAGCTTGGGGCGGTCAGCGCTGCAGCGCGCAGGATGGGCGCAAAAATCCGGGAGGATGCAGCGGGGCTTCTTGTTTTGCGGAAAGGAAGGCTGGTTTCTCTGGGAGAGGCAGAAACGGGCGTGTATCCCGGCTTTCCGACGGATTTGCAGTCCATGCTTTTAACGGTGTTATGTCAGGCGGAAAAGGAAAGCATCGTGACCGAGCGGATTTTTAACGGGCGGTTCGGCGCAGCAGAGCAGCTAAACCGGATGGGCGCAGGGATCTGCGTCGCCGGAAACCGCGCGAAAATGCCCGGCGGCAGGAGGCTTTCAGGCTGCAGGACAGAGGCGGGAGAGCTGCGCGGCGGGGCTGCGCTGGTGGCGGCGGGCGTCTGCGCCGAAGGGGTGACGCAGGTGGAAAACTGCCATTTTATCCGGCGCGGATACGAGGATATTGTGAGAGATTTCAAAAAAATGGGAGCAGACATTGGCACAGAAACGCAAACAGAATTATAAGCTGGTCAAAGGCGGAAAAGCGGATAAAAAAGGAAAAAGGAAAAAGCCGTCGGGAGGAAAGGGGGATCTCTTTTCTTCCGGACGTTTTGCAAAGCCTGCCAAAAAGGGACTTTCCGGGCGTTTGAAGATAGGGCTTTTGATCGGGGCAGCCGTCTGTATTGTGCTGGCGGGAGCCCTTGTTTTTGTGCAGGCACAGTTCCATGTGGAGACTGTTTCCGTGGAAGGAAACGTGCATTACACAAAAGAAGAGATCGAGCAGATGGTTATAAAGGACAGGCTTTCGGCAAACTCGATCTATCTGTCGTTTAAGTACCGTGACAAGGAAATCCTGAACATTCCGTTTATCGAAAAAATGAGCGTGCGGGTGGATTCGCCCAACAGCATTACGATCCGCGTATATGAAAAATCGGTGGCAGGCTATGTGGAATACATGGGGCGCTACATGTATTTTGACCGGGAGGGTATCGTCGTGGAGTCGTCGGAGACAAAGACCTCCGGGGTGCCGCAGGTAACGGGCATCGATTTTGACCATGTGGTGCTCTATGAGCCGCTTCCGGTGGAAGATCCGGCAATTTTTGCGGAGGTGTTGTCGATCACCCAGATGCTTTCCAAATATGAGATCGTGACGGACAAGATCTTTTTTAACGAGGAAAACGAGATCACGCTGTATTTCGGGAACGTGCGCGCGCGCCTTGGAAAAGACAATCTGGAGGAAAAGATCATGCGGCTTCAGCAGATCCTGCCAAGCCTCGAAGGGGAAAGCGGCGTTGTGGATATGCAGAATTATTCGGATGACCGTAAAAACGTCACCTTCCGCAAAGATGACTGACCCGGACAACGGATGGGCGGCAGATCTGCCCTCCGCACGCATTCGTCCGGCATAAGGAAGGCGGCTGTAGGGCAGCGCTGCCGCCGCGGATGCCCGGAAAGGGCAAAATATCGCATTAAAATGAAAAAAAGAGGTTGCGCAATTCGGAAAATGATTATATGATAAATATTATGAAGTTTGTCAGGAATGAAGGAGGAAATACCCTTGCTGGAAATTAAAGTAAACGAGGCTGAGTCCGCGGCACAGATCCTTGTGATCGGCGTAGGCGGTGCGGGCAACAATGCTGTTAATAGAATGATCGACGAAAAGATTGACGGTGTGGAGTTTATCGGAGTCAATACCGATAAGCAGGCGCTGCAGTTTTGTAAGGCGGAGAAGCATCTGCAGATCGGCGAGAAGCTGACAAAGGGACTGGGCGCAGGCGCAAAGCCGGAGATCGGCGAGCAGGCGGCGGAAGAGAGCGCGGAGGAGATCGCGAAGTCTCTGGAAGGCGTGGACATGGTATTCGTTACCTGCGGCATGGGCGGCGGTACCGGTACGGGCGCGGCTCCAGTAGTTGCAAAGCTTGCAAAGGACAAGGGTATTTTAACGGTCGGCGTTGTGACGAAGCCTTTCCGTTTCGAGGCAAAGACCCGTATGAACAACGCGCTTTCCGGTATTGAGAAGCTGCGCGACAGTGTGGACACGCTGATCGTGATCCCGAATGATAAGATTCTTGAAATCGTTGACAAACGGACGAGCATGCCCGAGGCGCTGATGAAGGCGGACGAGGTGCTGCAGCAGGCGGTGCAGGGGATTACCGACCTGATCAATGTGCCCGCAGTCATCAATCTGGACTTTGCGGACGTGCAGACCGTTATGCGCGACAAGGGCATCGCGCACATCGGCATCGGCGAAGGAAAGGGCGAGGATAAGGCTGTGGTTGCGGTCAAGGCAGCCGTGGAAAGCCCGCTTCTGGAGACGACGATCGCAGGCGCAACCGACATCATCATCAACGTATCCGGCGATATTTCCATGTTTGACGCTTCCGATGCGGTTGACTATGTGCGTGAGATCACAGGCGACGATGTCAACATTATCTTCGGCGCGATGTATGATTCCAATCAGGCGGACTACTGCCGCATTACCGTGATCGCGACAGGGATCGACGAGACGCATGCAAACCGTTTCGGTTCCTCTTTTGCAAGAAAGCCGGTTCCGCCGACGCTTGGAACCCCTTCCGGCATGAAGACGACGGTAAATGCCAGCGGCACGACGACCGCAAGGCCGTACACGAATCCCCTTACGCCCGGCGCGCACACAGGCACGATCCCGAGCAACGAGATCAAGGCGAACCTGACCGGTATCCAGAAGCCGCCGACCAATTTTAACAGCAAGGTCGAGGTAAAGACGCTGAAGATTCCGGATTTCCTTCAGAAAAAATAAATAACAGGCAATGAGAGGCTCCCCGCGGAGAAATCCGGTGGGGGTCTTTTTTTCATGGTGCGCCTGGCGGCGCACGTCGCTAATGGGTAAAAGTCCCTAGTGCGCGTAGATAACAACGAAGCACTTTATTGCAATTTTATTCTACCGAAAAAGGACGCAAAACTCATGGAGCGTGAATTGAACGGAAATTGGGTAAAAAAAGAAAAGCAGCCACATATCGTAGTACAAGACTGCTGTAAAAAATACGTTTACGTACATTGTTTATTTTTCGAGAATCTGCGGATCAAGAAGGAAGTCATAAATGTTTACAGTCAAGATACCATAGTCGTCATAATAGGGTTGTACAATATCTTTTGTGATAACGATCTTTTTGAAAGAATCATCAATTTTTCTGAACGGTCTGATTTCCTGAGTGCGCTTCGCTTCATCCGGCAGAGAATATGCTGACTGAATAT
Source organism: uncultured Lachnospiraceae bacterium (assembly GCA_900550285.1). Taxonomy (GTDB): domain Bacteria; phylum Bacillota; class Clostridia; order Lachnospirales; family Lachnospiraceae; genus Gallintestinimicrobium. The sequence goes on from URRW01000015.1 coordinate 25,211, forward strand.
AATATCTGGAAGAGCCAAGATTGCATACAAAATCCACTTCAAGTTGTTTGCGGATAACCTTACCATTCTGATCTCGCTCTGCAATCGGTATTACACCTACATCAACGCTGTAGCCACGCATACGAAGTTCGTTATAAATTACATTTTCCATAGAGTGGGTCTGCTCGAACTGACGGAAATTGATTCTGGCATTGCGAAGTCCAAGATCGGAAAAATAATATTTCTTTGGAGTTTCGATATATGCCTTTCCTTTTATGTCATATCTTTGTGCGGATTCAATCAGAAAAGAATCCTCATAATAATCCAGATATTTCTTAATGGTAGCGGAAGTGATTCGGGATTTTTTTACCGTCTTAAAAGTATTCTTCAATTTTTCCGGGTTGGTCAGCGAACCAATGGCAGAGGAAAGAATGTTCAAAAGATCTTCCAGTTCTCCAATGTTTTTTACTCGGTTACGTTTGGTAATATCTCGAAGATAAATCTCGTTGAACAGATTCTGCAATGCAACTGCCTTATCGTTTGCGCCCTCACGAAGAACAACCAGAGGGATACCGCCATATAGCATATATTCAGATAATCCCAGGTACTTATCCCCCTTGTAAATGGTCATAAACTCGGCAAAGCTCAGGGGATACATATGAACCTCATCCCCACGACCGGCAAATTCAGTAGCTATATCTTTGGACAAGAGTTTTGCGTTACTTCCGGTCACAAATACATCCATATTATCTTTACGAAGATAACCGTTTAGAACTGCTTCAAAACAATCCAACATCTGAATTTCGTCAAGAAGCAGATAATACATTCCTTTACCTGCGGCTTTGGAACGAATATATGCCATGAACTTTTCGGGATCAACTCCACGCTTTTCTTTGTCAATCTGAATCAGGCTTTCTCCAATGAGATAAAGATCATCTGCTGAATCAAAGGCAAAGCGAATGATGTGATCAGCATCAACCCCGCTTTCCAGTAAGTGATGATAAAACAGATTATTCAATAAATAGGATTTGCCGCATCGGCGAATACCAGTAATTACCTTGATCAGTCCATTGTTTTTTCTTTTTATTAACTTATCCAAATAAAAATCTCTACGAATCTCCATTTTGAAACCTCATTGCGAAAGATTTTTGCAACTTGTTGTACTTTTCTATTCTATTATATCCAGATGGATTTCAAAAATCAATATATTAGCAGGAGGTTGGAATAGATTTTTGTAACTTGTTGCGTTTTTCTATTCCACAATCATGCCCTCAGTATACAAGGGGGCATACGTCCTGAACCGTGAAATTTGTTCGACTTTCTTTGTTGTCTTTAATCGGCGTACGTCTAAGCGATGGTTTTTATCGCTTGTACGCCCTCATTCGTCCGTCTTGCTAATCGATCAGGAGGAATCAAGGCGGTTGTCCCATGTCGAATCCTCCCGAAAAAATCCGTCGCTTTCCTGCCCTGTTCCGACAAAATCCGCGCGCCCGCGCCGCTATAATGAGGACATACATTTCAAAGCGGAAAGGGGACGGCGGCATGCGCTACAGTCTGTACATAGACCGGATTTTTGTGACGCACCTTACGGTCAATCTGTGCCTGCTTTTTCTGACGGCAAAGTCCGGCGGGATGGACTGCCGAAAAGGGCGGATCTTTAGGGCGGCAGCGGCGGGGGCGGCGATGATGACGGCAGCGCTTGCGCTGCCTGTTCCGGTTCAGGAAAGAGAACTCCGCCTGATCCTGAAGGGGATATGGCTGGCAGCAGGCGTTTTTGCGCAGCTTTGGATCGCCTTCCGGTGCCGGAATGGGAAAATGCTTGGGCGGGCGGCGATGCTGTACGGCGCATGCTCCTGCATGACAGGCGGGATATTGGGAGCGGTCATGCAGATAAAAAAGATGTCGGGATCCTGGGCGGTTTCCCTTTTGTGCATCGGGGCAGCATATGCCGGCTTTTTGGTGATCGCGTCAGAGAGGCGGCGCAGCCGGTCGCCGCTGTGGAAGGTGTCTTTTTGCAGAAACGGGGAAATTTTTTCGGAGACGGGGCTTTTGGACAGCGGAAACGGATTATATGATCCGTATACCAAAATGCCGGTCTGCATCATCGACCCGGCGGAGGCGGAGCGGCTTGGGATTTTTGAAAAAGATGCGCCGCTGCGGCTGATCCCTTACCACTGCGTCGGCAAAAGGAACGGGCTGATGCGGGCGGTTACCGTGGACGGAATGTATCTGGAAAAGGAAGGACAGGAGAAGAGGGTCGGGCAGGTGACGCTTGCGGTAAGCCCGGAGCCGCTTGCGGCGTCCGGGGCATACCGGGTCATTCTGCATCCTGCATTACTGGAGGAAAAGAAAGGAGCCAATCATGATCTTAAAAGTAGCGATGCCGGGAAGCATGCCGTTTAAACTGATCCGCCGCGAGCCGGCGTTTTTTATGGCAAAGGAGGGGGAAATCCATTATATCGGGGGAGCCGACGTGCTCCCGCCGCCGCTGGAAAGCGCGCAGGAAAACGAGGTCATTCAGGATCTTGGGTCGGAGGAATATGCGCAGGAGGCGCGCACGATCCTGATCGAGCACAATCTGCGGCTCGTGGTTTATATTGCAAAAAAATTTGACAACACGGGCGTCGGCGTAGAGGATCTGATCTCCATCGGGACGATCGGGCTGATCAAATCGATCAATACGTTTAACCCGGGCAAAAATATCAAGCTGGCGACCTATGCCTCCCGCTGCATCGAAAATGAGATCCTCATGTATCTGCGCCGCAACAATAAGACGCGCATGGAGGTTTCCATCGACGAGCCGCTCAACGTAGACTGGGACGGCAACGAGCTGCTTTTGTCCGATATTTTAGGGACGGACGAGGACGTGATCTATAAGGATATTGAAAACGAGGCGGAGCGCCGTATCCTCCGCCGGGCGGTGGCGCAGCTTTCGGAACGGGAGCGGACGATCGTAAATCTTCGCTTCGGTCTGAACACGCCGGGCGGGGAGGAAATGACCCAGAAGGAGGTCGCCTCTTATCTGGGCATTTCCCAATCCTATATTTCCCGGCTGGAAAAAAAGATCATGAAGCGTTTGAAAAAGGAGATGGTAAAGGAATGAGTCACGCGCTTAAGTAGGCGCGCATCGTCCGGAGGGCGCTTTTTTCAAGGCGGGACACCTGCGCCTGAGAAATGCCGATCATATCGGCGACTTCCATCTGGGTTTTGCCTTCAAAAAAACGCAGGACAATGATCTCGCGTTCCCTGTCCCCGAGCTTTTTTAAGGCGTCGGACAGGGAAAGGCGCTCGATCCAGTTTTCCTCCCGGTTCTTTTTGTCGCGGATCTGATCCATCACATAAAGCGTGTCCGTGCCGTCGGTGTAGACGGGCTCGTACAGGCTCATGGGATTTTGGATGGCGTCCAGCGCATAAACAATATCTTCCCTGGAAATGCCCACTTCGGCGGCTACTTCGCTGATGGTGGGCTCTTTTTGATTCTGCTTCATCAGGTTTTCCTTGGCGTAGATCGCTTTGTAGGCGGTGTCGCGCAGAGAGCGGCTGACCCGGATGGAATTGTTGTCCCGAAGAAACCGGCGGATCTCTCCGATGATCATCGGGACCGCATAGGTGGAAAAGCGCACGCCCAGCTCCGTGTTGAAATTGTCGATCGCCTTGATCAGCCCGATGCAGCCGATCTGGAACAGGTCGTCCACATTTTCGCCGGAAGAGGAAAATCGCCGGATAACGCTTAAAACGAGCCGCAGGTTTCCTTTGATAAAAAGCTCCCGGGCGCTTTCGTCCCCCTGACGGATGCGTACAAAGAGCGCGTCCTTTTCCTCATTTGTAAGCACCGGCAGTCGCGAAGTGTTGACGCCGCAGATTTCCACTTTGTTCAGTGCCATGATAAGCCTCCTGCTGTTAAAAAAATCCATGCAGGCCGCCCGGAATAGACGGGAGGGATGAAAAAGGCGGTCTGCAGCCATAGACAGAGCATGGACAAAAATGCAGGAGTTATACAGGCAAAGCGGTTTTTGAAAAAAACGGCGCAGGCAGGCACGCCGGAACCGGAGCAGTCATATACATATAACAGGCGCATGGATATGACAGGCAGGAGCTGGGAAGGGAGGCGGCGGGATGCTTTTTTCGGAGCTTAGATGCAAGGAAGTGGTAAATCTGCGGGATTGCCGCAGGATGGGGCGGGTAACGGATTTTGAGTTTGACGAATGCACGGGGACGATCCAGAAGATCATCGTGCCGGGGATCAGCGGGAAAAGCTGGAAATGCCTGTTCGGGTGCGATACGGAATATGCGATCGCGTGGCAGGACATCCGGCAGATCGGGCCGGATATTATCATGGTGGATGTGCCGTGAGAGACGGCTGGGGATAAGATATGAAAAGCCCTCCCTTTTGCTTGCATATGAAAAGGGGATATATTATGATGAAATAAATGACGGATCTCTTTGGAAGCAGGAAAGCAGATCAGAAAGGCAGGAGACACAGGACAGAACCGATGAAAGAAAAAATCAGCAGCTTCTGGAATTACGAAAAAAAAGACCGTCCCTTCAATCTCCTGATGGCGGGAGTATCCTACTGCGACGGCACTTACCGGATCGAGAGAAAGCCGGAAAACCTCTATTCCTTTGAATATATTTACAGCGGCAAAGGCACGCTTGTGATCGACGGCCAGCGTCTGGAGCCAAAGGCAGGGGACGTTTATTTTTTAAAAAGAGGGATCCCGCACTGCTACTGGTCGGATGAGAAGGAGCCGTGGACAAAAATATGGATCTGCTTTAACGGGCTGATGGCGGAGGCGATGTTTGCCGCGTATCTGGATAAAAAGGTATATCTGATGCAGGACTGCGATATTTCGGCGCAGATGGAAGCGCTTCTTTGCAGGATCGAACAGTTTGAAACGGATTATGAACGGCTTGCGGACGAGACGGCGACGGCGGTTCTGGAGATTTTGCAGAAGCTTCACAGGCAGGGAAGAAGCCAGACGAGGACACTGCCGGAGCAGATCAAGGAGTGGATCGACCTGCATGTGGAGGAAAATGTGAAGCTGGAACAGCTTTGTGAGAGCCTCCATTATTCCCGCAACCACCTGATCAACCAGTTCCGCAGCCGTTACGGCATCACACCTTATCAGTACCTGCGGGAGCAAAAGATCGAGGCGGCGAAGCGCTATCTTTTATATTCCGGCATGTCCGTGCAGGAGATCGCGGAACGGCTCTCTTATACGGATGAAAATTATTTTCACAGTTGTTTTAAGGAGGCGGCAGGCGTGACGCCGGGGATGTTCCGGAGAACGGGCGGCGCATATGGGGAGGAAGGGAGGAAATAGAAATGGGAAGCTATTTAAATCCGGGAAATAAAGGGTTTCGGGAAAGCCTGAATTCTGCAATTTATGTGGACAAGACGGGATTGATCGATAAGATGAATCGGGTATTGGATACGCGCCAGAAGTTCGTATGCGTGAGCCGGCCGCGCCGTTTTGGAAAATCAATGGCAGCAGATATGCTGGCGGCATACTATGACAGAAGCGAGGATTCTGCGGATTTATTTAAAGGGCTTGCGATCAGCAGGATGGAATCCTATCAGAAGCATTTAAACCATTATGATGTGATCAAAGTAAATATACAGGAGTTTTTGAGTATATCGGGAAGCGTGGATGAAATGACGGAAAAGATTTCCGCCTATCTCATTTTTGATCTTGCAGAATGTTTTCGGGAAGTACGGTTTCGGGATGAAAAAAATTTAATGCAGGTCATGAAAGATATTTTTTCAAAAACGGGAAGACCGTTTGTAATCTTGATCGATGAATGGGACTGCCTGTTTCGGGAGTATGAACAGGACAGGGAAGCGCAGAGACGGTATCTGGATTTTCTGCGGGTGTGGTTAAAAGATCAGGAATATGTGGCTCTGGCGTATATGACGGGGATTCTTCCGATTAAAAAATACGGATCCCATTCGGCGTTAAATATGTTCACGGAATACTCCATGGTGGAGCCGGGAATGCTTGCAGAATATTTTGGCTTTACGGAGGATGAGGTAAAAAAGCTGTGTCTGGAATATCGGATGAACTTTGACGATGCAAAAGAATGGTACGACGGGTATGTACTGACGGAACACGGGATTGACGGCGATATTTCATATTCTATGTATAGTCCGAAATCCGTCGTTGAGGCGATGCTTCGGCATAAATTCGGGACCTACTGGAACCAGACCGAGACGTACGAGGCATTGAAAGTCTATATCCAGATGGATATGGACGGGCTGAAAAATGCTGTTGTTGAAATGCTGGGCGGGGCAGCGGTACAGATCAATACCGGGACGTTTGAAAATGACATGACAAGTTTTGCAACGAAAGATGACGTGCTGACGCTTCTGGTACATTTGGGCTACTTAAATTACAGCGGTGCAGACAAAACAGTCAGGATCCCCAATAAGGAAGTTTCGCAGGAATACGTCAACGCAGTCAGCACAATGGACTGGCAGGAGGTGACCCGTTCTTTGGAAGCATCCAGGCAGCTTTTAGAGGCGTTATGGAGAATGGACGGCAAGGCAGTTGCGGAGGGCGTTGACCGCGCCCACCGGGAGCTTTCTGTTTTACGTTATCACGATGAAAATGCGCTGAGCTGTACGATCAGCCTTGCTTTTTATTTTGCGAGGGAATACTATACAGTCGTGAGGGAGCTTCCGGCGGGAAAGGGATTTGCGGATATTTGCCTGATCCCCAAAAGAAATCATTTGGATAAACCGGCGGCAGTGATCGAATTAAAATGGGATAAAAGCGCGCAGGGGGCGATCAGGCAGATCCATGAAAAGGATTATGTGGACGCGCTGAAGGACTATGAGGGGAATCTTTTGCTGGTGGGGATCAATTATGACAAAAGGACGAAAGAGCATACCTGCATGATTGAGAAAATAACGAAACAGGGCAGGCATCTGACGGCGGCAAAACCGTCCTCTCTTCGTTGACACACCCCCGCATTTTGACTATAATAAACACAAAAACAACGCTGTACCAAACAGGCACATCCATTGAAAAAGTCCCGCATCTGCGGGCAGATGAGGAGAACGAATATGAAATGCCCTTTTTGCGGCCATGACAATACGCGGGTGATCGATTCGCGCCCGTCCGATGAAAACAATTCCATCCGCCGCAGGCGTGTCTGCGACGAGTGCGGCAAGCGTTTTACGACCTATGAAAAGATCGAGACGATCCCGCTGATCGTGATTAAAAAAGACAATAACCGCGAGCCCTACGACCGCTCCAAGATTGAGGCAGGCGTGCTGCGGGCATGCCATAAGCGTCCGGTCAGCGCCAACGATATTACGAAGCTTGTAGACGAGGTGGAGACGGAGCTTTTTGCAAGAGAGGAAAAGGAGATTTCCAGCACGGTGATCGGCGAGATGGTCATGGACAAGCTAAAGGATCTGGAAGCGGTGGCGTATGTGCGTTTTGCGTCGGTATATCGGGAGTTTAAAGACATCAACACCTTTATGGACGAGCTAAAAAAGGTGATGGAAAAAAAGAAAAAATAAATATTGCATTTTTCGGGCATCGTGTATACAATGTGAAATTGGACGGCAAAAGCCATATATGGCGTAGACTGCGCAGGAAGCGGCCGCCGTCTGTCCGGACAGGTGCGGACGAAAGCCGCAACCTTTAGGGCACAACTGAATACAGTTTTTACAAAAAAAGGAGAGACACATGAAGACAAAAGCAGGAAAGAAGGTTCTTTTGACTTTGGTGTGCGCAGCACTGGCTATTGCACTGGGCGCATGTTCAGGCGATAAGGCAGAGACGGGTTCTTCTCAGATCACCATTGGCATTCCTCAGGATGTGGACAGTCTTGACCCCCACAAAGCGGTGGCGGCAGGAACAAAGGAGGTATTGTTCAATGTATTTGAAGGTCTTGTAAAGCCTGACAGCGAAGGCAATTTAAACGATGCTGTCGCCGAAAGCCATACCATTTCAGAGGACGGCAGGGTGTACACGTTTACGCTCCGGGAGGGCGTGAAGTTCCATGACGGGACGCCCGTTACGGCACAGGATGTAAAATATTCGCTCGACCGATGCAGCGCTGCAGAAGAGGGCGGGCCGCTCGTGCCGGCATTTTCGGCGATCGAAAGCGTGAACATCGTGGATGAAAAGACGGTGGAAGTCGTTTTAAAAGAGGGGGATACGGAATTTCTGCCCTACCTGACGGCGGCGATCATTCCGGAGCATAACGGGACGCCGGAGAGCACGCCGGTCGGCACGGGCCCGTACAAATATGTATCCCGTTCCCCGCAGGAAAACGTGATTCTGGAAAAATTTGACGGATACTGGGGCACGCCGGCAAACATTGAGACGGTCCGGCTTCAGGTGGTGGCGAATGCGGATACGATCGTGACGGGCTTAAACGGCGGTTCGATCGATATGTTCGCCCGCGTGACGCAGGCGCAGGCAGATCAGCTTTCCGGCGATTTTGAAGTGCTGGAAGGGACGATGAATCTGGTTCAGGCGATGTATTTAAACAATGAGAAAGCGCCCTTCGACAAAAAAGAGGTGCGTCAGGCGCTCTGCTATGCGGTGGATCCGCAGGCGGTCATGGATATGATCTCGGACGGCAAGGGGGCGCAGATCGGCAGCAGCATGTTCCCTGCCTTCGGCAAATATTATATGGAAGAATTAAACGATCTGTATACGGCGGACGTCGAAAAGGCGAAGGAGCTTCTGGCGCAGGCGGGCTATCCGGACGGATTTTCCTTTACGCTGACGGTTCCCTCCAACTACCAGCAGCATATCGACACGGCGCAGGTAGTGGCAGAGCAGTTAAAGCAGATCGGCGTGACGGCGAATATCCAGCTCGTAGAGTGGGAAACATGGCTGTCGGAAGTATATACAAACCGCAATTATGAAGCGACGGTCGTGGGTGTGGATGCGTCGAGCCTGACGGCGAGCGCGCTTCTGGAACGGTTTACGTCCGATGCGGCGGACAATTTTATCAATTTTAACAGCGCAGCCTATGACGAGGCGTATGTAGCGGCAAAGGCGAGCACGGACGATGCAGAAAAAACGGCGTACTACAAAGAATGCGAAAAGATTCTGGCGCAGGAGGCTGCAAATGTCTACATTCAGGATCTGCCCTCCTTTGTGGCGCTGAACAAAAAATACGGCGGCTACGAATTTTATCCGCTCTATGTACAGGATTTTTCCAAGCTGTATGAAGTGGGCGGACAGACGGAGTAAACAGTTATGAAGTATCTGGCAAAAAAGCTGGCAGGGTTTTTGATAACCCTGCTGGTTGTATCGTTTCTGGTATTTACGGCGTTTGCGGTAATCCCGGGAAGCCCTGCGACCGCGATGCTGGGGACGCAGGCGACGCCGGAAAAGGTGGTGGCGCTGGAAGAGCAGCTGGGCTTAAACAAGCCCCTTTTGGAGCGGTTCGGGGAATGGGCGCTTGCCTTTGTGCAGGGAGATTTCGGCACATCCTACAGCTATCAGATGCCCGTCAGCGATATGATCATGGAAAAGATCCCGGTCACGCTTGCGCTTACGCTGATGGCGTTTGTGATCATGACGGCGGTTTCAGTCCCGCTGGGGATTTTCTGTGCGCGGCATGAGGGCAGCGCAATAGACCGGATCATTCTGACGGTCAATCAGGTGATCATGTCGGTCCCTCCGTTTTTTTCGGGAATTTTGATCACGCTGCTGTTCGGGCTTGTGCTTCATCTGTTTACGCCCGGCGGCTATGTGTCTTATACGGCAAGTCTGGGCGGCTTTCTGGGTTACCTGATCTTTCCGGCAATTTCCATCGCGCTTCCAAAGGCGGCGATGGCGGTAAAGCTTCTGCGCACCTCCGTATTGGAGCAGATGAAGCTGGACTATGTGCGCACGGCGTACAGCAGGGGCAACCGGACGAAGGCGGTGCTGTATCATCATGTTTTAAAAAATGCCATGATCCCGGTCGTCACATTTCTGGGGATGGCGCTGGCTGACATGGTGGCGGGCAGCATCGTGGTGGAGCAGGTGTTCAATATTCCGGGGCTTGGGCGGATCCTTCTGACCTCGATCTCGAACCGGGACTATCCGGTGGCACAGGCGATCATCGTATTTATTGCGTTTCTTGTTATTTTTACAAATTTTCTGGCGGATCTGATCTATCAGAAGATGGATCCCAGAATTACACTGGACTAAATGACTATGAAGAAAAAGAAGAACAAAAACCTGATATGGGGCGGTGTGATCACCGGGGGAATGCTGGCGCTTATCGTGCTGGGATTTTTCTGGACGCCCTATGATCCTGAGGCGATGGACAGCGTATCAAAGCTGTCTGGCGTCTCATTTTCGCATCTGATGGGCTGCGACAATTTCGGCAGGGATATTTTCAGCCGGGTATTAAAGGGCGGCGGGACGACGCTTTTTGTGGCGCTTGGGACGGTCGGCATCGGGACGGTATGCGGCGTTGTGATCGGCGCGTTTACCGGATATTTCGGCGGGATCGCGGATGAGATTTTAATGCGGATCAACGACGTTTTGTTTGCGTTCCCGAGCATCCTTTTGGCGCTGGTGTTTATCAGCCTTTCCGGCTATGGCACGGCAAACGTGATCCTTGCGCTGGGCGTCGCCTTTATCCCGAGCTTTGCAAGGATCGTGCGCAGCGAATTTATCCGCTGCAAAAACATGGACTATGTAAAAAGCGCGAAGCTTGCCGGAGCGGGTGACCTGCGGATCATGTTCGTGCATATCCTTCCGAACACTGCGCCGGTGCTTTTGTCTGCGGTAATGATCGGCTTTAACAACGCGGTGCTGGCGGAAGCCGGGATGAGCTATCTGGGCATCGGCGTGCAGCCGCCGCAGGCGAGCCTTGGCAGGATGCTGTCGGAAGCCCAGACCTATCTGTTTTCCGCGCCGGGCTTCGCGCTGTTTCCGGGCATATTCCTGATCCTTTTGGTATTGGGCTTTTCCCTGTTGGGAGAGGGCATCCGGGACAGGGGAAGGGAGTAAGGGACGATGTTGGATGTAATCGATTTAAGCATTGAATTTCAGGATCATCTCGTGCCGGAGCGGGTGGTGCACCATGTAAACCTGCATATGGAGCCGGGCGAGATCGTGGGGCTTGTGGGCGAATCCGGCTCCGGAAAGTCCATGACCTCCCTTGCGGTGGCGGGGCTTTTGTCGCGCCACGATATGCGTAAAGAAGGAAAGATCCTGTTTGAAGGGACGGATCTGCTTTCCTGTGAGAGAAGCTATTTAAGAAGCCTTCAGGGCAATGAGATCTCGGTAATCTTTCAGGAGCCGATGACGTCCTTGAATCCGGTCTATAAGATCGGCTGGCAGGTGGAGGAGCCGCTGCGCATCCATCATCCGGAGCTTTCGGCAAAGGAGCGCCGGGAGCGGGCGGTTGCCCTGCTTGAAAAGGTGGAGCTGGAGGATGCCGAACGCATTTACCGTTCCTATCCCCATCAGCTTTCCGGCGGACAGCGCCAGCGGGTCATGATCGCGGCGGCGATGATCTGTGAGCCGAAGCTTCTGATCGCGGACGAGCCTACGACGGCGCTGGACGTGACGGTGCAGGCGCAGATCGTGAAGCTGTTAAAGCGGATCAATGAGGAAAAGCATACGGCGATCCTGTTTATTTCCCATGATTTAAGCCTTGTGCGCCGGCTGTGCGGCAGGGTGGCGGTCATGCAGGGCGGCAGGATCGTGGAAAGCGGGCCGATACGGCAGATTTTTGAAGCGCCGCAGGAGGAATATACAAAGAAGCTGATCGCAGCGATCCCCAGATGCGAAAAGAAAAAGGAGGCGTCCGCCCATGGCTGATGAAATTTTGAAGGTAGACCATGTGAGCATCGGATTTTCGGAAAAAAGACGGATGCCGTGGGAGAAGGCAAAGCGCACGGAGGTATTAAAGGACGTTTCCTTTTCCATGAAAAAGGGCGAGGTGCTGGCACTGGCAGGCGAATCGGGCTGCGGGAAAAGCACGCTGGCAAAGGTTATTTTAGGGCTGCAAAAGCCTGACGCCGGAACGGTGCAGCATTTCGGAAACCGTCCGCAGATGGTATTTCAGGATCCCTACAGCTCGCTGAATCCGGCGAAGAGGATCGGCTGGATTTTGGAGGAGCCGTTAAAAAATATGGGCGGCATTCCGGCTAAGGAGCGCCGCAGGCAGGCGCTCGACATGTTAAAAAGGGTCGGGCTGGATGAAAAGCTCATAGACCGTTACCCGGATCAGCTTTCCGGCGGACAGCGCCAGAGAGTCTGCATCGGGGCAGCGCTGATGAGCAGACCGGGATTTTTAGTGGCGGACGAAGCGGTGTCGGCGCTGGATGTGACGGTGCAGGCGCAGATTTTAGGGCTGCTGGAAAAGCTGAAGGAAGAAATGGGGCTTTCCATTTTGTTCATTTCCCATGATATGCGCGTGATCTATCAAATCAGCGACCGGGTAATGATCATGCAGGGCGGCAGGATCGCAGAAAGCGGGCGTGTGGAGGAGGTCTATGCAAATCCGCAGGCGCCCTATACAAAAGAGCTGCTGGAAGCGGCGGGAATCGGAGAGGAACAGTAGGATGCTGGAACGTTTTTATCCTGATGAGACGGCGGATTCCGCCTATGACATCGACTATGAAGCATGGTACAAAAAAGGCTGCAGGGGACTGATCTATGACGTGGACAACACGCTCGTCCCCCACGGCGCGCCGGCGGACGACCGGGCAAAGCGCCTGTTTGGGAGACTCCATGAAATCGGCTTTTCCGTCGTTCTTCTGTCCAACAATAAGGAGCCGCGGGTAAAAAGCTTTGCGGAGGATGTGCGCTATGCGGACTATATTTTTAAGGCGGATAAGCCGTCGGTAAAGGGCTACCGGGCAGCGATGGAGCGGATGGGGACAGACGAAAAAACGACCCTTTTTGTGGGCGACCAGTTGTTTACGGACGTGTGGGGCGCAAAGCGGACGGGCATCCACAGCATTTTGGTAAAGCCGATCCATCCCAAAGAGGAAATTCAGATCGTTTTGAAGAGACAACTGGAAAAAATTGTGTTATATTTCTATTATCGGAAGCGCTGCAGGGATGGCGCTGACCGTTGATCAGAAAGGGAACGAGGAAAGTACGATGGAAACAGGAGACAGGATCGGCGGCAGGACGAGGCTGTGCGGCCTGATCGGCAATCCGGTGGAGCATACCCTTTCGCCGCTGATCCACAATACGCTGGCGCTGGAATGTGGCTGCGATATGGCGTATGTGCCTTTTTTGGTGGAAAAGGGAAGCTTACAGGATGCGGTAAAGGGCGCTTATGCCTTAAATGTGCTGGGGATGAATGTGACCGTTCCGTATAAGACGGAGGTGATCCCGTTTTTAAAAAGCATCGACCCGATGGCGGAGGCGATGGAATCGGTCAATACGCTCGTGCGGACAGAGGGCGGCTACCGCGGTTATAATACGGATATGAGCGGGCTGTACCGGGCGATGCGCGAGGACGGGCTGGCGCTTTTGGGAGAGCGGATCGCCGTGATCGGGGCAGGAGGCGTCGGCAGGGCGGTCGCCTATCTGTGCGCCGCAAAGGGCGCAGGGCAGGTGGTGATCTTAAACCGCAGTCTGGATAAGGCAGAGGCAGTGGCGGCAGAGGTGTGTGCAAAGACAAAAAGGGACGTGGTGCGTGCCCTGCCGCTTTCAGAGGCGGGAAACCTTCCGGGAAACGGCTGGCTTGCCATTCAGGCGACGAGCGTGGGGCTTTATCCGGACTGTGAGAAGGCAGCCGTGGAAGACAGGGCGTTTTATGAGAAGGTAAAGGCAGGCTATGACCTGATCTACCGGCCCGCCGAGACAAAATTTATGAAGCTCGTCAAAGAAACGGGCGCGCCCGCTTATAACGGGTTAAAGATGCTTTTATATCAGGGCGTGGAGGCTTTTGAACTTTGGAACGGAATAACCGTAAGCCCCGAACGGGCGCAGGAAGTATATGGGAAATTGAAAAGAGAACTGGAAGCAGGAAAGTGAGGACGAGGAACGTGGGAAATGTAGTACTGATCGGATTTATGGGATGCGGCAAAAGCAGCGTGGCGGTAAAGCTGTCTTACAGGATGAAGCGTCAGATGACGGATACGGACAAATGGATCGAAAAAAAGGAAGGTAAGACGGTAAAGGAGATTTTTGAGCAGGACGGGGAAGAGGCATTCCGCAGGATGGAGACGGAGTGCTTAAAGCAGTTGAAGGAAACCGCAAAGAATCAGATCATTTCGGTAGGCGGGGGCACGCCTGTGCGTGAGGAAAACAGGGCGCTGCTGAAGGAGATCGGAAAAGTCGTTTATCTGCGCGCGAAGGCGGAAACTTTGTGCGGGCGTTTAAAGGACGACACGCGCCGTCCGGTGCTGGCGGGAGAGGGCGAGCTGTCCGAGCGCATCGAGAAGCTTTTGGAGGAGAGAAAGGAAGCCTATGAAGCGGCGGCGGACCTGATCGTGGATGTGGACGACAAGCCCTTTGGACAGGTGCTTTTTGAAATTGAAAGGGGCGTGCGCCCGCCTTACCGCGCGCAGGGCGGCAATGACCAGACCGGCCGCTTTGGCGCAAAGGGCTTCGGAGAGGGCGGTTACCGCAGCGGCAGCCGCACGGGAGCAGGGTATCAGACGAGGTATCCTTTCGGACAAAGACTGATCAGGACGTACAGCAGCGCAGGGAACCCTGCGGACGCTTCCCAAAACGGGGAGGCTGCAGCGCAGAATGCGGCGGATAACGCAAGACCCTACAGCATGCACAGGGAAAACGTGCAGAGCGCGCTGGAAATGCAGAACACGAGGGAGCAGGCGGCAGGCAGGACAGCGCAGGGAGAAAGGCAGCTGCGCAAGCTTCTTGTGATCAACGGGCCCAACATCAATTTTCTGGGCATCCGTGAGAAAGGCATTTACGGGACGCAGGATTATAACGATCTGCTGAACATGATCGCGGAAAAGGGCGTGGAATCCTACGCTGCGGTCACCGTATTCCAGAGCAACCACGAGGGCGCGATCATCGACCGGATCCAGGAGGCTTATTTTGACCGGACGGAGGCGATCATTATCAATCCCGGCGCATACACCCATTACAGCTATGCGATCCGCGACGCGCTGGCAAGCGTTTCCGTGCCGAAGGTAGAGGTGCACATTTCCAATATCATGGAGCGGGAGGAGTTCCGCAGGGTATCCGTAACCGCGCCGGTCTGCGATAAGCAGATTTACGGTCACGGGCTGGAAGGCTATCTGGAGGCAATCGACTTTGCGCTGGAAAAGCTGGGAGAATAAAATGCTGAGGGCATGACGGGAAAGGAAGAGGGATATGGAGAACAAAAGCGGGCTGAGCAGGATTTTGACGGCGATCATCGCAGCGGTGACGGCAGTTGTCTGCGTCCTGATTGTAACGTCTCAGTTTACAGGCTATAAAAAGACGGCAAACAGCATGGGGCTGACGGCGACCGGTTCCGCCTCCTGCGATTTTGAATCGGATCTGATCGTGTGGAGGGGACGGTTTTCCGCATATGGCATGACGACCGGGGACGCCTACGGCGTGATTAAAAACGACGCGGAGATCGTAAAAAATTATCTGTTGGAAAAGGGCGTGACGGAGGAAGAGTTTGTGCTCAGCTCTGTCAGCATTTCGCCCCATTACCGTTCGGAATACGACATAAACGGCGAATATGTGGGCGAGGTGGCGGACGGCTATGACTTGAACCAGCAGGTCACGATCACCTCCTCGGACATCGACAAGGTGGAAGGGATTTCGCGGGATATTTCGGAGCTGATCGAGTCGGGCGTGGAATTTACTTCGGACGCGCCGGAATATTATTACACCAAAATGGATGAGTTAAAGCTGGATCTGATCGAAAAGGCGACGGAGAATGCAAAGCAGAGGATCGACATTATGGCGGCAGGCTCCGGGAGCACGGCGGGAGAGCTTCTGACGGCGAATCTGGGCGTATTCCAGATCACTGCGAAAAATTCCGGGCTGGGAGAGTACAGCTATGACGGGGCTTATGATGTGAGCTCCCGGTATAAGACGGCGTCCATTACGGTACGGCTG
The DNA here is from genome assembly GCA_900550285.1 of uncultured Lachnospiraceae bacterium. Taxonomy (GTDB): domain Bacteria; phylum Bacillota; class Clostridia; order Lachnospirales; family Lachnospiraceae; genus Gallintestinimicrobium. The sequence goes on from URRW01000015.1 coordinate 41,212, forward strand.
AATTATAGTGTGGAATAAGGTAGAGAAAATACGCGAATTTTTTAAGTAAATAAGGTTAAGTGTAAGGTTCCTGAGAGGTTTCTTGGGAACCTTTTATATAGAGATAATTTTATAAAATCCGCTGAATTTCTAATATGGCGATAAAATGTTTGAGAATGATATGTTTAACTGAAGGTTGAATAAAAAGCAATCCATCTGTTCGCTTCTGAGACAGGCTGTATCGCGGTAAACTGAAGATACAAAATAGGAAAGGGGTCATGAGTTATGACAATAAATGAGAACATTAAAAGTTTACGCTTACAGAAACGATTATCACAGGAATGCCTTGGTGAATTATTAGGAGTTTCAGCACAGGCAGTTTCCAAATGGGAAACAGGGACTACATTTCCGGATATTTCTTTATTACCCCTGATCGCAGATTGTTTTGGTGTGACGATTGATAGTCTGTTCGAGGGAATGCCGAAAAGAAGATTTTATGGATATGGAGGAAAAAGGCAGGAGTTATTTGCAATTTACGAAAGTAGTAAAGGGACAGATGAAGATTTTAAACGTGCTTTTGATGCTTACAGTGAAGTGATTTTAAGCGGTAAAGCCGGAGCAGAAGATTATCTTTATTTTGGAATGCTTCATAAGATACGGGCTTACCGTGATATAGAAAAAGCTCTTTATTACTATAGAAGATCGATAAAAGAGGGGAAAGATAAGCAAGATTTGCAATGGATGGCGGCGCATTAAACCCTTACTAATTTATTGGCGGATCTGGGGCGTATAGAAGAAGCTGTTGCACTTCGGCTTGCTCCGAAAGATGTGTATGTATTGACCGCAGCTGGAGATTTGTGTGCTAAGTTGGGGCGTCATGATGAGGCGATTGCGTATTGGGATAGCGTGCCGAAAGATTCTTCCAGTATTTCGCATCTTTTTGCGAAAGCCGAATTGCTTGCCGGTATCGGTAAAAAAGAAGGCGCGATTAAGCAGTATGAAGAAATTATGGAATGGTTGGAAGTGCACGGATATAATATGGAATTGGAAAGTGTATATTCATGTCGTCGTATTGAGGAATTGAAAAGCAACGATGAATGAAAGAAGACAGCGTAAAGAGATGTCAGGAAAATAGAGGCGCAGTCATACAGTCTGATTGGACGGGTGCAACAGTGACTTTGGGGCATGCAGAAGATTAAAGTCATGTTGAAACTGGGAGTGCAAAATAAAATTAAAAATGCCGTTGGAAAATTGAAAGACTAATTTTCCAACGGCATTTTTAATTTTATCCATTCTTAATCTGTTCCCCCAAATCCTAACCCCACCTTAAAAAAGAATGTGCTATTCTGGTAGCCGTAAGGAGGAATTTACGATGAGATCTTTATTCAATTCAATTCATAAAATCGGGGAAAAATTTGACCGCAGGGCAGAGTACTTCGCATTTCATCATCCGCTGCTGGCATTCTGGGCGATGTTTCTAGGAATGCCGGTCCTGATCCTGACGGTGGTATCCGTCGGAACAATGGCGATCGGATTTCCGGTTGCCATTCTGATGGGATGGTGCTGAGCTTTTACGCAATCTTAATTCCGTCCGTCACCTGTTAATCCCGTTTTTATCGGAATGGTGTTAGAATCATCAGGTAAAGGAGGAAAACGGATATGATGGATTTGATCATGCTGGCGGCGCTTGCCGGCTGCTTCGGGCTGGTAAAGCTGTTTGCAGACTTCTGCGAACGTCAGGTGGAACCGAAGGAACAATAAGGAGAGAAACGCCGGAGCCAAAACGGCAAGGAGGACGGAAAAATGCTTGGACTTGGTCTGATCGCGGCAGCGCTGGGGATTTATCTGGTGTATGCGCTGATAAATCCGGAAAAGCTGTAGGGCTGCCAAAAAGGAGAAAACGGGACAACAGCTCCCATAATGAAAATGCCGCCCGCGCGGCAGAAAGAGGAAAACAATGTTACAGATCATTCTTACGCTGGCAATTTTTGTGATACTGGTAATCCCGATGGGAAAATATATGTATCACATTGCGGCGAACCAGAAAACATTTGCGGATAAAATATTTGATCCGGTTGACAGGCTGATCTATAGAGTCTGCGGGATCAGGGGCGAAGAGATGGGATGGAAAAAATACGCCCTGTCCCTTCTGATGGCAAACGGGGTGATGGTGCTTACCGGATACATCATCTTAAGGCTGCAGGGGTTGCTCTTTTTAAATCCCAACGGGATCGGCGGGATGGGGGCAGATTTAAGCTTCAACACGATCATCAGCTTTATGACAAACACAAACCTGCAGCACTATTCGGGAGAAAGCGGGCTGTCCTATGCTTCCCAGATGTGCGTCATTATTTTTATGATGTTTACGTCGGCGGCGAGCGGCTATGCGGCATGCATGGCATTCTGCCGGGGAATGGCGGGCAGAAAGCTTGGAAACTTTTATGTGGACATGGTGCGGACGACGACCCGTATCCTTGTTCCGCTGGCATTTCTTGTCGGCCTGTTTCTGGTCAGCCAGGGCGTTCCGCAGACGCTGGAAGGAAATGTGACGGTCGGCACGATCGAAGGGACATGGCAGGATATTGCCAGAGGACCCGTGGCTGCGCTGGAATCCATTAAGCATCTGGGAACAAACGGCGGCGGATTTTTCGGGGCGAACTCTTCAACGCCGTTTGAAAATCCGACCGTGCTGTCTGATATTGCGGAGCTGATCTCCATGATGATCCTGCCGGGGGCGTGCGTCGTGACCTTCGGACTGATGCTGCACGACCGCAAAAAGGAACGTCTGCAGGATACGGTAAAACCGGTAAAAACAAAGAAGCCCCTGATGGGCAGGGAAGGCGCGGTGATCTTTGGTGCAATGGCGATCCTTTTTGTGATCGGTCTTTTCCTCTGCTTCGGCGCAGAAAAAGCGGGAAATCCGGCGGTCGCAGATCTGGGGATCAATCAGGAAATGGGAAATATGGAAGGTAAGGAGGTGCGTTTCGGCGTCGGTCAGTCCGCCCTGTTTACGACCGTAACGACGTCCTTTACAACAGGAACCGTCAACAATATGCACGATTCGCTGACGCCTCTGGGCGGCATGGTCCCGATGCTTCATATGATGTTGAACTGTGTGTTCGGCGGCAAGGGCGTCGGGCTGATGAATATGGTCATGTATGTGATCCTTGCGGTATTTATCTGCGGTCTGATGGTAGGGCGCACGCCGGAGTATTTAAATAAGAAGATCGAGGGAAAAGAGATGAAGCTGGTAGCGATCGTTCTCCTGATCCATCCGCTTTTGATCCTTGGCTTTTCCGGGCTTGCGGTATCGGTGCAGGCGGGGCTTTCGGGCATTACGAATCCGGGCTTCCACGGTTTAAGCCAGGTGCTCTATGAATACGCTTCTTCGGCGGCAAACAACGGCTCCGGCTTTGAGGGGCTGGCGGACAACAGCGTGTTCTGGAATGTGACGACCGGGCTTGCGATGTTCTTTGGGCGTTATATTGCGATCGTGGCGCAGCTTGCGATCGCCGGCTCGATGCTGATGAAAAGGCGGGTAAACGAATCGGTCGGCACGCTCCGGACGGACAATGTGACCTTTATGATCATTCTCGTGTTTATCGTATATATATTTGCTGCCCTGACCTTCTTCCCTGCGCTGGCGCTCGGCCCGGTTGCGGAGCATTTGGCGCTGTGGATGTAAGAGCGGAAAGGAGAGTTTTGATATGGCTAAGAAGAAGGGTACGAAGTTTGTGACAAAGGACATTTTAAAGTCGTCTGTCATCGGTTCCTTTCAAAAACTTGATTTCAGATACATGATCAAAAATCCGGTCATGTTCGTAGTGGAGATCGGATTTGTGATTACGCTGGCGCTGACGTTTTTCCCGACCCTGTTCGGGGGAAACGCCCGGTATCAGATCTATAACGGAGTCGTGGCGGCGATCCTTTTTGTGACGGTGCTCTTTGCAAATTTCGCGGAATCCGTTGCGGAAGGGCGGGGCAAGGCGCAGGCGGCGTCGTTAAAAAAGACGAAGCAGGATACGACGGCAAGGGTCATCGGCACGGACGGGACTGAGAAAACCGTGAGCGCGTCCGAATTAAAAAAAGGCGACGTGGTTCTCGTAAAAAACGGCGAGGTGATCCCCAACGACGGCGAGGTAATTGAAGGCGTGGCATCCGTGGATGAATCTGCGATCACGGGCGAATCCGCTCCGGTCACAAGGGAAGCGGGGGGAGATTTTTCATCCGTGACCGGCGGGACAACGGTCGTTTCCGACTGGCTGAAAATCCGGATCGTAGCAGAGCCGGGACAGTCGTTTCTGGATAAAATGATTTCTCTGGTCGAGGGGGCGTCCAGACAGAAAACGCCCAACGAGATCGCGCTGAATACGCTGCTGATCGTGCTGACGCTGATTTTTTTGATCGTTGTGGTAACGCTGTACCCCTTCGCCTCCTATCTGGGGGTAGAGATCCCGGTTTCGTGGGCGATCGCCCTGATGGTGTGCCTGATCCCGACGACCATCGGCGGCCTGCTTTCTGCCATCGGCATTGCGGGCATGGACCGTGTCACGAGATTTAATGTGATCGCCATGTCCGGCAAAGCGGTAGAGGCGTGCGGCGATGTGGATACGATGATCCTGGACAAAACCGGGACGATCACCTACGGCAACCGTCTGGCGGCGGAATTTTATCCGGTAAAAGGGATCGACAGGACGGATCTGGTGGATTACAGCGTGATGTGCTCCCTGATGGATACGACGCCGGAAGGAAAATCGACGGTGGAGCTGGGGCGGCAGCAGGGCTGCATATTGGATGAAAGCATCGCAGGGCAGATGACGTTTATCGAGTTTACGGCTCAGACAAAAATGAGCGGCGTGGATTTAAAGGACGGGACGGCGGTCAGGAAAGGCGCGTCCGAAGCGATCAAAGCCTATGTCAAAAAACAGGGCGGGGCGATCCCGGAGGATCTGGAAGAGATCGTGACAGGCGTTTCCAATCTGGGCGGTACGCCGCTGACCGTATGTGTCAACGACAGGATTCTGGGCGTTATTTATTTAAAGGATACGGTAAAGCCCGGTCTGACAGAGCGTTTTGCGAGACTGCGGGAAATCGGCATTAAGACGATCATGTGCACCGGCGATAATCCGCTGACGGCGGCTACCATCGCAAAGGAGGCGGGCGTAGACGGATTTATCGCGGAGTGTAAGCCTGAGGATAAGATCGAAGCGATCAAAAAAGAGCAGGCGGAAGGAAAGCTGGTGGCGATGACCGGAGACGGCACAAACGACGCCCCCGCGCTGGCGCAGGCGGATGTGGGGCTTGCCATGAATTCCGGCACGCAGGCGGCGAAGGAAGCGGCGAATATGGTGGATCTGGACTCCGACCCCACAAAGATCCTCGAGGTGGTGGAAATCGGCAAGCAGCTTCTGATCACGCGGGGCTCCCTGACGACGTTCAGCGTGGCAAACGACATTGCAAAATATTTTGCGATCATTCCCGCCATGTTTACGATGGTGCTGCCGCAGATGAAGATTTTGAACATCATGCGTCTGGCGACTCCCGCAAGCGCGATCCTGTCGGCGCTGATCTTTAACGCGCTGATCATTCCGGGGCTGATCCCTATCGCCATGAAGGGCGTAAAATATAAACCGATGAAGGCGGAAAGGCTGCTGTTAAAAAATATGGGCATCTACGGTCTGGGCGGGATCATCGTCCCGTTTGCAGGGATCAAGCTGATCGACCTGATGGTAGCGCCGCTGCTTGCCATGATCAGAATGTAAGGATGCTTGCCATGATTGGAATATAAGGATGCTTGCCGGCAGCGAAGTGGAATGATGTTTGCGGCAAAAGGAGAAAAAAGATGAAAAATTTCTGGAAAATGTTTCGGACGGCACTGATTTTCTGTCTGGTAATGATCGTGCTCTGTTCCTTTATTTATCCGCTGGCGCTTACGGGCGTCAGCCAGCTTACCATGAAAGAAAAGGCGAACGGCAGCCTGATTGACCGGGAAGGGAATCTGACGGCGGACGCAGAAGAAGCGGTTGGCTCTGCGCTGCTGGGGCAGGATTTTACGGAGGATTATTTTTTCCACGGGAGAGTTTCCTCCATCCATTACAACACCTACACGCAGGAGCAAAAGGATAACGGTGAATATGCGGGTGTAGCGTCCGGCTCTTTTAACTACGGAAATTCAAACCCGGATCTGAAAGCGCGGATGCAGGAGGATCTGGACGAATTTCTGGCTTCCCATCCGGGAAAGACCGCAGAGGACGTCCCGGCAGATCTTTTGACGGCGTCCGGCTCCGGATTGGATCCCCATATCAGCCCTGAAGCGGCAGAGGTACAGATCGACGCTGTCGCGCACAACTCCGGTCTGGATGTGGAAACGGTAACAAAGATCGTCGAGGACAACACGGAGCACAGGTTTCTGGGCGTTTTCGGGGAAGAGCGGGTCAATGTGTTAAAATGCAATCTGGACATTGCGGCGGCGATGGGGATTTTATAAGGAATGGTAAAAATGGAAGATCAGAGGCGGGATTCGGGGCAGCTGTTAAAACGCCTGCAGTATGAACAGCGGGAAGAGGAAAAAAAGAACCGGGGAAAGCTGAAGATTTTTCTGGGCTATGCGGCGGGTTCCGGCAAGACCTATGCGATGCTGGAAGCCGCCCATAACGCAAAAAAGCAGGGGATCGACGTGGCAGCAGGCTATATCGAGCCCCACGCGCGTCCGGATACGCAGGCTTTGGCAGAGGGGCTGGAAACGATACCGCCCCTCATGGTAGATTATAAAGGGATCCGGCTGCGGGAATTTGATCTGGACGCAGCGCTTGCAAGAAAGCCGAAGCTGATTTTAGTAGACGAGCTGGCGCATACGAACGCGAAGGGCTGCCGGAATGAAAAACGGTATCAGGACGTGCAGGAGCTTTTGCGGGCGGGCATCAGCGTTTATACGACGGTCAATATCCAGCATCTGGAAAGCTTAAACGACCTTGTGGGAAATATTACCGGGATCGAGGTAAAGGAGCGGATCCCGGATGCGGTTTTTGACCATGCGGATCAGGTGGAGGTCATCGACATCGAGCCGGAAGAGCTGATCCAGCGGATGAAGGAGGGCAAGATTTACGGACAGCGGCAGGCGGAACGGGCGCTGCAGCATTTTTTCAGGAAGGAAAGGCTCGTTGCCCTGCGGGAGATCGCCCTGCGCCGGACGGCAGACCGGGTCAACCGCATCGCGGAGGAGGAAAGGAGCCTTCTGGAACGGCAGGATTATCATACCGGGGAGCATATTTTGGTGTGCATCACGGCGGCGCCGTCCAGCGGAAAGGTGATCCGGACGGCGGCGCGGCTTGCGGCGGCGTTTCACGGAAAGCTGACCGGGCTGTATGTGGAAACGCCCGGAATGCAGGAGGCGGATGAAAAAACGAAGGCGGCGCTTCGCAGCAATATTGAGACGGCAAAGCTTCTGGGCGCAAAGATCATTACGGTATTCGGGTCGGACGTGGCGGCTCAGATCGCCCAATATGCGATCGTCGGCAACGTGTCGAAGATCGTGCTTGGCAGGACGAACCATTTTACGATGCGCCCCCTGTACCGTTCGGAGCTGCTGGAAAAGCTTACCTACATGGCGCCCAATATTGACGTTTATATCATCCCGGATATGAAAACAAAAAAGCGCTACCGCCCGCAGGGAAGGAAAAGAGGGCAGGAAAACTGGCAGAAGACGGCGCTGGAGCTTGTGATGGTCACAGGCATCATGGGAGCAGCGACGGCGGCAGCGCTCTTTTTGCGGCAGTTTGCCTTTTCGGAGGCAAATACGATCATGATCTACCTGCTGGGGGTGGTGCTGTCATCCTATCTGGCAAACCGGAAGCTGTGCGCCCTGTATTCTTCGCTCGTCAGCGTTTTGATGTTTAATTTTTTCTTTGCGGAGCCTTTTTACAGCCTGAAGGCTTATGACAGGACGGATCCGGCGACCTTTTTTATGCTCTTTATCGTAGGGCTGTTTACCGGCTCGCTGACCGGGAAGCTGAAGCGGCAGAACCGGGAGAGTGCAAAGACGGCGTACCGGACGGAAATCCTTCTGGAAAACAGCCAGAAATTAAGGCGGTGCAAATCCCGCAGCGATGTGTGGAGGCAGGTGGCTTCTCAGGCGGGCAGGCTTTTGAACCTGTCGGTCATTATATATCCGGCAGGCGAAAACGGGATGCTTGCGGAGCCGCTTTTGTTCCCCCGCAAAGGGATGGAGGCGGCAGAGCTGGAAAAATGCGTCAGCGACAGCGAGAGGGCGGTGGCGCAGTGGGCTGCGGCAAACCAGCACCGGGCAGGGGCGTGCACCCATACGCTGCCCGACGCAAAGGCAATGTATCTGCCGGTGCGGGACGGGGAAAGGGTTCGGGGCGTGATGGGCGTTTATTTGGAAGAGCGCAGACCGGTGGGGGAATTTGAATACGGGCTTCTGACCGCGATGCTCAACGAAACGGGCGTAAAGCTGCAGGATGTTTTTCTTGCGGATTAAGAGAAATCTTTATACAATCTTAATACGGACACATATTTATTCATACCGGTTTAATGTGCGTGAAGATATAATAAAGGCTGCATAAATAAAGTACAGGCGGTATGAAACAATGCGTTGGAAAAACAAAAACAGACATATTTCATCTTTTCAGGTGATCATTTTGGGCTTCCTTTTGGTAATCCTGACGGGGAGCCTTTGTCTGATGCTTCCCTTTTCGACCCAGGACGGGCACGGGGCTTCCTTTATGGATTCTTTATTTACGGCGACGTCCGCCGTGTGCGTGACGGGGCTTGTGGTGCACGATACGGCAACCTACTGGTCGGCGTTCGGGCAGGGGGTGATCCTGTTTCTAATTCAGGTGGGCGGCATGGGCGTCGTGACGGTGGCGGTCATGATCGCGGTGATTTCCGGCAGGAAGATCAGCCTGATGCAGAGAAGCACGATGAGCGACGCCATCTCTGCGCCGCAGGTGGGCGGCATCGTCAGGATGACGGAGTTTATTTTAAAGACGGCGCTGGGGATCGAGATACTGGGGGCGCTTCTGATGCTTCCGGTGTTTGTGAAGGATTTCGGCTTTTTTAAGGGTATCTGGTATGCGGTGTTCCATTCGATCTCCGCATTCTGCAACGCGGGTTTTGACCTGATGGGCGTCAATGCAGAGTATTCGTCGCTGACCGGCTATGCTTCGCAGCCCGTTATCAATATGACGATCATGGCGCTGATCGTGATCGGCGGCATCGGCTTTTTTACGTGGAACGACATCCGGACAAACGGCAGGCATTTTGGGAAATACCGGGTGCAGAGCAAGGTGGCGCTGACGGTGACGGCGGTGCTGATCGCAGTTCCGGCGGCGTGGTTTTTCTTCTGCGAATTTTCGGAGCTGCCTTTGGGAGAACGGATCCTGAGCTCGCTGTTTCAGTCGGTAACGCCGAGGACGGCGGGCTTTAACACCGTTGACTTAACGATGATCAGCGAGGTGGGGCTGACGGTCATGATCATCCTGATGCTGGTCGGCGGTTCGCCGGGTTCCACCGCGGGCGGTATGAAAACGACGACCGTGGCGGTGCTTTTTTCCACATCGCTGGCGGTATTCCGGCAAAAGGAAAGCGCGCATTTTTTCAAGCGCAGGATTCCGGACGACGCGATCCGAAACGCGGGAACGGTTATGATGATGTATGTGGTTTTGTTCCTGACCGGCGGAATGGCGATCAGCTTTATGGAAGAAATCCCGATCGTAACGGCGCTGTTTGAAACGGCGTCCGCCATCGGAACGGTCGGGCTGTCGCTGGGGGTTACGCCTACGCTGGGGCTTGCGTCGCGCCTGATCCTGATCGGGCTGATGTTTTTTGGCAGGGTCGGCGGGCTGACGCTGATCTATGCGACGCTTTCCAAACAGCATTGGGGCGGGACGAAGTATCCGCAGGAAAAGATCACGGTCGGATAAACCGGAAAATGCTTCAAAGAATAAATTGGTTTTTTGCACAAAAGGCTGCAGGCGGCAAAACAGGAGGAAAAATGAAATCTATTTTATTGATCGGTCTTGGAAGATTCGGACGTCATATCGCAAGAAAGCTGGACGAGCTGCACCATCAGGTGATGGCGGTTGACATTGATGAAAAACGTGTGGAGGCGGCGCTTCCCTATGTGACAAACGCTCAGATCGGGGACGGGACGGACGAGGATTTTGTCCGCTCCCTCGGGGTGCGCAATTTTGACGTGTGTATCGTGGCGATCGGCGACAATTTCCAGAGCTCACTGGAAACGACCTCCCTTTTAAAGGAGCTGGGAGCCAGCTTTGTGGTGGCGCGGGCGGCAAGGGACCGTCAGAAAAAATTCCTGTTAAAAAACGGTGCGGACGAGGTCGTATATCCGGAGCGCCAGCTCGGGGAGTGGACGGCGATCCGCTACAGCTCGGATCACATTTTCGACTATGTGGAGCTGGACGACGAATATGCGATTTTTGAGGTTCCCATCCCGAAAGAATGGTACGGCAAGACAATCGGGGATCTGGATGTGAGAAACCGCTACAACATCAATATCATGGCGCTTAAAAGCGACGGCAGGATGCGGCTCAACATTACCTCCGATACGGCGCTTCCGCCCGACGATACGCTTTTGATCCTTGGCAAGATCAAGGATGTGCAGAAATGCTTCCATATTTGAGGATAAAAGGATGGAACGGGGACGTTTGAAGATCTTTTTCGGATATGCGCCGGGAGTCGGGAAAACCTGCGCGATGCTGCGGGCGGGGCTTGCGGCAAAAAAAAGCGGCAGGGATACGGTCCTTGGCTATATCGCGCCGGATTCGATGCCGGAGACGATGACTCTGGCGGGAAAACTGGAACGGACCGGCGGCAGCCGGAAGGAATTTGATTTAGACGCGGTGATCGCACGCGCGCCGCAACTGGTGCTGGTAGACGAGCTTGCCCATGCCAACGCAAAGGGCTGCCGCCACGCGAGGCGCTATCAGGACATTGAGGAGCTGTTAAAACGCGGAATCGACGTGTATACGACGGTCAACGCGCAGAATATCGAGAGCTTAAACGACATTGCCTGTGAGATCACGGGAACCTCCGTACCGGAACGGATTCCGGATTTTGTGTTTGACGGGGCGGATCAGGTGGAGCTGATCGACATCGAACCGCAGGAGCTGATGGAGCGTCTGGAAAAAAATGCGGCGGGGAAGGATTCTTTCGGAAAACTGCATGCCGATCAGGCGCTTTTTCTGGAAAATCTTACGGCGCTGCGGGAAATCGCTTTAAGGCGCAGCGCGGACAGGCTCAATCTCGTTTCCGAAAAGGGAAAAAAGGAAAGCGCCGGGGAGTATCATACCGACGAGCACATTTTAGTGTGCCTGTCGGAGTCGCCCTCCAATGCCAGGCTTATCCGCACGGCGGCGAGGATGGCGAGCGCCTTTCACGCGCAGTTTACCGCACTGTACATCCAGACGCCGGAATATGCGTCCATGGGTGAGGAGGAAAAGCGGCGGCTGCAGGCAAACACCCATCTGGCAGAGCAGCTGGGGGCAAAATCGGAAGTGATTTACAGCGACGACATCGCCTTCCAGATCGCGGAGTTTGCACGCCTGTCCCGGATCACAAAGGTGGTGATCGGACGCAGCTCGGTCAAAAAAAGCCACATTTTCGGCAGGCTGACGCTGACGGAGAAGCTGATTTTAAACGCCCCGAATCTGGATGTATACATCATTCCGGATACGGATTCGGAAAAGGCAATCTACCGCCGCAAAAAACAGTTTGGGAAGTATGTGATCTTTTCAGCGTCGGACATTTTAAAAAGCATCGGGCTTTTGCTGGCAGCCAGCCTGATCGGCTTTTTCTTTTATAATCTGGGCATCGACGAGGCGAATATCATCACGGTATATGTGCTTTCGGTGCTTTTGACTGCCGTTGTGACGAAAAATCAGATTTACAGCCTGATCTCTTCGGTCGTCAGCGTTTTGGTATTCAATTTTTTGTTTACAGTGCCGCGGTTTTCCCTGCGCGCCTATGACACGGGCTATCCGATCACGTTCATATGTATGTTTCTGGCGGCGTTTGTGACGGGCTCCCTTGTGACCCGCTTAAAAAACCATGCCAGGCAGTCGGCGGGAGTCGCGTTCCGCACAAGGATCCTGTTTGACACCAACTGCCTTTTGCAGCAGGAAAAAGACCGGGACGGCATCATTTCGGTCACGGTCAGCCAGCTTCGCAAGCTTTTGGAAAAAGACATTGTCGTATATATGGAAGAAAAAGGCGCGCTGGGGGAGCCGAAGCTCTTTCCCGCGCCGGGAAACGGACCGGACGAAAGCTGTATTTCCGAAAAAGAGAGGGAGGTGGCGCACTGGACGTTTCAGAACAACAAGCACGCGGGCGCGACGACGGGCACGTTTTCGGATGCAAAATGCCTCTATCTTGCAATCCGGGTGCAGGACAACGTATACGGGGTAGTCGGGATCGCAATGGACAAGACGGCGCCGGAGGCGTTTGAAAACAGCATCCTGCTGTCGATTTTGGGCGAGTGCGCCCTTGCGCTTGAAAATGAAAAAAACACGCGGGAAAAGGAGGAGGCGGCGGTCCTTGCGCAGAATGAGCAGCTTCGGGCAAACCTTTTGCGCGCAATCTCGCATGATTTAAGGACGCCGCTGACGTCGATTTCCGGCAATGCCAGCAATCTTTTGGCGATGGGGGCAGAGTTTGACGAGGAGACAAGGCGGCAGCTTTATTCGGATATTTATGAGGATTCCATGTGGCTGATCAATCTGGTGGAAAATCTTTTGTCCATCACGCGGCTTGTGGAAGGAAGGCTGAACTTAAACATTACAGAGGATCTGATGGAGGACGTGATCTCGGAGGCTCTTTTGCATGTGAGCAAAAAGAACACAGAGCATCAGATCAGCGTGGAAAGTCAGGAGGAGTTCATTCTGGCAAGGATGGATTCCCGACTGATCGTACAGGTGATCATCAATATCGTCAACAATGCGATCGAATATACGCCCAAGGGCTCCCACATTAAGATCCGTGTCAGAAAAAATGACGGGACGGTATATGTTTCGATTGAAGATGACGGAAACGGGATCAGCGACGAGGCGAAGGCGCGGGTATTTGACATGTTTTACAGCGGCGAGAATAAGATCGCGGACAGCAGGAGAAGCTGTGGGATCGGGCTGTCTTTGTGCAAATCGATCATCAACGCCCACGGCGGGGAGATCACCGTTTCGGACAACGAGCCGCACGGCGCGGTATTTACGTTTACACTGCCGGCAGAGGAGGTAAGGATGTATGAATAAACCATTGATCCTGGTTGTAGAGGATGATAAATCGGTCAACAACCTGATTACCACGATTTTAAAAACCCATGACTACAGGTATCTGACCGCCTCCAACGGGGCGGCTGCCGTGATAGAGGCCTCTTCCCATAATCCGGAGATCGTTCTTTTGGATCTGGGGCTTCCCGACACGGACGGCGTAGAGGTGATCAAAAAGATCCGGTCATGGTCCAATATGCCAATTATCGTGATCAGCGCACGCAATGAAGACAAAGATAAAATAGAAGCTTTGGACGCGGGGGCGGACGATTATCTGACGAAGCCTTTTTCCGTGGATGAGCTTCTGGCGAGGCTGCGCGCCATTACCAGAAGGATTTCGGCAGTGCCCAATCAGACGATGGCGGAAGCTTCCGTATTTGTCAACGGGGCGTTAAAAATCGACTATGCCGCAGGCTGCGCATATTTAAATGACGCCGAGCTCCATCTGACGCCGATCGAATATAAGCTTTTATGCCTGCTTGCCAGAAACATCGGCAAGGTGCTGACCCATACCTTTATCATGCAGAATATCTGGGGCAACAGCGGGGTGGATGACATTACCTCCCTGCGCGTGTTTATGGCGACCCTCAGAAAGAAGATCAACTGCGATCCGAATACGCCGCAGTATATCCAGACCCATGTGGGGGTAGGCTACCGCATGGTAAAAATAGAGTAAAGAGATACGGCGCTTCTCCCCACAGTGTACAGGAAAACCATGCGCTTCCCTGCACACTGTGGAGAGAGGCAAAGCAGATGCGCAGGAAGCATCCGCCCCGGTCTGCCGGCAGCGTCCGGCGCAGGCTTCTTTAAAAAGAATAAAAAGTAAAATTAAGTGTTGACACGCAGGCGGCTCTGTGTTAAAGTATCATTTGTCGCCGCGAGAGACGACAAAAACTTCTAAAAAAGAAGAAAAAAGTGCTTGACAAAAGCGAACGGTTCTGATAAAATCAATAATCGTTGCGGCATTTGAAAAGCAACTGAGCTTTGAAAAAAGTTCAAAAAGTGCTTGACAGTCACAAAACAATGAGTTATAATAAATAACCGTTGCGGCTAATAAGCCAAAACGAACTTTCGAAAAAAAGTTCAAAAAATTAAAAAAGTTGTTGACAAACAAAATCAACTATGATAAAATATCAAAGCTGATTGA
>URRW01000016.1 GCA_900550285.1 uncultured Lachnospiraceae bacterium
ATCCTCGTCCGTCAGCGTCTGCAAGGAATCGTTCAGAATATCGTATACCTTTGTCGGTTTAAATTCTTTGGAAAGCTTGGGTGCACGCACCTTCACAAGCAGCCGGATAAACTGTTCGTACTGCTCCGCCCTGCGGAATCCGAAAATATACTGGTTCACATATTTTTTGTATTCGCTCTGGCTGGTCGTAAAATAATTATCCTCTCCCAGCTCTGCCTTCATTTCCCTTCTGTCCAGCGGTATTTTGCTGGAACCCACTTCCTTATACAACCGGACATCCGTGCCCACTCTGCGGCCATCCAGAATAACAAATCCCCAAAAATCCATCGGCTTGCCGCGCTTTGCCCGCTGTCCGATCCCGATCGTCCTGTACTCCTCCGTGCCCTCCTTTTTTAATTCCAGAAACAGGTAGCCCGTAGATTCGTCCTTTCCCTCTTCGCCCAGAAAATAGTATTCCATCCTCCTGTCGCTGGAACCAAACGGATCCAGCCGGCTGGGCGTGCGGTCTCCGTCCAGAATAAACGGGATAAAGCTCTGGGTCGTGATCGACTTTCCGGACGCATTCTGCCCCCGAAGCAAAAGCTTGCCATCCTCAAATTCAAACTCCTCTTCATCATACAGCCAGAAATTCACAAAGCCGATACGGTTCATCTTAAAGCGGTTACTCACTCTTTTGTACCTCCGTTAAAATCCTCCGGATAAACGCCCGCCGTCCTTGCCGCCGACGGAAATACCGTAATCTTTTCCCCCTCCTGCCGGATCATGAGCCAGCTCTCCATATAGTCCAGAACTGTCTCCGTCAGGCGCTGCTCTTCCATCTCACGGTATTCCTTACTCCATCCGTCCTTCCATTCCCTGCGGCAGGACAGGATCATCTGCTCCAGATAAGCGGCATCCAGATCGATACAGCCATTTTCCGCAGGAGCCAGCTTCCCGTCCGCCACCTCCTGCCTGATCTTTCCGCTGACCAAAAGGACGATTTCCGCAAGCATGGCGTCCCGCGGATGGACTGTGCCGTAACAATCGCCGCCATCCAGCGTAAAACATGCCATATTTTTATAGACATCCAGATTGCCGCCCAGGTTTTCCCCCATATATTTCGCAACCCACTGTCTCTGGTTTTTCAGATAAGCCCCGTCAGCATCCTCATTGCCTTCCCAGTACATGGACGGGCATACTGCAAGCTGCCGGTACACACGGTTGACGCGCACGCTTCCCCTGTTTTCCTGAAATTCCTCAAAATCCGTTTTTTCAAAATCCTCGTATGACTGATAGGATGAAATATCCGTTGTAAAGCTTGCCGCAAAATATTTGGAATATCCCGTGTTCTCATACAGGACCTCCTGCCCGGCCTCTGTCCCGAACGTCTCGCTGCGTCCCTCGTAAACCCGCAGCATCTGCAGCCTCTCCATATATTGCAGCACGCGGACCAGCGATTTTCTCTGGGTAAAAGAAGTCCAGTCCATATCCATATACGGCTTTAACTGCACCTCCACATAATCGATCAGCTCTGACAGGAGAAACTGTTCCTCTTCCTCCTTATCCTCCAGATACATCAGCACCACGCATAAAATGCAGTAATCCCTGATCTCTGTAAACTCCCCGATCCCCATAAAGCCTTCGGCGTGCGCCGGACGTTTTTCCAGCTTCAAAAGCTTCTCCGTGTGGATCAGCTTCCAGCCCAGCTGCTCCCTTATGAATTTCTGAAAACCGGGAATCTCCCTCTTTACCCTGTAATATGCTTCCTTGTCTGTATCTTTGCAGATCCAGAAATTTTCCAGCAGCGTCCTGAACTCATTCATGATCCTTTAAACTCCAATATAAATGCCGGCATAACCAGATCCCCGTCCTCGCACCTTAACACGCATTTTCCTTCGGTCCGCTTCAGATGGTATTCCTGCCCATATTCCGTTCTTCCGTTTTTCCCGGAATTCATATTTGCCTGCGTGATCCACTGCAAAAATGTAATCCTCGTCTCCTGTGAGATCACCTCGTCAATTTCCGAAAACGTGATCCGGTTATCCCGGATATAATGCATCACGATCTCCTTCTGCCGTTTCAATTTCCGCAGATAACTGTCCCTCTGCGCCATTTTTTCCAGCGACTTATCCGTAAATCCCCGCTTATCCTTTTTCTCCTTATAGGCTCTCGTATGGGGCTTCAGCAGAAATTTTGCCGGCTCCTCCTGATAAACGCTGTTATTTGCCGAATCCTCTTCACGGGGTTCCAGCGTTTTAAAATGCTGTATCCGCTGCACGCCAAATACATGGGCTGACAGCCTGTGCGCCTCTTTTAAATCCCCGCAATTTAAAAACAGCTCCAGAAACTTCCGGTAATCATCTTTTCTGCTGATTCCTCCATTCTGAAGCTGCACGATCAGAGCCGCATTCTGGATAATGCTTCTGATCACGTCGTTTGTGATCTTTAAAACCTTTTTACTTTCGCATTCATTGCCGTCAGAGTCGATAAACCAGTTTTTCAGCGAAGCCCATTTTCCCATCACGTTTTCGCGGATGCTCGGCTCCGCATTCCCGTGCAGTTCCAGAACGGCATGAGGAATGTCGAGCTCACTCTGTATGACCTTTTCCAGAATTTCCGCTTCCACCACGCCCATGTTTTCCAGAAGGATACGCTCGATCCGCTTGGAATAGCGCTGGAGCTCCTGCACAAATTCATTCAGATACCGGATAAATTTATCCTTGTGCATCACAAACTCCACAGACTTCATCAGCTGATCCGTCCTGCCGGAATAAAAATCGCGCAGATAATCCTGATAATTCTGGTTCAGCCGCTTAAAATCCTCCTGCAAAAGCCCCCACCATTCGTTAATCTCTTTCAGGCTGGCGCCCTTCATCTCTTCCGCGCGCTTTAAGCCTTTTTCCATCCGTATAAAAAAATTCGTCGATA
Source organism: uncultured Lachnospiraceae bacterium (assembly GCA_900550285.1). Taxonomy (GTDB): domain Bacteria; phylum Bacillota; class Clostridia; order Lachnospirales; family Lachnospiraceae; genus Gallintestinimicrobium. The sequence continues at coordinate 2,908 of URRW01000016.1, forward strand.
AATTTCCGGATTCCAGAAAAATATTTTCCAGCCGCACGGTCAGACGCTCAATCTCAACCGCATACTCCGACATCGTATAGCGGTACTGCTTATTTTTATAGTCCGCGATCGTATAGACCCTGCCCGGATCCTGGATCGGCGTCAGATTCTTCCATTTTACCAGCGCGTCCAGATCCGGCAAAAGCTGCTCCATCCGGTAATCTGCAAACGCCTCGTCCTGCCTCATCAGGCGCAAAACGTCCTCTTTATACAGCTGGAAATGCATTTTTTCATATTCCCGGTAAAAGCAGCGCATGATCTTTCTGTATACCGGTGCATTTTGAACGGACAAATAGGACGTTTCGTTGATCGGTTCAAAATATTCCATGCTTATCCCCCATTCTGCCGCCTTATATTACCCCTTCCAGCAAAGCCGGTGCAGCTCCCCGTTTTCCTGAAGCCCTGCAAAGGCGTTCTGCCGGAGCGCCTCGTAGAGCACGATCGCCGCCGAATTGGAGAGGTTCAAGGAGCGGATGTCCTCCCGCATCGGAATGCGGATGCAGCCCTCCTCGTGCTCTACCAAAATCTCCTCCGGGATGCCCGCGCTCTCTTTTCCGAACATGATATAGTCGTCCGGTCCAAAGCTTACGTCGCTGTAAACCTGATGCGCCTTTGTCGTCGCCAGCCACAGCTTCGCGCTCTTTCCGACCGCCGGGTTTTTTGCCAGAAAATCCTCAAAATTGATGTAGCGGCGCACGTCCAGCAGATGCCAGTAGTCCATCCCGGCGCGCTTTAAGTGCTTTTCGTCCAGCGAAAACCCGAGCGGCTCGATCAGGTGCAGCACCGCGCCCGTCGCCACGCACGTCCTTCCGATATTTCCGGTATTCGCCGGGATCTCCGGCTGATGCAGTACAATATTCAGCATAGTCTTACAATTCTGCCCTTTCTTTTTTCAGCTTTTCCACAAAATGCGCCAGCCTGCCGATCGCCACCTTCAAATTTTCCAGCGAATACGCATAGGAAATCCGGATAAAGCCCTCTCCGCAGTCGCCGAACGCCGTTCCCGGCACGACCGCCACCTTTTCCTCGTGCAGGAAGCGGGTCGCAAACTCGTCGCTCGTCATGCCGAATTCCGCGATGCACGGGAATACATAAAACGCTCCGTAAGGCTCGAAGCAGGGCAGCCCCATCTCCTTGAAGGCGTGCATCAGATAGCGGCGGCGCTGATTGTATTCGTCCCGCATCTCCTTTACATCGCCGTCGCCGTTTTTCAGCGCTTCCACCGCCGCATACTGGCTCGTGGTCGGCGCGCACATGATCGCAAACTGGTGGATCTTGATCATCTGCGTGATAATCTCCTCCGGTCCGCAGGCATAACCAAGCCGCCAGCCGGTCATGGCATACGCCTTTGAAAAGCCGTTGATGAGGATCGTCCGCTCCTGCATCCCCGGGATCTGGGCGATGGAAACGTGCTCTTCCTTATAGGTAAGCTCTGAATAAATCTCGTCGGAGATCACAAAAAGATCTTTTTCCCGGATCACCTCCGCGATCTCCTCCAGATCCTTCCTCTCCATGATCGCCCCGGTCGGATTATTCGGGAACGGCAGGATCAGCACCTTTGTTTTGTCCGTAACCGCGTCGCGCAGCTCCTGCGCCGTTAAACGGAACTCGTTTTCCGCTTTCAGGTTGATGATCACCGGAACCGCATCCGCCAGCACCGCGCACGGCTCATAGGAAACATAGGAGGGCTGCGGGATGAGCACCTCGTCTCCCGGATTGATCATGGCGCGCAGGGCGATGTCGATCGCTTCGGAGCCGCCGACCGTCACGATCACCTGATTGCGGTAATCGTATTCCAGCCCATGGCGGCGGTTTAAATAACGGCAGATCTCGATTTTTAATTCCTTTAAGCCGGCGTTGGACGTGTAAAAGGTGCGCCCTTTTTCCAGCGAATAAATGCCCTCGTCGCGGATATGCCACGGGGTATCGAAGTCGGGCTCTCCCACGCCAAGCGAGATCGCATCGTCCATTTCGCTCACGATGTCAAAAAATTTCCGGATGCCCGACGGCTTGATCGTTACGATTTTATCGGATAACGGATTTCTCATGGCATGAATTTCTCCCTCTGGTCTTCAGATTTTTTTGCAAGGATCGTCCCGTGATCCTTATATTTTTTCAGGATAAAATGGGTCGCGGTGCTTAAAATGCTGTCCAGCGTAGAAAGCTTGTCGGACACAAACGCAGACACCTCTTTTAAGGATTTGCCTTCCAGCGTCACAAGCAGGTCAAAGCCGCCGGAGATCAAAAATACCGCGTTGACCTCCGGGTATTTGTAGATCCGCTCCGCGATGCTGTCAAAGCCCTGCCCGCGCTGGGGCGTCACGCGCACCTCGATCAGCGCCGATACCTTTTCGATGCTCGTCTTTTCCCAGTCGATCAGCGTGTGGTAGCCGCAGATGATGCCCTCCGCCTCCATCGCCGCCATTTCATTTACTACGTCGATCTCCTCGACGCCAAGGATCACCGCCAGCTCCTTTAAGTTGATGCGGCTGTTTTTTTCGATTATTTTTAATAATTCTTCTCTCATTTCTTCCTCCCATTCACAATGCTTCCCTGTCTTGATCTCAATCTTGATCTCAGTCTTGATCCCGCTCTTGATCCCTGTCTTAAAAACCGATCATACCGGCAGGATCCGGTAAATCGGATCCTCCTTTGCCGGTTCCAGAAAACGCCGTTCCTCGCCGTTTATGATCACCCTGCCGTTTTCCCCGGTCAGACGTCCGATGACCTCTGCGGCAATCCCTGCGCTGCGCAGCTGCCCTGCCAGCGCCTCGCCGTCTGCCGCCACGCACAAAAGGCTTCCGTTTGCCGCCAGCTCATAGGGATTTACGTCCAGCAGGTTGCAGACCTCAACCGTCTCCTGCCGGATCGGGATTTTTTTCAAAAAAACCTCAAGTCCGGTCCCGGTTTGCTCCGCCAGCGTCCAGAGCGCGTGGAATATACCGCCCTCGCCCGCCGCGCAGACCGCCCCGACGCCGGACTTACAGGCGGCTGCCGCCTCCGGGACGATCGAAAGGCAGCGGTCAAGGGCTGCCGCTTCCTCCAAAAAGTGAGCGGAATAGCGCTTCAAAAGCTGCTCCCTGCACCGGTTTGTCAGGCGGACAGTCCCTTCGATCCCCGCCCACTTTGTCATCACGATCTGGCTTCCCGCAAAGGGACGCTTCTCCTGATCTGCCATACGCTTCCCTGTTCCCATGCCCCAGACGTGCGCCGACGCGCTCGTTACCGGAGCGTTTACCGCTGCGCTGACGCACGCCTTGACATCCGCGATGGCTGCGCCCGCGCTTTCTGCCGCTGTCCGGACGCTGCACACCATCTGCTGCAACGTCCGCTCCTGTTCCCCTAAAGGAAGAAGGATCTGAACCTGCAGACTGCACCGAAGCCCGTTTCCGGCTGCGTCCATGCCGCGCAATACCGCCCCCTCCATCGCCCGGTTCACGGCGCTGTATACTGCATAGCCCGCCGCATCCGCGCCCGTACAGACGCTTCCCTGCGCAGCCGCCGTTTCCATTTTGCTGCATTCAAAAAAGGCGCAGTCCTCCCCATGCGCTGCGCCTCTTAACCATTCTGTTTTATTGCCCAGTTTCCGATGAATGCTCCGTTCGTAAACGGTTCCCGTCACATTCCCTGTTTTCATAAAGCTCCATCCGTTTCTGTTTTGATACCTTTTTACAGGCAGTCCTTTTCCATGCGGTCAGTTGCCCGCCGCGGCGTCCTGTGCCGCCTGGGCTGCCGCTGCCTGTGCCGCCGCGATCGCTTCCAGCTGCTCCTGCGTCAATGCCGCAGCCGCTTCCTGCGCCGCCTGAATATTGGCAATTGTCGCCTTGACCTGATCGATGCTGCTCGTCGCGATCGCCGCATTGATCTGGGCGCTCACGTTCGGATCCGCTGTCGCCGTGCCTACAACCGCCGTTCTCGGGCTCATCTGGTAGGTGCTGCTGTTTACCTGCTCCCGGCTCACTTCCACACCGTCCTCTTTTACAACCTTCCACAGCTTCGCCTTATATCCGATATGCACGCTGCTCGTGCTGATCACGCCCACCGGCTGTCCCGGATCCGCCACGATATTGTCCTTTTCCGGAACATGCTTTTCGAGCACCTCGCTCTCATAAACGACCGTCCTGTTTTTCGGGCGCGTCTCCACGCCGTAGATCGTGAAGGTGATCTTTTTATCCTTTGTATAGCCCTCGATATAGATCGGATAGTCCGTGTTGTTCACAAAGATAAAATCCTTGCCCGAGGACTCCGCGATCGCCGCGTCCGCCGAAGGATCCACATAGGTTACGATCATCGAGTGGTTGTGACGCTCCGTCACATCCAGCTCCGCCCGCAGCACCGCATTATAAAGCGTCGTCGATACCTGACAGATGCCGCCTCCGATGCTGTCTACCACCTTGCCGTTCAGATAGGAGCCTGCCATCTCATAGCCGTTCTCCGCCGAAAAAGGCTTTACCGCGTCATACGTAGAAAACGCCTCTCCCGGATAAACGGTCGTCCCGTCGATCAGCTTGCAGCCGTTTGCCACGTTCTGGCTGCGGGACGGCCCGGACGAGGAATAGCTCGTCGTAAATGTGCCCAGCACATCCTTTACCTTCGCAAGATCCTCCGTTTTGCCCTGCGGCTCATCCACCGCCATCGCCAGCTCCACGCTTCCCTCGCTGCGGTCCCACTGCGTCGTCAGATAATCATAGACCGCATCTGCGGACGCAGCCTCATCTACCACATAGCCCGTCCTGCCTTCCTCCACCACAAAGGAACCGTTTTCCCGCTTTAAATGCGCGTCCACCGCTTCCGCATTGAACTGCGTGCACTGCTCCGACACAACCTGCGCGATCGCATCCCGGTCAAAATCCAGCTCCACATGGAAATCCATGCCGCGGTTTTTCAGATCCTTCATCGCCTTGTAGCGCGCCACGATGTTGCCCTTTTTGCCGAGGGAAACCGCATCCGCCGCAAGCTCCGTATTTTTCCATGAAACGCCCAGCTCTCCCGCCGTCACGGACACGCCCTGCCCGTCCTGCGCCTGCAAAAAGATCTCCGTCTGTTCCAGCCCATCCACATAGCCCTGGATCGCCGCCGTCGCCTGATCCTTCGTCATCCCGGACAGGTCGATGCCGTCTGCCGTGACCCCTTCCTGGATCGTGTCGTTCGGGGCGGCATACGCCTCCCGTCCTGTTCCCAGAAACAGAAATGCCGCCGCTGCTGCCGTCAGAAGTACGGTTTTAAATCGATTCATTTTTTAAGTCCTTCCTTGCTTATAAAAAGGATACCAGAGTGGGGACGATCATCGCCAGCACCAGGATAATGATGATGACAGACGAAATGATCTTCTGGTTCTTTCTGTTATGAAAATTCATCATGTGATCATGCCTCCTTCCGCGCCCTTTGCGCGGTTTCTCCCATTATAAAGCACCCGCGCCACTTTTGCAAGCCATGGCAGCCGTTCAATCCCGATCCCCCGCCAGAATCCGGTCCGCCATCCTGCTCGCCTCGTTCCGCGTCAAAAGCTCCACGTCAAAATCCGGCACGATCCCTCTTTCTTCCAGCAGCCGTCTCAGCCGCTCCTTCTGCCGGGGCGACGCCGGCCCTTCCTTTTTGACCTTATACAAAAGCGGGACCGGCGCAAAGCTTTTCTCCTCAAAAAAACGCGCGCAAAGCTCCTGATATAAAAAATGCGCCGCCCGCGCATCCTCCAGCGCCCGGTGCGCCGTAATCGGGATCCCGAAATGCGCGCACAGATCGGACAGCCGCCTGCTTGGAAGCTCTGAAAGATACTGCCGCGAAAGCTTCAGCGTATCCACACCCTTCCGCTCAAATGGCTTTCCTGCATTTACCGCCGCCCGCTTCAAAAACGAATAATCAAACAGGATCCTGTGTCCCAGAAGCGGCAGCTCCCCCGCAAATTCCAGAAATTCCCCCAGAACCGTCCCGACCGTTTCCGCGCCCAAAACCTGCTCCTGCACGATCCCCGTCAGCTCTGTGATCTGCTCCGGAAGCGCGCGTCCCGGATTGACAAAGCGGGAAAATTCTCCCGTGACCTGCCCGTTTTCCACGCGCACCGCGCCGATCTCTATGATCTTGTCCGTTTTCGGATTCAGCCCCGTCGTTTCCAGATCGACGCTGATATACGAATCCATCCCTCTCATTTTTTCGCCTTCTTCTGCCGTTTCTGATAATCCCTGCACCACTCCGTCAAAAAGCACTCCTCGCATTTCGGCGTCGGCGCCTTGCAGATCGTCCTTCCCAGCGTGATGATCTGGATATTATATAAAATCCAGTGATCCTCCGGAAGCACCTTCATCAGCTCCATTTCCACCTTTACCGGATCGTCCTCCTTCGTCAGCCCCAGCTTTTTGGAAATCCGCTTCACATGCGTGTCCACGACCACGCTCGGCTCATGGTAAATGTTGCCCCGAATCACGTTTGCCGTCTTTCTGCCCACACCCGGCAGGGCGGTCAGCTGTTCCAGCTGCGACGGCACTTCGCCGCCGTATTTTGCCATCAGCTCCTGACAGCAGGCGATGATATTTTTTGCCTTGTTATGGTAAAACCCGGTCGGGCGGATGTCCTGCTCCAGCTCTTTTAAATCCGCGTCCGCAAACGCCTGCACCGACGGATATTTCACGAACAGCTCCTTTGTCACGATATTAACCCGCGCGTCCGTGCACTGGGCGCTCAAGATCGTGGCGATGAGAAGCTGCCACGCGTTTTCATGGTTTAAATAGCAGATATATTCCCTGCCGTAATGGGCGTCCAGCTGATCGAGGATCGCCTTTGTATGTGCCTTCAATCGCTTATCTCCTTTTTGCAAAAACTATTTTTTCAAAAACTGTTTTTTCAAAGCCGCACGGGAACGGGAGGCGCCGCAGCTTACAGCTCCACCCGCATCGCCGCCGCGTTTCCATACATCGGGTCGCGCCTGCGGTAATCGAACAGGATCGCCGTTTTTTCCCGCGCGCCGTCCTCCTGCGACAGTTCCCACAGTTCCCACGCCGTTTTGTCCACCGGCCATGTAAAAATTTCCAGATGGGTCATGCGCTGCAGCTGCCTTGCCTGATATTCCCCATAATCGGGCAGATATGCCCGGTTTTCCTCCTCTTCCCGGTAAAATGCTGCGATCCGGTCATGGTGCGGGCGCTGATCCGGCGCAAATTCCGGCCTGCTTTTCGCATTCTCCCGCAGATAAAGATCGTAAACCGCAAGCTCCCGGTACAGCCCGATGCGCCCTGCGTCCTCCTGCTGCGCAAATTCCAGCAGCACCTCGTAGCACCGCGACCGCGCCGGGCTGTTTGCGAAATAGCCTTTTTCCTGATAAAAACGCGCCAGCCTGTCATACATCTCAAAGGCGCTTTCAAAACGGCGCAGCAACACCGGCAAAATATGGGTAAACTGGCCGCTGTTATAATACAGCTCGACCATTTCCTCCACCTTTTTCAGACGGATCACGTCATCATAGGAAAGCCACTTCGTATAGAGCACCTCATAGGGCGGGCATTCCCTGTATACAAGCCCGTATTCCGAAGCCATTTCTTCCATATAGGAGCCTTTGAGCACCTTCAAAAAGCCCAGCTGCAGCTGTTCCGGGCGCATCGCGTACACATCGTTGAACGAACGGATAAAGCTGTCCATATCCTCATAGGGCAGCCCCGCGATCAGATCCAGATGCACGTGGATATTGTGCTCCGCATGTATCCGCACGACCGAATGGCGCAGCCTGTCGAGGCTTGCAAACCGCCGGATCTCCTGAAGCGTCTGCGGATTAGTGGACTGCACGCCGATTTCCAGCTGCACAAGCCCCGGGCGCATTTTTCCCAGAAGCGCCAGCTCCTCGCCGTTTAGCAGATCCGCAGAAATCTCAAAATGAAAATTCGTCACGCCGTTGTCATGCTCTTGAATATAGCGCCAGATTTCCTGCGCGTGCCGGTGATTGCAGTTAAACGTCCGGTCGATGAATTTGACCTGCGGCACTTTTTTGTCCAGAAAAAACTGCAGCTCCTTTTTTACCAGAGAGAGATCCCGAAGCCGCACCGTTTTGTCGATCGACGACAGGCAGTAGCTGCACCTGAAAGGGCAGCCCCTGCTCGATTCATAATAAACGATCCGGTTTTCAAAGCCTTCCATATTTTCATAAAAAAACGGCTGCGCGCTGATGTCTGTCAGCTCCCTCTCATCCGTCCGCACAATCTTTCGGGACACCGGGTCGCGGAACACGATCCCTTTTATGCTGTCCAAGCCCGCCTGACTGACCGCTCCCGGCCAGAATGCCGCGATCTGCATCTGAAGCTGCCGGGAATAGCGCCCGCTGCTTCTTTTTTCATAAAATCCCAGAAGCTCCGAAAAGGTCGCCTCGCCCTCGCCGACCATGATCCCCGCCAGAAACGGATATTCCTCCAATATCTGCTCAGCGTCAAACGACACCTCCGGGCCGCCCAGCCAGATCGGCAGATCCGGCATGACCTGATGAAGCTCTCCGATCAGCTCCCGGATCAGCTTCCAGTTCCAGATATAACAGGAAAAAGCCGCTGCATCCGGCTTTCTCCCATAAATGTCCGCCAGGATCTCCTCCAGCGGCTGATTGATCGTATATTCCGCGATCTCCACATCCCGCGCAAGCTCCTCATGATGCTCTGCCGCGTAGGAACGCAGGCTGTAGAGCGCCGGGTTGGAATGAATGTATTTCGCATTTAATGCTGCCAGCAAAAATTTCATAGGTGTACCTTTCTGTTAAAGCTCTTCCGTTTTAAATGCCGCATATCCTTCATAGTAATAGCTGTTGTCTATCCCCTTTATATAGATACTTCGGTCGTTTACCTCATCTGTCAACGCATTTTTCAGCACATGCTTGATCTCAATGTCCCGGATCGGGCTGCGCTCCATTGCAAGAAGATAATCTTCCCTGTCAACGCGATTCCAGTCTACAACCTGATGAAGTTCCTTTTTTAACATCAGATCCAGCCAGATCCGCATACTGCGTCCGTTTCCCTCCCGAAACGGATGCGCAATGTTCATTTCCACATATTTTTCAACGATTTCATCAAAGGTTGACTGCGGCATCTTTTCAATATTTTCAAGAGATACTGTAAGATACATCAGCGGCGCGAAGCGGAAGCTTCCTTTTGCAAGATTGACATCCCGCATCTGCCCCGCAAATTCATAAATCCCATCAAACAACTGCTTATGGATCTGGGAAAGCGCCTCATATGTCCCGGGTATCAGTTTGTCCAAAAATCCCGTTTCAAACAGTTCTTTTGCCTTCCTCTTACTGATTTTTTCCTCTTCCCGCGCAAGCTCCGCAGAATCTGTAATGCCAAGTTTATTTTTTAACGTCAATGTTTTCTCCTTACCATACATGCCTTCCGTGAACAACACCAGTATACCACACGCTCTCTGAATTGCATATATTTTATACCCTTCCCCCGGATTATCTGCTATACTGTTTACAGCTCCGAAAGTCCGCAATACAACGCCAAAATTCGGACAAAGTTCCTTAAATACAACAGAAAGGACTACAGCCAATGTATAAAAAACTTTATTTTCTCCTGCCTGCCGGGCTTCTGCTTTTTTCTGCAGCCGCCTGCGTTTCTGACGTACAGCTGGAACCCGTCACGATCTCTGCAGAGGACATTTCCATCGAGCCTGACAGCGCACAGCCTTCCGTTCCTGACAGCTCCCCTGCCGCTTCCGAAACGGAGTCTCAGACCGGCAGCCTGTCGGAGACTGCTTCCGAAACCGGCGCTTCCGACGATATGTCGCAGTGCTTTTCCTTTGAGTCGCTAAAGCCGTTTACCTTCGTCTTTTCCAGCGGCGCAGGCGCATGGAGCACGATGCTGGAAATTCAGGAGGACGGCAGCTTTTCCGGTCAGTATTCCGACTCGGACGCCGGCAGCTACAGCGACGCCTATCCAAACGGCACACAGTATCTGTGCGATTTTACGGGGCAGTTTTCGCAGCCTGCCGCCATCAGTGAAAATATGTTTTCCATAAAAGTCGAGGAATTAACGTTTGCGAACCCGCCGGGCACGGAAGAGATCATGAACGATGTCCGCATCCTTTACAGTGAGTGCAACGGGCTTGCCAAGGGCGACGAAATCCTGATCGCCGTTCCGGGCACGCCGCTGACAGACATCCCGGAGGAATATCAAAGCTGGCTCAGCCTCTATGAGGTTTCGCAGGAGGAGCCTGCGATTCTTCCTTATTTTGCCCTGTTAAACGAAACGCAGCAGATCGCGTTTTCCAGCTATGATTCCCGCGACAACTTAAAAAATATCATCCACATGACGGAAGTGCGCGCTGACGAACTGGAAACCTCCCTTGCCGACGATCCTCTGACGCAGGATGAAATGAACGAAGCTGCCAAAGAGCTTTATCAGGTATGGGACGGGGCGCTCAATACCGTCTGGGATTTTTTAAAGGAATTTTTAAATCCTGAAAAAATGGAATCCCTCACCGCCGAGCAGAAAAACTGGATCTCCCAAAAGGAGCAGGCTGCCGCTGAAGCCGGCGCTTCTTATGAGGACAGCTCCATGCAGGATTTTATCGTCTGGCAGAAAAAAGCCGAGCTGACCAGGGCCCGCGTCTATGAGCTTCTGGAATATGCCGGACTGTCCTGATAAAGACGTTCCCTCAGCATTCGTATAAACGCATTTTTTTATGTGGTATAAAAAGAACTTTCCTGCCGTACAAAAAATCCCGCGCAGCTTTTTCCGCCGCGCAGGATTTTTTTGATCTGATATTCTGTTATCTGTTCAGACTGTCAATAAACCGGTCAAAGCCAGCCTGTCCTTCCTCCGTCCTCTTATATACGCCCGCATCCTCGAGCACCTGCATGAATACAATCCCAATCTCCTTCTGGATGATGCCGTGGATATTTTCCGCATTTACAGTTTCGTACTTCGGCAAAAATTCCTCCACCCAGTCGGCGTGCTTTAAAAGAACCTCGTCCCTGCGGATGTCCTCCCCGTTTAAAATCGCCTGTTCCAGATCCGCCATCTCTTTTTTCAGACGGGCGGGCAGGACCGCAAGACCCATAACCTCGATCAGCCCGATGTTCTCCTTTTTGATATGGTGCAGGTTTGCATGGGGATGAAATACGCCCAGCGGATGCTCGTCGGTCGTGATGTTGTTTCTCAGCACCAGATCCAGCTCGAAATTTTCGCCGCGCTTTCTCGCGATCGGCGTGATCGTGTTGTGCTTCTCGCCGTCCGTCTCCGCAAAAACAAACGCCGCCTCGTCGCTGTAGCTACGCCATGCATCCAAAATCACGTCCGCCAGCGCGATCAGCCGCTCCGTATCTTTTCCCCAGATCCGGATCACGGACATGGGCCAATTCACAACGCCTGCCTGCACATCCTCAAAGCCCTTCACCGTAAACGTGCGCTCCACTTCTGCCTTTGCCATCGGGAACTCATAATGCCCGCCCTGAAAATGGTCGTGGCTTAAAATCGAGCCGCCCACGATCGGCAGATCCGCGTTGGAACCGAGCATATAATGGGGGAACTGTTTTACAAAATCAAACAGCTTCACAAAGGTGTTGTGCTCGATCTTCATCGGGATGTGCTGTGAATTGAACACGATGCAGTGCTCGTTATAATAAACATAGGGCGAATACTGCATCCCCCACCGGCTGTCGTTGATCGTGATCGGGATGATCCGGTGGTTCTGGCGCGCCGGATGGTTGATCCGTCCCGCATAGCCCTCGTTTTCCACGCAGAGCAGGCATTTCGGATAGCCGCTCTGCTTTGCAAGCTTCGCTGCCGCAATCGCCTTCGGATCCTTTTCCGGCTTGGAAAGGTTGATCGTAATGTCAAGGTCGCCGTATTTGGTAGGTGCGATCCATTTTTCATCCTTGCAGACGCGGTAACGGCGGATATAGTCCGTATCCTGACTGAACCTGTAGAAAAATTCCGTCGCCGCCTCGGGCGATTTTTCATATTCCGCCCAGAATTTACGGATGATTTCACTGGGACGTCCTACCAGACAGCCCATGATCTTCGTATCGAAAAGATCCCGGTAAACGACGCCGTCCTCCGGCATGATGCCCTTTTTTACCGCATAGTCCATCATTTCCGTCAAAAGCTCCGGCAGGCGCTTTACCGCCTCTTCCCTGCTCCGTCCGATCTCCTCCCCGAATCCGAACGGGTAATCCTCTTCCCCGAAAAGCTCCAAAAGCCTGTTCGTCGTATAAATTTCGTCCTCTTTTTCAACGAGTCCTGTCAGCAGCCCATACTGCACCAGTTCCCTGATATTTTCCTGAATCATCTGAAAATTTCCCTTCCCTTTACAGCTCCTTCGGACCGTCTCCGATCTCTACCACATAAAAATCTGCCGCATAGCCGATCTTTTTTTTGTAGGCTTCCCCAACCTGCTCCTGAAAGGCTTCGATCGCCTCATCCTTCACGATGCTTACCGTGCAGCCGCCAAAGCCCGCGCCGGTCATGCGGGAGCCGATCACGCCATCCACCTTCCACGCTTCCTCCACAAGCGTATCCAGCTCGATCCCGGTCACTTCATAATCGTCGCGCAAAGAAACGTGGGACGCGTTCATCAGCCTGCCGAACTCTGCGATGTCATTTGCCTTCAGCGCCGCAACCGCCTTCATCGTCCGCTGGTTTTCATAAACCGCATGGCGCGCGCGCTTTGTGCGCACCTCATCCTTGATCGCAGATTTATAAAGCTCAAACTGCTCCTCCGTCAGATCGCCCAGCGTCTGGATGGCAGTTACCTTCTGCAGCTCTGCCAGCGCCGTTTCGCATTCGCTTCTTCTCTCGTTATATTTGGAATCTCCCAGACCGCGCTTTTTGTTGCTGCAGGAGATCACGACCTTCGCGCCCTCCAGACAGATCGGCGCGTATTCAAATTCCATCGTTGCAGTGTCGAGGAAAATCGCGTTGTCCTTTTTCCCCATCGCGATCGCGAACTGATCCATGATGCCGCAGTTTACGCCGTTAAAATTGTTCTCCGAAAACTGCCCGATCAGCGCCAGATCCTGATTCGTCACCTCAAAACCGTACATATCCCGCAGGATGTATCCGGTCAGCACCTCAACCGACGCAGACGAAGACAGCCCGGAACCATTCGGAATGTTGCCAAACAGCAGCAGATCCATGCCCTTTGTCACTTCCATCCCTTTTTCGCCAAACGCCCACATCACGCCCTTCGGATAGTTCGTCCAGTTCGCTTCCTTCTCCGGCCTGAGCCCCTCGACGCTCGACTCGATCACGCCCAGATGCTCAAAATTCATGGAATAAAAACGCAGAACCTTATCGTCTCTCTTTCTTGCCACGCCATAAGTACCGATCGTCAGCGCGCAGGGGAATACATGACCGCCGTTATAGTCGGTATGTTCTCCGATCAGATTCACACGCCCCGGCGCAAAATAAACCTTCGCTCCGTCCGTCCCTCCGAAAATCTCCCCAAATTTCTTTAAAAGCTGTTCTTTCATATAGCCTTCTCCTCCATTCTGGAGCGTACGCGACGGAGGCGGCGAAAAACTGCGAACACGATTTCCCTTCCGCCATAAAGCTGCCTGTGACGCTCCCGCACAAACAGCTGTGTAAAAATAATCCATCCGGATCATTTTTACACTTCCTCCCTGCATAGCCGCGCCATAACCCTCGCGAACACTTTCTGAAATGATTGTAACATAAAAACAGCCCCGCAACATCCCAATATGTTGACTGGAGCTGTCTTTTTGTTGTCTCTATGAGCAGTGCAATGCGGAAGGTATAAAGTGTAGATGGGGAGCTTGCTCACCAGATACACTTTATGCCTTCCGCATTATACGGCGACAGCCGTCAATCCTGCGGCTTCCGCAGGAAGCTGCTGGATTGTGCACTGCGGGCTTCCTCATGCCAACGGGGGAGCTTGCTCACCGGATACACCTCATCCCGCTTCCTTCTCCCCTTCCAGTCTCCGAAACAGCCGCACAAGCACCGCCACCGCCGAAACCGCCAGGATCAGCTCCGCCGCAAACTGCGCGTAAGCCAGCCCATACAGCGGGAAAATTGCATTCAGGAGAAACAATGCCGGAATTTCCAGCACAATTTTCCGCAGGATCGCAAAAACCAGCGCATGTTTGCCAAGCCCCGACGCCTGAAAGACGCCCACCGCGATGAAATCCATGCACAGAAACGGCAGTCCCAGACAAAATCCCCTCAGAAACTTCGTTCCGTACATCACGATCGCCTCGTTTTCCATAAACAGCCGGATCAGGTTTCCGGCAAACAGGAAATACCCCACGGAAACCGTCACGATAAAGCCCATCGCTATTTTTACCACAAAGAGCAGCGTCTCTTTCATCCTCTTTACATTTTTGCTGGCGTAGCTGTAGCTGATCAGCGGCATGATCCCCTGGGAAAGCCCCATGGAAATCTGCATCGGAACCATATTGATCTTCTGCGTGATCCCCATCGCCGCCACGGCGTCCGCCCCATAGGCGGATGTAAAATTGTTCAGCACCGTCATTCCCGTCACATTCAGAAGATTCTGGATGGATGCCGGGATTCCCACGCCGAACACGCCCCGCACGATTTCCTTCCGAAACCGGAACATCGACGGGCGGATGCACACATAGGTATTCCCTCTTTTGCGGTAAAGCAGGATGAAAAAATACAGGCACGCCGCGCAGTTGGAAAGAAACGTGGCAAGCCCCGCCCCCGCCGCGCCCATGCCAAAGCCCCACGGAAGAATGAACAGCGGATCCAGAATAATATTCAAAAGACATCCGCTCATCGTTCCCACGCTCGCATGCAAAGACGCCCCTTCCGCCCTCACAAGGTACGCCATGACCACATTTAAGATTGCGGGCGTCGCCCCAAAGGTTACCGTCCATTTTAAATATCCGGCTGTAGACGCCGCTGTCTGCGCGTCCGCCCCCAAAAGACCCAGCAGCGGAGTTTTCCCAATCGTACAGATTGCCGAAAACAAAACGCTGCAGATGATACAGCAGTAAAATCCAAACGCCGAGCTGCGGTAAACCGTATCGTAATCCCTGCGTCCAAGCGCCCTGCTCATCATGCTGGAGCTTCCCACGCCGAAGAGATTGTTGACCGCATTGAACGCCAGCAGCACGGGAGCCGCCAGCGCCACCGCCGCATTTTCCACCGGGTTGTCCAGCATCCCGACAAAATAAGTGTCCGCCAGATTGTAAAGCACCATGACCAGCGAACTTAAAATCGTGGGAACCGCCAGCCGCATTACCGCATCCGGTACCGGAACCCGCTCAAATAATTCTGTTTTTTTCAGATCTTCCATTTTCCTCTGACCGCCTTTCCTTTGCCATTATAGCATCCGGCAAATCCCCTTCACAACACAAAAAGCGGAGGAAAATTTTTTTCATCCGGGATTTTTTGCTCCCCTTCCCCGTCTAATGTATGTAAGATGGATGCAGAGGACGCTCTGCCCGTCCTGCAACTTCAACGCGTGGGAGAAAAAAATGCTCGAACAGGATACTTTAAAACTTATCAAACAGGCAAAGGCGCACGATCCGGACGCATTTACCGGACTGATGCAGCTTTACATGAAGGATATGTACCGCACCGCCATAGCGATCCTTGGAAACGACGTGGACTGCGCGGACGCTGTCCAGGATACGATTCTTGCCTGCTGGGAAAAAATCGGCACGCTCCGCGAAAGCCGTTTTTTCAGGACATGGCTCACAAGAATTCTGATCAACAAATGCTATGACATCAAAAAACAGCAGGAAAACAAGTTTCCTCTGGAACAGTGGCGGGAATCCCCTGCCGCCGCCCCCAATTCGGACTTAAAGGAAATGCTGTCGGTGCTCGATGAAAAATACCGGCTTCCGATGATGCTTTTTTACGGGCAGGGCTACCCGACGGCGGAAATCGCAGAGCTGCTCTGCCTTCCGAAAAGTACGGTGCAGACGAGACTGGCGCGCGGCAGGCAGAAGCTTGCGGCATATTACGAAAGCGAGGTATAATCCATGAAATATCAGCCCGATCTTTTTTCGGAAGAAATCGTGCTTCCGGATATTGTACAGCAAAAAGCGGACGAAGCCTTTGCCCTCATCCAAAAAGAGGGAACAATCATGGCAAAAAAGAAGCAACGCAGAAAAAAAACAATCTTTAAAAGTCAGGCGGCGGCGATCGCCTGCATCTGCCTGATCGCTGCCGGATCGGTCACGGCTTTCGCCGCAATCCGGCATTTCTGGAGCCGCGGGATGCAGGGCGCCGTCCAGGCAACCCCAGAACAGCAGCAGACGCTTACCGATCAGGGCGTCGCGGAGGTTTTAAGCGAAACGCCCGATTACACGGCGCTGTCCGTCACGGACAACAACATCACCGTAACGCCGGAAACGGTTATCGTGGACGACAACTTTGCCCACATCTCCTTTTCCGTAAAAGGCTTTGATCCGGGAGAAAACAACGAGCCCGCCTTTGAAGCCGCAGCGGTCTATACCGGCGCTGATCCCGCCGCGGAAAGCGGACAGTTAAACGTCAATTCCGGCTTTTACAACGGCATCGTAGCAGACGAAAACGCAGCGCCTGTCTATGACGACGGAACGCCCGTCCAATTTGACGAAAACGGCGCGCTCATCAGCCGCTATTTTGATGAAGAAGGCACGCTGGAATACGTTGTGAGCGTGTCCGCTTCCGACGGACAGGAAACGCTTCCCGGAAAAACGCTGCACGTTGACCTGCGCAATCTGGGAACGACCAGCCAGGCTGATTTTTCCAATATGGCTGAGGGAAACTGGAGCTTTGACATCGAGCTGCCATCGGCAAGCTCGTCTGTCCCTGTCCCGCTTAAAAAAGCGGTGGACGGCACTGTTTTTACCATTGATTCCGTTTCCCTTTCCCCGATCTCCATTGATATTGACTTTACGGTGAACGGAGAGGTCGATCTGATGGAAGGCGAAAACGGGATCCCGCTCTTTTCCGGCGTGATCCTAAAGGACGGCACGCGGCTTCCCTACATCGCGGATATGGGAATACTGGACTACACCGACGATACGCTGCGCGCCGCCTACCAGAAGCGGGCATTCGACCGGGTGATCGATCCGGAGCAGGTGGCGTCCCTTCTTTTCATGACCGAACCGGGAACCGGGCTGGTGGAAGTACCGATCGGATAACTCCCGCCCCGAACCCAGGCAAAAACAAAACCTCAGCAAAAGCAGATTTTTCTTCCGCTTTTGCTGAGGTTTTTTATGCGCGGCTGTGCATTAAAGCGCGCACCTTTTTACCACCGTTCCCGGATAAACCCTTTCATCCGCTCCGCCTGCGCATCCAATTCCTCCTGCTTTCGCAGCTGTAGCTCCTGTCGGTTCCGATATACTTTCCCGGTGGAATGGAACAGGACAAAATCCGCAAGCCTGCGCTGCAGCCCTGCCAAAATCTCCCCATACGCCGGATTCTCTGCCGCATTTTCCAGCTCCTCCGGATCCTTTTCCAGATCAAACAGCATCACGTTTTCCATGCTGCCCTGCACGAGCAGCTTGTAACGCTTTGTGCGCAGCATATAGCCGATGCGCGGCTCCTCTTCCGTGCCGTACTGCCCTTCCGAAAATACAAATTCCCTGCCGCCTCCTGTTAAAAGGCTTCTTCCCTGCATCGACGCCGGCGCTTTGACGCCGCACGCCTCCAATACCGTCGGCGCAACGTCAATGTTTTCAGACAGGGCGCTTTCTGTCCGTCCTACATCTTTCTGTCCGGGATACTTGACCAGAAGCGGGATTTTTGCCAGCGGATCGTACAGATAGTTGCATTTCAGCATCATGTGATGAAAGCCCATGTACTCTCCGTGGTCGCTCGTGAAAATGATCATCGTATTTTCATAAAGCCCCTTCCGCTTCAAAAGACCAATCAGCCTTCCGATCCCGTCGTCGATCTCGGAGATCATCCCGTAATACGCCGCCATCATCGTGCGGACGTCCGTTTCGCTCAGCAAGGTGTAATCCATCGCCGTGCCGTTTGCCTCCACGTCCCGCTTTAACGCCTCCTGCGTATAGCCGTCCAAAAGCCGCAGCTTTTCCGGATCGTACATCGTGCTGTACGGCGCGGGCGGGTCAAACGGATGGTGCGGGCTGACATAGCCGACCATCAGAACCGACGGCGCGCCCTCCTCCCAGCGTCCGATCTGCTCCTCGGCGCGCCGTGTGATCCACTCCGTCGAATAAAACCGCTCCTCCAGATCCGACTCCGCGCACTGGCACATATCATATAAATGGGATTTTCCCTCTTCATAAAAAATGCCCGACTGATGGTGCAGGTCAAAACGGTCGATTTTGCCGTTGTCCATCAGCCACCGGTGATAATCGTCCTCAAAACGCCCGATCCCGTTCTGCTCTGCCAGCTCCATCTCTGAAAAGCCGATGTCCTGATAGGTCGGATTCATGTGCATTTTCCCGACTGCCGCCGTATGGTAGCCCTGCTCCCGCAAAATCCCCGGAAATGTGGGATACCCCGAAGGCAGTGTCGCCTGATTGTCCCACGCGCCGTGCTGATGCACATACAGGCTGCTCCAGAACGAATAGCGCGACGGTGTGCAGATCGGGTACACCGTATAATGATTTTCATAATTTACGCTGTCTGCCGCCAGCCGGTCCAGATTCGGCGTGCGCACATCCGCATTCCCGTTAAAGCCAAGACAGTCCTGCCGGAGCTGATCGCAGTGCAGGATCAGAATGTTGGGCTGATTCATGTTGTGTTCCTCCTCCCGGATCTTTCTGTATCCCCATTATATCCCCGCGCACTCAGGCAGACAAGTATCATGACCGGAAAGTCCAGCCGCACCGATCCCCGAACCGGACGCTGCCGGAGGGCTGGACGGCTTTCCTTTCCTATCACTGCAGATCCTGATATTTCAGTTTTTTTTCATGCTCCCCGGTGATCGCAAATTCCACCCATTCCGCCACGTTGGTCGCATGGTCGCCGATCCGCTCAAAATACTTCGCGATCATGAGCAGATCCAGAAATAAGATCCCTTTCTCATGGCGCGCTGCGATGAGATCCGCAATTTTTTCCCGGATCGCATTGAACATCTCGTCCACAATGTCGTCATTTTTCACGACCTGCCGCGCCATGTCCAGATCCCGGGCAATAAAGGAATCCACCGCCTTTGTTACCATTTTCATCGTCTCCGCCGCCATGTCCCGGATGTTTACCGCCGTTTCCAGCTCCGCAAACGCCGCTTCCCCGTCCAGAAACTGTGCGATGTCCGCAATGTCCGCGCACTGGTCGCCGATGCGCTCCATGTCGGAGATCATTTTTAACGCCGCGGAAATAAACCGCAGATCGCCCGCCACCGGCTGCTGCTTTAACAAAAGCCGCAGGCACTGCGCCTCGATCGTCCGCTCCATCTCGTCGATCTCCGCGTCCGTGCGGTAAATTTTTAACACTCTCTGCTCCGTAGCCTCTTCATTTTTCGTGCCGTCCGCGTTTAAGCCCGACAGCGTTACCGCCACGCTGTCAATGCACGCCTCGCACAGCGCTCCCATCTCCGAAAGCCTGCCGTTTAACTGTTCCAACTGTTCATTATACTGATCGCGCATTTACGCCTCCCTCTTTCCGCGCCGCAGCGCAAAATCCATCGTCATCCGAACCGTCCGCTGATATAGTCCTCCGTCCGCTTGTCCTTCGGCATGGAGAACATTTTATCCGTCGCGTCAAACTCCACCATCTCGCCCAGCAGGAAAAATGCGGTCTTATCCGAAATACGCGCCGCCTGCTGCATATTGTGGGTCACGATAACGACCGTATATTTCTTTTTCAGCTCCACCATCAGATCCTCGATCTTTAAGGTAGAGATCGGATCTAAGGCGGAGGTCGGCTCGTCCATCAGGATGATCTCCGGCTGGACGGCAAGCGCCCGCGCAATGCAGAGCCTCTGCTGCTGGCCGCCGGATAAGCCGAGGGCGGATTTTTTCAGGCGGTCCTTTACCTCGTCAAAAATCGCCGCCCCCTTCAGGCTTTCCTCCACGATCCCGTCCAGCTCCGATTTGCTTTTTACGCCGTGGATGCGCGGTCCGTATGCGATGTTGTCATAAATGCTCATCGGAAACGGGTTGGGCTGCTGGAATACCATGCCGACCTTTTTGCGCAGCAGGGTCGTGTCCACCCTTTCGTCGTAAATGTTTTCCCCGTCTACCAAAACCTCTCCTTCGATCCTGACCCCGTCCACCAGATCGTTCATCCGGTTGAGCGTCTTTAAAAATGTGGATTTTCCGCAGCCCGAGGGGCCGATAAAAGCGGTGATCTCATTCGGCGCAATATCCATGTCGATATTTTTCAGCGCGTGATTTGCTCCGTAATATAAATTCAGTTTTTTCGTACTGATCTTTGCGTTATTCATCTATGACCCTTTCTTTTCCCGTTTCTCAGGCTCTCTTTTCCACATTAAATTTCTTCGACAGATATTTGGTCAGCATATTGATCCCAAGGACAAGGACGAGCAGCACGACCGCAATTCCGAACGCCTCGCTGTACTGGGCCTTCGACATGCACAGATACAGCTGGATCGTCAGCGTCCCGCCGGATTCCATGATCTTTGACAAAAATCCGCCGGGCGTCCGGGGCAGAAGATAGCCGCTTCCCGCCGTAAACAAAAGCGCCGCCGATTCCCCCACGATCCTGCCCACCGCAAGGATGATGCCCGTGATAATGCCCGGCATCGCGGACGGGAGCAGGACGGTGCGGATCATGTACCATTTTGTCGCGCCCATTCCAAGCGCGCCGCTTCTGTAGCTTGCAGGCACGGTTTTTAACGCCTCCTGCGTATTTCTCGTGATCAGCGGAAGCACCATCAGTGTCAGCGTCAGCGCGCCTGTCAGGATCGAATAGCCAAAGCCCAAAGTTGTCCCGAAAAATACCATGCCGAACAGTCCGAAAATAATGGACGGGATCCCCGAAAGGATTTCCGTTGTAAATTCGATCGTCCGCACGATCTTTCCCGGACGGGCATATTCGTTCAGATAGATCGCCGAACCAACCCCGATGGGCGTCGCGATCAGCAGCGTTATGACGACGATATAAAGCGTATTCAAAAGGTTTCCGGCAATACCGAAGGTTCCGTTGATCGCGCTGGGAACCGTTGTCAGAAACTCCCAGCTGATGCTGGAAATCCCTTTTGCAAAGGTGTAAAAAACAATTCCAAGCAGAAGGAGCATCGAAATGCCCGCAGCCATGTAGATCGCTATGGTGATCAGAATGTCCGACACTCTGACCCTTTTTGCAAAAACGCTCTGATTCATACCGCCTCTGCTCCTTTCTGCACGCCCTGCGCCTTCTTCTTTTCCGCCTCTTTCTTTTTCAGCTCCCGCTTTTCCTTTGCTTCAAGATCACCGGATTTTAAAATCCGGGTCAGGCAGCCGTTGATGAGCATAATGAATACAAACAGGACAAGCCCGATCGTAAACAGTACCTCCCGGTGCAGTCCCGAAGCGTATCCCATTTCGCTGACGATCGCCGTCGTAAGGAAACGCACGGAATTAAAAGGAAGCGGCAGGTTGACCGAGCTTCCGGATACGAGCGTGATCGCCATCGCCTCGCCGATCGCCCTTCCCACGCCCAGCACGACCGCCGTCACGATGCCCGATTTTGCGGCGGGCAGGATCACTTGAAAGATCGTCTGGATACGGGAAGCCCCCAGCGCAAGGGAAGCCGCCTTATACTGCGCGGGAACCGCACGGAGCGCGGACTCGCTGATATTGATTACCGTCGGAAGGATCATGACCGCCAAAACGAGCACCGCAGAGATCAGGTTTGCCCCGCCGGTAAACTGGTGTGTTTCCGAATTTTTAAATACGATCATTTCCAGCTTATACATCAGCGGATTCAAGATCATAATGCCAAGCAGCCCGTAAATGACGGACGGGATCCCCGCCAGCAGCTCTACCGCCGGCTTTACGACCGCCGCCAGCCTCCGGGGCGCAACCTCCGCCAGAAAAACCGCCGTCAGCACGCCGACCGGAACGCCGATCAGGATCGCCAGCCCCGTTCCCACAATGCTCGTCAGAATGATGTACAGGATCCCAAAGCTGGGATCCTCGGCGGTGGGCCGCCAGACCGTCCCGAACAGGATCTCCTTTAACCCGACCTTAAAAATGGCGGGCGTGCCGTTGACGAGCATATATACCGTGATCGAAAAAACCGCGAGGACCGCAAAAAACGAGCACACGGTAAAGATGATCTTCGCAGACTGTTCCACTGCGTTTTTAGAATGTTTTCCCCCCATTACGGAAAAAGATTGTTTCATAATTCTCCCTTATCCGGCGTCTGACAGACCTCCGGTCCATTGTCCCGCAAAAGGCCCTGTTTGCACAGAGCCTTTCCCGTTGATCCTGCTGCATATCCAGCTTTTTATACTTCCTGCGCGTCAGTCTGCTGTGATCAGTCCGACGCTCTCGATCAGTGCCTTTCCTTCCTCGGATGCGAGGTATGTAAAGATCGCCTGAACCGCCTCGTTCTGCTCGGAAATCTCTCCCTTTGTCGCCATAACGAACGGTCTGCTCAGAAGATAGCTGCCGCTCTTGATGTTTTCAACGCTGGGGGCAACCTCGTCGATGCTCAGTGTTTTTACGGTATCGTTGATTACGTCCAGGGATACATAGCCGATCGCGCCGGGTGTGGAAGCTACCTTTGCCATTACTGCGCCGGTGCTGTCCAGCTCGTTTGCATATGCGCACTTGTCCTCTACCTCAAGGATCTCTTCAAAAGCGCCTCTCGTGCCGGAGCCTGCCTCTCTGCCGACTACCACGATCGCCTGATCTGCTCCGCCTACCTCGCTCCAGTTGTTGATCTCGCCCGTATAAATCTGCACCAGCTGATCCTTTGTCAGACCTTCCGCCGTATTCGCGGGATCTGTCACAACCGCGATGCCGTCGATCGCAACGATATTTTCTGCAACGCCGTTCGCCTTCTCTTCCTCCGTCAGGTTTCTGGATGCGTTGCCGATGTCCACGCTGCCTGCCGCAACCGCTTCAACGCCTGCGCCGGAACCGGTAAACTCCGCGTTTACGGTAACGCCGGGATATTTCATCATAAAGCTCTCTGCCAGCGCGTTTGCCAGCTTCTCCATGGAGGTGGAGCCTGCCATCGTCACGCTGCCGGAAAGATCTTCCGGAATTTCGGTATTTTCTGCAGACGCCGTGCTGCCTGTCTCTGCTGCGCCTGCCGCTGTATCTGCCTCGCTTGCCGTTGTATCTGCCGCGCTGTCTGCTGCCGCGCTGCTTGCCGTTGTGTCTGCCGCCGCGCTGCTTGCCGCCGTATCGCTGCTGCCGCAGCCCGCCATCATCGCGCCCGCCATCGTCAGCGCCGCCGTTAATGCCGCAAATTTGTTCAATGCTGTTTTCTTCATCATAATCTCCTCCTCGTTACCTTCCTGTAACGCTCATTGTTTGTACCCGTTCCTCATGTACAAGACCGATTGTAACGGATCCGGAAATTTTGTAAAATCATGAATGGGTAAGGCTTTTGTAAAAAAAGCGTAAAACGGCAGCCCTCTGAAATACGGTTCTAAAAAAGGAGCGGCTGACAGCTTTTATCACTGCCAAACCACTCCTTTTCATGCTTCCGCCAAAAAGCACCGCCTTCTGTCCCGGCGCTTCCGTTCTTTCCGGCTTTTCCGTCCGTCTCTTATTCGATCCCCGTCACTTCATATCCCGCGTCCACGACCGCCGCCGTCAGCGCCTCGTCTGACGCTGTACCTTCCACGACCGCCTGTTTTTCTTCCAGGCTCACGGTTACGCCGGTCACGCCCTCCACTGCCTCCAGCGCCTTTGTCGCCGCCTTTACGCAGTGCTGGCACATCATTCCTTCGATTTTAACTGTTTTTTTCATAGCTTTCTCTCCTTTTCTTTCTGATTGTATGGAAATCTGATTTTCCCGCAATGCCTCTTCCGGGATTGCCTCTGGTATTGCTTCCGGCAGTTCCTTCGATATTGCCTTCGGTATTGCTTCCGGCGCTTCTGCCGTGCCCTCCTTTGCCTCGTGCTTCCATTTCGGCGTAAAAAATCTCAGCCGCAGCGCGTTGGATACGACCGACACGGACGAAAAGCTCATCGCCGCCGCGCCGATCATCGGGTTTAGCAGGATCCCGAACGCCGGATACAAAATGCCCGCCGCCACCGGAATGCCGATCGCATTGTAAAAAAATGCCCAGAACAGGTTCTGTCTGATGTTGCGCATGACGGCGCGGCTTAAGCTGACCGCCGACGGCACATCCATCAGGTCGCTTTTCATCAATACGATGTCTGCCGATTCGATCGCAATGTCCGTGCCTGCCCCGATGGCGATGCCCACGTCCGCACGCGCCAGCGCCGGGGCGTCGTTGATGCCGTCGCCCACCATCGCCACCTTTCTGCCCTGCTCCTGCAGCGCCCGCACCTTTTCCTCTTTATCCTGCGGCAAAACGTCCGCAAGGACTGTTTCCACGCCGATCTGTTTCCCGATCGCCTCCGCCGTGCGCGCATTGTCCCCGGTAAGCATGATCACATCCATGCCCATTTCCCGCATCCGCGCGATCGCCTCACGGCTCGTGGGCTTTACCACATCTGCCGCTGCGATCAGCCCCAGCAACCGTCCGCCCTTTGCAAAATACAGCGGCGTCTTCCCTTCGTCCGCCAGCCGCTCCTGTAAGCCCGCTGCCGCCGACAGGTCGATGTTTTCGGCTTCCATCAGCTTTTGATTTCCCGCAAGGCATTTTTCCCTGCCCATCCGACCGCAGAT
Source organism: uncultured Lachnospiraceae bacterium (assembly GCA_900550285.1). GTDB lineage: Bacteria > Bacillota > Clostridia > Lachnospirales > Lachnospiraceae > Gallintestinimicrobium. Next base: position 27,630 of record URRW01000016.1, read on the forward strand.
TCCCTGACCCGGGATCATTTCATAGTCGCTTACCGCCTCCGGCGCGATCCCCTCCTGCTCCGCCTTTTTCAAAACCGCGTCCGCAAGGGGATGGCTGGAAAGCTTCTCCAGAGAAGCCGCCGCGCGCAAAAGCTCCTGCCGCGCCGTCAATCCTTCCTTTCCATCCGCCGCTGCCGGGATCACATCCGTCACGACAGGCTTTCCCTGCGTTACCGTCCCGGTTTTATCCAGCACGACCGTATCAATGCTGTGGGTGATTTCCAGCGCCTCCGCCGATTTGATTAAAATCCCCTTTGCCGCGCCGCGCCCCGTGCCGACCATGATCGCCGTCGGCGTCGCAAGCCCCAGCGCGCACGGGCACGAAATGACCAGCACGGAAATCGCGATGGACAACGCCGTTTCAAAGCCCTGTCCCGCCGCCATCCACACCGCTGCCGCAATGACTGCGATCACGATCACCACCGGAACGAACACGCCGCTGACCTTGTCCGCCAGCTTTGCGATCGGCGCCTTCGAGGAGGTCGCGTCATCCACCAGCCGGATGATCCGCGCAAGCGTCGTGTTTTCCCCTACCGCCGTCGCTTCCATCTGAAAATATCCGGTCTTATTTACCGTGCCGCCCGTAACCCTGTCGCCCGCCTGTTTTTCTGCGGGAAGGCTCTCGCCGGTAATCGCCGATTCATCCACCGATGCAAAGCCCTCGCGAACGGTTCCGTCCACCGGGATCGTGTCGCCGTCCCGCACCACCAGAATATCGCCGCTCTGCACATCGTCCACGGGGATTTCCGTTTCCTTACCGTCCTGCCAAAGCTTCGCCGTCTTCGGCGCAAGATCCATCAGCTTCGTGATCGCCTCGGAGGTTTTGGATTTTGCCCGCGCCTCCATAAATTTCCCCAGCGTGATCAGCGTCAGGATCATCGCGGACGATTCAAAATACAGATCCATCCCGAACCGGTGCACAAGCTCCATATCGTTATGCCCGTATCCCCATGCGATCTTGTAAATCGCGTAAATCCCGTACACAAACGCCGCCCCGGAACCCAGCGCGATCAGCGAATCCATATTCGGGGAGCGCCGCCAGAGATTTTTGAAGCCGTTTTTAAAATAATGCCCGCCCGCCGCCAGCACCGGGAGCACCAGCAGAAACTGCGTAAAAGCGAACACCATGATATTTTCCATGCCCGTCAGAAATCCCGGCAGCGGCCATCCCGCCATATGCCCCATGGAAATATAAAACAGCGGGACCGTAAATATCGCTGAAACGATCAGCCGCTTTTTCATCAGCGCCGTCTCCCCTGCCGCCGGATCGGCGCTGCCCTGCTTTGCTGTGCCCGCCGCGCCGGAGGCTTTCTGCCCTGCGCCATGGACTGCCGCCCCGTAGCCTATGTCCTCCACCATATGAATGATGTTGTCTGCATCCGTCATGCGCTCATCATAGCACACCGTCATGCTGTTTTTGAGCAGATTGACGCTGCACTGCTCCATTCCTTCCATCCCGGAAACGCCCTTTTCAATCCGCGACGAGCACGCCGCGCAGGACATTCCCGTTATATCGAAAACTTCTTTTTTCATGCAATTCTCCATTCCGGGGACAAACAGTAACTGCCAAAGTTTCCCCCGCGTTGACTTTTCTTATATCGTTTGCTACCATTATAACAATTATTATGGAAATTAGAAGAATGCACTATTTTGTAATATACTACCCAAAAAGATACTGTCCATTTTCCGCCGCTTCCACCACGCGGCAGAGCGTAAAATACATCCCGTAATTACCTGCAAAAGGAGGAATTTTTTAATGTCCGATAAAAACGATCCGCAGTCTCCTTCCCATATCAACCAAAACTGCCCGGTTTCCGCCACAATCCGTCTCATCGGCGGCAAATATAAGGCGCTGCTTTTATGGCATCTGACCGGACAGACACTGCGCTTTAACCAGCTGCACCGGCTCGTGCCCGAAGCAACGCCCAAAATGCTCACCCAGCAGCTGCGCGAGCTTGAGCTGGACGGTCTGATCCGACGCACCGTCTATCCTGTCGTGCCGCCCCGCGTCGAATATTCCCTTACCCCGCTTGGAGAAAGCCTTTTTCCGATCCTTGAAGCGATGTACCAATGGGGCAGCGCGCTCATGAAGGACGAAGGGCTCACGCCGTCCTGCTCAATGGAAACTGCTAAAACATCCTCCTGTAAAAACGCCTCCTGCAAAAACTGCTTGCCGTAACCGTTCCAAAGTGCTAAGCTGTAAATAAGCATAAATTTCATAAGAATCCGGGCATTCATGCCATCTCTTATCTGCAGCGGAGCAAGCCGTTTTCCGGCGCGCTGTATCTGTTTTCTTTTCGGAACTCTATGCTTGGATCACCAACTATTTACAACAGGCAGGAGGAATGGGAAACAGAAGCTCTTCATACTGTTTTTAATATCTTGTTTCTTTTTACAAATATGGAGACATCCCCTTTAAAAATATCTCCTGCCAACAACGGCAGACGTTTGTCTGCATTGCAGGAAGGAGCGATTTTATGATTGAAACAGGAAACATGGAAAAACGGTATGTGAAGCGGGAGTATAAAGACACGGTATTCCGCATGCTTTTTGGCAAAAAGAAAAATCTGCTGGAGCTGTACAACGGATTAAACGGCACAGACTATCAAAATGAAGAGGAGCTCGAGATCTATACCCTTGAAAACGCCGTCTATATGGGGATGAAGAACGATGTTTCCTTTCTTTTGATGTCAGAGCTGAATCTGTATGAGCATCAGGCAAGCTGGAATCCAAATATGCCCCTGCGGGATCTTCTGTACATTGCGCGGCAATATGAAAAGTATGTAATGGGCAAATCCCTGTATTCCGGCAGACTGTTAAAAATTCCGACGCCGAATTTTGTCGTATTTTATAACGGGACAAATGCTCAGCCGGAAAGCCGCATTTTGAAATTGTCCGATTCTTTTGAAACCAAAACGGATGACCCAAATCTGGAACTGAAAGTTTTGCAGCTCAATATCAACACCGGAAAAAATCAGCCACTCATGGAACGCTGCCGCACCCTGAAGGAATACAGTCAATATGTGGCGTGTGTCCGGAAGCATACGAAATCAGAACCGATTGCAGAAGCCGTGGATCACGCGGTAACGGAATGCATTCAGCAAGGAATCCTGCGGGATTTTTTGCAGGAGCAAAGAGCGGAGGTAGTCGCGATGTCTATTTTTGAATATGATGAAGAAGAGGAAAAAAGAAAACTCCGGGAGGAAGAATTTGAATACGGAAAAGAAGAGGGCAGAAATGAAGGCAGATGTGAGGGCAGAAACGAAATCCTGTCTTTAATCCAAAATTTGCTTTCCTCCGGTCGCAAAGACGAAATCGAACGTGCTGTCACGGACGAAGCATATCGTAAGGCACTTCTGGAGGAATTTGGACTGGAAACCGACCAGCCTTTAGAGAAAACGCCTTAAAAAGTGTGCGCCGCAAGGTGCACAAAAATACCCGGAATCCGGCATAACCGCTGGCATTCCGGGCATAATCCCCCTCACGCTTCCGCTTTTTTCAAAATCCCGATGCCGATCGGATACGGTCCCGTATGCACGCCGATCGTCGCCCCGATCTGATAAATCCCGATCTCATCGATCCCGAGGCGCTCTTTTACAAGCCCCTTTAACATCTCCCGGAAAGCGCACGCTTCCTCATAATCATATCCAAACCCGATGCAAAAGCTGTATTCCCCGGGCTTTGCACCGACCTCATCAAGATATTTTTCCGTCATATCCACAACCTTCTGCATGGATTTCTGGCGGCTTCTCGTGATGCCGGAATTAAAGATCTCGCCCTCCTTCAGCGTGATCAGCGGCTTGATCTTCAGCGCGCCCGCAGCGATCCCCGCAAGCTTGCCGATCCTGCCGCCGTGCTTTAAATAGTCGATGCTTCCGATCGTAAAAAAGATCCGTCCCGTTTCCCGGATCGGCAGAAGTGCCTCCACGATCTTCTCATAAGAAAGCCCTGCATCGCGCAGCCTGCACGCCTCCAGCACAAACATCCCCTGCAAAACCGTATTGAACGTGCAGTCCATAACCGTCAGCTTCGCCTCCGGATACTCCTCCAGGATCATGTCCTTTGCCGTCACTGCAGACTGCATCGAACCGCTGAATTTCTGCGTGATGCAAATACAGATCATCGGGATATTCTGCTCCGCATATTTCTGAAATACCTCGTAATAATCATGAACCGAAGGCATCGAGGTCTTGGGGAATACATCCGGGTGATCCACCATTTCCTGATAAAACTCCCGCACCCCGATCTCTTTCATCTCTCTTTTATAAATCTCGCTGTCAAAAGAAACATAAAAGGGCACGACCTCGATATTTTTTTCCTTCGTCAGTTCCTCCGGCAGATCCAGAGAACCATCGCTTATGATCTGTACTTTTTCCTGCATGACAATACCTCTCGCTCTATACGGTTTTAAAAACTACTTTTCGCAATGTTTTTATAATAGCACACAGAATCCGGTATGTATAGGGCGCGAAAAATTTTTATTCTTTTTTTACAATTATTTTGTAACAGCGCAACCCCCGGAAGGGCGTTCTGCGAACGGGCGCGGCTGAGCGGCTGCATTATTTCAGGAATCCGTTGACGATCTGCGCCTCCGCTTCCTCCTCCGTCAGTCCCAGCGTCATCAGCTTGATGATCTGCTCGCCGGCAATCTTGCCGATCGCCGCCTCATGGATCAGCGCCGCGTCAATGTTGTTTGCCGTCAGCTCCGGAACCGCCTCGATCCTGGCATGATCCATAATGATCGCATCGCACTCCGTATGGCCCGCGCAGCAGGTATTTCCGTTTAAGCGCGAAATAAATACCTGATGGGACTCGTCCTTTGCCACCGATCTGGAAACCAGATTCGCGCTGGAGCCCTCGCCGTTTAAGTTTACCACAAAGCTGCTTTCCGCCTCCTGCGTCCCGTGCGTCAACAGCCGCTCCCGGATCACGAGCTTTGCGTCCGCGCCCAGATCCGCCACCGTCTTTCTGATCGTGGAATCCACGCCCTTGATCTGAACCATTTCCATCTCAAGATAGCTGCCGTCCTCCATCGTGATCTCCGTGGTCGGGTTCAAAACGCGCTCTCCCTTGCCGTCGCCGCTGCCGTAATGCTTCTCCACATATTTTACCTTTGCATTTTTTCCGACAAAAAAGCGATGCACGCCGTCATGCTCGGACTTCTGATCCCCGCAGTTGTGGATGCCGCAGCCCGCCACGATCACAACGTCCGCGCCCTCCCCGATATAAAAATCATTGTATACAACCTCCGTCAGCCCGCTTTCGCTCAGAACCACCGGAATGTGCACGCTCTCATGGACCGTATGGGGCTTGATGCGGATGTCAATTCCCGTGCCGTCCTCTTTGGAAACAATGTCAATATTTGCGGTCGTCGCCCGTTGTGCCGTCTGCCCGTTCGCGCGCAGATTAAACGCCCCCTCCGGAATCTCGTGAAGGTCTGCGACTTCCTCTAAAAGCCTTTTCTGGATCTCATCTATTTTCTGTGCCATACTTCCTGTCCTCCTTACCGTTTTAACACATTGCATGAATCGACCGCCGACGCCGTGCCGAGGATCTGCGGAAGGATCTCTTCCCTCGATCCCTGCTTGGAAATCTGCCCGTCTGCGATCACCACGATCTCGTCCGCAATGTTTAAGATCCGCTCCTGATGGGAAATGATCAGGATGGAGCCGTTTGTCGTCTCCCGCATCCGTTCAAATACCTGGATCAGATTCTGAAAGCTCCACAGATCGATCCCCGCCTCCGGCTCATCGAATACAGAAAGCTGCGTTTTTCTCGCGATAACCGTCGCGATCTCGATGCGCTTTAACTCGCCGCCGGACAGGCTCGCGTTCACTTCGCGGTTGATGTAATCCTTCGCGCAAAGCCCCACTTCCGCCAAATACTGGCAGGCGTCCGCCGCAGACAGGTTCTCCCGCGCCGCAAGACGCAGAAGATCCAGCACCTGAACGCCCTTAAAGCGCACCGGCTGCTGGAACGCAAAACTGACGCCCATATTCGCGCGCTCCGTGATCGACGCATCGGTAATGTCCTTTCCGTTAAAATAAATCTTTCCCGAAGCGGGCTTGTAAATACCGGCGATCAGCTTGGCAAGCGTGGATTTTCCGCCGCCGTTTGGCCCGGTGATCACCACGAATTTGTTGTCATCTATCGTTAAGCTCAGATTTTTGATAATATCTTTTTCGCCCTTTTCATCCTTTACGTCAAAGGACACATTCTCTAATGTAAGCATGAGTTCCTCCTGATCTGCTGAAAAATAGTGTAAAATTGACCCGTTCTGCTTATTATACCCGATTCTAAATTTCATTGCCAGATAATTTCAACAAAAAAAGCTTTTCATCTATCCTGATCTGCCCCTGCAATTACAAATATCCACAATCTCCTTGCCGCCGCCCCGCAAAAATGTTTAAATAGACATATCCAAAGCTGTAAAAGCAAAAAATATTCCATGAAAGGAACACTTAACCATGCCCGAAATCATCGCACAGCGGGAATTCCTGCCCGCCTATATGCTGTTCGACACCATTTTTCTGCTCGTTTATGCGGCGCTTCTTCTGAAAAAGAAAAAATACATGACGACCCTCGTCGGCTTTTTTGCCGGCATCCTGTACATGCTCGTGGATTACGGCATTTTCCACCTCGTCTGCCATACCCGCAGCATCAGCGAAGGCTACAGCCTTTTCTGGGTGCTTCTGTGGATGAGCATGAGCTACGGCTTTACCAATTTTACATGGATTTGGCTCTGCCTTACGAAAGACCGCCATCTGAAAGAATGGACGCTCCTCATCCTGTTGTGGTGGTTCTGCTGCCCGCTTCTCTCCCAGACCTTCGGCGGCAATGCAGCGCCCGTCCTGATCCAGCGCACTACCGGAGCCTATCACGGCTACATGGCGCTCATCCTCCTGACCGGCTATGCAGGCGTGATCCTCTGGAACCTTTTCCATGAAAACCCGAGCCGGCAGTTCCCCTTAAAAAGACTGCTTCTCATCGGCATCCTCGTTCAGTTTGGCTGGGAAGCCTCCCTGCTCATCGGCGGCGTCCGCAGCGCTGCCATCACCTCATGGGGCGACAAGCTGATGACGCTTCTCGTCAACTCCCTGCTCGAAACAAACCTCGGAATGCCCTATGTTTACGTGCTTTACCTGCTGTATTCCTCCCGCTTTACGGAGCAGCTGAAAAAGCGCCGTGAAAAAATCAGCTTTCTTCAGGCGCTGGAGGAAGATCAGGTATAACGGCACACATTTTTTCATAAGAAATCAATGCCCTCAACCGGCAGAAAAAAAAGACAGGAGGATCGCAGATATGTCACAGATTTATACTTCCGCCGACCAGCTGATCGGCAAAACCCCGCTTTTGGAGCTGACCCGTCTGGAACGGCAGCTTGGCATCAAGGCACGGCTCCTTGCCAAGCTGGAATACTTCAATCCCGCAGGCTCCGTCAAGGATCGCGCCGCAAAAGCGATGCTTGACGACGCGGAAGCCTCCGGCAGGTTAAAGCCTAACTCGGTCATCATCGAGCCCACCTCCGGGAACACCGGCATCGGGCTTGCCGCCGTCGCCGCCGCCAGAGGCTACCGCATCATTATCGTCATGCCGGACACGATGTCCGTAGAACGCAGACAACTGATGAAGGCTTACGGGGCGGAGCTTGTCTTAAGCGACGGAACGCTCGGGATGTCTGGCGCGATCGCCAAGGCAGACGAGCTTGCCGCCCGGATCCCGGACAGCTTTATCCCCGGACAATTTGTAAATCCGGCAAATGCCAGAGCGCATTTTGAATCCACCGGCCCGGAAATTTGGGAGGATACCGACGGCGCGGTTGATCTTTTCGTGGCGGGCGTCGGCACCGGCGGCACGATTACCGGAGTCGGGCAATATTTAAAATCCAAAAAGCCCGGCGTAAAAATCGTTGCGGCAGAACCCGCTTCTTCGCCCGTTCTTTCCGGCGGCACGGCGGGCGCGCACAAAATTCAGGGGATTGGGGCAGGCTTTATTCCGGCAGTCTTAAATCCCGACATTTACGATGAAGTGATCGCCGTCCGCGATGAGGACGCCTTTTCCACCGGCAGACTCATCGGCAAAAGCGAGGGCATCCTCGTCGGCATTTCCTCCGGCGCGGCTGTCTCTGCCGCGATAGAACTGGCAAAACGCCCCGAAAATGAAGGAAAGACCATTGTTGTCCTGCTGCCGGACACCGGGGACAGATACCTGTCTACCCCGCTTTTTGCGGACTGACAACAGCATACACTGCCCTGAACCCTTTTATTTTCCGCAGCTGCGGCAGCCTGCGCAGCTTCCGTGCTTTTCTGCCCAGATCCGCTCTGCGTAAGGCTCCCACTGCTGCGCATAGGGCTTACATCTTGCGTACACGTCGTCTGTGGACTCCGGCTGCTGCATATCCGTGCTGTGCGCCCCGCTGCGCGCCACCATTTCGCCCAGCTTTTCCGGGTTTTCCAGCATCGGGCACGGAAGCAGGTGGTTTTCATTGAAGGGCTGTCCCTTGTGATACTCTTTGAATAAGGGCTGCCGCAGGCATTCCAAAAGGCTCTTTTCATGGATGTTTGCATTGGAATAATGGATAAACACACACGGCTCCACGTCGCCCGCCGGATTGATGTGGGCGTACTGCCGCCCGCCCGCGATACAGCCGCCGATGTATTCGCCGTCATTCTGGAAATCAATGCAGAAAATCTGCTTCCCGCCGGTCAGGCTGCGGATTTCCCGCACCCGGCGCACCATGTACTCCCTCTGCTCTGCGTTCAGCATCAGATCGACGTTTGCCCCGTCTCCGATCGGCATATAGTGGAAATACCAGTTAAAACGCACGCCGTGTCCGATCAGCATATCGAGAAAGCTGTCGTCCGTAACCGCCTTATAATTTTGGCTCGTATAGCAGATGGACGTCCCAAACAGCAGACCGTATTGTTTCATCAGATCCATCGCATGTATCACTTTTTCATAAACGCCTTTGCCGCGCCGGTCATCCGTCGCATCCCCGATTCCCTCGATTGAGATAAAAAACGCCATATTCCCGACCTTCTGCACCTCTTTGCAGAACGCCTCGTCGATCAGCGTTCCATTCGTAAAAAGATGGAATACCGAGGTCTGATGCGCCGCCGCCAGCCTTAGCAGATCGTTTTTCCGGCACATCGGCTCCCCGCCGGTGCACATATACCAGTGGATCCCCAGTTCTTCGCCCTCCGTCACAAGCTTATCCATCTCTTCATAAGTCAGGTTCAGCGTTTTTCCGTATTCCGCCGCCCAGCAGCCTTTGCAATGAAGATTACAGGACGCCGTCGGATCAAACAGCAGGATCCACGGCATATTGCAGTCATATTTTTTGCGCAGCTCCAGCACATGGTTGTAGCCGTTTAACATCCCTTCGTAAGCAAGGTTGAGCGTATTCATTTTTAAAATGTGCGGATCGATCTCATTGACCGCCCGGTACGCAAACTGCATCCACTTCCCGTCCGGATCCTGCACCAGCCTGCGCGCCGCTTCAAAGGATTCCGCTTTATGCCTTTTTTTTAAAAAAGGCTCGCCCAGGTCGATCAGCTTTAACGCCTCCTCCGCCATATGCTCCGTCCCTTTTCCCCGCACCGCCTTAATTGCCGCGTCGATCGCCGTACCAAACGCCGCCCTCTGCGCGGCATGTGTCAGTTTATTGATTGCCATACCGGATTCCCCTTTCCTTTGTACCGTTTTATTTGCTGCTTTCATTATATGTGCCTTTCCCCAAAACGGCTTTTACCAGTTTTTATGGTTTGGGGCAAATTGGTACAAAAAGGGGAAAGTGTGATTCTCCTCATTTATAATTGACATTCCCCCACCCGTGTCCCATACTGGATTTAACACGCTAAGGCGCCGGCGTTTTGGCGGTCAGCCCGTCTGGGCAGCAAGGCTTTGGGGCTGCTTCTGCTGCGGACGACTGGCGAGCACAGGGGGATTTTCAAAATAGGGGCGACATTTCAGGCTTTGGAACGGGACTTGTCTGAGCGCGGCGCATGCCGCGCGAGTTCGACCGTTCCGAAGACGTATTGAAATGGCACCATATTTTGCAAAAATCCCCCGTAAGCGAGAATGGAGTCCGCGGCAGAAGCAGTCCCAAAGCCTTGCTGCCCAGACGGGCCAACCGGCGAAGCGCCGCAAAAAATACCCACACAAAGGAGATTTCCCACATGAACGACATCACTTCCTACATGATCGGACAAACCAAAAATATCCTCGCCATCGACAGCCCCACGGGCTTTACCTCCCGCGCGGCGGCATATGTGATGGACGAATACAGAAGGCTGGGCTTTGAGCCCCACCTGACCAATAAGGGCGGCATTTTCGTCTGCGTCAGCGAAGGCGCAGAGCCTGCTGCGGCAGACAACAACGCCGCATACTCCGACATCGCTCCCGAAAAAGCGCCGATCCTTCTGGAAGCGCACATGGATACCCTCGGCGCGATGGTATGCCGCATCAACGACAGGGGACGCCTCATGCTGACCGCCCTGGGCGGCATGAACGCCAACAATGCGGAAGCGGAAAACTGCCGCGTCTATACAAGGGATGGCAAGGTTTATTCCGGAACCTTCCAGATGCAGAACGCGTCCATCCATGTCAACGGCAGCTACAACGACACCTCCCGTTCCTATGACGTGATGGAGGTCGTACTCGACGAGCCTGTGGAAAGCAAGGCGGACGCAGAGGCGCTGGGCATCATGACCGGGGACATCGTCTGCTTCGATCCCCGCACCGTCGTAACCGAATCCGGCTACATCAAGAGCCGCTTCCTCGACGACAAGCTAAGCGTCGGCATCCTGCTTGGCTATGCAAAATATTTAAAGGACAATCAGGTAAAAACCGCCCGCCGGATTTATCAGCATATCACCGTTTTTGAAGAGGTGGGACACGGCGGCTCCGCCTCCATCCCCGCTGACGTTTCCGAAATCCTTTCCGTGGATATGGGCTGCGTGGGCGACGGGCTTTCCTGCAAAGAAACGCAGGTTTCCATCTGCGCAAAGGACTCCGGCGGCCCTTATCATTATGATGTGGTGAGCGCCCTGATCGACGCCGCAAAGAAAAACGGCATCGACTTTGCGGTGGACGTGTATCCCCATTACGGCTCCGACGCAGAGGCAGGGCTCCGCTCCGGCCACGACTGCCGCCACGGTCTGATCGGCTCCGGCGTATACGCTTCCCACGGCTATGAGCGCAGCCATATAAAAGGAATGGAAAATACCCTGCGCCTTCTGCAGGCTTATCTGGGATAACGGCGTCCCGACAGGATTTTTCCCCGAAAAAGGATTTCCCTGCCAAAATTACAGCAAAGGAGAGTTTGCCGCATGAAAGAGATCACCGCGGGCGGTTCTGCCGTCCGCTTCTACGAAGAAACGCTTTCCGTTTCCCTTTTCAGAAACAATGCAGAATGGAGCTGGCGCGAGGGCTTTGTGCCGGTGCTGGAATGTGAAGAGGGTACTTTCCCTTTTGCCAAAGCGCGCTCCGTTTCCCATGAGATTTTCAAAAACGGTGTTGGAACCGGGATCCGCAGCCGTTTCGAGGGCTTTGAAAAAGACGGCGAAGCCTGCCCCTATTCCTTTGAAACGCTCATCTGGATCGAGGAGATTTCCGGGGACATCCGCTTTGAATGGCTTCCGCTCTGCGAAGAAGGGCTTTCCGTCAAAAAAGTCCGCTGGCCCGGCGAAATGTCCTTTGAAAAAGCGGCCCGCAGCTGGTACACCGTCCTCAACCACCAGCAGGGGCTTCTCGTCCCCAACGACTGGGAAACTGCCCTCGGCCGCGTTGTTTTCGACGGATTTTTTGAAACGGCAGGCGCTTATATGCCCTGGTTTGGTCAGGTAAAGGACGGCGACGGCTACATCGCCATCTGCGAAACGCCGTGGAATGCGGGCTATACCGCAGACCACCCGGCAGGCGGCCCCTATTCCCATGTGGGCGTTTATTACGAGCCAAGCCTCGGCAAAATGGACTACCGCAGGGTGCTCCGCTATACGCTGCTTTCTAACTGCGACTACAACGACCTGTGCAAGGTCTACCGCGCCTACGTGCGGGAAAACGGGCATCTGCGCACCCTTGCGGAAAAAGCGGCGCAGAACCCTTCCGTTGACCGCCTGATCGGCTGCTGCTTTGTCCACACCGGGATCAAAACCGTCGTCCAGCCGGATTCCGACTTTTTTGACCCGGAAAATCCGGAGAAAAACAACCACTGCACGCCTTTTTCAAAACGCACGGAGGAAGTAAGGCTGCTGCACCGCATGGGCGTGGAAAAAATGTATCTCCACTTAGACGGCTGGGCGCAGCCCGGCTACGACAACTGCCATCCTGATTATTCCCCCGCCTGCATCGAAGCAGGAGGCTGGGAGGGCATGAAGGAGCTGGCGGACACGATGCACGAATGCGGCTATCTGTTCGGCATCCACGACCAGTACCGGGATTTTTACAAATCGGCGGAAAGCTTCGATGAAAACTATGCCTGCCGCTTAACGGACGGCACGATCCCGGAGCACCACCGCTGGGCGGGCGGCCCCCAGTCCTACCTGTGCGCGACGCAGGCTCCCTATTACCTGAAACGCAACTTTGCGGCGCTTTTTGAAAACGGCATCCGCCTGGACGGCGCTTATCTGGATGTGTTTACCTGCAATGAAGGCGACGAATGCACGAATCCGGAGCACCGCATGACGCGCCGTGAATGCTATGAATACCGCGGCCAGTGCTTTTCATGGCTTTTGGCGCACGGCATCCTGTCCAGCTCCGAGGAGGTCAGCGACTGGGCAATCCCCAGCCTCGTGTTCTGCCATTACGCGCCCTATTCCTTTATGATGAAAAAACCGGGACTACCCAAAGACGGGATTCCTGTGCCGCTTTTCAACCTCGTATATCACGACTGCGTGATCGAGCCGTGGATGATGGACAAGGTTTCCGAGCACGACGATTATATGCTGTATGCGCTGTTAAACGGCGGCGCGCCGTATCTTTTGCGCGACGCCGCGTATTTAAACACCGACGGCAGCTTTGAGGGCGACGAGCTTCTGGCGCTGGAAGAGATGATCGCGCGCTCCAAAACCGTTTCCGCCCTGCATGAAAAGGTTGCGAAATGTGAAATGGTGCGCCACCGCATGGATCCTGAAAACTGGTGGATTCAGGAAACGGAATTTTCTGACGGGACAAAAGTAAAAGTGGATTTTAAGAATCAGACTTATGAGATTTCAGAAGGGAGTCTGTGATATGATAGCTGTATGGATCATCGCCTTTTCTTTTACTATAGTCGGCGCAGCTTTCTGCTTCCCGAAGTATTACCGGATATTCACCTGTAAAAACGTGACCTCCGGCAAAATGCTTTCCTGGCAGAGCCCGCGCTCCAACGGGAATTCCACGCACCGCGCCTCCTATGAATATTTTGTGAACGGCGTGCGCTATACCGGAAATACCGGCTGGACTTCCAACGGCATTTTCAGCGCCAGCCGGGAATACCGCGTCCGCTATAACCCGAAAAAGCCGGAGAAATCCTATATCAGCATGACCGGAATGTACTTAAACTGCGCCGCTGCAACGCCCATTTTCCTTGCAGGTCTCTTCGCGTTCGGGGTCGGATTTTTACTGACAGCCGCATTGTAACAGGCTCACGCCGTCCCCAGAAATAAGGTGATCAGGATCGGCACGAAAAACGAACAGATCATGCCGTTTAGCACCGAGAGCACCACCGTTTCCTCGTTCGTATATTTGAGCATCATCGGAAGCGTGGTGTCCTCGCTGGTCGCCCCGGCGGGCGCGATGCAGGTATAATAATTGAATTTTACCGCCAGAAACGGGATGATGAAAAAGGAGAAAATCTCCCGCATCAGATTGCTTAAAAAGGCGATGCTTCCCGCCTCTGCGCCGCACAGATTGCCGATCGTCGCGCCCGCAAGGCTGTACCAGCCCATGCCGCCGGCGATCGCCGCCCCCTGGGCGACCGGCATTTTTAAGAGCGCCGCGCACAGCATTCCGCCAAGCACCGAACCGGCGATGATCCCCGCCGGAATAATGAAGATCCGAAGATGATATTCCCGGATCTTTTTCATGATGCCCTCCCGCATCCCGATCATAATCCCCACACAAAACATCAGCACATACAGGATCAGATCCGTGTTATTTCTAAGCGCCGAAAAGACCGTTTCCCCCAGCCCGAAAAATCCGCAGGCAAGCCCCGCAAACAGTGAAAAAACCGTAAGTATGACGATCATGCTTCCTTCTCCTTCCGCTCAGCTTCTCCCTCTTTCTTTTTCCCGAAATTTTTTGTCATCAGATAAACAAACATCACGGAAAATACCGTCGGGATCAGAAAATAGAGAAAGCTCTTCCCGCCCAGAGACAACAGCTCCGCAAAGAAATTTTCATCTCCTCCCAGATTCATTCCCATCGCAAAGATCAGAAGAAAGGTACATAAAAATGCCAACCATTCAAATCCCTTTTTCGCTTTCTTCGGAATGAAAAATTTCCCGACGACAACGCCGAGACACATCACAAGCAGTATATCCATAGATTCCTCCGTATTTTAAATATTGTATTTCGCGATTTCTGCTGTTTCATGCCTGAACACAGCAATAACCATCGCCCTGCATGAACATTACTGCACACAACGCGATGGTTATTGATTTTAACACATGATCCGCAAAAAAGAAACTGCCTTTCGGTTTAAATCTGCCTTCCGGATAACGATTCCCCCTCCGGACAGTTTCAGCCCTGCGCGGGCTTTGGCAGTACAGCCCTTTCGGCGGATGACTTTTGAGCGAAGGGGAATTTTCAAAAGATGCAAAACGTCCCGGCAGCCCGGCCGGGACTTGTCTGAGCGCAGCTTCTGCTGCGCGAGTTTGACCGGTCGGGCTGCGCCCCAGGACGCTTTGTATCTTTTGTTTAAAATTCCCTGTGAGCGAAAACGGAATCTGCCGAAAGGGCTGTACTGCCAAAGCCCGCGCAGGGCTGAAACCGGGTGGAGGGAAAACCTCCCCCCGCCCGCCTGATTCTTATCCGAGCTTTACTTCCCAGCGGATCTCTTCCTCATCCACGCGGTACTGCTTTAACAGCTCCGGCCCGCAGGAGTTGGAGCCGACGCCGCTCATCCCGTAATCCAGATGCCAGATCACATGACCGGATTTTTCCAGCTCATAGTTGTGCGCCTTTTTCGTCAGCTCCTCCGGCGTATAATAAGAAACGTTGAAGGAAAGCGGCTTGCTGCCCTCCGCCTTCAGACCGCCCACGCACACTTCATCGCAGTGCCAGTGGCTTCCGTTTTCCTGCGGACGCACATAATCCTCATGCAGCCCGTCCACGGTCGATGCAAAACGGTCGATCCAGCAGGAATGATGCTTGTCGCTGTAGCTTTCCGTCGGGCCATAGCCAAAGTATTCCACCTGATTTTCTGCCTCAGGCAGCGTCAGCCTCAGTCCGAAACGGGGCATGAACGGGAACGCAGCGTCGCGCTTTCCGTTCAGGATAAGCTTCACTTCGCCGTCCGCATTCACCTCCCATACCGCTGTAGCACGGATAAAGGGCTGGCGGTATACGCTCGCGATCGAAAATTCGCAGGAAATCTTTACCGTCTGCCCGTCGCTCTCCGCCGTGCAGCCATATACCTTTGTCCATGGTCTGTCGTATCCCGCTTCTTCCCATTTCTGCTTGATATTTCTGTCGTTGTCGGTCGGTGCGCGCCATGTGCTCCATGCAAGGGGCGCTTCCACCAAGGCCCTGCCGTCCCGGTTCATCGCCGTAAATGCCGCGGCTTTTTTCCCAAATTCATAACGGATCCTGTCGGAAGAGATCACAAATGCGGTTTCCGTCTCCTCCAATGTGACCGTGCCGCAGTCATCCAGCGTCAGCGCCTTTTCCGCTTCCTCAAAAAGTGCAAACTGGTCGAAGCCCAGCTCATGCCCCTTCTGCGTCAGCGCCCGGTCCGCCTTCTGAATATAGGTCAGCTTCACATATGTCCGCTCCCCCGCAAAGCAAGCCAGCTTCGGCAGAACAATCTCCGCCCTTTCATGCGCCGCACAGCAAACCGTTCCGATCACGCCGCTGTCTAAAAGCGCGCCGTCTCTTTTTACCTCGTAATGCACCTCAACGGTATCCGCCAGATCTGCAAAATCCTGCATATTCCGCAGCTCAACCGTGCCGGTAGCCATGTCCTTTAAGGCAGCCTTTACCGGACGGATCTCATTTTTCCATTCCAGAAGCCCGGTGTGGGGGCGTCTGTCGGGATATACAAGACCGTCCATACAGAAGTTTCCATCGTGGGGGAACTCGCCCGCATCGCCGCCGTAATGGAACATATCCCTGCCGTCCGCCGCCTTGCCCTCATAGGTCGCATGGTCGCACCACTCCCATACAAAGCCGCCGCAGAACTTGTCATAATTGTCCAAAAGCTCGATATAATCGTGGATGTCCCCGGGGCCGTTACCCATCGCGTGTACAAATTCACACTGGATCATCGGCTTTTTCATGCGGGGATCCTCGCAGTAATTTTTAACCCATTCCGTAGAAGCGTACATCTGGCTCATCACATCCAACATGGACGTGTCGTTGTGATAACCTCTGGACTCCCAGATGCTTCCCTCATAATGCACAAGCCGGGTCGGGTCGTAAGCCTTTACCCATCTGCCCGCTTCTTCAAAGTTTTCGCCAAATCCGCTCTCATTGCCCAGAGACCAGAAAATCACGCTGGCGCAGTTTTTATCCCGGATCACGTTGCGCTTCTGACGGTCTAAAATCGCTTCGCCAAAACGCGCGTCCTGCGCGATCTTTCCGTAATCGTCGCAGTAATCCGCCCCAAACAGATTGCAGACGCCGTGGCACTCCTGATCTGCCTCCGCGATCACATAAAAACCATATTCGTCGCACAGCGCGGGGAAATACGGCGCGTTGGGATAATGGCTCGTGCGGATCGCATTCACATTGCTCTCCTTCATCATGCGCATATCGCGGATCACGCTTTCACGCGTAACCGCCGCACCGGTAAAGGGATCGCTGTCGTGGCGGTTTACGCCGCGGAATTTTACCTGATGCCCGTTTATCAAGATCATGCCGTCCTTTACCGCGATCGTGCGGATGCCGACCTTCTGCTCGATCAGCTCGTCTCCCGTGCTGATCTTTAACGTATAAAGATACGGCTGCTCTGCGTTCCACAAAACAGGCGCTTCCACCGGGATCGAAACCGGTTCGCCCGAAGAATACATGCTGCCGGCTGCATTGCCCTCAGCGTCGCACAGCTCGCAGCGGATCGCCGGATTCCCTTCCACCGAATCAAAGCGCACCGTTACCTCTGCGCGGTTGTTTTCCAGATCCACCGGCGTCTGCACGGTAAAATCGCGCACAAACTCCTGCGGGCGAAGCACCAGCTCCACATCCCGGAAAATCCCGGAAAACCGCAGCTTGTCCTGATCCTCCAGATAGCTTCCGTCGCACCATTTCAGCACCAGCACCGCCAGACGGTTTGTACCCTCATGGGTTTTATCTGTAATCTCAAACTCACTGGGGCTGTGGGAAACCTGGCTGTAGCCCACAAATTCGCCGTTTACCCACACATAAAAGCAGGAATCCACGCCTTCAAAATATAAAAACTGACGCTTTTTGGCAGCCTCGCCGTCCAGTTCAAAATCCTTCACATAAGCGCCGGACGGATTCTCGTCGGGCACATACGGCGGATCATAGGGAAACGGATAGCGCACGTTCGTATACTGCTTCTGGTCAAAGCCCTTCATCTGCCAGCAGGAAGGCACCTCCATGTCGATCAGCGCCTCCGTATTTTCCCAGAAACGCTCCGGCACTGCCTCCACGCTCGGAAAATAACCGAATTTCCAGTCGTTTCCGCTCAAAAGCATCTGACTTTCCACACCTTCTCCACATCTCGGTACATACCAGCACCGGTTATCCACAGTGCCCACATGCAGCGTGTGGAGATCCTCATAAAATTTTTCCACTTTCATCGCCTTGCAGCTCCTCCTTTAACGGCTGTTTTGGAACTTTGTCATGCCGTCCTGAACTATTGCTTTTTATTATAGTAGAAAATCCCGGTCTGTTGTATAATAAGTATGACCGAAAAATATAACATTTTGAAACTGTGCATCCCCGGCACAGCAACAGGAGACAGCATGCCGATTTATTTTACAAACAGTCCCGTCCGGGAACCGTTTATTTTTGAATCCATCGGAACCGACTGGGTTCAGGAGGCGACCTCCCGCCCCGACGGGCATCCGCTCTATCATTACCTGCAGACCGTCAGTGGCTGCGGGCGCATTACCATTCAGGGAAAAAGCTTTTTTTTACATGAAAACGAGGGGGTTTTGATCGCTCCCTCCATCCGTCATTCCTATTCCGCCCGCACGCCGCAATGGCTTACCTGCTTCGCCACCTTTACGGGGACGGTCGAGGGAAGCATCCCCCGGATCTTAAAAAACAGGCCGACCATCTTTATCGAAAAAGAGCAGGGCGCGCGCATCGGGGAAATGATCCGCCATGCCACGCACAAGTATGAAAATCCGCCCTTAAACACGCAGGAGCTTTCCCTCGACTGCTACCAGCTTCTTTTGCAGTTCGTTGACGGGCTTGCGGATAAGTCCCTTTTGGAAGACCCGCTGTATCTGCGTTATGTGGCTCCGATAGTAGAACAGATCGAAACTCATTACAGCAGCCCCGTCACCGTCGATGAATTAAGCCGCACCGTCTATGTGACGCCCCAGTATCTTTCCCGGCTTTTCCGGCGTTTTTTAGGCTGCTCCGTGTACGAATACCTCACATCCTGCCGCATCAGCCGCGCAAAGGAGCTTCTGCTGACCTATCCGCGCCTTGAAATTCAGGAGATCGCCGGGCGCGTCGGCTTTTCGGACGCCAGCCATTTTATCGCCATGTTCAAAAAAGCAGCCGGCAGGACGCCGCTGGAATTCCGGCGGTTCCACTGACCGCTTTGCCCTGCCTTTTCTTTGTTCAGACGCTTTCCGGGCGCAGGCGGTTTAATTTTTCCCGGTCAAGCTGGAACGGATAATTTTTCAGCTTCGCCGGATTTCCCAGCAGGTCGTCCATCGCCTGCTCCCACAGTTCCTGCGAAAGCTTTGTCTCGCCAAGCAGCGCCCGCACATATTCCGAAAAGCTCTGCGCGCTGCCAAAGCCCAGAAGCGAAAGCACCCGCTGCGCCGCTTCCTGATCCCCGTAATTTTTTAAAAAGCCCGGCAAAAATATCGCCGCCGCCTTTCCATGGGGCGTGCCCAGCTCGCACGTCACGGTGTAGCTGAGCCCGTGCGGCAGGCTCGTTCCCGTATGGGAAATTGCGATCCCGCCCAGCGTGCAGGCGTGCATCAGCGCTTCCCGTTCCTCCTCGCCGATTTCATAGGAAAGCAGCCTGTCCTTCACCTGCGCCCAGATCCGCAGTCCCATCTCCGCAAAATCCCGGCTATACGCCGTGGCGTTCGTGTTCAGATAGCTTTCTACCAGATGCGCCAGCGTATCGACAGCCGTGTTCACACAGCCGCTGCGGGACGCCGTCTGGAGATATGCCGTATCCACCAGCGCCAGCGCCGGAAAGATCCGGTGGCTGATGCCCTGCTTCGTATGCTTTCCCAGATGTGCCAGCGCATCCTGCGCGCCTGCCTGCGGAACCGCGGAAAGCACCACCTCCGGCAGTACGTTTCTTGTCAGGATCGCATAGGGCGTTACCTCCGAGCCTGTCCCGGCAGTCGTCGGAACCGCCGCTACCGGAAGCGCCGGGTAAACCGGTCCCTCCGGCGATGTTTCTGCCGCCTCATATAAAAGCCTTTCATCCCTGTCGGGATTGGCGATCATCAATGCAATCGCTTTTGCCGCGTCCATCGGGGATCCCCCGCCCACGCCGATCACAAAATCCGCCCTTTCTGAAATCCCGACCGCGCGGGCGCGCATTATCGTGTCAACCGACGGATTTTCCTCGATCTCGTCAAACACCGCATATGGGATTTTTTCCCGGATAAGCGCTGCCTCCACGTCCTGCAGAGAACCGTTTATCCGGGAGGAATGCCTGCCCGTAACGATCAGCGCCCTGCTCCCCAGCGCCGCCAGCTCCTGACTGTGCCTGCGCACGCAGTCTTTTTCATTGTAAACCCTTGTCGGCATATAAAAATTCATCCGTTTTTCCTCCAATTCCGCTCCATCTCATCCATATAGGCTTCCGCTTCCGCAAGGATCGTCTCTGCTCTGCGGCGCGTCTCCCCGTCCTCAATTTTCAGCTCCTCAAACCGCTTTTTGTAATAGGAATGTTCCCGCACGATCCGCAGGCTCTCCGGGAAATTCAGATCATACAAAAACCCGAAAAAGCTCACCCAGACGTCCAGCCCGCTTACCCGGTCTTCTTTTTTCACGCACCGGCGCGCCGTCAGGCTTTCATAAACCGCATCCGAAATCTTCTCCTGCCCCGCTTCCCCGGCAGAAACCCCGGTTGTATCCTTCGGATCTTCCTCCGCAAACACCCGGAAAATATCGCACTTGTCCGCGTCCCGGATCATCCGGCACAGGAGAAGCGTTTCTTCATCCAGCCCGTCTTCGATCGCCAGGCGGTTGTGGTTGGCAACCGCCGTCAGCACCATCTGCCTGTCCTTTTCGGGCAGCCCGTCCAGAAATCCGCCGCTTCTAAGCACCTCGCAGCCCAACTGCGCGTGATCCACACTCAGATGATCCAGAAACGTATCGTAACGCTTTAGCTGCTCAAATCTGCCGATGTCGTGGTACACTGCGCACAAATGTGCCAGCCTGCGCATCCTCGCATCCAGCCCCAGACTGCCGGACAGCCGCTCCATGACCGCATCCACCGCCTGCGTGTGGACGATCTTTAAATGAATTTTCGTATTGTCCGCATCATATCTGCCTGCGTAGGCAAGAAAGGCTTCCATTGCATCCATCGTGGTTCCTCCCGTTTATGGCAATTTTCTCTTGTTTTAGCACACCTGCCATATACCCCAGAAAAGAGTCATACGGAAGCGTCCATTGGTAAACATCATCTGCAATTTGTCTTATTCCCCATTTATTTTTTTTATTCTTATGAATTGAAACTGAATACTTCTGAATATCCCGCCAGCTTCCGTATCCAAGTTTGATCTGCTCCACCAAATTTTCATGAATCACAACTGTTATGCTGTCATTCTCAATCACGCAAAACTCCTTCTCAACTTTTGGGAAATCACAACTGCTTTCTGCCTCCTCTAACTCCTGTATCGCTCTTTTTAAAGAAACTCCTTTTTTTAACTCATCCTGAATGGCTGTTGTACTTAATTCCGGTGTAATCTCACATCCGGTCTCAAAATACTCTTCCAAAACTTCGGCACTTATTGATACATCTCTATTTAATGTCATCATATTATCATCCTGCATCCGAAAGCTCCACATCTGAGCTTTCTCAAATGTCCCATTTCGATTTATCCGTCCTGCTGTCTGCAGCAGCGAAAGCAGAGAAGCCGTTTCACGAAATCCTGTGCGAAACGAAAAATTCACACCTGCTTCCACGCAAGATGTTGCTACCAAAATCCAATCTGTATCTTCTTGCTCCCTCAAACGCATTTCCACGGTTTGTATCGTTTTTTCCCGGTCTGCTGGCAGCAATGCCGTTGATAAATGCTCTACCTTCTCTTTTCCATATTTTTTGCATATATCATCAGCAATTACAGCAGCACTTTGTACTGTATTCATAATCAAAATCCTTGGCCCCGGCATATTCATTACCCACTCGGCCAACCCTTCTCGACTTTGAGCGGCAGGATTCCAGCAAAACTGAACTCTATTTTTTTCATATCCCACCAAAGCCTGGCGAAGATTTCCAGATACCATTTCTGAAATTTGTTTTGTTTCATTTCCAACTAATTCAGAAATTTCCCAAAACCGAACCAGAGACCCGGAAGCCAATATCCAGCTGCAGCTCCATTCCTCTTCCAGTATTTTCATCCAATGCCATGCAAGCGGCATCAGCTTCAAAGGCAGTGCAGCATGAGCCTCATCCACAAAAATAACGCTTCCCGGCAGTTCATGAAGACGTCTCAACGTACTTGCGCGATTAGAACTTAACGTTTCGAAAAATGCAACGGCTGTCGTAACAATGATCGGAGCTCTCCAAAGAGCATTCAGATATCTTGTATCCTTGCTCTGAAAGTCAGCTTTACAATGTAATTCTGCAACAACTTCTTCCGGATTCTCTCCCGGCAATACAAGTGCCTCTCTGTAAACCTTCACGGATTGCGAAATGATATTCGTATATGGTAAAATCACAAAAATATGACGTGCACCAGTTTCCATCGCCCGCCGCAGTTGAAATGCCATCACCGCTGTAGTTTTTCCAGATCCCACCGGTCCATCATGAAAAACGATTCCTTCTTTAGACTCAGAATTTTTACACGCTTCATACATCTCCATCCTAAGTTCATTACGTCTGCTTTTTTCTTTTCTTCGAAGAGTATTCACATAATCATCTAAAGACTCTAATCGAAGCTCTGGAAGCAGTTCGGGCACTTTTTCCTCTTTCAGCCTCTGCCCGTAAATACCTGCCGTATCAGAATGATCCGCATCTGTCAGACACGAAAAGACCATTCGTAAAAATACCGAAAAATCACCTTCGTAATATTCCTGAGCATGCACAAACCGCTCCGGAATCAAGCTTCGATGAAGCCTGAGCAGCCGCTCTAGCTCCGCATCCGTTACATCTCTGACCACCCGTTCTTTTGATCGGAAACATGCCTCCTCAGACCTATTTTCTTCTTCCTCAATATTAGGAAGGCCTTGATGATGCGAATATATCAACACCAAAGAACCCATTGCATCATGTCCTGCCTGTTTCATGAATGCAGCACCGGCATCCACATGATTGACCGGCAAATGATGCTTTTTTTCTCCTTGTTGATGCAATACCTTCTGGTTTTCCCCGTTTAGTTTTCCCAGATCATGATATTCTGCTGCAAACCTTACGATATTTTCAATTTGCCCTTCATCCCGCACACAATATTCAGCCATTTTCTTTGCGCTATGCAAAGCTTTTTCGATTGTTCCATTTACATGATCCGCATAGCTTTGAGCTGGATACTCATTTTTTGCGCTGTGTGCCAGATAAGTTTCACTCATAGATTCACCAGATCTACAATACGATCTATCTTGCCAAGCAATTCTTCTGGAAGCCCAGTTTTATCCTGATAATCCCTCCAGTTTTGAGAGGGGTCAGAAGCATTTCCGATTCGTTCCGGTGTCAGAGCCTCCAACAGCATATAATCCGGACAGCTTCCCAACAAATGTTTGTGTTCAATATACCAGGCATGACGCAGACGGACATCCGGACGAATGGCTGATCGATTCATATCATATGCATGAGGGATTAAAAGCTTCAGCAGCTCAATATCTTCTGCCGTGCATCCACTCTTATTGGCATAATTGGGATTTACAAAAAACGGCATACAGTAAACGCCATGTTCCACCACCCGAAATGCCAATGGGGCCATACCTGCATTTTTGCCTTCCTGAACCCCCGCTTTACTCGTATTTGTCTGCCTCACAATATCGATAGGAGAAATCGATATTCCTACACCAAACTGAACAACTCCCGTCTTAATATAACCCTTATTTCCATTTTTCTCTAAAAAAGTATTTCCAAACACTCTGGCATCCCAGTATTTTTTCACAAATGGACTTTCTAAAAACTTCTCCTGTCCAAATTCTGTCAACTCCCCCCCTGAAGTCATTTCCTTCATAATCGCAGCACGATCCCGTCCCCGATGTTCTAAGATCTGATAATGTTCTGCATTCGCTTTAAATTTTTCAGGAAGACTTTGAAAAAAGGGGGATGAAGAATCCTCCAACAAATCTCTTAATTTCCGTTTAAATGATACCGGAGAAATCTCTCCCAGCCCGTTCGGCCTCTGACGCGGATCAGATTCCCGATCCGGATCCCCATTTGCATTAGAATTCACCACTTCAATTATTAATAAACCGGTTGCCCTCTTTAATTCGTTTGCCATACTGCTTTCCTCCTCATCTTTTTATAAATTACTTTCCTGAATATTCTCTGAATTTTCACTCTGATTTTCAATTCGTGTTTCTTCCGCTTCCTTTTGCTTTGGAAGCTCTGCTAAATATCCAATAAAATATTGTGCCTTTTCTTCTTCATTAAATCGAATCTGTCCGCTCCAAACCTCTTTCAACTGTGCGGCAATATTTCCGTATAAAGAAAGATATTCTCTCACACGCTCTCTTTCTTTTTCCGTTACTTTAACTCCTTTTAAGACACAAGTCTTTGCCCATGCAATATAGGGATTCATCCGATCCCCTAATATTCCCAATGCTTTATATGGCTGCTCCGCTCCCATAATATACATTCCGCTTCCTACTAATGTATTCGGAATATCATTATCCCGTACAACTCTGCAGTACATCTCATGCAATGCATCTGATACCTGCAGCAGCTGTCCAAACAAATATGGAAATTCCTGCATATACTTCTCCTTTCTGATTCCTAGCTGATATAAAAACAGTCCCATTAATGCCAATATTTTCTGCAGCTCCCGCAGCATTATAAAATCCGTTTTATCATACTGCTGTCTGGAAATTCCTGCTCTTCCCAAATACGGTGCCAGATTTGTTATATTTCTTACCAGTAAAAACAAATCTCGTTGCACCATTCCCTTCTCTTCTTCAAAAAGCAACTGTATCCCATGATAACACGGAAATGGCTTAAACTTATCTGTAGATAGCTTTCCGTCCTGTCTCCAAATCTGATTCAATACCCCTGAAACTTCCAGTGGATACAAAGTCCATGGATTTCCGAATACAAATCTCGGAATATTTTTACATCCCGCTGCCCACTGCTCACTGCGCCGCTCTATATCTCCCGAAGATATATTGTAGGCATAGACAACCTTTGTTCTGGCTTTATCTAATTTTCGTAAAACAAAATATTGAATCCGTTCTGACACAGGATCTGTTCCCGGCTCCTTTGTCTTCTTTAGTTCTTCAACAAATACTTTTGCAGCTGCCTCAAATCCTCCTTTATTCCTCCGCCTCTTTTCCGCTGCATTTTCTTCCTCTTTTTTCACATTACCGGGGTGCTTGAAAAAACTAACAAAACTGAATTTATTTTGCCGCAAAGTTTCCGGATATGCAAACAATACTTCATCCTTATCTATACTGATCCAGGTAATCTCTTTATGCTCCTCATCGCTCATCCACGCCAAAGCCGCCTGTAACTTAAAACGCATCTCTTTTGATATTGGATATGTAGCATTTTCTACTCTTCCGTAACGGCTTTGACATGGCTGTCCGCGAAACATCGTCCTAAGAGATACTTCAAAACCCGCCGCCAATTTTACAGTTGGCATCGGTTCTTCAAGAGGCATAAACATATTTCCAAATGCATCCACCTCCATTTTCCCGCTCTCATCCTTCGCCGCTTCATCTGCCTCCATCAGTTTTTTATTCAGCATATTGGTAAAGTTGGCTGCCGCAGTTGAACATCCGTCCTTGATCAACTGCCTGCAGTTCATTACAACAGACAATGTACCATAATCATCTTCCGCATCTTTTTCTTTTTTCCCCAGATGGAATAAAATCTGTAGTAAAAATCGAATCTCTATTTTTTGCTCCAGCAATGCAAATACCTGCTCCTGCAGCGCACTGTGCAGATGATCTGCATCTGAAAAGGCATCCGTCTCCCCGATCAACTGCTGCAAAGAAGAAAAAGGAATTCCTGTTTTAAAAAACAGTTCTGACATTTCTCGAGGAATTTCCTGCATACTGATCCGGTATTTATTTCTAAATTTCTTTCCCCAGTTATTCTCTCTGCAGAAACTTCTAATTTCTTCCACATTAAATTCTGCTGTTTTTCCATCCATCAACTCTGAAATCTTCTTTTTTTCCAATTCATCTGTCAGTCGATAAAGCGGTGCCAGATTTAATGCCGGAAATGTCCCCTGATTCGTTCCGTACTTTCTGATCTCGGATGCCTGTTCTGCTGTAAGACTTTTAATTTTATAAATCTGTCCATTTTCCAAAATAATCTGCACACAGGGAGCTTTTTTTGTAACTTTGGGAATCGGTTTATACTTAGGATGAGTATGCTCCGCAACAATATTGGCTTGCTCCATTGCCTTGGTTAGCTGATACAATTCATTGATCATTTATCATCCCCCTCCTGCGGAAATTCCAGACGTCCCTTATGAATTCTCAACGCCTGACTGTAAACTGCATCATAAGAAGAGCGATAACCATACGGAAAGACTTCCTTTAACATAGAGGGAATTATGATATCAGGAAGTTCTGTATACACTTCTGTCTCTGTTCGAAATGGTCCAAAATAAGAAGGTGTAAATTCCTTCCAGCCTAACACAGGAATCGAAAATGCCTGTCCCCGCTTTAAACGACGGTTGAATATTTCTTGATAGGCATGCCCAGGCGATGTTGTTTTCCGATCCCATTCCAATGCCCTTTGGGGAAGATTCCGCTTATGATGATTGATCTCCACATTTGCATAAAGCCTATAACAAACATCTATAAGTACCGTTGCATAAAGCTGATAATTGGTACCCTTTTGTATAGATTTGCTCGCTCTCAATGGTCCCCCGTAATTCGTCACATAAGAATAGTATTGAATCGGTGCACAAACCTCTACTACAGTCGGGACAATTCTGATATCCGGCCCCCACAAAATCGATTCAAATATCCCTCTAATCGCAGACGGAGTGGGAACCGGATAACTAGTAGGTGAATCTCCTGAATCCGGGCGACTGAAAATCGCAGTCGGTCCCGCGATTTCCATTGCGATTTGATATACCTTTTTCTGCATGGTTATAATTTCCTCCCTTCATAATTTCTTCATTAATTTATTTATTAATACTACTACTTTCCTATAAAAAGTACAAGGATAATTTCGAGAAATATAAAACAAATATTTTTACATTTTCTTAAATGTATGATAAATTTGTATAGGACATTTAATACTTCATTAAATGTGGATTGAAATATTAACTTATTTATTATTCTTAAACAATGAGGGAATCGCTCGATTATCTTACCAAAAGATCAGACGATTCCCTCATTACACACAATTTTGATTTCTTTCGAAAGAACCGGAATAAGATTTAGTAATTATGAGCATTTTTATTTGCTCATGAATAATTCAGGTAAAAAAATGGTCCTATGTCAAGATTTAGTACAAGTTAAAATGAGGTTTTCCTCATC
>URRW01000017.1 GCA_900550285.1 uncultured Lachnospiraceae bacterium
ACAGGATCCGGGCAGAAAAGAAAATATAAATATACGGATAAACCGCCTCCCCTGCCGCCGTCACAAGGGTCATCGTCCAGATGCCCGGCACGTCTTTTCGCACAAACCCCATCGCGCGCGCAAAGGTCTTCCATTTCTGCTTCACAGTACCACCTCCCCTTCCAGACCGGCTTCTGCCTGCTCATAATACTTGCTCTGCACGCGGTACATCTGCGCATATTTCCCGTTCCTTTTCAAAAGCTCCCCGTGGGTGCCCTCTTCGGTGATCCGCCCCTCTTCCAGCAAAAGGATCCGGTCGCAGAAGCGCGTGCTCGCCAGACGGTGAGATATGAATACCGTCGTCTTGCCCGCCGACAGCTCGTGATATTTTTCGTACATCCCGCTTTCCGCGATCGGGTCAAGCGCCGCGGTCGGCTCGTCCAGCACGAGGATTGCCGCCCTTTTATAAAGGGCGCGCGCCAGCATCAGTTTCTGGATCTCCCCGCCGGAAAAATCCGCCGCCCCGTTTAAAATGCCCGCGCCAAACAACGTGTCCTCCCCTGCCGGAAGAGATGCAAGCTTTTCTTCCATCCCCGCGATCCGCAGGCACTCCTGTAAGCGCGCCTCATCAATTTTTTCTCCGGGCGCGATATTTTCCCGCAGGGACATGGGGAAAAATCCCGTTTCCTGAAATACGCCGGAAAAACACCGAAACCACGACGC
The DNA here is from genome assembly GCA_900550285.1 of uncultured Lachnospiraceae bacterium. Taxonomy (GTDB): domain Bacteria; phylum Bacillota; class Clostridia; order Lachnospirales; family Lachnospiraceae; genus Gallintestinimicrobium. The sequence continues at coordinate 703 of URRW01000017.1, forward strand.
CCTCGTATAGCGTCTCCTGTCCGTGCCATTGATCAGGATCTCCCCTTCCGTCGGATCGTAAAACCCGCACAAAAGCTTGATAAACGTCGTCTTTCCCGCGCCGTTTAAGCCGACCAGCGCCAGATTTTCGCCGGGATGAAGCGTCAGGTTTATCCCCTGCAGCACGGGCGCATCGCTTCCCTCGTAGCAAAAGCCCACATTCCGAAACTCGATCACGGGAAGAACGGACGCCTGCCCCTCTTTTGCGGCAAGCGTCAGCTCCTCCTTCCCGCTCTCATCCTCTTTTTCCAAAAGAGCCTCCAGCTTCCTCTGCTCTTCCACATACAGCGCCTTTTCGTGGAAATTCCTGAGGTTATAAATCACGCAGTTTACCATGTCCATAAAACGCACCGTGATCCCCGCATACAAAACAAACTGCGCCGCATCGATCCTGCCCTCTGTCACGCAAAAAACCAGATACAGCCACGAAACGCCCTGGCATAAGGCAAACGCTGCCGCATGGGCGGCGCCCATCATGTAATAATTCGCCTGCATTCTGACCGTATAACGAAGACGCTGCTTTAATTCTTTGTCATAGCGCTTTTTCAGCCACGGCGCCATATTATAAAGATGCACGTCCTTCGCCGCTTCATAGGAGCTTAAATTTCGCCCCAGATATTCCATCTTTAAATCCAGCTCCCACCACGTATGCCAGTGCCTGCTTTCCCAGCGCTTTCCATAAACGCCAACCGCATAGGCAAACAGCGCGCTCAGAACGATCAGCACCATGATCCACGGCGACAGCCCCGAAAGCATCCCGGAAAACAAAACCAGACTGATCAGCGCCATCACCACGCGCCCCGCCATGCGCAGGAAATCATCCGTATAAGTCCCCGACCACAGATGCATCTGCTGCAGCTTCATAAATTCATTCTGAAAATCCGGCGTCTCGATCTTTTTGTATTCCGCGTCCATGGCAGCCCCGATCAGTTCCTCCGCATTCGCCCTCCTGATCCGGCTGCTCTTTAGCTCCTCTGTCTTTTGAAGCCAGTCCTGCGCCACATGGAATGCCGCCAGCATCCCGCCCACGATAAGCAGCCGCCCTGCCACCGCCCCGACGCTTTTTCCCGCTGTCACGTCCGCTACCAGAACCGACGGCAAATACGCATCCAGCAGGTAGATCCCCACCCAGACCGGGATCTCTGCCGCATACAGGCATACAAAAAGCGGCGACTTATCCCAGATCCGTTTTGTCCAGAATACAAAGTTTCCCCACATTCCGGAGGTTTTCCCAAGGGTTTTCCCGGACTTTTTTGCGGGCTTCTCCCCCGTTTTTTTCTTCTTCATGTCCCCTCCTCATCCTGCCTTTCCGGAAGGTTTCCCCCTTCCGTCAGGCGGCATTCTCTTTTGCTGCGTACTTTCCGTTCCGCTTATTTTATTATATATTTACCCCCCCCCGCGTCAATCTTTTCTGCATGAAACGACACTTATTGCGCATGAAAGGACATTTATTGCGCATGAAACGCCAAAATGCCGCCGGGCAGGGCGCGCCGCCCCTTCAGCTTACCATTCCGCCCAGCATCCCGCTGCCCGCGCAGATCATAAGCGTCGTAAAAAAATGGTTGCCCACATCCCGAAAGCCGTGATTGACTAATAAAGTCAGCAGCGCCAGCACGCCAAAATAGAGCGCCCCTTCCAGAAATCCCCAGAAAAAGCGCCGCTCCCCCATGGCTTTTCCGGCAAGAATGCCGCCCAGAAAACAGACCAGCGCATAAATGAGAATGACGCCGATATTGACCGCCGCTTCCGAAAGCTGGAGCCGGTACAATAAAAGCGCAAGCAAAAGAAGGCAGCCCCCTGTTGCCAGATACGCTGCCAGTAAACATTTTGCCAGAACAAGCGCCGCCGACGGGCAGCGCCCCTGCCTTGGATTTTCCATCTCCATCTGTTGTCCCTCCTTCCATTCCATGCCTATCTATATTCTTAAAGGAGGGGAAACATTCCGCCCTGCTCTCCGGGCGCAAAGCACACCGTCAAAAAATACCCTGCCGGCGCGCAGCATTCCAGAAACCGCGCCTTTTTCTCCGGATGTTCTGTCTCAAATACGATCCTTTCATCCAGATTTACAAAAAGCCGGCGAAATCCCAGCGCCATTCCTGCCCCGGTCAGCTTCATATAGCCTTCCTTTGCCGTAAAACGGCGCAGGAAATCCTCCTGATCCAGCGCATCCTGCGTATCCTGTCTTTCGCCGGGCGCAAAAAAGCGCGTCCCGATCCTGTCCCGGAGGGGAACCTTTTTTTGAAGATCCACGCCAACCGGGCAGGTTCCGATGGCGCACGCCGCATAGTCCCCCGAATGGGAAATACTGATCCACGCCTTTTTTTGTCCGGGAGGAACGTCCAGATAGGGCTGCCCGCTTTCCGTAAAGCAGATGGGACAGCCCCCGTAGCCGTGCCGCCGCTTTGCCTCATCCGCCAAAAGCCCTGCCGCCAGACATTCTGCACGCCGCCTTAACGAAGCGCATCCGTCCGCCTTCTGCCGCCGCGCGGGATCTGCCAGCGCATAGGCTTTTTCCAGCAGCCTTTCTTCATAAAGCGGCCGTATATCCGCCACATACACCGTGATCCTTTTTGCCGCGGTCTTTTCTGTCACAGCCTTTTTTGCTGCGTTTTTTTCCATCGCGTTCATTCCGTCACCGTCAGGTAGCTGCTTACCGCATACACGGTCTGTCCGTTATAGGACAGCTTCGTCCAGCCCTTGTCCGGATCCACCGCGATCCGCTGCGCCGTCGTGTCCCCGGTCAGCTGTGCCACTACCGCAGAAGGCTCGTTCGTCGTCGGAAGCGTCCGCAGATTTGTCTCTCCGCTCTTTGCCTTTACCGTGCCCGACGCTGCCACAAAGCGCATGCCCGCCTCGGGATTTTCCGGCGTGGGCTTTTCCTTTTCTTTGTAATCCATGCTCGTTGCCAGAAGGCGGGAGGACGCATATACGACCTGACCGTTTACTTCCAGCCTCGACCATCCCGTATCCGTGGAACCGCTGATGCCGGTCCGCACCACCGCCTCGCCGTAGCGGAGCGTCCCGACGATCTTACCCGTTTCCGTGCTGGGCTGATCCCGCAGGTTGACCTTATCCCGCGCAGTTACCGCTTCATTGACCGCCTGAAAGGTCAGTCCGCCTGCCTGGCTCGTCTGCGCGCCGGACGCTGCATCCTGCCCCGTGCCGCCTGTCCCGTTTTCCCCGGTGCCATCGGACGGCTGGCTGTCCGATGGCTGTTTGGGCTCCGCCGGTTTTTGCGCATCCAGATCCGTCGTCAAAAAGCTGTGCACCGCATACAGCCGCTGCCCGTTATAAATGACCCTGTCCCAGCCGTTTGAGCCAACGCCTGTCCGCTGTACCGTTTCGCCGTTTTTGAGCTGATAAACGACCGTACTGCCTTCCGTCGTCGGCAGATTCCGCAGATTCGTCGCATCCTTTGCGGTAACCGTTTCATCCACTTCCGTAAAGCGCATGCCCACCTCCGGGTTTGCCTCCACGATCTGCGCCGGATTTCTGTCCTTTGCCTCCGCCTCCTGACTGTATCCGAAATACGCCACGTTTACATCCACGTTTCCGCGGATGCCCGCCACCTGTCCCTTGCTCGTATACTGCCACATCTCATGCGCCCCGCTGTAACTGGATTTTGGCGTTTCCGGGAAGGGCTTTTCGGGATACTGGGAAACCCACACCTTGTAGCGGCTTCCCAATGTATCCATATTCCACTGGGCATTTTGCTCCATCTCATTGCGGGAAGCATAAAACATCGGCGTATAGCCCTTTGCCGCGATCGTGTCCAGAAACGCGCAGGCGATCTGCGTCCGCTCCTCTGCCGAAAGCCCGTTCTGCCTGCTGTCCGGAGACTGGAAATCCTCACAGTTGTAGGCAACCGGATAGGTAATCTTATACTTGGCGATAAAGCTCGCCACCCATTCTGCCTCTTCCCTTGCCTCCTCCTGCGTTACCGCAGACGAGAAAAAATACGCCCCCGTCTGGATGCCGTTGGCATTCGCCTCCTGCAAATTGTAGCGCGCGCCCGGATCTTCATATAAGATCCCCGTGGATTTTGCACGGTATCCGACCCGGATCATCGCAAAATCCACGCCGGAAGCCGCTACCTGCTCCCAGTCGATCGTCCCCTGATATTTGGATACGTCGATGCCGAGCGTCGCCTCCGCCGTCTCGTTTTCGGAAGCCGCTACTTTGCTCACGTCCACCGCCGCGCCGGTCTGGCTTCCTCCCTCCATATTGGAAGAAGCCTGCGGATCCTCTTCATCGTCCATGCTGCCCACTTCCGCCGCCATATTCTGCACCGGCGCTTCCTGCGCATCCCCGCTGTTCTGGCTCTCCGAAGTCTCTGCCGTCTCCGTACTGTCTGCATCCTCCGAAGCATCGCCCTGCTTTGCAGCTTCTGTCTGCCCGTCCCGGTCCGTCCCTTCCGCCGTCTGTACTGCTGCGCCTGCCGGCGTTTCTTTGCTGTTTTTGATCAGCAGCGCTGCTGCCAGCGCAATGACCGCCGCTGCCAGAACTGCCGCAGGTATAAGCACATACAGCAGTTCCCTCTGCCTGCGCGCCCGCCTTTTTCTTCTTTTGTCCATTCAAAAGTCCCCCTTCCCGCCATGCCTGTCAGCGGCCCGTTTCCTGACGGCGCCCTTTTTTACAGCAGCTCCGTTTCCTTCGGTAATCTGTTTCTTACGGCAGCCAAAGCGCACGCTTTTTACAGCAGATGCGCGTAAAGCTCCTCCGGGCTCTTTGCCGAAAGGTATACGGGAGCCACGTCAAATACGGTCTTGCAGCCTGTCATCCCTTCCTTGTTCATCCGGTATGCCGCGCGCGCGTACGCTGCGATGACAGAGCCGGTAAACTCCGGGTTGGAATCCAGCTTTAAGCTGTACTCGATCACATGCTTATGCTCGTTGTCCATGCCGGTCGTGCCCGTGCGGATCACGCAGCCGCCGTGGGGAAGCCCGCTGTGGTCGCGCTTCATCTCTTCCTCGGTAATAAAGTGCACCGTCGTATCATAATCTGCAAAATAGTTGGGCATCGTCTTGATCTCATTTTCGATTCCGGCAAGATCTGCGCCCTCCTCTGCCACCACAAAGCACTCTCTCGTATGCTTCTGCCTCGTGGTCAGCTCCGGATTTTTGCCGCTTCTGACTTCCTCCAGCGCCTCCGGGACGGGAATCGTATACTGTCTCGCGTCCTTTACGCCCTTGATCCGGCGCACTGCATCCGAATGCCCCTGGCTTACGCCCTTGCCCCAGAAGGTATAATCAGCGCCGTCCGGCAGCACGCAGTTTGCGTACAGGCGGTTTAAGGAAAACATGCCCGGATCCCAGCCGCAGGAGATCACCGCCACTTTCCCGGCAGCCTTCGCTGCTGCGTCCACATTTGCAAAATGCTCCGGGATCCTTGCATGCGTGTCAAAGCTGTCCACCACATTGTACAGGGAAGCGTATTCCGGTGTCTGGACCGGCAGATCCGTAGCGCTGCCGCCGCACAGAACCAGCACGTCGATCTCATCCTGCATTTCTTTTAATGCGTCCGCCGCCAGCACCCTTGCCCCTTTTGTGCGGATCGTAAGGCTCTCCGGGCTGCGTCTCGTAAATACCGCCGCAAGCTCCATATCTGCGTTATGCGCGATGGCGCTCTCCACGCCTCTGCCAAGGTTCCCATATCCTAAAATTCCGATTCTGATGCTCATTTTTAACCTCTTTCCGCCGCACAGCGGCATTTTTATCAGACTGCACCGCAGGAAAAGCTCTCCGAAAGCCCCCTGCTTTGCGCGGTCTTATTTTAGCACAAACTTTTTTTCTGCGAAACCCGTTATTGGAATTTTTATTTCATAATATACGCTTCCAGATCCTCCTTCAGCCGCTCCCACTCCTCCGGGTGCTCCGTATAATACAGCGGGCAGGGCTTGCCGCCCGCGTCATAATGGCGCTTTACGTCCGATATGCCCAGATCGTATTCCCGCATCAGCCACCCCAGCAGGGAGATGAGCGCGTCGTAGGTCTCGTCGGTAAATTTCCCGTCCTCATCCAGATAACAGCATTCGATGGAAATGGAATTGTAGTTGTGCTCCTTTACCGCATAGCCGATCTCCGTCAGCGGCAGGCACTGGATGATCGTCCCGTCATAGCCGATCACAAAATGCGCCGACGCGGACGTTTCCCCGGTGATTCCCAGATTTTCAAAATAGCTTCTGTTCTGCTGCGCGCTCGTGCCGGGATTTGCCGTATAGTGGACAAACAGCTCCGTCACCTCGGGAAGCACCTCCTGCGGCCTTGAAAATTCATTCGGTGTCAGAAAATCCTGCACGATCTCGGGCTTTTCCGAGTCATTGTGCCGGATCAGCCTCTCCTCCTGCCGCATCGCCGCCGTTTCTCCTCCTGCCCGTCCCCATATCAGCCCTGTCAGCTTCCAGACGCCTGCTGTAAGCCCGGCTGCGCACAGGACTGCCAGAAACGCGCACACTGCAAGGCGGATGCGCCGCTGCCTGCGCCGTTTCCGGCGGCGCGCTGCCGCCCGCGCCCGGTTTCTTTGAGGGTCTGGCTTCTTTTCCGTCCACAATATGTCCAGTTCGTTTTCCTGTATCCTCTTTGGTTGTTCCCGCCTCATAAAAAAAATCGCTCCCGTCATTTTGCTCTTACGATCAGCATAACACCGGAAACGATTTCTTTTTTAATGAAAATCTTAATTTTTATTAAATCTTTTTGGCAAAGCGCGGTTTATTCCTGCTCGTTTGTTTCGGAAATTTCGATTCCAAGCTCCTCCAGCTGCTTTTCGTCCACCACGTTGGGAGCCTGCGTCATCAGGCAGGACGCGTCCTTTACCTTCGGGAACGCGATCACCTCGCGGATGCTGTCTGCGCCGGTCAAAAGCATGCACAGACGGTCGAGGCCGTACGCCAGTCCCGCGTGCGGGGGAACGCCGTATTTGAACGCATCCAAAAGGAAGCCGAACTGCTCCTGCGCGCGCTCCTTTGTAAAGCCCAGCGCCGCAAACATGCGCTCCTGAACGTCATCCTGAAAAATACGGACGCTGCCGCCGCCTAACTCAACGCCGTTTAATACGATGTCGTAAGCCTTTGCGCGCACCTTGCCCGGGTCTGTCTCAAGAAGGGGAAGATCCTCCTCCATCGGCATCGTGAACGGATGGTGCATGGCAACATAACGTTCCTCTTCCTCGCTGTACTCAAACTGCGGGAATTCAACGACCCAGAGGAAATTGAATTTGCTGTGGTCGATCAGACCCATCTGCTCGCCCAGCTCGATACGCAGCGCGCCCAGAACGCTCCATACGATATTGTTTTTATCCGCCGCAAACAACAACAGGTCGCCGGGCTGTCCGTCCATCTTTTCTACGAGGGCGGCAAGCTGCTCTTCTGTCATGAATTTGGCGAAAGAGGATTTGTAGGAGCCGTCCTCCTGTACGCACAGATAAGCAAGCCCCTTTGCGCCGTAGCCCTTTGCAAAATCCACAAGGGCGTCGATCTTCTTTCTGGGCATCGCCGCCTGTCCCTTTACGTTCAGGCCGCGGACGGAGCCGCCGTTTTCCAGCGCGGAGGTAAATACGCCAAAGCCGCAGCCTGCAACGGTTTCGGAAACGTCAACCAGCTCCATGCCAAAACGGGTGTCCGGCTTGTCGGAGCCGTAGCGGTTCATCGCGTCGATCCATTTCATTCTGGGAAGCGGCAGCGGGATGTCCAGACCGATCGCCTCCTTGCACACATAAGAGATCAGTCTTTCGTTGACGTCCATCACATCGTCCATATCCACAAAGGAAAGCTCCATGTCCACCTGCGTAAATTCCGGCTGACGGTCTGCGCGCAGATCCTCGTCGCGGAAGCACTTTGCGATCTGGAAATAGCGGTCGTAACCGGAGCACATCAGAAGCTGCTTAAACAGCTGCGGGGACTGGGGCAGCGCATAAAAATTGCCCGGATGCACGCGGCTGGGAACCAGATAGTCCCTTGCGCCCTCCGGCGTGGACTTGCACAGGATCGGGGTTTCGATCTCCAAAAAGCCCTCTTCCGTCAAAAACCGGCGGAACGCCGCGCAGATTTTGCTTCTTAAAATGATCTTCTCCTGTAAGTCGGGCCGTCTTAAATCCAGATAGCGGTATTTTAAGCGGATGTCCTCTTTTGTCTTGGAGTTTGCCTCGATCGGGAACGGAGGGGTCTGCGCTTCGGACAGGATGCGCACCTGCTCTGCGCGGATCTCGATGTCGCCCGTCGCAAGGTTTTCATTGACCGCGCCGGAACGCTTCTCCACGCGGCCTACAACCGCCACAACAAACTCGCTGCGCAGCTTTTCCGCCTTTGCAAAATTTTCTGCGCCGCAGTCCGACTCTTCAAAAATGATCTGAAGCAGCCCGGAACGGTCGCGCAGATCCACGAAAATAATGCCGCCTTTATTTCTCTGCTTTGCAACCCAGCCCATCACGGTCACGGTTTGCCCGACATTTGCGCCGGACAGCTCACCGCAGCGGCAGGTTCTTTTTAAGCCTTTCATTGTCTCTGCCATGTCACTTCTCCTTTTATCTTTCTATCGGATTTTTGTAAAACTCCACAAAATCCGTATAGCCTTCCTGTGTCAACTGTTCCTTCTGGAACTTTTTGTTTTTGTTCATCCGGGCAACCAGCACCTGGGAGCCGTCTTTTCTCGCCTCCTGCGCCTGCGCGATCACCTCGCAGAGACGGTCGCCGGATACGCCTTTTTCAATTAAGTATGCGGTCTTTTTGGGCTGATCCGGGATCTGGAAGCCGTTTTCCATCATCAGAAGGATGATCCGCTCAAAACCGATGGAAAAGCCGCAGGCGGGCACATCCTTGCCGGTAAAGCGTCCCACCATCTTATCGTAGCGGCCTCCGCCTCCGCAGCTTCCGCCAAACTGCGGAATGGAAATTTCAAAGATCGTCCCCGTATAATAGGACATGCCGCGCACCAGCGTCGGATCGAATACGATCTCAAAATCGGAGGATTTTGTCGCGCGCACGCTTTCGATGATCTCCGACAGGCTCTTTGCCACGTCGGGCTCCAGATGATCTTTAAGCGTATCTGCCAACCATTCCACGCTGCCGCCGTTTTCTTCCAGCTCTTTAAAAAGCGCCATATATTTCAAAGCGGATTCCTCTGCAAAACCGCTCTTTACAAGCTCGCCTACAACGCCGTCCTCACCGATCTTGTCCATTTTGTCCAGAATAATGAACACCGTATCAAAATCCGCTTCCGCAAAGCCGCTGTAGGCAGCCATTGCCTTTAAAATGCGGCGTTCGTTGATCCGGATCACAAAATCCCGAAAGCCCAGCCTTCCAAGGGTCGTCGTCGTCGCCAAAATCAGCTCGATCTCGGCTAAGTTGGACGACTCGCCCAGAATGTCGATGTCGCACTGCATGAACTGGCGGTAACGGCCTCTCTGGGGTCTGTCCGCCCTCCACACGTTGCCGATCTGCAGCGCTTTAAAAGGAGACGGCAGTTCGTTTGCATGGTTGGAATAAAAACGCACGAGCGGCACGGTCAGGTCGTAGCGCAGGCCGCCGTCCACCAGATCTGCCTCCTCCTTCGCTTCCTCCAGATTCAGCTTCTCGCCTCTTTTTAAAATTTTGAAAATCAGCTTCTCGTTCTCGCCGCCCTGCTTGCTGCTTAAGTTCCCGATCGTTTCCACGCAGGGGGTTTCGATGGACGTAAAGCCGAACTTGCCGTAGGTTTCCTTGATCACGCTGATGCAGTAATCCCGAAGCTGCATTTCCGCAGGCAGAATATCCTTCATCCCCGTAACAGGCTTCTTATTCAATGCCATCCTCACCAGTCTCCTTTTCTCATGTTCTATCTTTTTCCGATTCTAAACTATTTTTTTTGATTTTACAAGACAAAATGCGATTTTGCGGCCGGACGCGGCTGCGCCCTTATCACGCCAGTCCCAGAAGCTTCCGCTTACGCTCGATCATCTCGTCGATCTTTTCGATATAAAGATCCACGTCCTTTACATTGTCGCAGCGCTCGATGCGCCCGTCCGGATAGACCGCCTTGGAGATCGTCCCCGCGCCCAGCGCAAGGATCGACTGCTTTTCCTCCATAATGAGGATGTTGTAAATGCCCGCCTTGCCGGGCTTTGCATAGCCCACGTTTTCAAAATTGCCGGACATGTTTTTCTGGCGGTACAAATAATACGGCTCCATCCCCAGCTCCCGCGCACCAAGGGCGGCGATCTGCATCGTCTCGTCCGTGTTGTGCAGCGTATCCATGCCGTTTTCGAGGATCCACTGGCTTAACCGGGACGCCCGCTTGATCGCCAGCGAATGGACGGTCAGGCTGTCCGGCGCAAGCTCCTTTACCCGGCGCATCGTTTCTGCCACATCGTTTTTTGTCTCTCCGGGAAGCCCCAGGATCAGATCCATGTTGATGTTGTCAAAGCCTTCCCTGCGCGCCGTCCAAAATGCCTCCACCGTCTGCTCTACCGTATGCCTTCTGCCGATCACGTCCAGCGTTTCCTGCTTCATCGTCTGGGGATTGACGGAAATACGCGTCACGCCCCATTTTTTCATGACGCGCAGCTTTTCCGCCGTAATGCTGTCCGCGCGCCCCGCCTCTACCGTAAACTCCTTTACCTGCGACCAGTCCAGCGTGCCCTTCAGCTTCGCAAAAAGGCGGTCCAGCTCGTCCGGCTCCAGCGTTGTCGGCGTGCCCCCGCCGATGTAAACGCTGTCCAGCACCTTATCGGCGCAGGCTTCCTTTACAAAATCAATTTCCTTTTCCACCGCGGAAAGATAGGCATCTACCTTGTCCTTCCACGCACGGATCGGAAACGAGGTAAAGGAGCAGTACAGACAGGTTGTGGGGCAGAACGGGATCCCCACATAAAGGCTGTAGCCCTCCTCATAATGGATGTCTGCAAGGATTTTCTTCTCGCGCTTTGCGATGTCGATCGCCAGCTCCGTCTTTTCTTTTGAGCAAAGATAGGTGCTGCGCATATATGCGTCCGCTTCTTCCGCCGTTTTTCCCTGCTCCAGCAGCTGCATTGCAAGCCGCGTCGGGCGGATGCCCGTCAGCGTCCCCCAGGGCAGCGTTTTCCCCGTTTCTTCGGAAAGGATCCCGTATAAAAGCTGCTTTAGGTCATTTTTTACCGCACCCTTGTCCTGCGGCGCGCCCAGACGGATCGTTTTTTGTGTCTTTCCTGTGATTCCGGCGCAGATTTCTTCTTCTTTAAAAATCACGAAAAACGCCGGCATCCCGGCGTCGCTTTGTTCTTCCTTTGTCCCCTCTGCAAAAACCTTCACATCCTGTTCCGGATAGAAGGCCTTTACGAGGGAATGGATGTCATATGCATAACGGTCTTCATTTAACGTTACAATGATCATAGTTTACTGGCAGTAGGGATTGTACTGCTTCTCCCTTCCAATCGTAGTCATATCCCCGTGCCCCGGATACACCTTCGTCTCCTCCGGCAGCACAAAAAGCTTTTCTTTGACGGAACGCACAAGCTTGCCCATGCTTCCGGTCGGGAAATCTGTCCGCCCCACGGATTCCTCAAACAGCGTGTCGCCGGAAATCAAAAGCCCCGCTTCCTTGCAGTAAAAGCAGCAGCTTCCCATCGTATGCCCCGGCGTCGCGATCACCTTTAAGCAGATTCCTGCAAACGTGATCTCCTGCCCGTCTGTCAGCCACTCGTCCGGCTCGATCGTGCATTTCCTTTTCATCTGCGCGGAAATATTCACATACGCATCCTGGCACACCGTTTTTTCTGCGTCCAGCGCATAAATCTTCGCGCCGGAAAGCGTCCGCAGCTCTTCCGCGCCCCAGATATGGTCGAAATGCCCGTGCGTCAGGCAGATCGCTGCGATCCGGAACCCCTGTTCGGAAAGCGCCTTAAAAATATCGCCTCCCCGGTCCGCCGGGTCGAAAACGACCGCCTCTTTTTCCTGTTCCCGATATAAAAAATAAGTGTTTGTGGCGCATACGCCGATGGTCATGCGCCCGATCTTGATTGTTCCCACTAAAATCCTGATTTCCTTTCCCTGTCCTGCGGACGGTTTTTATGCGATACAGACCAGATCTGTTTCCTGCGGATGATTTTTATGCGATGCAGACCGGCTCTGTTTCCTGCGGACGGTTTTTAACCCGTCGTGCGCTCGATGTCGATCACGCTTTCGATATTGCGCAGCTTCGCCACGATCTGATTCAATTCTTCCCTGCTGCTGATCTCAAAGGCGGTAGACAGCGTCGCGATGCCCTGCTTGTTCGTGCGCGTGTTCATCATCTGGATGTCGATGTTGCGCTCCGTCAGGGTTTTGCTGATGTCCGCCAAAAGGCCGCTTCTGTTATGGGCAAAAATATTGATCTCCGCCACATATTTTTCGCCGTGCGCGCCCTGATCCGGCTGCTCCCATTCCGCCTCGATCAGCCGCGCCCGCTCGATCTCCGGCAGATTGAGCACGTTGATGCAGTCCGTCCGGTGGATGGAAATGCCCCTGCCCCTTGTGACAAAGCCCACGATCTCGTCTCCCGGGACGGGGGAGCAGCACTTGGAAAAACGCACCGCCACGTCATGGATCCCCTTGACCACGATGCCGTTTTTGCTGCGGGGCTTCATCTGCGCCGTCTGCTTCGCGCTGTTTTCCGCAATGGCAGCCAGCACTTCCTCGTTGGAGATCACCTTCGGATGATCCTTTTCATAAAGCTCCTGCATCCGGTTCGCGATCTGGCCTTCCTTTAACGCGCCGTGCCCGATCGCCGCAAGGACGCTGTCCCAGTCCATAAAGCCATATTTTTTCATGACCGCGTTCTGGTAGTCCGGCTTCATGATCTCGCCCAGATTGATCGCCCGCGCTTTGCAGTAGGCGTTGAAAAGATCTTTTCCTTTCAGGATGTTCTCTTCCTTGACCTCGTGCTTAAACCACTGGTTGATCTTATTTTTTGCCTGCGTGCTCTTGACCACGTTCAGCCAGTCCCGGCTGGGGCCTTTGGAATTCTGGGACGTTAAAACCTCCACCCGGTCGCCGTTCTGGATCTCATAATCGATCGTTACAAGCTTGCCGTTTACCCGCGCGCCGATCATCTTGTTCCCGACCGCCGTGTGGATGCTGTAGGCAAAATCGATCGGCGTAGAGCCTGCCGGGAGCGTCTTTACGTCCCCGGTCGGGGTAAAGCAGTACACGCTGTCCGAAAACAGGTCCAGATCGCTTTTCAGCATACTCATGAATTCCTTGTTGTCGGACATCTCCCGCTGCCATTCGAGGATCTGGCGCAGCCACGCAAGCTTTTCCTCCTCCTGCGCTTCCACCTTTTTGCCGTCGGAGGCTTCTTTATATTTCCAGTGCGCCGCGATACCGTATTCCGCTACCCGGTGCATCTCAAAGGTCCGGATCTGGATCTCAAAGGGCTGCCCCGAGCTTCCGATCAGCGTGGTGTGCAGCGACTGATACATATTTGCCTTGGGCATCGCGATATAATCCTTAAACCGTCCCGGGATCGGTTTATACATCTCATGGATCACACCCAGCGCCGCGTAGCAGTCCTTTACGGTATCCACGATGATGCGCACCGCAAACAGATCGTAAATCTGGTCGATGGACTTGTTCTGATTTTTCATCTTCTTATAAATGCTGAAAAAATGCTTCACGCGCCCGTCGATCTTTGCCGTAATCCCCGCCTTGCCGATATGGTCGGAAACCTCCTGCACGATGTTCGCGATATATTTTTCCCGCTCGCTTTTGCGCATGGCGATCTTATCGACCAGATCATAATAAACGTCCGGTTCCAGATATTTTAACGAAAGGTCATCCAACTCGACCTTGATCTTGGAAATACCGAGACGCTGCGCGATGGGCGCGTAAATATCCATCGTCTCCCGCGCGATGCGGATCTGCTTTTCATGGGGCATGTGCTTTAGGGTGCGCATGTTGTGGAGACGGTCCGCCAGCTTGATCATGATAACGCGGATGTCCTTTGCCATCGCCATGAACATTTTGCGCAGATTCTCCGCCTGCATCTCCAGCTGGGCTTCCGTCTTGTTGCCGGAATTATCTGCCAGATGAAGATGCTGCAGCTTTGTCACCCCATCTACTAAAAGAGCCACATCCGGACCGAACTGACTGCTGATTTCATCTGTCGTCATCACGGTATCTTCCACAACGTCATGCAAAAGTCCCGCCACGATCGTTTCCTTATCCAGCTCCAGATCCGCAAGGATGATTGCCACGCAAAGCGGATGAATAATGTATGGCTCTCCCGATTTACGTACCTGTCCCTCATGGGCGCTCTTTGCAATCCCATAGGCCTTCTCAATCATCGAAATATCGTCAGAAGGGTGATATTTGCGCACCCTTTCGATCAGATCCTGATAAAGCTGTTCCGGACTCATAAATTCTTTGATACTCTCGATCCGCCCATCGTCCAGCACAAGTCCCGTCTTATTCGATTGTTTCCCTTTTTCTTCCGTCATTCCCATACGCGCACACCTTTTACCACATCACTCGCTCATTATTTGCCCGGATAAGTGATCGCCGCATCCAGACGATACCCTTTTACTGCCTCTCTGCCCTTTAAGCCTGCCAGCTCGATCAGCACCAGAATGCCTGCCACCTCTCCGCCCAGACGCTCCACAAGACGGATCATCGCCTTTGTCGTGCCGCCGGTCGCGATCAGGTCGTCCACGATCAGCACCTTCTGACCGGGTTGAATGGAGCTTTTGTGGATCTCGATTTCCGCCGTGCCGTATTCCAGCTCGTATGCTTCCGAAACCGTCTCGCAGGGCAGCTTGCCCTTCTTACGGATGAGCGCAAACGGCTTATGCGCGTTATAGGCGATCGGCGCCCCGAAAATAAACCCTCTCGATTCCGCGCCCACGATCACGTCAAAATCCAGATCCTTTACCATCTCCTGCATCGTATCGACAGCCAGACGCATTCCGTCCGCATCCTCCAGCACGCTCGTCACGTCCCTGAAAATAATGCCCTCCTGTGGAAAATCCGGGATGCTTCTTACATATTCTTCCAGTTTTTTCATTTGCTTATGCCTCGTTTTCTATTCATTACAGATTTTTGTACAAAATCGGATAGTACAATTATATTATCGAAAATGGGGAAAGTCAACGAGGGAAAACTCACAAAAAACGGAGAGGAACGCTTTTGCGGTTTCCTCTCCATCTGATTTTTCGTATACTTTTATTCCGGATATGCTAAATCTGCTGAATAATGTATGGTAATATCCCTCCGGTCAGGCACCCCCGGCATTCCCAGTGTCTTACGAAGTCTACAGATTGCGCGGCACCACCAGATACATTGCTCTGCATTTCCGCAGTCTCTTGTTTTCCATTGACCGTTCTTATAAAACATACATTCCCCGTACAGCTCTTCTCTGTGCTTTTTTCCAGAAAAGAAAGCTGTTCACAGATATGCCGGTAATCCCCTTCCGAAAGCGCTGCTTCAATATCCCAGCCGATTCCCTTTCCGATTGTTTCCAGACAAAAGCTGCCGTCCGGCTCTGCGTCTTTGGATAAAAATATAATCCGTCCGCGTCCGGATCTTCCTTCCACAGCCTTCTGCGCAGGCTTTCCACGGTATTCCGCATAATCTCATGCGGCAGTGCTTCCCAGTCTGCCGCTATCGGTCCGTAATTTACCCAGCCCATTCCTTCATAGGCCTTTCCGGCATTTTCATCCGGAAGCCGCATTTCCATATAGACGGTTTTTCCGGCATCCTCCTGGGTAAGGTGCTCCCGAATCCCTTCCCGCAAAAGCTCCAGCTTCCTGCTCCATCGCTCTCCATACCATTCCTGACGATGCTGCCTGGCCACAGCCGCCATCTTTTCCAGAACCGCACCAAAAAAGCTCTGCGTCAGCAGATCGAAACAACACCAGTACCTCTCTTCTCTGGAATGCTCAAAAGAAGTATTCCAAAAAAGTTTCACATTCGCAACCGGGAAGTTGCAAATCTCATTTGCAAAAAAGTAGGGCTGGTCCGCATGGGCATCCATGATTTTTGCCATCATCCCCCAGTATTCCTCAAACAGCTCCTCTCTTTTATATACAAGCACCAGCTCCGCATACGCAGACAAAATATGGGCAGTCCCATCAATCTGGCACACCATGTCCAGCTCCTGCAAAAGCTTTCCGTCCTTCCCATAGTAAGGCTTCCCAAGCACATGCGGAGGTCTCGGCAGATCCGCGCGCCGCATGCTGTCCAGCACAAAACGCAGCGCGCGCACCGCCAGCTCCACCTCTCCCGCCTGTGTCATCAAAAACACATAAGCCCCGACAGACCGCGCAAAACAGCCCGGATACCGTCCCGGCACAAATGACTCTTCCAGATAGCCAGTTTCATCGAGCCTGTCCACCAGGGAATAAAAGGTGTTCGCATACAACATCCTCAGCCTGTCTGCCTCCAGCAGCTCTTTGGTTCTTTTTTTATAATCTTCCTTTTCTCTCCTTGTATGATAATTAGGAAGTTAATTATCACATGTTTCCTTCCTGGGGTGTAAAATGTAGGGATGGTCTTACGATTTCTCTCATTTTCTTATCCTTTCACTGCTCCGGCAGTCATACCACTTATAATATACTTCTGCAAAATGACATAAAATACTAATTCAGGAAGCATGATCATCAGACTCGCTGCAATGATTCCACTATAATCCATGGTATATTGTCCTTTAAACATAGATGTCATTAACGACACTGTATTTAATGCATTATTCTGAATAAAGGTTGAGGCAAACGGGAACTCATTGTAAATATAAACTGCATTAAAAATAATGATCGTCACGAACGTCGGTTTCATGACCGGAATCACAACTTTGGTACATAGCTTAAATAGATTGCAGCCGTCGATAACTGCTGCTTCTTCCAATTCTCCTGGGATATCTCTCAAAAATCTGGTAAACAGTAATGTGTTAAACGATATATTCACTGCAACATACGGCAGAATCAATCCCAAACGAGTTCCAAGGATTCCCATTAGTGAATCAATCCTGTATACTGGAAACAGTAGTACATTTATTGTATATGCCCTTAAAAAATCTGTCCAGTTTATTGTATCCGATTCAATTTCGCACGTCTCCGTTTCTCTGTCGAGAAACTCCAACGTACTCAACAGGGTCTATCCGACCCACAAAAAGAGAGGAAAGCCTTTTTGCTTTCCTCTCCGCCTATCCTACCGTTATTTTATTTTTCCGCCGTTTCCAGCGTGTTGACAACGCCCGCAAACAGCACCTGCTGCCCCGCCTGCCCGGCGTCTCCTGTGAGCACAAAGCCAAATGGTCTGTCAAAGGTCAGCGCTACAGGCTCTGTCTCCGGCAAAAGCGCCATCCGCTCAATGCCCATCACCGTCACCGCAGCGGCGGTCAGCCCATCTTCATCCACCTCTATCATCGCCTTCTGCAGCGCCTCTGAAAGATACAGCGCCTCTCCCTCCATCAGGCCGGTCAGATGGCACGCCCGTTCATCGGTCAGCGGCACGCCCAGCGCCTCCAGCGCTTCCTTCAGGGAGAAAGGTTCGCTCTCCATCCTGAATCCGGGAAGGGAAAGCTGTACGCAGCGTTCCTCCGCCTCTTCTATCTTTTGAAGCTTTTTTGCATCCAGGCTTTTGAGCGCTTCCTCCGGGGAAATCCCCTGTTTCGGAAGAAAAAGCACCATTTCTCCGCCCTTTATCGTATTTAAAACGACCGCCTGCATCCTGCCGTCCTCGTAATACGCTGCGTGCTTGAGCTTCTGATTCATGAATACCGCATGCTCGTCGCCCTTTGCCCCGTAAAAGACACCGTCCGTATTATTCTCCTTCATAAACTGATTCGCCCAGGAATCCGAAAAATACAAGGCGTTTGCGATCGCCGCCGAAGTTGCCGGGTCGAAGGAATCTATCACCTTATCTATCTTTCCTTCCGTCTGCTCCTTCGCCCAGCGGTTCACCTCATTTACCGCCGAAGCGTCCGCGAAATCCACGTCAAACAGCTTTCCTCCGAATACTGTTTCAAACTGTTTTGCAAAGCTTTCATTTACCTTGCCATCCCTGCTCACAAACATGGCGTTCGCAATTTTCAGCGGGCCTTCGTAGGTCTCGCCCGCCTCTTCATACATCGCCCTTCTCTCCTCCTGTAACAGAAGAAGATTCAGTGCGCCCGCCATCTGATTCAGCTCCTCTGTGCTCAGTTTTCCTGCCCCAAGGACGTTTAACATCTCTTTTTTTGCCGCCTCATCGCTGCCGTTTACGAGCGCAGCCAGCGGGAGCCATACCGAATAGGGAGAAACGAGCAAATTTTCACCGCTCTTTTTTGCAGAGAGCAGCTCGTCTGTCAGCCGGAAAGCAAATCCGTTCGCGCCGTCCATATAGCTCTCCTTCTTTTCTTTTTCTGTCCGCACGTTCCGGGACGCCGCAAATGTCTGCGCCGGAGCCGCCTGTATGAGCATCGCGCCTGCAATAAGCAGAGCCATGACCTGTTTTCCGTTCATATCCTTACCGCCTTTCTTTCTGGATGATTTTTGTGTCCGTTCTGTTTTCATCCATATAAACGCAGGACGCTGCCGAAAAGTTGCGGAAATCTTAAAATCTGTTTTTACTTTTTTATCTTTTCCGCGACCCCGTATCGGCTGTGGGGCAGATACCCCCTTACATATTCCCGAACATCCAGTCCTTCATCACCCCGAAAAATTCCCGCAGCATATTGTTCGGCAGAAAATAGACGCCGGAGGGCGCTGCGATGCCTTCCGCTTCTGAAAAGCCGTTCGCCTTTGCCAGGCGCACGCCCCGGAAAACATGAAAATTGCTTGTAACGATTCCTATATTTTCTATATCGTCAGGGATAAGCTTCCGGGAATTTTGAATATTCTGAACCGTATTCCGCGAAGAATCCTCCAGAATCAGCCGGTCGGCTCCGATGCCCTTTTCCACAAGATAGGCATACATCCCTTCCGCCTCGCTGACCGGCTCGTTTTCGCCCTTCCCTCCCGAAAGCACGCAGAGAGTGTCCGGATTTTCCTGAAGATACTCGTATGCCCTATCCAGCCGCTTTGCCAGCGCCACGCTCGGCCCGTTTTCCTTCATCTGCGCCCCGAGCACCACGATATAAGGAAGCTTCCCGCTCCCCTCTGCAAAAAATCCGCTGACGATAAGGCCTTCCACAGCCAGAAAGCAGGCAAGCCCCGCTCCCAGGACCGCCAGCGCCGTCGCCCTTACCGGCTGAGGAAGCCTCTCCCACAGCCCCTTCTGCAGCAAAAAGCCCGTTCCCGCACACAAAAATGCCGCCGCAAGCCAGACGAGAAAAAATTTTGTTCCCGCCGCCTTCGACGCGATCACTCCGATGCAGTAGAGCGCAAACAGCGCCGCAAGCGCATAGAAAACCACCGCCACCCTCTGTCCTCCCTTTTTTTCACGATTCGTTCCGGAAAATGTCATAATTCACCTTCGTATAAAAGAGCTTCTCCATCTCTTTTCTGTCCTCGATATGAAGCCCCAGTATCCACATTATCTTCGCAAAAACCGCCTCCAGCGTCATGTCGTAGGTTTCCAGAAACGGCAGATGATCCTTTGCCTGTCTCCCCACCACATAGGTTCCCATGCTGCTTCCCTCATAGGTCACCTGCGTCGCCATTATCAGCACCTTTTCATGGTCGCGGTATTTTTTCATTTCAGAAAGGAACAGCTCCGTCAGACCGTCCGGCAGACCGCCGACGCCGAAGCCCTCCACGATGATACAGTCGTACGTTTTTAAAATATACGGGATGAGCTCCGGTGACATGCCCGGCGTCAGCTTTAATAAAAACACCTTCCGATCCATCCGGTCATAGAAGCGGACCTTTCTCTCCTCTTTTTCCTGTCCCTGAATATAATAAACGACCACATCATCCTGAATCTTTCCAAGCACCGGAAAGTTGATGCTGGAAAAAGCATTATAACTAAACGTCGCCGTCTTTTTCGCCCGCGTGCCCGCGATGATGTTGCCGTCAAATACGAGCATCACATCCCGGCTCCTTGCATCCAGCGCACAGCGGATACTGTCATGCAGGTTTTTGCGCGCGTCCGTAATCTCTAAAAGGATCGATTTCTGCGCGCCCGTCAGCACGATAGGCTTCGGGGAATCCTGTATCAGATAGGAAAGCGCCGCCGCGGTATACGCCATCGTATCCGTACCGTGGCAGATCAGAAAGGCGTCATAGCTTTCATAATTTTCCCGTATCAGCCGTGCCAGAAGCAGCCAGTGCTCCACATCCATATTGGTGGAATCGATGCTGCACACCTCGTACGGCACAAGCTCGCACACGTCCTCAAATTCCTTCACATACTGCAGGAAATCTTCAGAAGAAAGCACAGGGGACAGGCCGCTGCCGCTGTCCCCTGAGGCTATCGTCCCCCCTGTTGTCAAAAGAAGTATCCTCTTTTTCATCCGTTCGCCTCCGCTTTTTTCAAAGCCGGATGACCCGTCCCGTTCATTTCTTGACCATTTCGGTCAGTACTTCCGAAGCCTCCGTTTCTGATGCCGTCCGCGCTGTCGTCCTCCGTGATGCCGTAGGGCATGAATATTCCCTGCATAAAGCCTTCTCCGGGGCGTACCTCCAGCACCTTTTCCTCGTTGGAGTCATTGGTCAGCTTCGCCATGATATGGCCTTCGTTATCTGAAAAATAATAATCGCTGTCGATGATGCCGACCGTATTGTTTAACTGTAAGCGATACTTAAAGCCCTGTCCGCTTCTGGGAAACAGGCACAATACCCAGTCCATATCCATCCGTGCCCGAATCCCCGTCGGGATTTTTATCGTTTCTCCCGGCTTTAACACAAATGCCACCGGCGCATAAAAATCATAGCCTGCGCTTCCGGCGGTCGCGCGCCGGGGCAGACAGATATTATCATAAACTGCCCGAATCTCCTCCGCCTCATGTCCAGGGAACGTATCCGCAAAATCCCTTTCATACTGTGCAAAGCTTACCTTTTCAAATGCCGCTATCCGTTTCATATCCGAGCCGTTTCCTCCTCATTCATATAGTCGCTGCAATATAAGACTGCTTCTGATGTATCCTCCTGTGCCAGCGTTTTTTTCACATCTATGACACGCTGGTTTTTACTGCCTTTCCACAGAAGCCTCTGATCTTTTAACGATTCCTCAAACCTGCCGTCCACGCAGACGTCCACATGTTTAAAAAGCGCAAGACCGCAAATATCCTCCCACAGATATCCGGTGTAGAGCCAGACAGTTTTTTGAGGAAAACGCTCCTTTACCCTTATGAGCAGCGCTTCCACGTCTTTTCTGCTGCCGGGATAAAGCGGATCTCCGCCCGAAAGGGTCAGACCGGAAATATAAGATTTTTCCAGCTGGTCAAAAATCTCCTTTTCTGCAGCCCCGTCAAACTCCAGCCCGCCATTCTCATCCCATGTGACCGGATTGTGGCAGCCCGGGCAACGGTGGGGACAGCCTGCAAGCCATAATACCGCTCGCAGGCCGTCCCCGTTTTTCATGTCATCCTTTGTTATGTTGTGGTACCTCATTTACATTGATTTCCTTTCGGCTATCTCCGCCATCTTGGCTTCATTTAAACGGGTGTCGCCATGCACTCTTGAATACGAGAGATAACCGTTCATCCGGTCTATCTTTGTCAGATTTCTGCTTCCGCAGGCAGGACATACATCCATTTCCAGCTCCTGATGCCCACAGTCGTCGCAGTATGCCAGCGAAAGGTTCACACCTTCATAATATCCAAGCTCCATTGCGCGCCGTATCAGCGTGCGCACCGCCTCCAGATTGTAATCGATAGGATATTTTACATACTGTATTTTCCCGCCATTGCACAGATTCCAGAAACGTCCTTCGAGATTCTGCTTTTCAATGGGCGTGATATCCTCCGTCACATGGCAATGAAAAGAATTGCTCACATATTCCCTGTCGGAAACACCCTCAATGACACCGTATTTTTCCCGGAACTGCTTTACCTGAAGCCCGCAGAGATTCTCTGCCGGAGTACCGTATATCGCATACAGGTTACCGTCCTCTTCCTTGTACTGCGTCACTTTTTTGTTGATATATTCCATGACCTCCAGCGCAAAGGCGCCGTCCTGCGTGATGGACTTTCCGTTATAGAGCATCTGCAGCTCGTTTAACGCCGTGATGCCAAATGATGCCGTCGCCGACTTCAAAAGCGGTCCAATTTTATCTGTCAGTTTTAAATGTCCGCCCAGGAATCCGCCTTCACAGTATGCCAACGGATTGGTAGAAGCCCGCATTTCGCTCAGATATGCATACGTACGGATATGAAGCTGCCGTATCAGCTCCAGATAATAGTCCAGCACCTCATAAAAATCACGATTTTCCTGGCGCGCCTTCGCCAGTATCATCGGCAGATGCAGCGATACCGCGCCAATATTGAAGCGGCCAACAAACACCGGCTTATCCTCTTTATCTGCCGGATACATCCCGCCCCGTTCATACCACGGGGACAAAAAGGCACGGCAGCCCATCGGAGAAACGACCCTGCCGTATTTCCGATACATCTCCGGCACATACCCCTCACCTGTCAGAGAAAGCCAATCCGGATACATCGTCTTTGCGCTGCAGCGCACGCCAGCCTCAAATACATCCTCCAGCGGCTTTCCGGGGCCGTGCAGATTTTCATCGTATAAAAAGACTATCTTGGGGAACAGCACCGGCTTTTTGCATCCTGATTTCCCCTGTCCCTTTCTTCTCACATTCAGCATGCAGACTGTCGCAAGCTTTGCAAAGCGCCCTGTTCCCGTTCCCGCGGTCACCGTGATGAACGGATAATCGCCGCGGCTGCTCGCCACGGTGTTAAACTTGTACTCCCAGCCCTGAAAGCCCTGTTCCATCTCGCGCACCACATCCTGGTATGCCACCTCCTCCGCCTTCTCCTGCGGAATACCGAGCGAAACATATTTCTCCACATCCCGGTCGTAGGACTTCTGTGCATAAGGCTCCAGTATCAGATCCACGCTCGGCACGGTAAAGCCGCCGTACTGCTGGCTTGCCGCGCTCAGCACGATGTCTCCTATCACGTCAAACGCCACATCCAGCGTTTTAGGCTCGTTATACCAGATATTTCCCATCTCAAAGCCGCCCTTTAACACATGCTCCACGTCAAAAAGACAGCAGTTCATCGTGTCCCTTCTGGCGGACATATCGTGGATATAGATATAGCCGTCCCGGCACGCCTGTATCTCCTCTGTCGTCATGAAAAACTTCTGATACAGCTCTTTGTTCAGCTGGTTAAATATCAGACTCCGTTTTGTCGATACCAGCGCCGAATCCGTGTTGGAATTTTCCTTATCTCCGATATACATGATGGACTGGCTCTTTTTATAAACGTCGTCCAGCATCCGCACGAAATCCTGTTTATAATTGCGGTAATCCCGATAGCTCTTCGCAACAACGGGCTTTACCCTTTCCAGCGCACTCTCTACGATATTATGCATCATAGCGATAGGCACTTCGGTATACCCCAGTTCATCTATCTTCTCCACCACATGGATGCAGATTATCTCTTTTTCTTCCTCTGTAAAACGGGTCAGGGCGCGATATGCGCTCTTTCCTACTGCCTCGATGACTTTCCGGACGTTAAAATCCTCTTTGCTCCCGTCCTTTTTTATCACCTTTACCGCCTGCTTAGGACGGTATTTCTTTCCGTAATCAGTCGTTTCACTCTGTCTGTTTTCCGGCATTCTTTCCTCTTTCCTGTTTTAGCTTTTTATACTGCTGCGGAATCTTTGTTTTCCTTCGCCTCCTGCTCCTCTTTGCGGTCCTTTTTGCGGCGCATATTGATGCCGATCGCAACAGCGGCCCCGCCAACTGCGATAAATACTGCAAATACAAGCAGATACGATAAAAATGAATTTAAAAATGCTGTCAGATTGCTCATGTTTTTTCTCTCCTTACTGCCGTCTAAACGGCACATTGTTTATACAAAAGGGTCTGTCAGAAGGTCAGTGCCGTCCGCCGCCGTGGTGGCAAGCCTGTCGCACCTTTCATTTTCCGGATGTCCTGCGTGCCCCTTGACCCATGTAAAGTGCAATACATGGGGCTGTGCCGCGGCCAGCAGCCGCTTCCACAGGTCCACATTTTTAACCGGGCCGGAAGCACCTTTCCAGTTTTTTTTCAGCCAGCCGTCTATCCATTTTTTATTAAAAGCATCCGTCACATATTTTGAGTCGGATACTATCTCTACCTGACACGGCTTTGTCAGCGCCTCCAGTCCGACGATCACAGCCATCAGCTCCATCCGGTTATTGGTCGTCTTTTTATAACCTGCAGAAAATTCCCTCTCGTGCAGATTTCCTTTGCTGTCCACAAACTGCAGTACCGCCCCGTAGCCGCCCGGTCCGTCCGGATTTCCGCGGGCAGCTCCGTCCGTGTATAAAGTCACTTCCATCATGCTGTCACTCCTGTTCTGCCTTCCAGCTTCCGCTTTCCAGAAAATATTCCGCCTGCCGCTTTGCTGCCCGGATGATGCCGTCGCCGTAGCCCATTATCTCCAAGAGCCGGATGGCATTGCGGGACGAAGCCCGCCCCGGCATCAGCTGATACGGAAACAAAATATCTCCGCCCGAAAACTGTTCTTCAAAATGATAATTATCATACTCCCGTTCCAAAAGCCCGGTCAGCTCCACGTCGTGGGTCGCCGCAAAGCAGCAGACACCCGGCCGGTGCAGGCTCTTTAATATCTGCGTGGAGGCAGCGATACGCTCTACCGTATTCGTCCCGCGCAGCACCTCGTCCACAAAGCACAAAACCGGCGCACCTTTTTCATCCGCCGCATCCAGGATACGCTTCAGCGCCCGTATCTCTACGATATAGTAACTCTCTCCGCCTTCCAGGTCGTCCCGCAGCGCCATCGACGTATACACCCTGAAAAATGTCCCCGCATAACAGTCGGCACAACAGGCATGTATCGTCTGGGCAAGCACCGCATTTATCGCAGCCGCCTTCAAAAAGGTGGATTTGCCCGATGCGTTGGAGCCTGTCAGCAAAATGCCCCTTGATACTTCGATATCGTTTTTGACCGCACCGGTCAGTAGTGGATGATACATCTGTTTCATAACGAGCACAGAATCCGTATCCTCTCCCGCCGCAAAAAGCTCAGGCTCACACCTGCTTTCCATGCCATACCGGTACCCCGCCGCCGCGATGAGCGCATCCAGCCTTCCCGTCACGGAAAGCAGAGCGTCAATATCCTCCCTGCGCTCCCGCACCGCATGCAGCATCACGTTAAAGCCGATGATATCAAAGTGAAAGACCATATTCACATAATCAAGGAGCACGTCCAGCGGACTGCCGTCCCCCATCCTTCTCATCCCGAACGCCGCGCTCCTTTGAAGCTTTGAAAACCTCGGGAGCAGCCCGTTCAGCATTTCTCTCTCCTGTGCCAATATCTCATCCGGCAGCGCAGCCAGCTCTTTTCCCGCCCGCAGCGCCCGGAATACATATTGAAAGCTGACAAGATACGGTTCGACCCTGCGCTTTTCCTTCAGATAGGTCGTGATATTGACACACAGCATAACAGTCAGGAGCATAAGCCCGGCAGACGCATTGAAAAAGATAAGCAGGACTGATGCTGCCAGCGCTATATCGACCCATATAGTCAAAGCATTGCTGCGTTCTCCCAGGCTGTCCAAAAGCTCCAGATAATCATAAATGGAATATTTTCCGCTTCTTCCCATCTGCACAAAGATTTCCTGCATCCTGAGGCGCTCATCCGTTTCCGTCTCAAAAAAGCGCATGAGCGCTTCCCGCCGCTCCAGCTCCTCCATAGAAAAGGAGGGCGTCCGCAGCAGATAGTACAGATATTCCTGTCCCGCCGAAGAACCACAGGAATTCATCTGCAGAAATATCCTGTCCATATCCAGGTCATTCCATGTGATGTCATCCAGCGAAAAGGCTTCCTGATGCTTTTGATAATATCGGGGAACTGCATTCAGTTCCCCATCGGCATACTCTGTCCTTCCGCCCTTCCCGAAATTTTCAAGGAGCCTTTTTCTCCGCCATTTCCGTTCTTTTTTTTCATCCAAAAGACCTTTGGCAAATACGAGCGCCCCCGCCGCTAAAAGGACGGCAAACAAGATAATATATTCCATCTTAAATCCCCATTCCGCAGCGCAAGCGGCAGGAGGCATGCCATAGGGGCTGTCTTCCGCATTATGCCTCCGCTGAAATCCTTTCGATTATCTCATTCGCTTTCGCATAAATCTTTTCTGCATCCACGCCGTTTGAAAACTCCCCGTTTTCATACAGCACCTTTCCGTTTATCATCGTCAGCTTTACATTCTGCTTGCTGCCGCTGTAAACGATGTTTTTGGTGATATTGTTGAGCGGCTGCATATTGGGCTGATGCAGGTCTATCATGATCAGGTCCGCCAGCTTCCCTTCCGCAAGAACATCCGCATCAGAAAGGCGCATCGCATGCGCGCCGTTTACGGTAGCCATCCTCAGTACCTCATGGGCATCCATCGCAGCCGCGTCCTTCTGCAAAAGCTTCGCAAGACCGGTCACAAGAAACATCTCACGGAACATATCCAGACAGTTATTGCTGGAAGGACCGTCCGTACCGATAGCCACGTTGATACCCTTTTCCACAAACCGTCCTACCGGTGCGATACCGCTGGCCAGCTTCATATTGGAGCCCGGATTCGTCACGATATGCAGTCCCTTTTTTGCAAACAGCTCCATATCCTCTTCCGTAAAATAGCAGGCATGATAAGCCCCGCCCCCAAAATCAAACATGCCGAGCGAATCAAAAAACGCAGGAGGCGTCATACCGTGACGCGCCAAGCATTCCTCCGTTTCCAGCTTCGTCTCTGACATATGGCTGTAAAACGGAACCTTATACTGATGTATCAGACCGGAAAGCTCTTCCAGCAGCTCTCTGCTGCATGTATATTCCGCATGTGCGCCCAATTCAAAACTTACCAGCGGATTGAAGTGATTCAGCTCCTGATATAACTTTTCCAGTTCCCTGACCGAAAAGCAAAAATTATTCAGCCCTGCCACAAGCACACAGCGCATCCCCATGTCCACACAGGACTGTGCGATATCGCGGGGAGCAAGATACATATCAAATATTGACGTCACGCCGCTCGTCAGATATTCCAGTATCGCCAGCTGTGTCAGGTCATAGTTGTCCTGCGGCGTCAGCTTTGCCTCCAACGGGAAAATCTTCGTATTCAGCCAATCCTGCAGCGGCATATCATCCGCAAAAGAACGCATCGCGGTCATCCCCGAATGGGTATGGGCGTTTTTAAAACCGGGCATCAGTACATTTCCCTGACAATCTATCTGTCTGTCCCACTGTATCTGCGCCGCTTCTTCTGCCTCTTTTGCAGGACCCACATAGGAAATTCTTTCATCGGATGTCCAAAGTTCGCCCTCCAAAAGACTGCAATCGCCGTTCATCGTCAATATTCTGGCATTATAAAAACGAATCTTCATATCAACCTCCATTCCGGAGCGTAAGCGACAGCGGCGACGGGAAATCGCGAATGCGCTTTCCCGTCTGCCATCATGGCTATTTGTGACGCTCCGGCACAAATAGCCGTGTGAAAAATAAGCCATCAGGCTTATTTTTCACACTATCTCCATTCCACTTATATCAGATTATCCGGACCAAAGCTGTCCGGCAAAAGCTCCTTTAACAGGCGCGCCTCATAGTCCGTCTCCGACTTTGCCGCAAATACCCAAAAATGCTCCGGCTCACAAAACTCCCGCATTACCTGTCTGCATACCCCGCAGGGCCACGCGAGCTGCGTCAGTTCTCCTTCCGGGCTTCCTGCTATCACGATTGCGGAAAACCTCTTTTCTCCTGCTGCCACCGCGGAAAAAAACGCCGTTCGCTCCGCACAGTTTGTCACAGAATACGAAGCATTTTCCACGTTGCAGCCGGTATATATCTTTCCGCCGTCCGTCAGGAGCGCAGCCCCTACCCAATAATGCGAATACGGGGCATAAGCATTTTTTCTCGCTTCCAGCGCGCTTTTAAACATCCTCTTAAAAACGTCCTCCGGGATGTCAGTCTTTTTGCGCTCCACCTCTTTTGTCCTGCCGTCAGCCATTTACAGCACCTGGCCAAATGCTGCTACAGACTCTGTCACCAGTTTTTTAAATTTGGGCGCAGCAATATCCGCTGCCTCCTGTACTTCTTCGTGGGTTAACGGATTAGCAGACATCCCTGCCGCCAGATTGCTGATAAAGGAAATGCAGCATATCTTCATCCCCATGTGATTTGCTGTGATAGCTTCTACGACGGTAGACATTCCCACTGCATCCACATCCAGCTTATGAAGAAGGCGTATCTCCGCAGGAGACTCAAAGGACGGACCTGTCAGCTGCGCATATATCCCCTCTTTCAGCTCGATATCATTTTCCTTTGCCGTCTTTCTGATGATGTCCTGAAGCTCCGTATCATAAACATGTGTCATATCCGGGAAACGCACGCCGAATTCATCCATATTTGCACCTATCAGCGGATTGGGCGCCCACAGTGAAACATGGTCTGTCAGAAGCATGAAATCTCCTGCTGTAAAAGAAGGATTGATACCGCCTGACGCATTGGTCAGAAAGAGTATCTTTGCACCCATCAGCTTCATCAGTCTGGTAGGAAGTACTACATCAGAAATCGGATATCCTTCATAATAATGAACGCGCCCCTTCATGCATACAACCGGAATATCCTTTACCCAGCCAAATATGAATTTTCCGGCATGTCCCGGAACAGTGGATACCGGAAAGCCCTCGATATCATGATAATCCAGCTCCGCCTCCACGCGGATATCATCCGCATAATTTCCCAGCCCTGACCCCAGGACTATCGCTACCTCCGGCTTAAAATCAATCTTTGCCCGAAAACTCTCATAGCATTTCATCAGTTTTTCATACGCTTCATTCATGTTAAAATCCTCCTGTTATTTTTAAACATGTGTCAGTATCAGCTCACAGTCTCCTTCAACCTTCAGTCGCTCCTTTGAGCACGGCAAAAAGAAGCTGTCTCCCGCTTTAAACCGGCTTTCTTCCCTGCTGCCGGACAGAATACCGCTGCCTTTTACGCACAGCAGCGAGCAAAACGAATCCGGATACGCCGGAAGCTGCGTCTGTCCGCTGATTTGGAAGCTCATACATTCAAAATACTTGCAGCGACTCAAAATCCGACAGACGCAGGAATCCTTTTCTATTATTTCATCGCAGAATTCCGGCACTTCGTATCCTGAAAAATCCATTACCTCGAGCGCCTTCTCCACATGAAGCTGACGCTTATTGCCGTAATGGTCGGTCCGGTCATAGTCATACAGACGGTAGGTACAGTTGGAGCTCTGCTGTATCTCGCAGATGACCACGCCTTTTCCGATAGCATGCACAGTCCCGGCAGGAATGTAATATGCTTCTCCTGTTTTTACCGGAACACGGTTCAGCAAAGAAAGGATGCTGCCGTCCGAAAGCGCCTGCATCACCTCCGCCCTTGTTACATCCCGCTTGAAGCCGCAGTATATCACCGCTCCCTCTTCGTGCTCCAGAATATACCACATCTCATTTTTGCCGTACTCATTTTCTCTGGAAAGCGCATAATCGTCGTTGGGATGTACCTGTACCGACAGATTTTCATGCGCGTCTATGAGCTTTACGAGAATCGGGAAACGCTCCGCCGACTGGCATTTCCATCCGCAGTTCTCCCGCCCGATGCTCGTCAGATAATCCGCAAACAGCCTTCCCTTATAACGCCCGGAAGCCACGATGCTCTGTCCCGCTTCATGCGCGGAAAGCTCCCAGCTCTCCGCCACACAGTCATAATCGCACTGTTTTCCATACTTTTCTTTCAGCTTTCTGCCGCCCCACAGATAATCCTTGAACGCCGGCAAAAGCTTCACAAAAGGCTCAGGTCTGTATCCCAACTCCGCTTCATTCAAATCTCTGCTCTCAACGGAGATAAGGTCACGCTCCATCACCTCTTCTCCCGTGGAGATTTCCATAAATATCAGAGGGACATCCCCTACATTGGATATCTGGTGGACGGTATTCTCGGGAATTTCTACGCTGTCGTTGCTCCCGTACTCCCGCTCTGCGCGTCCCAGAAATATCTTCGCCCTGCCGCTGACAATAATCCAGTGCTCCGTCCGGCGGGCATGCTTGTGTGCGTAAATGGTACGCCCCTGATTGAGCACGACCTTGCGCACCACATACTGACGCGCTGCCGATAAGATTTCATACGTTCCCCAGGGCTTATATATCACCTGCCCCATATCAAAATAGCTCTGCAGCTCAGGATTTTCCCGGCGCAGCTCCTTTAATTCCTCCGACGCCCCTGTCTTTCCCACATACACCGCGTCGTCCGTGTTGACTATCGTCACATCCTTTAAATGGTTTGCCACAACGATACTGCGGCTGCCGCGGTTGATTATCAGCGTATTCTCACAATCATACTGGGCCTGACGAAGGTCCTTTTGAGTCATCAGCTCGCTCTTGCCCAGGTCCTCCAGACTTCCGACATCCTGCCAGTCAAATCTGGCATGGACGACTCTTCCCAGGTCTGTCTCCCCGAATACCGTCTCTTCGATAGGCTGCGCCGGTATCTGCTCCAGCACCTCTCTCCGGTAAAAAATATGCCGCCCCTTCTCTACGAGCTTCCCTTCAAACGCCCGCTCGCATGCCCAGATGACCTCCGGCGAACGCCTCCGTACCTCCTGCAGCATATCTCCGTTGCGGAATAAGAACATGCCGCTGTTGATCAGATACCTGCCGGAAGCCTGATATGCCTTCGCCTGCTTCTCATCCGGCTTTTCCGCAACGCTCACGACCCTGTCGCCGTCGCAGCAGATATAGCCAAATCTCGTCTCCGGCTCCAAAACCGGCATTCCAAACGTCACAAGCCCGCCCTGACGCGCCAGCATCCCCGCTTCGTTGATAGCATCCTTATATGCTTCGCCCTGTATCAGATGGTCCGACGGCACGATAAAGATAAGCTCTGAAAGCGGGAATTCCAGACATGCCAAAAGGATAGCCGCCGTCGTCTTTCTCGCTTCCTCTTCCAGCACAAGCCGCCAGGTCAGCCCCTGAAAAGCCTTCAGCTGATTCTCTACGATAAACTGGTATTCCCTGTTGGTCACGACTACAAACTCGTCACAGAATGCCATATTGCGGGCAATCGTCTCCTGAAAGATCGAATGGCTCCCACTGATGGCGATGAACTGCTTCGGATAATTTTTTCTGGAGAGCGGCCACAGCCTGTCGCCCCTGCCGCCCGCCAGCACAATACATTTCATACGCGTATTCGAGTACAGAACCTCCCTCCCTTTTCCTGCTCTGCCTCTTCCTCCTGTCTAATACTATAATCGAAAACGGTGATTTTCACAAGAAAAATATGAAGGACAAAAATGCTGCGCTGTGCAAAAGAGGCTGCGCAGGATAACGAATGTTTTTTCAGCCATCCTGGGGTCTCCACATCCGCATCTTTATTTACCAGCTATTTCTTCATGGCATTACCTGAAAATGAGTATAAAAATACCACAGACCTTTTCGAGCTGTGGTATCTAGTCTTCTCTATGATTAGGGAAATTCAACGACCATATGGATATCAAAGCATATTGCTTCATCGATCCAATCGTCCATTAACGGGCAATAAACCAATACTTTCGGGTCGTCGCCTGTGGCAGATTTCTTATCTACCGGCATCGCTTCCACTTCCTCCAGATTACCGGAATAATTTCTGCCAACACATACGCTCCGGCACACATCAAAAAGATGCTTGGAAATACTCCCTTATCTGATGCTATAAACATAACCCATGCCGCAATCAGAAAATAAATGCTAAACCTTTTCATTTTATATCAAATAACCCCTTTCTTTATCGATGAAGAATCTGTGTTCCTTTTTCTCGTCTTTCGATAGTACTATAATATCACATTTTACATAAAAAAATGGCCAAATTTTATAATTCACCAAATTTTTTCCAACTTCTCGAATAAATGACTTACACACGCGCCTTATCGGAAATGATATTACAAAAGGCGTTTACACCCACAAATCTGTCACAGAGCTGCTTGCAGAGGTCAATAAAATATAGTGTATATTACCTGTATACTACTTGTATATTATTTGTATATTACCGTTCTTTTTTCGCCCTGCTTTATGGAAATTATCGGAATATTCTTAAAATTAAGAAAAGCCCGGAAATTCAACCTTTCCGGGCTTCCATTTATCCTCTTATACGATTCCCTGGGCGTTCATCGCCTCTACGACCTTTTCAAAGCCTGCGATATTTGCGCCGACCACATAGTTTCCTGCAAATCCGTATTTCTTTGCCGCGTTGTCCAGATTATGGAAAATATTTACCATGATCTGCTGCAGCTTTGCGTCCACCTCTTCAAAGGTCCAGCTTAAGCGCTCGCTGTTCTGGCTCATCTCCAGCGCGCTTGTCGCCACGCCGCCTGCGTTTGCCGCCTTGCCGGGAACAAACAGCACGCCGTTTTTCTGCAGATACTCCGTCGCTTCCAGCGTTGTCGGCATGTTCGCGCCCTCGCAGACCGCCTTTACGCCGTTTGTCACAAGGCCTTCCGCATCGGAAAGCTGCAGCTCGTTCTGGGTCGCGCACGGCAGCGCAATGTCCGCCTTCACGCTCCAGACGCCCTTGCCGGAATGATATTCCGCATTCGGACGGTAGGCGGTATATTCAGACAGCCTCGCCCG
This sequence comes from uncultured Lachnospiraceae bacterium, assembly GCA_900550285.1. GTDB lineage: Bacteria > Bacillota > Clostridia > Lachnospirales > Lachnospiraceae > Gallintestinimicrobium. The sequence goes on from URRW01000017.1 coordinate 33,374, forward strand.
CTTTACTTCCTTGATCTCTTTTAATGCCGCAAGATCGATGCCGTCGGGATCATACACCCATCCGGTCGAATCCGATGCAGTCACCGGCTTTGCGCCCATCTGGTACGCCTTCTCGATCGCATAGATCGCCACATTGCCCGCGCCGGATACGATAATCGTCTTTCCTGCGATGTCGATGCCGTTTTCTTTTAACATTTCGCGCGTCATGTATAACAGACCGTATCCCGTCGCCTCTTTTCTTGCCAAAGAGCCGCCGTAGGTCAGCCCTTTTCCGGTCAGCACGCCCTCGTATACGTTGCGGATCCGCTTATACTGTCCGTACAGATAGCCGATCTCACGCGCGCCCACGCCGATGTCGCCCGCCGGAACGTCCGTATCCGCACCGATATGGCGGTACAGCTCCGTCATAAAGCTCTGGCAGAACGCCATCACTTCCCGGTCGGATTTTCCTTTCGGGTCAAAATCGCTGCCGCCCTTGCCGCCGCCGATCGGCAGGCCCGTCAGGGAGTTTTTGAATACCTGCTCAAAGCCCAGGAATTTGATGATTCCCAGATTTACCGAAGGATGGAAACGCAGACCGCCCTTGTAAGGTCCGATGGCGCTGTTAAACTGTACGCGGAAACCCGTATTTACCTGAACCTGTCCCCGATCGTCCACCCAGGGCACGCGGAAAATGATCTGTCTTTCCGGATTGGTGATCCGTTCCAGAACGGCGTTTTTGCGGAACTCGTCCTCGTTTGCCTCCACAACAGCCCTCAGCGATTCCAGAACTTCCTTTACTGCCTGATGGAACTCGGGCTGCGCCGGGTTTTTCTCTACAACCTGCGCGATGACCTCATCAACATATGACATAAAGCTTTCCTCCTTGACCAAAGTTTTTCCGTTTCAAAAAACGGCGTGAGCAAATATCCGTCCTTTGTTCACTGAGGGTATTATATACCGATTGTTTTATGCGCGCAAGCACTTTATCACACTAATACGCAAAAAATGCGGCAATTTTCTGAAAGCCCTGCGCTCACAGGTATTTTTTCAGCTCCCGGATGTTGTTTTCCTCAAAATCCATCAGCTCCTTTGCAAGCTCCACGGCATTCCCCTGCGCCTGATCGTTGTGGTTCATGGATTTCCAAAGGCTCGTCAGCCCCATATTGCTGCCTCGGATGAGCATTTCCGCCACATGGCTCGTGGAAGAGTTTACAAGCGTATTCCCCTGGATCGACGCCGTCAGCATGATCTGCTCCACCTTATTGACCGGATCCGGCGTCTGCTTTCCCGCCAGAAGCTGCGCCCTTGCCCGGTCGTGGATCTCCCCGTATTTAAAGGATTCCCGCGCAAGCTGCAGGGCAAGCGAATCGTCGTAGACCTTGCCGTTGATCACCTCCAGCGCGTGAAGCCCCATTTCCGTATTTTTCTGAATTTCCCGAAGCAGCGCCACATCGTCTTTTTTCACATGATCCCTCCATTCTAAAAGATGCGCGCCTTGGCGCATATTAAAAAACCGGAGGCACATAAATGCCTCCGGTTTTAATATTCCCGTTTTCCAAAAAACTATGCTTTTTTAAGCGGTTTCAAAATTGCTTTGCAGTTTATTTCAAGACCTTCAAAACCTCGGTCTTTACATAGCCGGTCTGTCCGTTATATTTTACCCTCGTCCAGCCGTCCGCCTGCTGCATCACGATTTCCAGCGTTTCACCGGGGAATGCGGTTCCGACCTTATCCGCCGTCTCGCTGCAGGATTTGCGGATGTTGACCGTCTCTGCCACCTTGATCTTACCCGTCGCAGGAAGCGCTGCGTCCGCGCTTCCGGATCCGTTGGAAGCGGTATCCTGATCTGCGCTGTCCTCATCCTGCTGGGCTTGCTCTGTCCCAGCTTCGCTGTCCTGCCCGGAAGGCTCAGAAGCTTCCGGCGCTTCTTCTACCGTTTCCAGAAACTCCGACTTGATATAGCCTTCCTTGCCGTCATATTCCACCTTCGACCAGCCGTTTGCCTTCGCTTCCAGAAGCGTCAGCTCATCCCCTGCCGCTACCTTGCCGATACGCTCCGCCTGCTCGCTGTCAGAAGCGCGGACATTTACCACATCGGTTGCGCGGACCTTGCCGCCGCCTGCCGTCGGCGCATCTTCCGTCTCTGCCGTTTCCTCCTGCGTCTGGGACTCCGCCTGACCGAGCGCCTCGCCGACCTCTACCTGCAGATCCTCTTTCAGCTGCGCCAGATAATTGTTCAGATTCTCGTCCTGCATGACCGCTTCATTAAATACAACCTGAACCCGGTTCATCAGGTCGATCACATCGTCCTGTGCGGAAACCTCCTCCACATAGGCGTTGACCTTTTCATCCACATCGCCCTCATAAATATAAAGGCTTCCGTCTTCTCTGGGATAAACCAGATACGGGCTGATCCCCGGGACCGCCGTATCCAGATCCTTGAATTTTACTTCATAATAAGCATAAACGATATAAGAGCCGTCAGCCGGGCCGGGCTTTGTATAACATACGATGTTCTGGTAATGCTCGATATGGCCGCTCATTTTTTCCAGATAGATCTGTGTATCCTCGTCGTAGGTATTCACGATCGCGTTCAGCGTCTCCATATCGCCGTCAGCCGCCGCCTGATAATACCGCTGCAAAAGCTCGTTTACCTCGGGAACCGCGTTTTCTTCCAGCGCAACGACCTCTGCCGCCGTATCCGTGCCGGACGCCGTCTCCTCCGAAACGGTCTGCGTCCCGGTCTGGACATTCCCTGCAGACGCAGGCTTCGTCCCTTTTCCCACAAAAATGCCGATCCCTACCGCCGCTGCGATCACAATTACCGCTGCACCGCCGCCGATCAGCGTCTGTTTTTTATTTTTTTGAAAGAACTCAAGAAATTTTTGCTTCTTTTCGCCCATTTTCCCACAACCTTTATCAATGCCTGAATTTGCCAGTTACCTGTATAAAAAACGAGAGTGATGCAGAAATGCAACCGACAGGAATCGAACCTGCATTAAAGGCGTCGGAGGCCTTCGTTCTATCCGTTAGACTACGGTTGCATATATAATATCCGAAGATATTACAACTTTGTTACGCATCACTCTGGCTTATAATAGCACAGCTTTCCGGCGTTGTCCAGCCCTTTTTTCAAAAAAGTGTGCGTCCCGGCGCGTCGGCGGCGGGCACGGCGGTAAAAAACGCCGGAAGTAAAAACCGCGCAGCCGCGTTTCCCCTTCCGGCGTTCCTTCTCTTCTTTATCCGATTTCCTTATGATCTGCCCGCCAAAAGCCCGTGCTCCAGCCGCTCCCTGTAGCCCGCCTCATGCTTGACCGCCAGCTTATTGTAAAACATCTCGTACTGCGCCTCGGAATAGCACTGGGAAAAGGCTTCTTCTACGTTCGTCCGGTAAACAAGCCCCACAGCCAGCGACGGCGCAAGCACGGCGTCCTCATACGTCCTGCACGCCTCCTGAATGCGGCTTACAAACTGCTCCGCCTCCTGTTCGGAAGGATTCGGGATCACGATCCCGAACTCGTCCCCGTCCATACGCCCGATCACATAGCTCTCCTGCGCCTCCCTGCGGATCAGCAGTGCGATGGTCCGGATCAGCCTGTCGCTCTCCTCGTTCCCGAAATGGTCATACACAAATTTCCAGTCGTTGATATTGGCGCAGATCACCGCCGCAGGGGCAGTCTCCTCCATCTCCTTTAAGCGGCTCTCATAATACGTCCGGTTCAGCACGCCGGTCAGCGCGTCCTCATGCTCCCCGCGCTTTGCCCGGTACGCCTCCTGCTCCTGCCTTGCTTCCAGCTCGTCTGCATAGATCGCCGTCTCCCGGTACAGATAATGGTTCTCGCACAGCCCCGCATATAAGTCTGCCGCATGGTCAAGCAGCCGCTCTGCCAGCGCCCGGTCTGCCGCCCCATCCGTCCTGGCATACAGATGACCGACCGTCCTGTTCTGCACCCGGATCTTTCTGCCCGGCTCATTTACCACATCCGGCACAAAGCCGTCAAAATCCCCGACCGCAACGGCAGTCTCCCCATGCCGCTGCGTCAGCAGCACCTCGATCCCTGCCAGACTGCACAGATCCGTTAAATACGCCTCTACCTTATCCAGATCCAGCAGGTTTTCCAGACTGTAGCCCTTCACATCCTCCCTCAAACGATCCTGAAACGTCTTTGCCGCATATTCCATAATTACCCCGCTCCTTCCGCCATTTTGAGCTGTTTCTCTATAGCAGATTATAGTCTCTGCCCGTCCCTTTGTCCAGCAAAATGTGCCGCTCCCGATTTTAGGCTTGAAAAATATTTTATTTTCTGTACAATAGGTAAGGATATGAATTTCACCCGGTTTTCATTTTTAAATAAGAAAGGAATTCAACTATGATCAGTGCAAACAACGTAACGCTGCGCCTCGGCAAAAAGGCGCTGTTTGAAGACGTGAATATCAAGTTTACCGAAGGCAACTGCTACGGCCTGATCGGCGCCAACGGCGCCGGCAAGTCCACCTTTTTAAAAATCCTGTCCGGCAAGCTGGAAACGACCAGCGGCGATGTTGTGATCACGCCCGGCCAGCGTCTTTCCGTGCTGGAGCAGGATCATTTCAAATATGACGAATACACGGTCATGGATACGGTCATCATGGGCAACGCCCGCCTTTATGAGATCATGAAGGAAAAGGACGCGATCTATGCAAAAGAGGATTTCACAGACGAGGACGGCATCCGCGCCTCCGAGCTGGAAGCGGAATTTGCCGAAATGGACGGCTGGAACGCAGAATCCGACGCCGCGACCCTTTTAAACGGTCTGGGCATCGACACCTCCCTTCATTATTCCATGATGGGCGATTTAAAGGGCAGTGAAAAGGTCAAGGTGCTTTTGGCGCGCGCGCTGTTTGGCAATCCCGACATCCTGCTTTTGGACGAGCCGACCAACCATCTGGATCTGGACGCGATCGCATGGCTGGAGGAGTTTTTGATCAACTTTGAAAATACGGTCATCGTCGTATCCCACGACCGCTATTTCTTAAATAAGGTATGTACCCATACGGCGGACATCGATTACGGCAAGATCACCCTTTATGCCGGCAACTATGATTTCTGGTACGAGTCCAGCCAGCTTCTGATCAAGCAGATGAAGGAAGCCAACCGCAAAAAAGAGGAAAAGATCAAGGAGCTGCAGGAATTTATTTCCCGTTTCTCCGCAAACGCTTCCAAATCCAAGCAGGCGACTTCCAGAAAGCGCGCCCTTGAAAAGATCCAGTTAGACGACATCAAGCCCTCCAGCCGCAAATACCCTTACATCGACTTCCGCCCCGACCGCGAGATCGGAAACGAAGTGCTTTGCGTGGACGGCCTGACCAAAACCGTAAACGGCGTAAAGGTGCTGGACAACATTTCCTTTATCGTAGGCCACAATGATAAGATCGCCTTTGTCGGCGGCAACGAGCTTGCAAAAACGACGCTGTTCCAGATCCTTGCCGGCGAATTGGAACCCGATTCCGGCAGCTACAAATGGGGCGTGACTACCTCTCAGGCATATTTCCCGAAGGATCCTGCCGCAGAGTTTGACTGCGACGACACGATCGCGGACTGGCTGACCGGCTACTCTCCCGTCAAGGACGCCACCTACGTGCGCGGCTTCCTCGGCAGAATGCTGTTTGCGGGCGAGGACGGCGTGAAAAAAGTAAAGGTGCTCTCCGGCGGCGAAAAGGTACGCTGCCTGCTCTCCAAAATGATGATCTCCGGCGCAAACTGCCTGATCCTCGACGAGCCTACGAACCATCTGGACATGGAATCCATCACAGCGCTCAACAACGGGCTGATCAAGTTCCCCGGCGTTGCGCTCTTTGCCTGCCACGACCATCAGTTCGTGCAGACCACCGCAAACCGCATTATGGAGATCCTCCCCGACGGTTCTTTGATCGACAAGATCACAACCTACGACGAATATCTGGAAAGCGATGAAATGGCAAGAAAACGCACCGTTTACACCGCGGACAGAGAGGACGATGAAAATTGAACTGCGTAGACTTACACGTTCATTCCAACAAATCAGACGGCAGCTTCACCCCCGCCGAGGTGGTGGGGCTCGCCGCCCAAAAAGGGCTTTCCGCCTTTGCCCTGACAGACCATGACACCACCGCCGGCGTAAAGGAGGCGGTTGCCGCCGGTCTGCAAAGGGGCATCGAAGTCATTCCCGGCATTGAATTTTCAACGGAATATTATGGAAAGGACATCCATATCGTCGGCCTTTTTATCGACGAGGACGCCCCCGCGTTCCAGTCGCAGATCCACCGTTTCGTGGAAGCCCGCGTGGAGCGCAACGAAAAAATGTGCGCCCGCCTTGCCGCCGACGGCATCGACATCAGCTATGCAAAGCTCGTGGAAGCCTTTCCGGAATCCGTCATCACAAGAGGACACTATTCCCGCTATCTGCTTGATCACGGCTACGTCAAAAGCCTTCCCGAAGCCTTCGACCGCTATCTGGGCGACCACACCAAATATTTTGTCCCCCGTGAAAAAATCTCGCCCGCGCAGGCGGTTTCCCTCATTCTGGACGTAAAAGGCATACCGGTACTCGCGCATCCCACCCTTTATCATATGGGACGGGAAAACCTGACGACCCTCGTGCGCCATCTGGCAAAATCGGGGCTTGTGGGAATCGAAGCGATTTACTCGACCTATTCTGCCGGGGAGGAACGGGAAATGCGCCAACTGGCATCCCATTACGGACTGCTCGTTTCCGGCGGCTCCGATTTTCACGGAAAAAGCAAGCCCGGCCTGGAAATCGGCACCGGCTACGGAAAGCTTTTCATCCCGGAGGATGTGCTCACTGCCTTCAAAGAAAAGCGAAAGGAGCTGTTCCATGTCTGAAAAAATACTGTTTACTGACTTAGACGGCACGCTTTTAACAAGCGATAAAAAAATCTCGCCGTCCATGCAGCTTCTCCTCTCCCGTCTCGTGCGCTCCGGGAACCGTCTGGTGCTCACCTCCGGCAGGGCGCTTCCAAGCATTTTAAAGCTTGCTAAAAACGCGTCCCTTCTTTTTCCCGATACCGTCGTCATCGCGGCAAACGGAAATGAGATCTATGACTGCGACAACAGCTGCTTTCTGCTGCGGAAAAGCGTTCCTCTCAAAATCGCGCAGGACATCATCGGCCTGGCGCGCTCCCTTGGCGTTTATATCCAGTCCTATAACGATTCCGGCATCGTCGCCTCCTGCGAAGGAGCAGAGCTTTCCCGTTACGCCCAACGCACCGGGATGGACTATGAAATTTGCGACGATATTTTAAAAGCCATCGGCCATCCGCCCTGCAAGCTTCTGGCGATCGACTTAAACGACCACGCGAAGCTGGAACAGCTGCGGGACGTCATTGCTGCGCGCTACGGCGATACGGTTTCCGCGATCTTTTCCAACAGCCAGTATCTGGAAATCTTTGACAAGACCGCCGGAAAGGGCAATGCCGTCCGCTTCGTCTGCGGGCATTTCGGCATTCCGCTCTCCCAAAGTGTCGCGGCAGGGGACGCCGAAAACGATATTTCCATGCTGGAAGCTGCCGGGTGCGCGGTCGCCATGGCAAACGCCGATTCCACCGTAATCGCCTGCGCCGACTATGTTACGGCAAAGGACAACGACCACGACGGCCTTGCGGAAGCGATCCTGAAATATTTTGAGCTGCAATAAACAGTGCGAATGGGCGGCTGCTTTGCAGATCAATAAATCTGTCAAAACAGCCGCCCCCGGTCTTTTATTTTCTCTTTAACAAGGAACGGATCGCTGCCGCCAATAATACAGCGCCTATCACGATAAGCAGACCGACCAATGCCCCATCCAGCTTTACTGCGACAAACACTGAGGTAGGCCCGTCTGCACCTCCAATTACGCTGACACCATTATTTATCTTCAATGCAACGCCTGCCATTACAAATATCAGACCGGCAATGCCCGCAGCGATCCCCAATATTTTTTTCATCGGTCAGTCTCCTTTCCTGATTTCCATTTTCCTGTTTTGTTATGCTTACCCTTCCACGATCAGATAGCGCCCGTCTCCCACTTCAAATACTTCCGCCTCTTCCAGCACTCTGTCCGGGTCTTCCACGTCCACGCCCGCCTCTTCAAAGTATTCCAGCACGTCGCCCACGGAATCCACCACAACCGCCATGCAGTCCTCCAGAAAGCCTTCCGCCTCTTCCATGCTCGACGCAACCGGCTCTGAAAACAGCTTTTTCTGCTGCTTTAAAAAACATTTCAACACCGCTTCATCATACTCGTAATTCATTTTTGTCCTCCATTTTTCTAAGTTTTTTCTTTGCAACCCTTTGAAATCAAAGATACATGGAGCTGATCTGATCCAGCTCCTGCTCCAGTTCGTCCAAAAACCTGCCTGTGGGATATTCCAGCGCCTTACACAGCTTCATCAGCGTATATACGCCCGGATTTTTGGTGGAACCGTCCACGATGTGCAGCACCGTCGTCAGCGGGACGCCCGACGCGCCGGACAGCATGTACGAGGACCATCCCCTGTCCATGCAGATTTTCTCCAATTTCTGTCCGATCAGATTTTTCACTTTTGTACCCATCTCTTCTCCTCCCGTGTCCGCTGCAAAGCGCCTGCCGGTCTTTTCGCAGACGGCGGCAAAAACAGTCGCGCGGACATATTTGATATAAGGATATTCCATGAAATGAGTATTTCGTTACATCCAAACGTACATTTTATAATGTGGCTACAGCTGCCTCACAACCTGCCACACGCCTTTTTCCTGCCATCCCGGGCAGCTGTGCCGCGCTGCCTCCAGCACCAGCGGATGGGCGTTTTCTACCGCATAGCTCTCCCCGGCAGCCGCCATCAGCCCCAGGTCGTTCGTATTATCGCCGAACGCCATCGTTTCCTCCGGGGAAATCCCAAACAGCTCCTGCACTTTTTTCAGCGCTTTTCCCTTATCCACGGACAGATCCATAAAATCCACCCATTCTTCCCCGGCGACGCAGGTAAAAAGCCTGTCCTTCCAGCGCGGGATCAGCTCTTTTTCGCCCCGCTCCCGGATGCTTCCCGGATAATAAACAGCGATCTTTAAAATGGGAAGCCCCTGCGCCAGCACGTCGTCCACCTCGCGCACCTGATTGCGGTAGCCCTTTGTCAAAAGCTCCCAGAACGGGCGGCTGCAATGCTCCACAAGGCTGCCCTCCGGCGTGGATACGACCATCTCACAGTCCGCAAAGTCCCTGCGAAGCTCCCTTACGAGCTCCTGCACAAGCCCTTCCTCCATCGGAGTCAGGGACAGGTCTTTTCCCTGATAATGGATCTGCGCCCCGTTTTCTGCGATGTATAAAATCCGGTCTGCCACATTGCGGAAGACGTTCCGGATGCTGGCATACTGCCTTCCGCTTGTCCCCGCAAAAATAACGCCCTGATCCGTCAGCCGGATGATTTCCCTCTCAATCTCCGGATAAAGATCCGGCGTGGAATCCTGAATCAGGGTTCCGTCAATATCTGTCGCTATCAGTCTGATCATTCCATTTCCCTTTTCCTGTCAAATCTGTTTCTCACAGCCCCTGTACCTGCCGTCCCAAGCTGCTTCCTTTTACAGCAGTCCCAGCAGCTCCTGCGGGCTTGAAATGACCGCGTCCGCACGGTGTTCTTCCAGCTCCTCTCGGCTGCGGAAACCCCAGAGCACGCCCACTGACCTTGCGCCGGCATTGTGCCCGGTTTCAATGTCCACCCAGCTGTCGCCCACATACAGGCAGCTCTGGGGCGATACGCCAAGCTCCTCCAAAACCGCATACACGCCGTCCGGCGCGGGCTTTTTGGGAAAGCCGTCCTTTTGTCCGCGCACCGCGTCAAAATATCCTTTTCCAAACAGCGACTCCACCACCTCTGCCGTATTGGCGTGGGGCTTGTTGCTGAACACCGCAGTCTTTATGTCCCTTTTTTTCAATTCTTCCAAAAGCGGGACGACGCCCGGATAAGCCTGCACGCCGTACATGCAGTCCTTTGCAAAATATTCCAGATAACGGCCGTGAACCTGTTCCAGCGCATACGGCTGCGTCAAAAAGCCGTCGTCGTCGGGCTGTCCGTCCTGCCGGGGCACTTCTTTCAGCATGCACGCAGCCTTCTCCTGCTCTGCATCCCCTTTCCCGGGGCTTTCCGGGGCTTTTTCCGATTCCCGCCTCTGCTCCGCTATCTTACGCAGTGCCCGGGTAATCTGCATCCTCGACCCGTTCCCGACAAAGGTTTTGAATAAGCTTTTGTCCAACGGCCCCATCCCGAAATCCGCCAGCGCCTTATTGGTGCAGTATGCCAGCGATTCCAGCGTATCCGCCAGCGTCCCGTCCAGATCAAAAATAACGGCGCGGCAGGCGCTTTTTAGTTCCCTGACTTCGATCTTTTTTTCCATCACAAATCTCCGTCCATCAAACCGCAGGCTGCCATTTCCTGATACAGCCGCCCCACAGGAAGCCCGACCACGTTATTGTAGTCTCCCTCGACGCCCTTTACCCATCTGGCGCCAAGCCCCTGTATGCCGTAAGCGCCCGCCTTGTCCATCGGCTCCTTTGTGGAAACGTAAAAGTGGATGTCTTCTTTGCTCATCGGATAAAATTCCACCTGCGTGCACTCTGAAAAGGTCAGATGCTCCTGTCCAAAGCACAGCGTTACCCCGGTGTATACCTGATGTTTACGCCCCTGCAGCATGGAAAGCATACGGCAGGCATCCTCCTCGTCCTTCGGTTTTCCAAGCACCTTTCCGTCACAGCACACGACCGTGTCCGCGCCGATGACCAGCGCCTCCGCGTCTCCTGCCTGCTCCCAGACGTCCTGCGCTTTCTGCAAAGACAGCGCCTCCACCAGCCTTGCCGGTTCGTCTGCGTCCGCTTTTTCTTCTTTTTTGCTCGGCATCACTTCAAAAGAAAGCCCGATCTGTTTTAAAAGCTCCCGCCGTCTCGGCGACGCCGAAGCCAGTATGATTCTGTCAGTTTTCATGTTCCTCGTCCATCTTCATATGAGTCTCCGGAATAAAGATCCGGGTGTCCTGATATTCCTTTTTGCGGCTCTCCTCCTGCGCCTGCAGGCAAAACGCCTCCTGAGAACAATACGCCTCCCTGCCCCGTCTGTCAACCTTTTCATACGTTCCATCAGGCCTTAGCACATGGGCTTTTAAATTATCGGCAAGCTGCCCTTCCAAAATCCTGCCCAGCTTTTCCTTCAGGTCAGGGGCTTCCACCGGGAACAGGATCTCCACGCGGCGCTCTAAGTTGCGGGGCATCCAGTCGGCGCTGCTGCAGTAATATTCCGGCCTTCCGTTGTTTTCAAAGTAAAAAATGCGCGCGTGCTCCAGAAAATTCCCCACGATCGAACGCACCGTGATATTTTCGCTCACGCCCGGCACGCCTACCTTCAGACAGCAGATGCCCCGCACGATCAGCTCGATCTTTACGCCCGCCCGGGAGGCTTCGTACAGCGCTGCGATCACATCCCTGTCGCATAAGGAATTCATCTTCGCAATGATATGTCCGCCGTGACCCATCTGTGCGTTTTTCGTTTCCCGCCCGATCAGATACAGGAAGCGGTCCTTTAGCCAGAGCGGCGCAAGGCTCAGCTTATTCCAGGAACGCGGCTCCGAATAGCCGGAAAGCATGTTGAACACCGCGGTGGCGTCCTCACCGATCGTCTCATTTGCCGTCATCATGCCCACGTCCGTATAAAGCTTTGCGGTGGCGTCGTTGTAATTGCCCGTCCCCAGATGGACGTAACGGCGGATGCCGTCCTCCTCCCGGCGCACCACAAGCGTGATCTTGCTGTGGGTCTTTAAGCCCACAAGGCCGTAAATCACATGACAGCCCGCCTTTTCCAGCTTTCTCGCCCAGACGATGTTGTTTTCCTCGTCAAAGCGCGCCTTTAACTCCACCAAAACCGACACCTGCTTGCCGTTTTCCGCCGCCTGCGCCAGCGCCGCGATGATCGGGGAATTGCCGCTGACCCTGTAAAGCGTCTGCTTGATCGCCAGCACGTCCGGATCCCTGCTCGCCTGACGGATGAAATCTACCACCGGCGCAAAGCTCTGATAGGGATGGTGCAGCAGCACGTCCCCTTTTCTAATCACGTCAAAAATATTGTCCGCCCCTTCAAATTCCGGCGCAGGACAGGGCGTATATTTCGGCGCTTTCAGCCCGTCGAAGCCTTCCAGCCCGTACACCTTCATCAAAAACGTCAGATCCAGCGGCCCGTCCGCCAAAAAGACGTCCTCTTTTTTCGTGGACAGCTCCCGGCACAAAATCTTTATGAGCCGCTTATCGGTCCCCGCCTCCATTTCCAGACGGATCGCCTGACCCCAGCGCCGCTTTTTGATCTGCTTTTCAATTTCCAGAAGCAGATCCTCCGCCTCGTCCTCGTCGATTTCCAGATCCGCATTTCTCGTGATGCGGAACGGATGCGCGCAGAGCACGTCGTAATTCAAAAACAGCTTGCTGATATTCCGCTCGATGATCTCTTCCAGAAGGATCACCGTTTCCGTCCCGTTTTCCCCGTCCCCTGACGACGGGATCCGCACGATCCTCGGAAGCACCGACGGAACCTGCACGGTAGCAAATTCCGTTTCCGCCCCCTCCTTTCCCTTTTTGGAAACGAGCGCGCCGAGGTTTAACGTCTTGTTGCGGATCAGCGGAAACGGCCTCGAAGAATCCACCGCCATGGGCGTCAGCACCGGATACACATTTTCTTCAAAATAGCTGTCCACAAATTGCCCCTGCTCCTTTGTGAGCTGTTCATGATGCTCCACAAAGCACAGGCCGTTCTGCTTTAGCTGCGGCAAAAGCATCCTGCTGTAGGTGGAATACTGCAGGCTCATAAACCGGTGCGTCTCCTCCATCAGCGCCGCAAGCTGCTCCTTCGGCGACATCCCGGAAATGTCTTTTTTCGTATAGCCCGCATTTACCATGTCCACTAAAGAGCCGATGCGCACCATAAAAAACTCATCCAGATTGGACGCCGTAATGCTCAAAAATTTCAATCGTTCAAACAGGGGCAGCTGCTTGTCCCGCGCCTCAGAAAGCACGCGCTTGTTGAACAAAAGCCAGCTCAATTCCCGATTCGTATATAATTCAGGATCCAAAAGCTCCTTCTTTTCCATTATGATAATGTCCTTTCCTGTTTCTGGTTTCTGGATTTCCACATGGCAGCCGGAACAGCGCGCCCCGGAAGCGGCAAACGCTTTGCAAAAATTCCCCGGAAGCGAACCCGGAAGCGCTGCACGCTGCCCCTGCTTTGGGCGCGCTGTTCCGGCTTCCCTGTGAAAAACAGACCTTTTCGTTACGGCAGCCGTTTTAAGCGGATGACCGGCTCGATGCTGTACACCTCCCGGAAAAATTCCGCCCGCCGGTCAAAAAGCCCCTTTTCCAGCGTAATATCTTCCTTCGTGTTCACAGTCAGGATCAGCTGGTTTTCCCGGCGGGACGCCCGGATGTCCCTGCACTTTTGCTTATGGCTCCTGTCCAGGGCGTTGGCGATCTGCAAAATGGCGGTCAGCTTTGCGATCGTCAAATACTCCTCCTGATCCATCCTGCCGCCCTCGCTGTCCTCCATCTCGTAGTCAAATTCCAGATGGTTGTACTTGACCACGTTTGCCACGATCTCCCGCTCCCTGTGGGACAAGCCGATGATCTCCGTGGACATGATGATCGCATAGGAGCACTCCGCAAGGTTTACCATGCTGATATATTTCCCGCAGTCATGCAGAAGCGTCGCGATGCGCAAAAGCAGCCGCTCGCGTTTTCCAAGCCCATGGATGCGCTTCATGCTGTCAAAGATCGTCAGCGCGATCTGTTCAAGCGTCTCCGCCCTGCGCTTGCTTCCCATATAGCGCTTGCTGATCCCTCTTGCGCACGTCACGATGTCCTGTTCAAAATCATGCACCTGCTGCAAAAGCCCGCAGCCTTCCGCATATTCATACGCCATTCCGTCGCAGAGCGTCACGCCCGGCGCCCACACAAATTTTGCGTCCGCAAGGCACGCCACCTGACGCACGATGGCGGAGGAAATCCGCAGAAGCGCCACCTTTTCCTCCGGCATGTCAAAACGCTTTGCAATTTCCATATCCGTATGCCCGGTCAGATATTCCTGATACGCCTGCAAAGACGCCCGTTCTACATAGCCGGACGTATTCCGGACGGACAGGCGGCTGCGGATGATCTCTGAAATGTAATCGTCCGTCACAATGATATTTTCAATATTCCGGTCCTTTAAATACATCTTTTTAAAAACCGAAAGCTGCGCTTCCAAAAGCTCGTCCAAAAGCGCGCCGTACCGGGATGGACGCACATTGAGCCGGTGCAGCTTTTCATACAGGCGCAAAACGCCCAGCCGCAGGTTCTGGGTAGCGGACAGCTTATCCTTGTCAAACAGGGAAATCTGGATGCTGCCGCCGCCGATGTCCAAAACGACCGTTCCCTTTTCGATGATTTTTTCAAAGCCCTCTCCCTTTGCCGCGATGGATTTATAATCCAGAAACCGCTGTTCGGAGTTGCTTAAAACGTCAATTTTTACCCCCGTGCGCTGCATGATCTGATCCAGCACGATTCCCGTATTTCTGATCTCGCGGATGGCGCTTGTGCCGCATGCCCGGTAATCGTCGATCCGGTAGCCTCCCATGATCGAAACAAACTCCCGGAGCACCTGACAGAGCTCGTCCATTTTTTCATGGCTCAGCTTTCCCGTCGAAAAGGTCGTGCTTCCCAAATCCAGACGGTTGCGGACGCAGTCCACCTCCCGGATGCCGTTTCCTTTGGAAATTGTATAAATTTTCAGGGATTGTTCATAAGATCCCACGTCGATTGCCGCAAATGTTTTCATAGCTGTCTTTCCTTGTTTCCCGATTGTTTAAATTCTGTCAATTTCCATACTGTGCCGCGATATGGTCGATAAACTGCTGCGCCGTGCGCCCGGATAAGCCGCCGTGGGAAAGCTCCCACTGATTTGCCTTTGCAAGAAGCTCCTGCTCCGAAAGCGTCACGCCGTTTCTTTCCGCCAGCCTGCGCACAATCTCCTGAAACTGCTTCTTATCCGGCGACCCGAAATAGACCGTCACCCCAAACCGCGCCGCAAGGGACAGCTTTTCCTGCACCGTATCGCTGCTGTGCAGATCCTCGTCCCTCTCCTTACGGTCGCTGAAATTCTCGCGGATCAGATGGCGTCTGTTGGAGGTCGCATAGACCAATACGTTGTCCGGCTTTTTTTCAAGCCCGCCTTCGATCACCGCTTTCAGATACTTATACTCGATCTCAAATTCCTCAAAGCTTAAATCGTCCATATAAATGATGAATTTATAATTGCGGTTTTTGATCTGCGAAACCACATCGTTGAGATCCTGAAACTGATGCTTGTAAACCTCTATGATCCGCAGTCCCTTCCCATAATATTCGTTTGCCAGCGCCTTGATACAGGTGGATTTTCCCGTTCCGGCGTCCCCGTAAAGCAGGCAGTTGTTCGCCTTTTTTCCGTTTACAAAGGCTTCCGTATTTTCTGCCAGCTTCTGCTTTGCAAGCTCATAGCCCACCAGATCCGAAAGCGTCACATGGGCGGTCTTTTGCACCGGCTCGATCCGCGCCTGCCCGTCCGTATGCGCGATGCGGAACGCCTTGTGCAGCCCGAACTTCCCGACGCCGTACTCCCCGTAAAACTGCGTCAGCGTCTCTTTCATTTCCTCTGCGGTCTTTGTCTGCGCCAGCTTCTGTGCCAAAATGCAGATCCTGTCCCGGATTCTCGTATTGTATACATGGCTTTCCCGCTCGCCTGCCTCATAGGACAGCACGATGTCAAAATCCTCCGCCCCCAGCGCCTGCGCCATTTTGAGCAAATCAAAATCAAACAGCTCCTTGAAAATCCGAAGATCGTGCAGCGCCGCCCTGTTTACCGTCCCATCTGCATAGCCCTTCATCTCTGCCGCGCAGCTGTAGCTGTTTTCATCATTTACCAGAAGATCCGCCAGACAGCAGTGCCACAGATTGCCGTAAAAGCCGTATTTCCCCGCCATCTCCAAAAGCCTGTGCATACAGTCGTACAAAAGCCCTGCCACATCCTCCCGGTTATAAAATTCATCCTCATAATTTTCCATCAGCCAGACCATGTCGTGCAAAAGCCCGCCGTCTTTAAAATTGCGATATAAGATCAGCCGTTCTGTTTTCATATTTTCCTCCCAGCCCTTCGCAGATCTACGCCTGCCTGCGGCGGTTTTTCAGTAATTTCCAAGAATCTTCATATTGGACGCCTCTTCCCGAAGCCCCCGGAGCGCATTTTTTACCGCGCCGTCCTCCAGATTTCCCTCAAAGTCAATAAAAAACCGGTATTCCCATGCCCGTCCTTCGATCGGGCGGCTTTCGATCTTTGTCATATTCAAGTCGTTGTAAATAAAATGGGACAGCATATGGTAAAGGGAACCGCTCTCGTGAGGAATCTCGAAGCAGATGCTTACTTTTTTCGCATCCTTTTTAAAAATCTTCTGATTCGTCACGATGATAAACCGCGTGGAATTGGACGAAACATTGTTGACCGGGCATGCCAGCACCTCAAGCCCATATACCTTTCCCGCATACGCGCCCGCAATCGCCGCCTGATCCGTCCGCTTCTCCTCCGCTACCTTCCGCGCCGCAAAGGCATTGTTCGGCATGGAAATCTGCTGCCACGAATGCTCCCCTAAAAAGCGGGAGCTCTGCATCAGCGACTGGGGATGGGAATAAACCGTCCGGATCTCTTCAAGCCTTGTCCCCGGAACGCCCAAAAGACAGTGCTCGATTTTGATGATCTGCTCGCCTACGATATAATTTTCAAACTCCACCAAAAGGTCGTAAATCTCGCTGACAATGCCCGCCGTGGAATTTTCAATCGGAAGCACCGCAAAATCCGCGCTCCCTTCCTCCAGCGCGCCCATGGCGTCCCGGAAGCTGTCCACGTGCATGCTGTCGATCCGATCCCCGAAAAAGCGCACCATCGCCGCCTGGGAATAAGCGCCCTCGGCTCCCTGAAAAACGACGCGCACCTTCTGCGTATCCAGATCCTCCACCGGAAAAAACGGCAGCCTCCCGGTGCGTCCCTTTTCATTTAAAAGCTGATACTGCAGCTTGCGACTCATGGACATGATCTGCTCAAACAGCTCCGTGATCCCCTTGCTGTTAAAATCATTGTGCGTCATGGCACGCACCCTCGCCAGCTTTTCCTCCTCCCGGACCTTATCAAATACGTTCTTTCCCGTTTCTATTTTATATTCTGCAACCTGACGGCACACATCCATCCGCTCTTCGTAAAGCTCCACGATACGGCTGTCGATCCCGTCGATTTTTTTTCTCAGCTCCTGTAAATCCATCCGACTGCCCTCCTCTTTCCTTTTGGAATTTATCATAGCACAGTCTGCATAAAAATAGAAGTTATGCGCACCCTAATTTCTATGAAAAAATTATGTAAAGACTTTATAAAATGCGGTGTCATCGGATGGTGCATCGAAATCCTGGTATCCTCGTGGGATGCCTTCAAAAAAAGAGAGCCTGCCCTCATGGGACATACCTCTCTTTTCATGTTTCCGATCTATGGGGCAGCATGCCTTCTGCGCCCGCTGTTTTGGCTGCTTTCCAGCGTCCACTGGTTCATCCGCGGCACGATCTACATGTGCTGTATCTTCAGCGCGGAATACGCAAGCGGCACGTTTCTTCAAAAGAAGGGACGCTGCCCGTGGGATTACCGGAAAAACGGGTGGAATGTAAACCGGGTGATCCGGCTGGATTTCGCCCCGGCGTGGTTTTTTCTGGGGCTGTTGTTTGAACGGGTGGTAAAGGGGGAGGGGGAAGGCTAATACTTTCTTCCATTTCTGCTTATATCTGCGTAATCTGTTCTCCCGCACACAACGGCAGATGAACGCCCATCCCTCCTTTTTTAGTCTGACACAAATGTCCGGGAAAACTTTTGCAATCTGCTACAAAACAGATAATTTCTTCCCGCCTATATAAACTTCCTTCAGCTCAAATTCCGATGTCACGACCAGCATATCCGCCAGCAGTCCCCGTCTGATATCGCCTATTTCATTTTCCAGCCCCATCGCCTTTGCCGGATTGATCGTCGACGCCGCAATTGCCTGTTCCATTGGTATCCCATAGGCCATCACATTTTTACACTCTTCAAAAACATTGCTCACAGAGCAAGCCAGCGTCCCGTCTGCCAGCGCCGCCCGCTTCCCGTTCACATAAACGTCCAGCCCGCCCAGGCTGTAAACGCCGTCCCCTAATCCCGCCGCGCTCAGAGAATCTGAAACGATGCATATTTTGTCCGCAAGCGCTCCAAATGTCATCCGGATGACCGAAGGATGCACATGCAGACCATCGCATATCAGCTCCGCCCATACCGGTCTGTCATTTACCATCCCGATCACGCCGGGTTCCCTGTGATGCAGTCCATTCATCGCATTATACAGATGGGTCACATGATCTGCTCCCGCATCCACCGCCTCGTTTGCCGTTTTATAATCGGCTCCGGTATGGGCTATGGAAAGTTTTTTCTTTCCTGCATATGCCCGGATGAAATCCATTGCCCCCTTTCGGGTAGGATCCAGATCTATCAGCCTGATATGACCGCCCGCGCAGGCATCCAGCTCCTCAAAAAAAGAAATATCTGGTTCTTTTAAATACTGTGGATCGTGACAGCCTTTTTTATCCGGTCCCAGAAACGGTCCCTCCATATTTATCCCCCAGATACGCGCGCCGTCTGATTCTGCTTCTATTGCTTCCCGGATACGTTTCATCATATTTTTACTATACTCTTCTTCCATCGTCATCGTTGTTGCAAGGAGAGAAGTCACGCCGCAGGCCGCATAAGAGTTCCGTATCCTGACCAGCTCTTTTGCAGGGGCGTCTGAAAAGTCCGCTCCGTCCCTTCCATGCGTATGCACATCAAAAAAGCCCGGAAGCAGCATACAGTCCCGGATACATACTGCCTCTTCCCCTTCCTGCCGCTCAAGATTCTCCCCTATCTCTGCGATACGTTCTCCAACCACCCGGACGTCCACATTCTGGAAATGCCCTTCACTGAATACCCTTCCATTTTGAAATATCACTGTCTTTCCTCCTCCGTTTTTATCCTCTTATCCGCAACATTAAAGCCACTGACCCTGATATGAGGAACTTGTTTTTTTGTACTGTATACCGACACCTTTCTTTTCTCACCCGGAAGCAGATAAAAGTAATCCTCCTCAAAATACAAATATCCGTCCTGCTCTGCATCCAGCGCATCCGCGTCCTCAAGCCAGAGTCCCGCCGCCGTTTCCTCCCCCGCATTTTCCAAAAGGACGCTCCATTCCCCCTCGCCATCTCCCGCTTCCAAAACAGCCTCAACAGATGCTTCACCAAGCTCCAGCAGACCTGCCAGCGTCGTCTTTGTAAAGCAATAACGGTTTTCAGCCGTTTTATTTCCGGCTTCATCCACACACTCCAGCACGAGATAAAAAATATCCGTTTTGATACTTTCTGCCATACATTCGATCACACCGATTTGTACCGCCTTCTCCCTTTCTGTTCCCGCAATATCCTGTCCGGCAAATTCCACAGACGTACATTTTTTGC
>URRW01000018.1 GCA_900550285.1 uncultured Lachnospiraceae bacterium
GCGGAATTTTAAAAAGCGCCCTTACCGCTTCCGATCCATCCACTTACAATAGACAACCGCTGCCGCCGTGCTCACAAAGGTCGCCGCGATCGCAGGTCCTACGATTGCCGTCGGCGCAGCGCTCCCGTACTGGCTTCTGTAGGCGATCATATTGACCGGGATCAGCTGCAGCGACGAAATATTCAGGATCAGGAATGTGCACATTTCATTGCTCGCCACCTTCGGATCAAAGCCCGCCCGGTTTTTCCATCCTGTCTCCCGTTTTTGTTCCGCCCCGGCTTTTCCGCCTGCCGCCGCCCGGTTTTTCGCGCATTCCTCCTCGTTCAATTCCTGCAGCTTCTCCATCGCCTTTAACCCCGCCGGAGTCGCCGCCCAGCCAAGCCCCAGCAGATTTGCAATAATATTCGTGGAAATATACTCCCGCGCGGGATGGTTTTTCGGGATTTTGGGAAATAAAAAGCTCACAAAAGGGCTGATCCCCCTCGTCATAGAGGCGATCAGCCCTGCGTTTTTTGCGACCTCCATCAGTCCCACCCACAGCGCCGTCACGCCCGCCATCGTCAGGCACAGATCCACCGCCTCGCCCGCCGAATCAAGCGCCGCGTTGGATACCGCCTCGATATTGCCCGTGAATGCCCCGTAAAGGATGCCGATAAGGATCATTGCTGCCCAGATATAATTTAACATTCCGGATGCCCGCCGTTTTTATCCTATATATGCGGCGCGCCCCTCAAAATATGCCTCCGGTTTGCCGAAAATTGGGAAAGCCTTCATCCAATAACCAAAACAAAGCCCTTAATCATTGCAGGCGCGCCAATGCAGGAATGCCCTCTGCGTACAAAGGCAGCGTCACATCAAAAACCGCGCCCAATACCCAAACAGATACAGCACCGCGATCCGTATTTTGCTTTTGAGCGAAACCTCCTGCGGCTCCATCCCCTCCGGCGCCGTCGCCGTCCCGTCCTCGTGGATCGTCAGCGCCTGCTTCTCGTATTCGTCCATGATCCACTGCAGATGCGTATTCAGCTCCGGGCTGTCCAGCACGAGCATCAGCTCCGTGTCGATGTAAACGCTGCGCATATCCCAGTTGAACGAGCCGACCCCCACAAGCCTGTCATCCACCGTAAAGCATTTACCGTGGTAGGAAACGCCGCCGTCATATTCCAGAATGTTCACGCCCGTATCCAGAATCTTCTTCTTATTTTTCCAGTAGTCCATGGAGCCAAACGGATTTCCGTTGTTGGCGATGGAATTGGTCATCATCGTCACCTCCGGAACCGCGCCGCACACCTGTTCCAGCCGCCCCAGCATGAATTTGTTGCACAAAATATACGGCGTGTGGAAGCGCACCTTTTCCTCTGCCCTCCCCATCAGATCCGTTACCGCATAAAAAACCGTCGGCTCCTTCGCATACAGCGTCACCGGGTTTGATAATAACGTTGCCTTGTTTACCGGGACGGTCTTTTCTGCATAATCGATCTGCTCAAACCAGTCCGGATGCTCCTTTTGCATATTCCGGTAACGCTCCTCAAGCTCTGCGCGCGCGTCCGCGTACTTTTGCTTTTCCGGATGCCTTACCCGGTGCAGGCGGCTCTCCGGAAGCGCCCAGACGCCTTCAAAATACTGCTCCACCTGCTCCATGGAGCAGCCCTCCCGATATTCCTGTTCGTAAACGAGCACGTCCCAGTCATAGTTTTTATAGCCGTCATGGTCGCCCAGAAAATAGGAAAACGTGTTCCGTCCGCCCAGAATATAGGCGCTGTGATCCGCGATCAGATATTTGTCGTGCAGCCGCGCCATCAGATGCCACGGCTTCGCAAAATTAAACGGATTATAGATTTTGATTTCCACATTGTCCATCGCCGCAAGCGTCCCGAAATACTCGTTTCCGACGACCCGCAGAAAACCGCTCATTCCGTCCACGATCACCTTTACGGACACGCCCCTGTCCGCCGCAGCCTGCAGCGCCGCAAGCACGTCCTTTCCGCTCTCATCCGCCCGGAAATCAAAGGTCGATAAAATGATCCGCTCTTTTGCCTGTGAGATCAGCCGGATCCGCTCCGCCAGCGCCGTCCCGTTGTCCACGAGGATGCGCGCCCGCTCGCCCGATGGCTCCTTTCCCAGATAATCCGTATTCTGTATCCTCTTTTTCGTCTCCTCCGATACTTCCGGGGATTTTACATAGGGCGCGACCGCCCCCACCATAATATACAGCAGCAGCGATAAAAAAATCGCGCCGACCCATTTTGCAATTTTTTTCTTTTTCATAGTCCCTCTCCGTCAAACGCAGGGATAAAGCTTTCCCGCGCCGTTTCTCCATCCTGTATAAATCCGTTTTCGATTCCCTCGTCAATCGCAAAGCCGATCAGTCGCTCATACGCCTCGTCCGAAAGCTTCTCTGTCAGCCCCTGAAGCGCCCGCCTCTTCCCTGCCTCTCTGTCCTGCCCCTTCCTATCGTCCAAACCGGCATTTTTCCCGGCTTCTTCCGCCTCGCGTACATCCCGTACAAAATCCGGCATCGGCGTATACTGGTTCATCAGGCTGATATAGATCCGGTTCCCGAAGGTTTTTAAAAGATAGCGGAGCACCCGCCGCGAATCCTCTTCCTGACCCGGAAGCGCCAGATGCCGCACGATCACGCCCTTTTTCATCAAAAATTCCGAATCCGGCGCGTCCCCCGCCTCGTCCGTGCAGGCGTCGTTCATCTGCTCCGCGGTCACAAGCCTTCCGTCCGCCGCCTCAAACAGCGGTTCCCCGACCTGACGCA
The DNA here is from genome assembly GCA_900550285.1 of uncultured Lachnospiraceae bacterium. Taxonomy (GTDB): domain Bacteria; phylum Bacillota; class Clostridia; order Lachnospirales; family Lachnospiraceae; genus Gallintestinimicrobium. Next base: position 2,768 of record URRW01000018.1, read on the forward strand.
CCATTTCCTCTATTGCGGCAGATGCCGTTTCAAAATAATCCGGCGCGCCGGAAAGCCATGCGGAAAGCTCCCCTGACACATATTTGAAATCCGGCAGATAAATGTCCACCAGCCCGTCCAGCAGCTTTAAGGTGCTTACCTTTTCATAGGAGGACGTGTTGTATACAACCGGAATGCGCAGCCCGTCCCGCTTTGCCGCTTCCAGCGCCGGGACGATCGCCGGGACAAAATGCGTCGCCGTTACCAGATTGATGTTGTTTGCCCCCTTTTCCTGCAGTTCCAGAAAAATCTCTGCCAGCCGTTCCCCCGAAATCTCCTTTCCTGCGCGTCCCGCAGCGATCCCGCGGTTCTGGCAGAATACGCACCGCAGCGTACAGCCCGAAAAAAATACCGCGCCGGAGCCCGCCTTTCCCGAAATGCACGGCTCCTCCCAATAATGGAGCGCCGCCCGCGCTGCCCTGACCTGCACGCCCTGGCCGCAGTATCCGGTCTGCCCTGCCAACCGGTTCACATGGCAGCTTCTCGGGCAGAGCGTACAGTCCGCAAAAAACCGCCGCAGGGCTTCCTCCTCTTTTTCCATATCCAGACCTCCTGTATCATTTTTATCATGTCTGCTGGGAAACACAGTTTCTCCTTCGCGCCAAGTGCGCATAACCGTATTTTTATTCGGCAGGAAAGGAACTTCCCTGTCAAATAAAAAAACCGGCGGAAGCTCAGACTTCTATACATCCTGAACCTCCCCCGGCATATCTTCACCATCTTCAATTTGTTCAAAGACCATGCGGCGGACTTCGAACCGCCGCCCGTATCCGTTACCTCTACAGTTAACTCCGCCAGGCACCCTTGCGGCACACGGGAAATTCTGTTTAGTGCTGCTTTGTTCCCAACCTGACACGGTTCGCAGACACCCGTTGCGCAAGACCCAAACTTCATCGCCACTTATAAAGGGCAGCAATACAGGCATAAAGCCCTCTGCCCGCCATCACCCCTGCTATAGCGGATTGCAGGTGCAGGGGACCGCTGCTCCCCCGGCTGCATGGTATTTCAAGTATAAACATTTCCCCGCCGTTTGTCAAGCAAAAGAGCCGCCCGTCAAAGACGGACAGCCCTTTTTTCAGCTTTGGGAAAGCCCTTCGAAAGCCCCCTTAAAAGCCGTATTCTTTATTCCTCGTTGCCGTAGAGCTTAACGAGCTTGTTCAGATACTCATATCTTTCCGCAGCTTCCTTCTCGTTTTCAGCAAACAGAGCGTCAGCCATCTCAGGATTTACCTTACGCAGGGAGTTGTAACGAACCTCGCCGTTTAAGAAATCCTGATAAGGAAGTGTAGGAGCCTTGCTGTCCAGCGTAAATGCGCCCTTCTCCGTGCCCTTTAATTCAGGGTTGTAACGGAACAGGTGCCAGTAACCGGACTTAACAGCCTTCTCCTCTTCCTGCATCGTGTTGCCCATACCAGCCTTGATACCATGGTTGATACAAGGAGCGTAAGCGATGATCAGGGAAGGACCGTCGTAAGCTTCTGCCTCAGCGATCGCCTTAACTGTCTGGTTGTAGTCCGCGCCCATAGCGATCTGTGCAACGTATACATAACCATAGCTCATTGCGATGCTTGCAAGGTCTTTCTTCTTGGTCTTCTTACCGCCGGAAGCAAACTGTGCTACAGCGCCGGTAGGTGTGGACTTGGAGGACTGACCGCCTGTGTTGGAGTAAACCTCGGTATCGAATACCAGAACGTTTACGTCCTTGCCGCTTGCCAGAACGTGATCTACGCCGCCGAAGCCAATATCATAAGCCCAGCCGTCGCCGCCGAAGATCCACTGGGACTTCTTCGCCAGGAAATCCTTCTCATCCAGAATTGCCTTGGATGCTTCGGAACCTTCCTTGCCCAGCTCGTCAACCAGCTTATCGGTTGCAGTGCCGTTTAATGCGCCCTTTGTATAGGTATCCAGCCATTCCTGAGCCGCAGCCTTGAAGCCTTCGCTTGTGGTGCTCTCAGCCAGCTTCGCAACCTCGTCTTTCAGACGTCCGCGTACTGCGTTCTGCGCCAACAGCATGCCGTAGCCGAACTCAGCCGCATCCTCGAACAGGGAGTTGGACCATGCAGGACCCTGACCCTTCGCGTTCACGGTATAAGGTGTGGACGGGGAAGAGTTCGCCCAGATGGAGGAACATCCGGTAGCGTTTGCGATGTACATTCTGTTACCGAACAGCTGAGTTACCAGCTTCGCATAAGGTGTCTCGCCACATCCGCCGCAGGCGCCGGAGAACTCAAGCAGAGGCTGCTTGAACTGGCTGCCCTTTACAGTATTTTCTTTGAATTTCTCGATCAGGTCTGTCTTCTCAGGCAGCTTGCATGTGTAGTCGAAGCCTTCCTGCTTCACTGCAGCATCGTCGCCTGCGGGAGCCATAACCAGAGCCTTGTTGCCCATCTTGCCGGGACATACGGAAGCACAGGAGCCGCATCCGGTACAGTCTAATGCAGAGATGGTAATTGCGAACTCATAGCCGGGAGCGCCTACTGCAGGAATGGTCACAACGCTCTCAGGAGCATTTGCCTTCTCTTCCGCAGTCATTGCCACAGGGCGGATAACCGCATGAGGACATACGAGTGCACAACGGTTACACTGGATACAGTTCTCAGGATTCCAGTTCGGCAGATCCTCTGCCACACCGCGCTTCTCGTGAGCGGATGTACCGGAAGGGGTGGAACCGTCGATATAATCCATAAATGTGGATACAGGCAGGTTGTCGCCTCTCTGTGCGTTTACCTCAACCTGGATCTTCTCAACGAACTTCATAACCTCGGGACGATCCTGGAAGGTAGGAGGATTTAAGTTGTCATCCTCTGCGTTTGCCCAGCTCTCGGGAACCTCAACCTTCACAACGCCTTCTGCGCCGCGGTCGATCGCTGCAAAGTTCATCTGTACGATCTTCTCGCCCTTCATGCCGTATGCCTTCTGTGCCGCATCCTTCATCAGTCTGCATGCCTCGTCTACGGGGATGATGTTCGCCAGCTTGAAGAATGCGGACTGCAGAACGGTGTTGATCTTGTTCTTTAAGCCGATCTCCCTGCCGATTGCGAAACCGTCGATCGTATAGAAGTTGATGTGGTGCTGTGCAATGTAGCGCTTAACCTGACCGGGCAGCTCTTTTTCAAGCTCCTCTGCGCCCCAAGGGCAGTTTAACAGGAATGTGCCGCCGTCGCACAGATCCTGTACAACGTCGTAATGACGGATGTACATCGGGTTATGACATGCAACGAAGTCAGCCTTGCTGATCAGATAAGAAGAACGGATCGGCTTCTTACCGAAACGCAGGTGGGAAACGGTGATACCGTTGGACTTCTTGGAGTCATAGGAGAAGTATGCCTGTACGAACATATCGGTGTTGTCGCCGATGATCTTGATGGAGTTCTTGTTCGCGCCTACAGTACCGTCGCCGCCAAGACCCCAGAATTTACAGCGTACTGTGCCTTCCGGACAGGTATCAAGACTTGCCTCGTCGGGCAGGGACAGATAGGTTACGTCATCGTTGATACCGATTGTGAACAGCTTCTTCTCTGTGTTCTTGTAAACGGCTTCGATCTGGGAAGGAGTCGTATCCTTGGAGCCTAAGCCGTATCTGCCGGAGAATACCGGAACATTTGCAAATTTGCTGTCATGCAGCGCTGCAACAACGTCCAGATACAGAGGCTCGCCGATCGCGCCGGGCTCTTTTGTACGGTCCAGAACGGAAATCTGCTTTACAGAATCCGGGATCGCTGCGATCAGATGCTCTGCGGAGAAAGGACGGTACAGATGAACCTTTACCATACCAACCTTCTGGCCGTTTGCGTTCAGGTAATCAATCGTCTCTTCGATGGTGTCACATACGGAACCCATTGCGATGATCACATGCTCAGCGTCTGCCGCGCCGTAGTAATCAAACAGACCGTAATGTGTGCCGAGCTTCTCATTTACCTTGTTGATATACTCTTCTACGATACCGGGGATCGCATCGTAATGCTTGTTGGATGCTTCCCTTACCTGGAAGAAGATGTCAGGGTTCTGAGCGGAACCCATTTCTTTTGCGTGCTCAGGGTTCAGCGCGTTCTTTCTGAACTCCATGATGGCGTCCATATCAGCCATATCCTTCAGATCTTCGTAATCCCAAACGTCAACCTTCTGGATCTCGTGAGAAGTACGGAAACCGTCGAAGAAGTTCATGAAAGGCATCTTGCCCTTGATCGCTGCCAGATGCGCTACGGGAGTCAGGTCCATGATCTCCTGTACGCTGGATGTTGCGAACATTGCAACGCCTGTCTGACGGCATGCGTAAATATCGGAATGGTCTCCGAAAATAGAAAGTGCATGGCTTGCCAGCGCTCTTGCCGCAACGTTGAATACGCCGGGCAGCTGCTCGCCTGCAACCTTGTACAGGTTGGGAATCATCAGCAGAAGACCCTGGGACGCCGTAAAGGTAGTTGTCAGCGCGCCTGCTGCCAGAGAGCCGTGCACCGCACCCGCTGCGCCTGCCTCGGACTGCATCTCTGTTACCTTAACAGTCTGTCCGAAAATGTTCTTCTGATCCTGTGTTGCCCACTTATCGGTCACTTCCGCCATCGGAGAAGAGGGCGTAATGGGATAAATAGCGGCAACGTCGCTGTACGCATAGGATACGTATGCGGCAGCCTGATTACCATCCATTGTCTTTTTCTTGGTTCTCAATTTGTGTTCCTCCTGTTCTTTGGTTTCTATATAAAATAGGAACTGTCACCGAAGACTATTATACTCCGGTGCGCACAAATTACCACCCCTCTGACCGTATGTTTCAAAAAAGATACATCTGCGTCCGAGGCGTCGGCATTCGTGCTTTATATCTCATTTTAACTCTAATTCTGCAATATATCTATACTATTCTGACAAATTTTTTAAAAATTTTATAGTTTCACGTCATCTTCCGTTTCTTCTTCGGGATATTTCATCCCCCACTCGTCCCGAAGCCCCGTCATCAGCCGCATTACGTCCGCCGTCATCGAAAGCTTCATCACGCCCGCGTCCTGTTCCAGCACCGCGCTCTCCATATCCCTCATCTCATAAAGAAGGGCGTCCGCCGTATGTCCCGCCAGAAGCTCCCGCTTTTTGCCCGTCTGCGCGTCTACGATGAGCGCCCGCTCCGCCCGCGGGTACTCCGTGATCTCGATATAGCCCTTTTCACAGCTGATCACGACGCGCTTTGGCTGCTTGGAATGAAGGCTTAATGTGATCCCAGCCATCTGCCCCTCCGGGTTCATCAAAAGGATGCCCGCCTGCTCGTCCACTCCGGTCGGCGCATATTTTACCTGACTTTTCACCTGATCCGGACAGCTGTCCATAAAGCTGCGCACGAGGCTGATCGCGTACACGCCGATGTCCAAAAGCGCCCCGCCGGCAAGCTCCCTGTTAAAAAAGCGGTTGCGCATGTCATATTCCTTGAAGCTGCCGAAGTTTGCCTGGATCATCTGGACCTTTCCCAGACGCTGTTCATCCTTCATGCGCCACAGCTCCTTGTAAAGGGGCATATGCCAGATCGTCATCGCCTCCGCCAGAACGACGTTGTTTTTTTCCGCCAGCGCCATCGCCTCTTCCAGCTCTGCGCTGTTTAGGGTGATCGACTTTTCGCACAGCACATGCTTCCCGTTCCCCAGCGCCTGCCGCAGAAACGGCATATGCGTGTTGTGCGGCGTCGTCAGATAGATGATCTCCACCGCCGGGTCTTCAAACATATCCTCCGGCCTGTCATACACCTTTTCCACGCCGTATGTACGGGCAAATTCCACCGCCTTTTCATGGGTGCGGTTGCCGACGCCATACAGCCTTTTCCCCATCTTTTTTAAGGCTGCCGCCATTTCGTTTGCGATCACGCCGCAGCCCAGCACCGCCCAGTTTAACGGGCTTGCGCCGGTTTCGTCCGCGCCGCCGTCGCCCCTGCTTCTCATTCTGGCATGAACCTGTTCCAGCCTGCTTTGCTCTTTTACACGCGTTTCTTCCATATAATCTCCGTTCCGGAGCGCAGGAGCAGGAGCTATCTTTCAAACTCCCGTTCATGCTCCTTAAAAAATTCATAATACCGCTTCACATTGTCCAGCTTCGTCCACGGCTTGACGTCTGCCGGGATCTCATCCATATCGTAAATCTTCGCGCCCTTCATCGCCAGAAGAAACGGCGAGTGGGTCGAGATCACAAGCTGGCATCCGAAAAACCGCGCCGAATCCTCCAGAAACTTCACAAGCTCTCCCTGACGCTCCGGCGACAGGCTGTTTTCCGGCTCGTCCAGAAGATACAGCGCATTTTCCTGAATTTTCTCCGTAAAATACTGAAAAGCGCTCTCCCCGTTGGAATGCTCCCGCACGTTGTCCATCAGCCGCGCGCGCACATATTTTGACTGCGTTTTTCTGCGCGCCAGATTGACCTTCCTGAGTTGGTCGATGTCCTCCATCGTCCGGAAATGGAAATCCGAATATTTCGTATCCAGATAATCCTCAAACATTTCCTCCCGCTTCCGGTCAATCCCCTCGTTGATCATCCGCAGATCCAGCATAAAATCAAACACGTCGTCGCTGGTAATGATCCTGCTCCCCTTCGGGATCTTCCCCCCGCTGCACCCGCACAGCTTCGTATAATCCTCAAAAAAATTCGACCGGTTATAAACCGCATCCCGCATAAGCCCCAGCTTTTCCGCGATCACATTCAGCGCCGTCGTCTTTCCGCAGCCGTTCCCGCCGTACAAAATCGTTACCGGCTCAAAATCGATCCGGCGAAGCTTCCTTTTGGAGAGCACCTGAAACGGATAATAGCTGTCGTAGCATGTCCGCTGGACGCGATAGAAAAAATCAACCTCCCGCTCTTCATCGGGAAATGTAAACCAGTCCAGATACATTGCCTTCTGCCGCCTCCCTCCGATTATCGTTATATCTTCATGATACAGATATTTTCTGAGGAACGCAATCCTAAAAGCGCGCGCATCGTCGTGCTTTTTGTCTGATCAGAAAGGAGCTTTCCGGACGAACAAAAACGTGTGCGCCTTGGCGCACACCCGCGCCGAGCGCGTTTGCCGTCAGGCAATGGGATCCTTTCGCGCGAGTGCGCATCGTCGTGCTTTTTTGTTTGATGGGAAAGGAACTTTCCTATCGAACAAAAAAGCACCGCCCCCGGAAGTAAATCTTCCAAAAGCAGTGCTTCTTAGTGGACCGCCAGGGGCTCGAACCCTGGACACCCTGATTAAGAGTTTTGCGTATTTTTTTTACCATTATTTAGTTTTTGTTGAATGGAGGGCTTATTTTATGGAATGTTCGAGAGATTGTTTTAATTGTTTATTTGATGATTGTGTTTTTGATGGTATTGATGATTCTGGTATTTCTGAAGTTATTGATAAGCATATCAATGAATCACGTTATTCTCCTAAAAAGAAAAGCTGTTTTTCTAATTACTATGCTGAACATCGAGAGGAGCGTATTGCCTATCAAAAAGAGCGTTATTACAAGAAGCGTGAAGAGTTGCAACGTTATCAGCGTGAATATTATTATAAAAATAGAGAGCGGTTGTTAGCTTATCAGAATTTATATAATTTAAGGGCGCGAGAGGAAAGGAGGCGTTTTCAAAATGAGAGAAATGAGTGAAAGTTTTTCTTCTCTGGTTCATAGATATTTTGAAATTGAAGGAGTTTTACCAGATTCTGTTTTGGATTTGGATGAAGAAAGTTATTTGATTCTTCGTCAGTTTTGTGCTCGGGTTGCTTTGATGTTTGTCGAAGCTATTGTTTGACCGCTATCGCCCCGCCTTTGCGCGTATCGCGCAGGCGGGTTGCGGCACTCAATGCTTATTCTGTTTTTTTTATGTTCATTCTTTCTAAAAGTATTTTTGTAAATGCTGGGTTATTTGTAATTTCATTTTCATTGATAAAATCGGGTGGTAGTTTTATTATATCTTCTAATTTTTCATGTATTATTTTGCTTATATACATATCGGTTGGTTGGGTTGGGTTCTCTATGAACTCTTCTACTTCGCTTGGTTCGTATAATACCACTCTTTGTCTATATCCCATTTCATAAAGTATTTTTGATGTTATGTCATTCTCTTCATTTGGGTTTAAATTTTCTATTGCAAATATTTTTTTGTATGTCATTATTTCGCCGGGTTGTACGTTTAAATATTCGCATATTTTATCTATTACTTCTGTTTGGAGGTTTTGTCTTTTGCTTAGTTTTGCCAGTGAGCCTGATGATATAACTTTTAATAATTCTGTCTTTTTTATTCCTCTTCTTTTCATTATTTCAAACAATTTTTCATAGTTTATCATTTTGATATTTCCTCCTCGCGCTTTTTCTTTTTTATTGTATTGTTCATTTTATTTTGTGTCAATGATATTTATTTTGCGTTTGTAAAATCTTATTGACATTCTCGATGTGTTCGTGATATTATTTGTACGAACATAAATTTTTTTTTATGTTTGTACATTATTCGCAAGTGGCATCCCCTGCGGCATTCCCAAAGCCGGGCGGTTGAACAACAATCTCCCCTAGAAGCGGCTGGAGCGTGCCCATGAAGCCAAAGCGTAACGCACGCGACTGTCCCGCTTCCTGTTGTTCAACTCCCGCCCGGCTGTCTCCCTCAGAGTCACTACAGAGCGGCGGAGCGGTAGGGGCATCGCAGGGGAGCCTGCCGCGCGGCGAAACCCCCGGTATAGTAATACGGGGGTGCAATTTTCAATTTTTAAGGAGGAAGCCTTATGCAGAGTACAGAGGTCGTTAATGGGCTGGAATGTCTGATAGATTGGGTAGGAGTTACTTTTTTTGATTTTTCTTCTCCTATTGATGTCCTTTCTTATCTGGGATTTTCCGATTCAGATTTTACCGTTTCCCGTGGTCGTAACGGCTATAAATCTTCCCTTTCTCATAATCAGTACAACATTTCGCTTCTTTATGATGGTACTGACGACATGGGTTTTCATCTGGATATTTCCGGTTCTGCTCTTTCTGGCGCGTTGGATGCTTACAAAAGTACAAGGACAGTGGAGACGCCTTGGGGAACATATGCAGCAGAGATTTTGGACGATGGTATTATGTTGGAGTTTTTGCGCCACATTAACGAGTGCGGCAAGTTTACGCGTATTGATTTGGCGGTAGATGATAAGGGCTGTAATTATTTTAGTGTCGATGATGTGAAAAAGCTTTATAAGGATGGGGCGTGCGTATCCCGTTTCCGTAAATTTAAGCATGAGGAAGAAATGGATAGTCCCGAGCATCAGTCCGGGAATACGGTTTATTTTGGTAAACGGGTTAGTTCTGCCATGCTCCGCGTTTATGACAAAAAATTAGAACGTATTTCCAAAGGCGAGGTTATAGATTTTGATTGGGTTCGTTGGGAATTGGAATTGAAAAAAGAACGGGCACAGATGGCTGTTGATTTTATTCTTTCCGGTAAAAATTTGGGGGCTGTTATTATGGGGATTCTTTATAATTATCTCCGTTTTGTTATCCGGGATGATGAAAATGTTACGAGATGCTCTGAGCTTCCGTTATGGGGTAAATTTATGGAAAATATAAGCCGTTTAAAGATGTCTGTTGCCCGTGTGGAAAAGGATATTGAAAAGGTCAAGGATTGGATAAAAAGACAAGTGATGCCCTCTATGGCTTGGATTGTTGCCTGTGATGGGGGCGATTTGGGATTCTTTACACATAATTTGAAAGATGCCTTGTTTAGGAATAGTAAAACGAAACTGGATGCACTGTTCAAAGCGAATCCGGCATTAAAGGAAGAATTTGCTTTATGACGATTAAAGAAGCTTTTGATAAATTTATAAGGCATTGTAAACGCAAAGGGCTTGCTGATAAGTCTCTTTTAAATTATATTGAGTTTATCAATCCTTTTCTGGTTCATATGGGTAATGATACGGAATTGGAAACGATAAAAGAAGAAGATATTAACACCTACATAGATACCCTCTATAGCCGTATTATTTCTAAGGCTACCCGTGCAACATATATTCGGAATATGAAAGTATTTCTAAACTATGTGAAAAAATATGAGGGGGTTGATTTGTATACTTCCAGAATTATTGTTCCTAAAGCAAATAAGAAAATTTTGCGTATTTATGAAGATGATGATATTCGTTTGATATTTCAGACGATACACGCTGAAAATGACTGGCTGACAGCCCGTAACCGTGCTATGGTTGCGCTTATGCTAGATTCTGGATTGAGACAGGGGGAAGTCTGTGATTTGCTTTCCTGCAATGTATTTTGGAGCAAGTCAAGGATAAAGGTATGTGGGAAAGGCGATAAGGAGCGTTTTGTTCCTTTGGGAAATATTTCTTCTCATTTCATGAAAGATTATCTTTCATTATGTCCCTATAGGGAGAAATATTTTTTTGTTTCCCGCCGTGGGGGAAAAGTTTCAAGGGATTCTGTGAAACATTTCGTTTTCCGGTTGGCGCAGGAGCTTCCTTTTGAGTTTTCCTGCCATAAGCTCCGTCATAATTTTGCAACAAATTATTGTTTAGACCAGTACGAAAAAGCGGGTAAAATTGATATTTTCAGACTTATGATTTTAATGGGGCATGAGGATGTAAAGACTACGGAACGTTATCTTCATATTGCTAATGAGATAATTGCTTCACGGGAAAACATTTCACATATAGATATGATTTTTGCTGATAAATTCAAGGCTTCTGGGTGATTCCGGCAACAAAAAAGCACCGCCCCCGGAAGTAAATCTTCCAAAAACAGTGCTTCTTAGTGGACCGCCAGGGGCTCGAACCCTGGACACCCTGATTAAGAGTCAGGTGCTCTACCAGCTGAGCTAGCGGTCCATTCTGTATTGTGTTGTCTGCGTTGTTGTTCATCGCTCAACGCAAGACATAGTATACTATAGGAAAATGGGTTTTGCAATACTTTTTTCAAAAAAATTTGATAAAATTATGCACAATTTTATTCTTTTATTTTAAGATGCACTGGTCATTTTATACATATTTTCTGTTTTAAAGTGTTTTGAAACATTTAAAAACGATATTTGTCGGATTATTCGGTCTTTTTATTATTTTGTCAGTTTTTTTCAAGGTCAGATATAGGAAGCTTCTTTTCTAATCGGTAAGCGTTCCGATTTTTGGCAGCGGCCGGCTCTGTTCTGCCCGCGCACCGCAGCCCTTTGGCGTCAGCCGACTGTTGAACGAAGGGGAATTTGCAAACAGCGCGGAACGGTCCGGCATTCTGTCCGCGACTTGTCTGAGCGCGGCGAATGCCGCGCGAGTTTGAGCGGACAGGATGCGTCCCGGACAGTTTCGCGCTGTTTGATTCCAAATTCCCTGTGAGCGAAACCGGAGGCTGACGCCAAAGGGCTGCGGTGCGCGGACAGAGCAGAGCCGGTCGCTGCCGGATTGCCGGACCGTTACGCATTTTATAGTTCTTTTATAAATTGTTCCCGCTTCTTTAATTGTAATTCTCCTTTTTCCGCGTCATAATAGTTCCATAAGAAACAGTTCTTCTAAGAACTTTCAGGTCAGATTGCGCGGAACAATCCGCGCGGACAGGAGAAAAATTATGACAACCAATCCCGATGACAACAAGAAACCCCAAAAGATGCTTGCCACCTACGCGGTTGTCGCCCTCATCATCATGTTTGTGCTCAATATTTTTGTGCTGCCATGGCTGATGGGGCGCAGCGTTGTGGAAACCACCTACAGCGATTTTCTGGACGGTCTGGATTCCCACCAGATCAAAGAAGTCCAGATCGACCGGCAGGATTACCTCATCTTATATACGATTGAAGAGGACGGCAAAACCAAGATATGCAAAACAGGCTTGCTCAATATCGACAACGAGCTTGTCGAGCAGATCCGCAGCTCCGGCGCGCAGCTCATCAGCGAGATTCCCACGAAGCAGTCGCCGCTTATGAGCATTTTGGTCGGCTTCATCCTTCCGACGATCCTGTTTGTCGCCCTCGGTCAGCTTCTTTTCCGGAAGATGAACCAGAGCATGATGGGCGGCGGCCCCGGCGGGGCGATGGCGTTTGGCAAAAGCAACGCCAAGGTATATGTCAAATCCTCCACCGGCATCAAATTTGCCGACGTGGCGGGCGAGGACGAGGCAAAGGAGCTTCTTTCCGAAATCGTTGATTTTCTGCACAATCCCGAAAAATACCGGGAGATCGGCGCTTCCATGCCAAAGGGCGCGCTGCTTGTAGGCCCTCCCGGAACCGGTAAGACGCTGCTTGCAAAGGCGGTCGCAGGCGAAGCCGACGTGCCCTTCTTCTCCATTTCCGGCTCCGAATTTGTAGAAATGTTCGTCGGCATGGGCGCGGCAAAGGTGCGCGACCTGTTCAAGCAGGCGACGGAAAAAGCGCCCTGTATCGTTTTCATCGACGAGATTGATACGATCGGCAAAAAGCGTGACGGCAATTTCAGCGGCAATGACGAGCGCGAGCAGACCTTAAACCAGCTGCTTACCGAAATGGACGGCTTCGACGGCTCCAAGGGCGTCGTGATCCTTGCAGCGACCAACCGCCCCGACTCCCTCGATCCTGCGCTGACCCGTCCCGGACGGTTTGACCGCCGGATTCCCGTGGAGCTGCCCGATCTGCAGGGGCGCGCGGACATTTTAAAGGTTCACGCCAAAAAGATCAAAATTGCGGACAACGTCAATTTTTACGAGATCGCAAAAGCCGCTTCCGGCGCTTCCGGCGCGGAGCTTGCCAATATCGTAAACGAAGCGGCGCTCAGGGCAGTCCGCGACGGACGGCGCTTTGCCACGCAGGCGGACATGGAGGAAAGCATCGAGGTCGTCATCGCCGGATACCAGAAAAAGAGCCGCGTCCTTTCTGAAAAGGAAAAGCTCATCGTTTCCTATCACGAGGTCGGCCATGCGCTCGTGGCAGCCATGCAGACCAACTCCGCGCCGGTGCACAAGATCACGATCATCCCCCGCACCAGCGGCGCGCTTGGCTATACGATGCAGGTGGACGACGGCGAGCATTTCCTGATGTCCAAGGAGGAGCTGGAAAACAAGATCGCAACCTTTACCGGAGGCAGGGCGGCTGAGGAGCTTATCTTCCATTCCGTTACGACCGGCGCCTCCAACGACATCGAGCAGGCGACGCGCCTTGCCCGCGCGATGATCACGCGTTTCGGGATGCACGAGGATTTCGACATGGTCGCGATGGAAAATGTGAGCAACCAGTATCTGGGCGGCGACACATCCCTTTCCTGCTCTCCCGAAACCCAGACCGAGATCGACAAAAAGACCGTGGAGCTCGTCCGCGCCCAGCACGCAAAGGCGCTCAAAATCCTGCAGGACAATCTTCCAAAGCTGCATGAGATCGCCAAATACCTTTACGAGCACGAGACGATCACCGGTGACGAGTTTATGAACATTCTTCTGAAAAAACAGGAGGGGATCACAGATGCCCAATCCAACTGAGATGCTTTACGGCATTCAGCAGTTTTTTAAATGCTATGAAAAACAGATCAACCGGACGGCAGCCCACTATCAGCTGACCGCCACGGAACTAAATATCCTGCTGTTTCTGGCAAACCATCCCGAGCTGGACACCGCCAGGGACATTGTGGAGCTGAGAGGGCTTCCCAAATCCTGCGTTTCGCGGGCGGTAGACTCCCTCATCCGGCAGGGCTTTCTGGAAAGCCGCGAGGATAAAAACGACCGCCGCATCCTCCATCTTTCCATTCTGCCTGCCGCCGCCGGACTGACAAAGGACGTCCAACTCACCCAGCAGAAATTTTTATCCCGGATGTATCAGAATTTTACGCCGGAGGAATGCCGTCTGCACGAAAAGCTTTCCAAAAAGCTGCTGGACAATATCCTTTCCGAAAAATGCGGCGAATAGTTTAATATCCGGATCCGTATTTTCCCTGCGGGGCTACCAAATCACGGCAGTCCCGCTTTTCTTTTCCCTCCGGATAGAGTATAATAAATCTCAGATTTTATCATGCAAATATTACTTTAGGGGGTACTCGTATGAAACAGATTTCTCTTGGAAAAAGCGGCATGACCGTTCCCGCAGTCGCACTGGGCTGCATGCGCATCGGCGATGTTTCCGCCGTGCAGGCGCGCAGGCTTGTGGACACCGCGCTGGAGCTTGGCTGCAACTTTTTTGACCACGCGGACATTTACGGGGCGGGACGCTGCGAGGAGGCTTTTGCCGAAGCTGTGGGCATGTCTGCCTCCGTCCGCGAAAAGATGATCCTGCAGTCCAAATGCGGCATCGTTCCCGGCGTGATGTACGACTTTTCAAAGGAACACATCCTTTCCTCCGTGGACGGCATTTTAAAGCGGCTGCGCACGGACTATCTGGACGTTCTCGTTCTGCACCGCCCGGATGCGCTCATGGAGCCGGAGGAGGTAGCGGAAGCCTTCGACCTGCTGGAAGCCTCCGGCAAGGTGCGCCATTTCGGCGTTTCCAACCACAATCCGTCGCAGATTGAGCTGCTCAAAAAATGCGTGCGCCAGCCCATCGTAACAGACCAGCTCCAGTTTTCCCTGCCCAACTCTTCCATGATCCAAAGCGGCATGGAGGTCAACATGACGACGGACGGCAGCGTGGACCGGGACGGGCATGTGCTCGGCTACTGCCGCTTAAACGACATCACGATCCAGACGTGGTCGCCCTTCCAGTACGGATTTTTTGAAGGCGTTTATATCGGAAATGAGAAATATCCGGAATTGAACCGCTGTCTTTCCGAGATTGCGGAGCGCTATGATACCGAGCCGACCGCCATCGCTGCGGCATGGATCCTGCGCCATCCCGCCAATATGCAGCTCATCGCCGGGACGACCAGCCCCGAGCGCCTTTCCCTCATCTGCCGCGCTGCGGACATCGTCCTTACCAGACAGGAGTGGTATCAGCTTTATCTGGCGGCGGGACATATGCTTCCCTGAAAGGAGGACAACAGCCATGTATGATGTTATCGTCATCGGCGCGGGCGTCACGGGCTGCAGCATCGCCCGGGAGCTTTCCCGCTATGAACTTGATCTGCTCGTCCTTGAAAAGGAGGAGGACGTCTGCTGCGGCACTTCCAAGGCAAACAGCGCCATCATCCACGCCGGGCACGATGCTGCCCCCGGCTCCTTAAAGGCGCGCTTCAACGTAGAAGGAAACGCCATGATGGACCGGCTTTCCGAAGAGCTGGATTTTCCTTTTCAACGGAACGGTTCCCTCGTCCTCTGCTTTGACAAGGCGCAGCTTCCCGAGCTGGAAGCCCTCGCCGAACGGGGCAGGCAAAACGGCGTTTCCGGTCTGCGGATCGTTTCCGGGGATGAATTAAAAGAACTTGAACCCGCCGTTTCCGACCAGGCTGCGGCAGCCCTTTTCTGTCCCACGGGCGGGATCGTCTGCCCGTTCAACATGACGGTCGCCTATGCGGAAAATGCCTTTGAAAACGGCGCGCAGTTTCTTTTCAACACTGCGGTAAAACAGATTTTGCCCGGGACCGCCCCCGGAAGCTGGCGCGTCGTGACCGCATCCGGGGAAACCTTTGAAACGCGCTGTATCGTAAACGCCGCCGGCGTTTATGCGGATGAGCTGCACAACATGGTAAGCGCGCGCAGGCTTTCCATCACGCCCCGGCGCGGCGAATACCAGCTTCTCGACAAAAAAGCCGGAACCCTCGTTTCCCATACGATCTTCCAGCTTCCCGGCAAAATGGGAAAAGGCATCCTCGTAACGCCCACCGTCCACGGCAACCTGCTCGTAGGCCCTACCGCCGAAAACCTTTCCGATAAGGAAGCGGTCAACACCACGCAGGCAGGGCTTTTGGAGGTCATGGAAAAGGGCGCATTAAGCGTGCCCTCCCTGCCGCGCAATCTGACGATCACCTCCTTTGCGGGGCTTCGCGCCTCCGAAGCGGGCGGCGATTTTGTCATCGGGGAAGCGGCGGACGCGCCCGGATTTTTCGACTGCGCAGGCATCGAATCGCCGGGTCTGTCCTCCGCCCCCGCCATCGGCGTCTTTCTGGCAAAACAGGTCGCTGCAAAGCTCTCCCTGCCCGAAAAAACCGATTTTAACCCGCGTCGGAAGGGGATCCCGTGCGTTGCCTCCGCTTCCCCTGATGAGCTGCGCGCCCTGATCGCCAAAGATCCTTCCTACGGCGTGGTCGTATGCCGCTGCGAAACCGTCACGGAGGGCGAGATCAAAAACGCCATCCACAGACCGCTTGGCGCGCGTTCCTTAGACGGCGTCAAACGGCGCACCAGAGCCGGGATGGGCAGATGTCAGGCGGGCTTTTGCTCCCCGAAGGTCATGGAACTTCTGGAAAAAGAGCTTTCCGCCGACCCGCTGACCGTTTCCAAGCACGGCGCAGGCTCCGAGCTTCTGACCGGGTATACAAGGGAGGGTTCCTTATGAAAATTTATGATCTGATCGTCATTGGCGGCGGCCCCGCCGGGCTTGCGGCAGCTATCGCCGCGCGCAGGGCGGGGATCTCCGATCTTCTGATCCTTGAGCGGGACGGCGAGCTGGGCGGCATTTTAAACCAGTGCATCCACAACGGCTTTGGGCTGCACACCTTTCAGGAGGAGCTGACCGGCCCGGAATATGCCGCGCGCTTTATTGAACAGGCAAAAGAGCTTTCGATCCCGTACAAATTAAACACGATGGTATTGGATCTTGCCGCCTCCGGCGACGGGCTGCGGCATGTGACCGCCATGAACCGTCAGGACGGGCTTTTGCAGCTTTGCACAAGGACGCTCATCCTCGCCATGGGCTGCCGGGAACGCCCCAGAGGCGCGCTCAACATCCCGGGCTTCCGCCCCGCCGGCGTCTACACCGCAGGCACGGCGCAGCGCCTCGTAAATATGGAGGGCTTCCTGCCGGGCAAAGAGGTCGTGATCTTAGGCTCCGGCGACATCGGGCTTATCATGGCGCGGCGCATGACGCTGGAAGGCGCGCACGTCAAGGCTGTGGCAGAGCTTCTGCCCTATTCCGGCGGGCTGCAGCGAAATATCGTCCAGTGCCTCGAAGATTTTGACATTCCGTTAAAGCTTTCCCATACAGTTGTGGACATTCAGGGAAAAGACCGGGTCAGCGGGGTCACGCTTGCGCAGGTCGGCGCTGACCGCAGGCCCATTCCGGGCACGGAAGAGCAGATTTCCTGCGACACGCTGCTGCTTTCCTGCGGTCTGATCCCGGAAAACGAGCTTTCCGGCAGGCTGGGCGTGACCCTTTCGCCTGCGACCTCTGGTCCCGTCGTCAACGAAAGCCTTGAAACCAGCGTTCCCGGCGTATTCGCCTGCGGAAACGTGCTCCATGTGCACGATCTGGTGGACTATGTTTCAGAGGAGGCGGCGCGCGCAGGCCAGCAGGCGGCGGCTTTTCTGAAGCAATGCCGGGCAGCATCAGACGCTGACAGCGGCGAAACTCCCGGCGAATGCGAAGCTGACGGCGGCGAAACTTCCGGCGAATGTGACGCTGACGGCGGCGAAACTCCACGCGAATGCGAAGCTGACGGCGGATGCGCTCCGGCACAGGCAGCACTCCCCTGCGGCATCGAACCGTCCATTTCCCTGATCCCGGCGAGCGGCGTGCGCTATACCGTGCCCCAGCTCGTGCGCCTGTCCCATGTGGACGATACGCTGCTCGTGCGCTTCCGCGTCGGGCAGGTTTACAGGGACGCCACGCTCTCCGTCTTTGCGGATGACGTCTGCATTTTTTCCCGGAAAAAGAAAAAGCTTGCCCCCGGCGAAATGGAGCAGCTTCTCCTGAAAAAATCGCTGATCCCTGCCAACACAAGGACGCTTACGATCTGCGCCGGGCAGTCCTGACGCTTTTTTGCACGCAGGCTGCCGATGTGCAGGCAAATCCGCATTTTTATGCTGAACCCAGCGCCGCAATGCGGCAGAAAGAGGAACGACAATGGAAACAAAACATCTGATCTGCATCCGCTGTCCTTTGGGCTGCTCCCTTAACGCCTCCCTTGAAAACGGGCAGGTAATGTCCGTTTCCGGCAATACCTGTCCCCGCGGCGAAGCCTACGCGAAAACAGAGCTGACCGCACCCATGCGCACGGTGACCTCCACCGTCCGCGTGACAGGCGCTGCCATGCCCGTCATTTCCGTTAAGACCGCCGCTGACGTCCCGAAGGAAAAGATCGCCGCCGTCATGGAAGCGATCCGCACGATCCGTGCCGCCGCGCCCGTACACATCGGGGACGTGCTGCTTGAAAACGCAGCTGGCACAGGCGTCCCGGTCGTTGCGACCAGAAACGCCGACACAATTTTATAACGACAATTTACAGGAGATTTTTCATGGTCACAGACAAACTCGGAAAAAATGCGGACGCCCTTTGCCGCAAAAAGCTGTTCCTTCTGGACATGGACGGCACGATTTATAATGAAAACCGGATTTTTGACGGGACGCTGGATTTTCTGTCCCAGATTAAGCAGGACGGGGGGCGTTATATTTTTATCACGAACAATTCCTCCAAATCCGTGTCCGATTATGTGGAAAAGGTAAACCGCATGGGCATCTGCGCCGATGAAACGCATTTTTTTACATCCGGTCAGGCGACCGCCTTTTACCTGAATGAAAACTATCCGGGCCAGACCGTGTTCTGCATGGGAACCCGCTCCCTCACAGACGAGCTGCGCGCCGCCGGCATTACGGTCGTCACAAAGCCCGACGATAACGCGACCGTGGTTTTAATCGGCTTCGATACCGAAAATACCTCTGAAAAGGTGCGCGACACCTGCATCATGCTCGGCAGGGACGTGGCATACCTCGCCACCAATCCCGACCTCGTCTGCCCGGTCAGCTTCGGCTACATCCCGGACTGCGGCTCCATGAGCATCATGCTGAAAAACGCCACCGGAAAAACGCCCTTTTTCATCGGCAAGCCGGAACCGATCATGATCGACTGCGTTTTAAAAAAGCTCGGCGCTTCCAAGGAAGAGACCGTGATCGTGGGCGACCGCCTTTATACGGACATCGCCGCCGGCAAAAACGCCGGAGTAGACACGATCTGCGTCCTCTCCGGCGAAGCAACCCTTGATGATATTCAAAACGGGGCGCACAAGCCCACATGGGTGTTTGACAGCGTAACAGAAATCTGCGCTGCCCTGCGCGAAAAATAAGCCCTTCGCATGTTGAGCGCCTACTTTTCCGGCGTTACCCATGCCCGGCTGTTCAAAAGCTGCTTTCTCTGCTTCCAGTCGGGCATGAGCCTTGTCATAAATTCATGGAAGCGCGGCGAATGATCCGGATGGATAAAGTGCGCAAATTCATGCGCCACCACATATTCTGCGCAGCCTTCGGGAACCTCAACAAGCTGTCTGGCAAAGGTCAGCACGCCGCGCACAGGCTGGCAGCTTCCCCACCGCGACACCATGCTGCGGATGCGGATCTTTGGCCATGCCACGCCCAGCTTTTCAAATTCCGGATAAAGGCTGCGGCACAGCGTCTCAATCCTCTCCCGGCACCGCTTCGTCAAATACTTCTCCACCATCCGCTTCCGGCGGTCTTTGTCCGCAGGCTCCTTCTGCGTTACCACAAGCACCCTGCCGATCGGCTCCACCGATTCCTTCGTTCCCAAAAGCACCCGCAGCCGATAGGCTTCTCCGCCCAGGTACAAAATATCCCCGTCCGCATATGCCCTGTCCCGTCCGGCAGCCATGCCGTCCCCCGCTTCCTTCATGCGCTGCCCACGCTCCATATTCTGCAGGATAAAATCCGCGTTTTCCCGCAGAAAAGCGTCGATATGGCTTTCCGGGACCCACAGGTTTGCCGACACGCACACCTTGCCGTCCCTGTGGACCCGCAGATTGATCCTCTTCACATCTTTGATCTGAAGATCATATTCTACCGTCTTTCCGTTCAATTCAATATATTTTTTCAAATGGTTTCCTCCGCGTCATGCCCGTATATGCGCATAAACGCGTTTTTTTATACGGCAGAGAAAACTCCTATCGTATAAAGAAACGCCTCACAGCCGCCCTTCCGCACATCACACCCGCAAAGCAAAGCGCCACGCTGCACAACGCGTAGATCCCCGCCGTTATCTTTTTCCCCTCCGACAAAAGCCCTGCTCCTTCCAGCGCAAATGTCGAAAATGTTGTAAATCCCCCGCACACTCCTGTTTTTAAAAATAATATCATATTTTCATCTGCTAATCCACTGTTTTCTGAAAATTCTGCAACCGCACCGATCACAAAGGAACCGATCAGATTGATCAGAAACGTGGCAAGCGGAAATCCTGCCGTTTCCGGCAGCGGCAGGAGTGTGAACAGATAACGGCACGCCGCCCCGATAAAGCCGCCCGCCCCAACTGCCAGAACCTTCCATATTGTCATATCGTACTTCTCCATTTCGTCAAAGTAAAAAAAGACCGCCGCCTTCACGACCAAAAATCAGTCGACGTGAAGCGGCAGCCTCCCTTTTTATACTTCTGCGTTTCCTTTTTATGCTTCTGCGTTTACAAGGCGCACAGTTTCCCGCGCGATCGCCAGCTCTTCATCCGTCGGAACGACCATCGCCGTTACCTTGGAATCCGGTGTGGAAATGATCTTCTCCACGCCGACCGCTTCCGCGTTCTTTTCCGGATCAATGCTGCATCCTAAAAATTCCGTATACTGGCTGATCAGCCCGCGCACCTGCGCGTTGTTCTCGCCGATCCCGGCGGTAAATACGATCACGTCCACGCCGTTCATCGCCGCCGCATACGCGCCGATGTATTTGCCCACGCGGTAAGCGTATGCCTCCAGCGTCGTCTGCGCATGGCTGTCGCCCTCTGCCGCAGCGCCCACCAGATCGCGGAAGTCGCTGGAAATTCCGGAAAGTCCGAGAACGCCGGATTTCTTATTGCAGATGTCGATCACCTCCGCCGCGCTCTTATTCTCTTTTTCCGCGATAAAGCCGATGATCGCCGGATCGAGATCGCCGCTTCTGGTTCCCATCATCAGTCCCTCCAACGGGGTCAGCCCCATCGAGGTATCGACGGATTCGCCGTTTTTCACAGCGGAAACGGAAGCGCCGTTGCCCAGATGGCACACGATGATCTTCAATTCGCTTCTGTCCCTGCCAAGGAGCTCTGCCGCACGCTTCGATACAAAATCATGGCTCGTCCCGTGGAAGCCATAGCGGCGCACCTTATATTTTTCATAATATTCGTAAGGAAGCCCGTACAGATATGCCTTTCCGGGCATCGTCTGATGGAATGCGGTGTCGAATACGGCAACCATCGGCACGCCGGGCATCACGCTCTGGCAGGAACGGATCCCGATCAGGTTCGCCGGATTGTGCAGGGGCGCAAGATCGCTGCACTCCTCGATCGCCTTCATCACATCCTCGTCGATCACAACGGAGCCCTTGAAATGCTCGCCGCCGTGCACGATACGATGTCCTACCGCGTCGATCTCCGCCAGAGAAGCGATCACGCCATCCTCTGCATCCGTCAGCTTCCCGATCACAACCTTTACCGCATCGGTGTGATCCTTCATGCCGATCTCCTCCGTCTTTTTGCCGCCGCCCGCCTTCTGATGGGTCACGCTGCTGCCGTCGATCCCGATCCTCTCGCACAGCCCCTTTGCCAGCACCTCTTCGCTCTGGCTGTCGATGAGCTGGTATTTCAGCGACGAACTGCCGCAGTTTATTACAAGCACTTTCATGAAAAAAACCTCCCGTCTCTCAAAATACTGTCTGTCTCGCTGTCTATTCTACCATTTAATTTGTGAAAAAGCCAGCCCCGCCAAAGGAAATATTGCCGCTTGTTTTTTCCGGAAAACTCTGCTAGAGTTTTTTTTAAACACACTCGCCAACGGGGGAAAACGACCATGGAATTACAGGAAATTTATGAAAGAATGCACAGCGGAAAGCTCTATTTATGCGACAGTCAGGAGCTGGCGGACGAACAGCTGAAGCACCTCGATATGCTGTTTGCATATAATCAGCTCCCGCCCAGCCGACAGAAGGAAAAAAGTGAGCTTCTCCAAAAGATGTTTGCGCACATCGGGAAAAACTGCTATATCGAAACGCCCTTTCACGCCAACTGGGGCGGCAAGTTCTGCTCCTTCGGGGATCAGGTGTATGCCAACTTCAATTTAACGATGGTGGACGACGCCCCGATCACGGTCGGAAACAGCGTAATGTTCGGGCCTGACGTCGTGCTCTGCACCGCAACCCACCCGATCTCTCCGGATATGCGCGAAAAGGTCGCGCAGTACAATCTTCCCATTACGATCGGCAATAACGTCTGGATCGGCGCAGGCTGTATCGTCATGCCCGGCGTGACGATCGGGGACAATTCCGTGATCGGCGCGGGAAGCATCGTCACAAAGGACATCCCCGCCAACGTCGTAGCTTACGGCGCGCCCTGCCGCGTCATGCGCCCGATCACGCAAGAGGACAAAACCTATTACCGGAAAGGTATGGAGATCCGCCCGGAGGAGCTGTGATCTTCCCTTTTCCAACCGCTTATAAACGCCCTCCGGCGGCTGTTTCTGACACCGGGGGCATTTTTTATACGATAGGAAAGTTCGTTTCTTACCGTATAAAAAAGCACGTTTATACGCACTCGCGCAAAATGTAGGAATTGCCTGACGGCAAACGCGCTCGGCGCGGGTGTGCGCCAAGGCGCATACTTTTTTATGTAACAGTTCAGCCATATCGAGATGCCCCGAAGGGGTGTTTTGCGAATGGGCGCGGCTGAACTGTTACTTTTTTATGCCTCTGTGCTTGACTTTAGTACGGATCCGTATTATATTATTAGTACGAATCCGTACTTATCAGGAGGTATCCCTATGGCACAGGACTTTTCCGACACAGCTTCGGACACAAACGCCCAGCTCCCCGACCTGCTGCGGCTCTTCTGCGCGATCAATAAGATCGACGGCGCATATTATTTCTGCGCCCGCAAAATGAAACTGAAAGAAAATACCCTCGCCCTGCTCTATGCGCTGGACGACGGTCTGCCTCACAGCCAGAAGCAGGTATGCGAGGACTGGCTGATCCCGAAAACGACGATCAACACCGTTACCCGCGAGCTGGTGGAGCAGGGCTATGCCACCCTCGTTTCCACCGGGCATCACCGGGAAAAAAATATCATCCTGACCGAAGAGGGCAGGCGCTATGCGGCAAAGGTCATGAGGGAAATGAAGCTTGCGGAGCGCGAGGCGCTTTCCGAGACTTTGAAGCATTTTTCTCCCGAATTTATTGACGCTTTCGACTTCTTTTCCCAGTCGCTGTGCCGTTCTCTGGAAGAACACGGCTTAAAATAAGGCGCCCCGGCAGCTCCGCTTTGCAGGCAGTCAAAAATAAACAGAAAGGATCAAGCCCCTCCCCTTTGGCGGAATAAAACAGTCATAAATTCCCATTCGTTTTTTACCAACCCCCCTCCCCTAAAGCTCTTTTTTCTGGCGTCCCTGCCCGGTGCGGCAGGCATGCTGGCATCCGCCCTGTATCAGCTTCTGGACGGCATTTTTGTCGGGCAGTTTTTAGGGGAAACGCCCTTTGCGGCGCTGAATCTGGCGATGCCTTTTGTCATCATCAATTTTGCGCTGGCGGATCTGATCGGCGTCGGCTCTTCCGTCCCGATCTCCATCAGCCTCGGCAAAAAAGAAGAACAGGAGGCAAACAATCTTTTTACCTGCTCCTGTCTTATGATCGTCCTCTCCGGCATTTTCGTCGGCGTGCTGCTTTATGCCGCCGCCCCTGCCCTCATCGGCTTTATGGGCGCGAAGGGTGATTTCGCGCGCTTTGCGACAGAATATCTGCGGGTTTACGCCATCTGCTCCCCTGTTACGACGATCGTTTTTGCGGCGGATAACTATTTGCGGATCTGCGGCAGGATCAGATACAGCATGTTCGTCAATATTTTTATGTCCGTCATCAGCGCGGTTCTGGAACTGATCTTTTTATCCGTATTCAGGCAGGTATGGGCTGCCGCGCTCGCCACCTGCACCGGCATGGCATTCTGCGTCCTCCTCTCCTTTCTCCCGTTTTTCAGGGGAAAAATGCAGCTTCGTTTCTGCCGTCCCCATTTCAGCGCCCGCATGGTCCGGCAGATCATTTCCTGCGGGACGCCGAATTTTCTGAGCAATATCGCGGGGCGCATCACGTCGATCCTGATGAACCTGCTCCTTGTCCGCTTCGGCGGAGAAGCCGCTGTTTCCGTATACGGGATCCTCATGTATGTGGACGGCTTTATCCAGCCGCTGCTCTACGGCATGTGCGATTCCCTCCAGCCGGCAGTCGGCTATAACTGGGGAGCCGGACGCTTTTCCCGCGTCCGCGCCCTCGAAAAATGCTGCTTTGCGGCAAGCCTCGTGATCTCTGTCGTCTCCGCCATCGTGATCTTTTTGTTCCCCTCCCAAATTACCCTGCTCTTTATGGCGGGCGCGGACGCGGCATTTCTCACGATGTGCACCGGCGCGCTGCAGCTGTTTGCGCTTACCTATGCGACGCGCTGGCTCTCCTTTGCCGCCCAGAGCTACCTGCTGGCGGTCGGGAAAGCCCTCCCCGCCTCCATTATCTCCTTGTCCATCGCCTTGCTGTTCCCGGTTCTTTTCGTCATTGCATTCTGGCAGCTGGGGCTTACGGGGCTGTGGCTTAACTTTGCAGGCTCCTCCCTCATGGCGGGGCTGCTCGCCCTGTTCCTGCTCTGGAAAAACCGCGCGGATCTCCACCGGGCAGACAGCGCTTCCTGACGGTATCCAAATCCCGTATTCATCAAAATAAGACGACGCTGCCGCAAAGGCTCCGCCGTCTTATTTTTACCGTCCAAACTCATCCGGTTCTTTCCCTCAATAATCGTCCACGTCAAATTCCCGGTCCTTGAAATAATATTTCCGGTCGTCCTCCGTGATTTTTCTAAGCACGCGGCAGGGATTCCCGACCGCGATCACATCGTCCGGGATGTCCTTTGTTACCACGCTCCCGCCGCCGATTACCACATTATTGCCGATGTGCACGCCGGGCATTACGACCGTATTGCCGCCCAGCCACACGTTATCCCCAATCGTAACGTCGATGCCGTATTCATAGCCGGAATTGCGGGAATCCGGGTGGATGGGATGCCCCGCCGTATAAATCGCCACGTTCGGCGCAAACTGCGCGTTTTTGCCGATTTTTACCTTTCCCACATCCAGAATGACAAGGTTATAGTTTGCAAAAAAATTCTCGCCCACCTCGATGTTATACCCGTAATCGCAGTGAAACGGCGCTTCTATCCACACGTTTTCTCCGGTTTTCCCCATAATCCGCTTCAAAAGCTCCTGCGCCTTTGCCGCCTCGTCCGGCGCACAGCGGTTAAATTCATAAATCTTTTTCTTGTTTTCCAGCCGTTCCTCAGAGAGTCCGTCCAGCCATGCCTTATAAGGCAGATTTTTTAACATCCGTTCCTTCTGATCCATCGTTTCTCCCGTTCCTCACTCTATCGTCTCAGCAGCAGTGCTGCCCCCGCATACCTCCGCCGCGCACGACGCGCCGGGCAGCTCGATCCTTCCTTTCTGCAAAAGCTCTTTTCCCGTCCACTCAAACAGGATCAGCGCCCCTTCCTTATTGCAGGCGTTCAAAAACAAAGCCGTGCCGGAAATCCGGTACAGATAGCGGGGCCAGTCGCCGGTCTGCCACTCGCCCAGATACGTCAGGTGCTTTTGCTCCTGACTTTCCTGCGCCGGATGCTTTTTCCCGCTCTCTCCGGATTTTTCAGCTTCCAGCCGAAACGCCGCCACCGTATTCGCGCCCCGGTTGCAGACAAGCACCGTGCTTTCATCCGCCATGCAGATCGTCCCCGGATAGTTCGTCCCGTCAAATGCCGTCGTCCGCACCGTTTCCACGCAGCTTCCATCCTCCCAGAGCCTGAGCGTGGAATCCAGCTCCTGCACGGTCAAAAGCCGCTCCCCTTTCGTCCGATCCAGCGGCAGGGGCTGACGCGGCCCTGCGCCGTCTTTCAGCACAAGCGGTTCAAGCTCCTCTCCCGGCAGCCCGTCCTTTAACCAATACCGGTATATGCGGTCGCTGCCCAGATCCGCCAGATATAAGATCCCGTTTCCTTCACTGACCCAGTGGGCGTGGGGCTGTTTTTGCCCTGCCGCCGCCCGCCTGTGCCACAGCACCTGTTCCAGCTCAAAATCCACCGCGCAGAAATCCCCTGTCCCATAGCAGCTTGCATACAGCGCCTTTTCCCCCGCGTAAAGATGGCACAGCTCGCCGCCGGGGATCTGCAGCCGCTTCCCGGTATCCGCAAGGCTTCCATCCGGGCAGATCTCATATTTCCGGATATAGCCTTCCCCGGAAAGCTCCTCCGCCGCATAAAAGCTGTTTTCCCGCACAAGCCCAAAGGACGGGCAGTTTCCCTGCCGCAGCCCCGATAATACTTCAATCCTTACATTATCTGAAACAGCATCTTTCCCAGCTTTCCCGCCGGTTTCCTGTCCGTTTTCCGCACAGGTCAGACGCACGGTCAGAATATCGTTTCCGCTCTCTGCCCCGTAACCGCTGCAGATTACAAAATGCTCCCGCTTCATCCGCTCTCCTCCACCTTTCACTTACTCTGTCCCGGTCGGCGCTTACCGCAGATCCATGTCCGTGTGCAGCCACCAGCGCAGCACGTCCTGAATTTTTTCATCCCAGTATTTCCACTGATGGTCGCCGGAGGATTCTTCCAGCGTCATCTCAAAGCCCAGCTTTTTCAGATGATCCCATGCCTTCAGATTGCCTTTGTACAAAAAATCCTCCGTCCCGCACCACGCGTACAGGCGGGGCTTTTCCTTACCGGACGCCGCCAGCTCGTCCGCCAGCGCAAGCAGGTCGTTTTTCGAGCCCTTCAGATCGGCGGCAGAGCCGAAAATACCGGAAAACAGCGGGATATTTTTCGGGTTTTCCCGCATATTTCTTTCATAATCCTCCACAATATCCAGCGCACCTGACAAAGACGCCGCCGCGCCGAAGGTCTCAGATGCGCCCAGCCCCAGCTTCCACGCGCCGTAGCCGCCCATGGACAGCCCCGCCGCCAGCGTGTCCTCCTTCCGGTCCGACATCTGCGGGAAAAATTCCCGGCAGATCTTTGGCAGCTCCTCCGAAACAAACGTCCAGTATTTCATTCCGTAAGTCGTGTCCGTATAAAATGCCAGATGGGTCGTGGGCATGACCACCGCGATCCCGAGCTGGCTTGCATAGCGCTCGATGGAAGTCCGGCGCTGCCAGATCGTCTGGTCGTCGCTCATGCCGTGCAGCAGATACATCGTCTTATATCTGCCCTGCGCGCCCTTTCCCTCCATGCCGATCTGCCCGTTTGTCTGCTGGGGCAGGATCACGTCCATCCCCATACACATCCCCAATACGTCTGAAAAAAATTCCGTGTGTAACAGTGCCATTTTCCCTCTCCTTTTTTTGTTTTTATTATTTGACCGGGCAGGCAGAGATTTTTGCATGCCCGTTTTCTCCATCCTTACAGCTCTTCGAGATATTCCCGCAGCTTCCGCACGGCTGCCGGACTTTTCCCGCCGGAATTCAGTCCGATCACTACGCCGTCCTTTTCTGCCACCGCCGGAAAATAAAAATCGCACAGCGTTTTGTCGTCCGCCGTATTTACCGGGATTTTCCGCTTTCTGCATTCCTCTACGACCGCCCGGTTAAGCTTCCTGTCGTCGGTCGCCGTCAGCACAATGTCCGGATTTCCCGGAAGCGCTCCTTCCGCCAGCTCCCGGACAGAAATCCTCCTGCGCTCCCAGATCAGCCCCAGACGTTCCTCTGCCGCCGCTTCCGGGCACATTTGGGGCTGCCCTTCCGCCAGCCCCCTTTCCTCAAACAGCGCCCGCATCTCCTCGCCGATTTCCGGCGCTGCCACCACGATATGCCCCGTAAACCGCAAAAGCGTCCGCACCCGCCGCGCCGCGATCCTTCCGCCGCCGATCACGAGCACCTGCTTCTCTGAAATATCCACAAACATCGGAAAATAATATTCGCCCATCGTTCCTCTCATTCTGCCCGCCCGGCTGTCCGTTTGGGCAGGCAATTTTCTTAATCCATCATGTAAAGCAGGGCGTTGCAGATGCACGCCGCGATGTTGCTGCCGCCCTTTCTGCCCTTTGCCACGATGTATGGCGTGTCCTCTAAGGACAGGATCAGCTCCTTTGACGCCACGACGTTGACAAAGCCCACCGGCACGCCGATGATCAGCTCCGGCTTTAACCTGCCCTCTTTGATCAGCTCATACAGCCGCACCAGCGCCGTGGGGGCATTGCCGACGGCAAAGATCAGCTTCCGGTTTAACGCCGCAGCGCGCTCCATACTTACCGCCGCCCGCGTCGTCCCCTGCTCCTTTGCCAGACGCGCCGTTTCCTCGTCCGACATAAAGCAGCGCACCTCCCCGCCGTATTCTGCCAGCTTCTTTTTGTTGATGCCCGCCATGCCCATCTGGGTGTCCGTGATGATCCACGCGCCGTCCCGGATCGCGTCCATCGACTTCTGCACGGCATTATCTGAAAAGACCAGATTTTTTGCATAGTCAAAATCTGCGCTCGTATGGATGCACCGCTTTACGATCGGCTCCGTCCCCGGCGTCAGGGCGAAGTCCCCCAGCTCCTCGGTAATGATCTCAAAGCTTCTTTTTTCGATTTCCTGCGGCAGCACCTGTTCCAATTCCGTTTTCATTTCCGCCCTCCCTTATTTGATCCTCGTTCCGATCCCGCATACGACCCGGTCCACCCGGTCTGCGCAGGCTGCAAGCTCTGTGCAGATCCTTCCGGCAGCCTCCCGGTAAAACCGTTCAAACGCGTCCACCGGCACAAGCCCGCAGCCGATCTCCGCCGTCACGACGACCAGATCCGGATTTTGGGTGATGATTTTTGCCGCCAGCTCCTTCGGCTCCTTATCCCGGTTCTCTGTAAGCCACCGCTCAATAAATTTTTCAAATCCATAGACGCCCTGACCAGAAAGCAGCTCTTCTTCCGTGCACGCTGCCCCGTCGCACCAGGAAATTCCCGGATACAGACGCTGCGCATAGCGTTTTTTCCCCTGACAGGCGCCGCCGATTACCATTTTCATCCTTTTGCCTCCACCGGGATCCCGTATACAACCTCCGTCACCCGTTCCGCCTCCTCTGCCATCCGGCAGTTGATTTCTCCGAGCACCCGCACATACTCCTGCATTTCGGGGGATTTGACGGGCGTTTCCGAAAATACCTCGTTCGTCACTATGATAAGCCCGCGGCACCGTTCTTTCAAGTGCCGGATTCCATTTATCGTGCAGTCTGCCGTCCGCTCCCTCGCCCCATTTTCCAGATACAGCTCGTTTGCCGTCAGATTCGACATGCATTCCAGCAGGACGCAGATCCCGTCCGCCTCTGCCTCCCCTGAAAAATGCGCGTCCCTTTCCGCAAGCCCTTCCAGATCCGTAAAGCATTCGATCGTCTCAAAGCCCTTTCCTTTGCGCATCTGCCTGTGGCGCTCGATCTTTTTTTCCGTTTCCTCCCCATAGGGAAACATCGTCGCGATATAATACAGATGCCGCGCGCCCGTCTCCTTTTTCAGCGCGCAGATTCGCTCCTCCGCATAGGCGGACTTGCCGCTCCCGCTGCCGCCGGTCACTACCTGAAACATCCTGTCCTTCCTTTCTTCCAAACGACTCTTTCCTGCTTTTTCCGCAAAAAAACAGCATTATTCCCTACCCTGCCCGCTTAAATCCGCGTACCGGTATTCCAGCGCGCCCGTTGCGGGGATCTGCGTCACGCCTGTGATGTTTGGACGGATCAGGTTACAGTTTTTGATGGAAAACAGCGGAATGATATAAAACTGTTCCCCGACCGCCCGCTGTTCCGCCTCATGCAAAAGCAGGCTTCTTTTTTCCGGATCGGTTTCCAGATCGGACGCCGCCACGAGGCTGTCGTATTTTTCATCCCGCACGCCGCTGCAGTTGTAGGTTCCGTTGGACAAAAGCATGGACAGATAAGTGTTGGGGTCTGCAAAATCCGCCGTCCAGTTCATCCGGCACAGGTCGAAGTCCCCCGCCCTTCTGGACGCATAGTTGGACTGCAGCTCCTGCGCTTCCAGCTTAATATTGATATTGAGGTTCTGTTTTAACTGCTCCTGAATCACCTGCGCCGTGTCTGCGTCCAGCTCGAGGGACGGATACTTGTAGGTCAGCTCCGGAAAGCCCTTTCCGTCCGGGTATCCGGCTTCTGCCAAAAGCGCCCTCGCCTCTTCGGCGTTTTCTTCAAACGGCGGCTCTGCCTCGTCCACAAAATAGTTTCCGGTAGCGTTGTTTTTCATCTTTTTTGCCACAAAATTGACCGTAGGCTCTGTGTCCGCGCCCACCATCTGACAGAGCGCCTCCCGGTCGATTGCAAGGCTGATCGCCTTTCTGACGCGCACATCGTCCAGCGGCTCTACATTCAGGTTCGGATAAATATACCGGGTCGCGATGCTGTCCGTCACGACCAGATCCTCCTGCCCCTCATACAGCTCCATGACAACGGACGGCAGGGAAACCGCAATGTCTGCCTCCCCCGTCTCATAGGCGCTGATCATCGCCTGCTGATCCTCAAAAAACCGGTAGGTGATCTCGTCCAGATGCACCGCGCCCGCGTTCCAGTATTTTTCATTTTTTCTCAGGACAAAATACTGCTCCGGCACATATTCCGCCAGATAAAAGGGGCCGTTTGCCACGCTTGTCTCCGGTTTTTTGTCCCATCCGCTTCCGGTTTTAGCCGCATATTTCGAGCAGGACGGCGTATAGACCGGGAGCCGCAGAAGCTCCAAAAAGTATACGCAGGGCGTTTCCAAATGAAAGATCAGCGTATACTCGTCCGGCGTTTCCACGCCGAGCGTTTCTGCATCCGCCTCCCCCAGATAGATTTCCTCCGCATTTTCGATCGGGAACAGGTAGTTGGCATATCCGCTGGCGCTTTTGGGATCCAGCGCCCGCACCATCGTATTTTTAAAATCCGCAGAAGTCACCGGAGTCCCGTCCGACCAGCAGGCGTCTTTGCGCAGATGGAACGTCCATTCCGCAGCGTCCTCGCTGACCTCATAGGATTCTGCCGCCCGGTATTCGATTTCCCCGTTTTCATCAAAGGTAAGCAGCTCGTCCAGCGCCGTTACCGAATAGGCAAGATAGGTCAGCGCGATGTTTCCCGCCGGATCCATCCCGCCTGTCTCGCTGCCGATGGCAATGGTGATCCTTTTTTCCGCGCCCTGCGCCGTTTCTGCTGCCGCCGTCCCGCAGCCTGCCGCTGTCCCTGCCAGAAGGCAGAGGCTCATTGCCAGCGCCGTCAGTGTTTTGATTTTTTTCATGCTCTCTCCTTTGTCCCTTCGTCCCAAAAATACGCTTTTTCCCTGCGTTTTCTTAAATCTGCGACGACATCCGGTAGCCCTCTGCGCGCTTCCCCGTGTGCGCCTCCGAATATAAAAAGCATCTGACCTCCCGGTTCCCGAAGCGGTAATTGTCCGGCTTTTCCTTCCGGCAGCACTCCATCGCATAGCTGCACTTTGGCGCAAAGGGGCAGCCCTGCCCCGCTTCCCCAAAAGCCTCTGTCTCGTCCCGAAGCAGCGTCTGTCCGTGCCCCGCCGTCTTTTTTAAGCTTATCGGAAGCATCGACCCCAGCAGCTTTTTGGTGTAGGGATGCCACGGATCCTTACAAAGCTCTGCCGTCCTGCCCTGCTCGACCATGCTTCCCCGATACATCACGCCCATCCGATGCGCGATGCGCCGCACCATGTCCAGATCGTGTGAAATAAACAGATAGGACAGCCCCGTTTCTGCCTGTATCCTTTCCAGAAGCTCTGCCAGCTGCTCCTGTGTGAGCACATCCTGCGCCGAAAACGCCTCGTCGCACACAAGCACCTCCGGCTCCATGAGAAGCGCCCTTGCCACCGCCAGCCGCTGCTGCTGCCCGCCCGATAAAGCCGCCGCCCGTTTGGAAACGTCTGCCTCTCCCAGACCGACCAGCCGCAGCATTTGTGCCGCCCGCCGCTTCCGCTCCTCTTTTCCGCACGCCTTCCGGATCAGAAGCGGTTCCTCCAAAATCCGTTCCAGCGAAAAGCCCGGATCAAAGGACGCATACGGCTCCTGAAAGATCATCTGCACCTTTCCGCCGCACGAAAAGCTGCCTCCGTCCGGCTCCATGATCCCGGTCAGCATCCTCGCAAGCGTTGTTTTTCCCGAACCGCTCTCTCCCACAAGCCCGAACGTCTCTCCCCGGCAGATGTGGAAGGAAGCTGTTTCCACCGCCTCAAAATACCGCGTCCTTCCTAAAAACGCCCGCTCCCGGAACTGCTTTTTTAACTGCCGCGCCTCTAAAATCACCTCTTTGCCGCCCGCTTCCTCCTTCGGCAGCCCTCCGTTTTCCGCAAGGCTCACAAGCCTTTGCGTGTACGGATGCCGCGGCGCGCCGAACACCTCCCGGATGTCTCCTTCTTCCACGATACTGCCATCCTTCATCACAAGCACTCTGCTGCACATGGACGCGATCACGCCCAGATCGTGGCTGACCAGCAGGACGGCGGCGTGATTTTTTTTGGCGACCCGCTTTAGCAGCTCCAGAATCTGCCGCCGCACGGTCACGTCCAGCGCCGTCGTCGGCTCGTCCGCAATGACTAGGGCAGGACTGCACGCCAGCGCCATTGCGATCGCCGCTCTCTGCTTCATCCCGCCGGACAGCTCAAATGGGTACTGCTTCATCCGCTTTTTGGGACTTCCGATCCCGACCTCCTCCAAAAGCGCCTCCGCCTGACATACCGCCTCTTTTTTCGTCCGTATCCCGTGCGCCCGCAGCGTTTCTGTCAGCTGCCTTCCGACCGGCACGAGCGGATTTAACGATTCCGACGCGTTCTGGAATACCACTGCCGCCGTGCCGTTTCGCACAAGCTTCTGATATGTGACCTTTGCCCGCTCCGGCGAAATGCCCGCCAGCGCCATCAGCGCCGTGCTCTTTCCCGCCCCGGACGCCCCGGCGATCCCGACCATTTCCCCTACTTCCACGCAAAACGATATGTCGCACGCCGGCCGTTCCATTCCGGGATAGCGTACCTTAAGCTCTTCCACCTCTAATACGTACATCTTACTCTCCATTCTGCGCTATTCCCCGTTTTGCCGTCTGTGAAATTCCGTTTCCAGCCCTGCCCCGATCAGGTTTAAGGAAAAAATCAGGATGCAGAGCACAGCCGTCGGAAACAGCATCTGGTTCGGGTACACCCGCATCTGGCTTCTGGACGCCTCGATCAGCGTTCCAAGGCTCGCCGCCGGCGCGGGGATGCCCACTCCCAAAAAGCTTAAAAACGCCTCCGTAAAAATCGCCTGCGGCACGAGGGAGGTAAGGCTTATCACGATCGGGCCTGCGGCGTTTGGCAGAAAATGCGTCCAAAAAATCCGCAGCACACCCGCCCCCGCCATTTTGGAAACGAGGATGAACTCCTTTTGCTTCATCCGCATGACCTCCCCGCGGACCAGCCTTGCGGTATCGATCCAGCCGGATATGCACAGCCCGAGCAGGATGCTTCCCACATTTGCGCCCATTGCCATCATCAGCAGGATGACGTACAAAAGGGAGGGCACCGACGCGATGACGTCCGCTGCGCGCATCAAAATAAGATCTGCGGTTTTCCCGGCATAGCCCGAAACGGCTCCGTAAAGGACGCCGAACGCGCCGTTTAACAGGGCGCTCAGCAGTCCCACGCAAAGGCTGATCCCCGCCCCGCTCCATACCCGCACGAACAGGTCGCGCCCCATTTTGTCCGTCCCGAAAGGATGCGCCAAAGACACGCCCTGACTGCCAAGCGCCGCGTTCATTTCCGTCGGATCCCACGGCGAAACAAGCGGCACGAGAACCGCCAGAAGGACGCAGCTGCCAAGCAGCGCAAGCCCCAGCGTCATTTTATGATTTTTTTTCCGCTTTTTTGGATCTGCCATGCGACTCTTCCTTTGTCCCTTTCTCAATTTTTCACATAGCTTCTGCGCATTCTGGGGTCGATGCAGGCGCACAGCACGTCTACGAGAAGCTGGATCAAAATGACCGTCGCCCCCATAAAGACCGTCAGCCCCATAATGAGCGTATAGTCCCGGTTTGAAATGGCGCTGACAAACTGCCGCCCCAGCCCCGGGATCGTGAAAATGCTTTCCACCGCAAAGCTTCCGGTCAGCAGAAACGCGCTCGCAGGCCCCAGATAATTCAAAACCGGGATCCCGATATGCGGCAGCATATGCCGCAGCACGATCTGAGGCATTTTCAGCCCCTTCATGCGCGCCGTCACAACGTACTGCCGCGTTTTTTCCTCTTCCAAAAGGTTCCGCGTCAGGCGCGCCAGAAAGCACGCCGGGTAAATTGCCAGCGCGCACACCGGAAGAATGTAATGTTTCCACGAGATCAGCCCCGCCACCGGGACAAAGCCCAGCCGGACGCCGAACACCAGCATCAATAAAAGCGCCGCCACGAAATTGGGGATCCCGCCCGCCGCCAGCGTCGTGCCAAGCACCGCTTTTTTCACGAGCCTGTTTTGGGAAAATGCCTGAACCATCCCAAGCCCGATCCCCGCTACCGCTGCCGCTGCCACTGCCAAAACGCCCAGCCTTGCGGTCGCCGGAAAGGATCTGCCGATGATCTCTGCTACGGATTCCGACGGATTTTCATAGGAACAGCCCAGATCCCCGTGCAGCAGGTTTTTTAAATATGCCGTATACTGCACCCACACCGGCTCATTTAAGCCGTACTCCGTTTCCATCATTTCCAGCACTGTTCCCGAGACGTTCGCGCTCTGGAACGGGCTTCCCGGGATCGACCGCGTCAGAAAAAATGTGACCGTCACCAGCACAAACAGGGACAAAAGCCCTGTTCCGAGTCGTTTTATGATATATTTTGCCATCGTATCCTTTTACCGCGCGTCCTCTGCCGCCAACTGCAGGATTTTCTGCACCATGCTTTCCATCGTCGCTTTTTCCGACACCTCGATCCGCATCCCGTACCTTGCCGCCTCCTGCGCCGTCTGCTCCCCGATGCACACCGCCCGGAGCTTCCCAAAATCAGCCTGCGGAAGCGCCTGCACAAAGCCCCGCACCGTCGATGCGCTCGTAAAGGTCACCATGTCGATCTCTCCTGCTTCCAGCAGACGGCTGAGCTTTCCGTTCAGCGCATCCGGCAGCCGGCAGACCGTTTCATAAAGCGGGACGTCCTCCGGCAGAAAGCCCGCCTTTTCCAGCTCCTCGGGAAGCGCTGCAGAGCCTTCCTTTGCACGAAGCAGCCAGATACGGCTTCCCTGCCGCGCCCTTTTTCCAAGCGTCTCGCCCAGCTTCTGCGCGCAGTAAACGTCCGGCACAAGATCCGCAAAAATCCCCCGTCCGGAAAGCTCCTGCGCCGTTGCCGTCCCGATCGCCGCCACTTTTGTCCGCTCCGTAAAAATACCGCGCACATCTGTTTTCAGGCGGCGCAGCTGTTCCCAGAACGTCCGCACCCCGATCGGGCTTGTAAAGACGAGCCACTTTTCGCCGTCGGTGCTGCGGATGTCCGACAGCGCCCGTTCCAGCCGCACGTTTTGTTCGATCGTCTTTGTCGTGATGGAGGGAAGCTCGATCACCCTTGCGCCCTGCCTGCGCAGCTTTTGCGCCATCCGCGAGCTGTTCTGACGCGGCCTTGTGGTAACAATTTGTTTTCCCCATAAGGGAAGCTGTTCTCCCCACGCAAACTGCTTTGCAAGACCGCACACCCTGCCGATCAGGATGATCGCCGGGGTCTGCACGCCGAACTGCTCTGCGTCCCGTTTCAGGTTCCCTACG
Source organism: uncultured Lachnospiraceae bacterium (assembly GCA_900550285.1). GTDB lineage: Bacteria > Bacillota > Clostridia > Lachnospirales > Lachnospiraceae > Gallintestinimicrobium. The sequence continues at coordinate 38,483 of URRW01000018.1, forward strand.
GTGCTCACAAGCGTCCGCTGTCTTGCCGTCGTCCCCTTTTCCAGCACCGCCGCCGGCATATTTTTGTCCATTCCCGCTTCGATCAGACCCTGACAGATTTCCTCCATCGCAGAAATCCCCATCAGGAAAACGAGCGTCCCGTCCAGCTTCACGAGGGCGTCGTAGGCGATCTCCATCTTTTTGCCCTGCTTTGCGTGCCCCGTGATCACATGGAAGGAGGAGGCAAAATCCCGGTAGGTGATCGGAATGCCCGCATATGCCGGAACCGCCGACGCGCTCGTTACGCCCGGGATGATCTCAAAGGGGATGCCCTCCTGCCGCAGCATTTCCGCCTCCTCTGCTCCCCTGCCGAATACGAACGGGTCGCCGCCTTTTAAACGGAGCACCTTTTTGCCCTGCTTTGCCTTACGGACTAAAATTTCATTGATCTCCTCCTGCGGAACGCTGTGGTGGCCGGAGCGTTTTCCGACGTTGATCCATTCCTTTCCGTCCGGAATCAGGCTCAGGATCTCTGCGCTGATGAGCGCGTCATAAACGATCACGTCCGCCTCTTCCATTTTCTGTTTTGTTTTCAGGGTCAAAAGCCCCTCGTCCCCCGGACCTGCTCCCGCGAGCCACACCCTGCCTTTTTCTTCCGCCATGCCGATTTCCTTCCTGTCTCTGTTTCAGAGCGTCACAAATAACCGTATTTCTTCTGCATTTCAAGCGCCAGCGATTCGCCCAGCTTTTCTGCCTCCGCTGCGCTTCCCGACGCTTTCTGCACAAACCAGCTTTCGTCGCACGCTCTCCAATATAATCCGGTTAAAATACATTCACTTCCGCAGATCCGGGCATACGCCGCCACCGGGGACGTACAGCCGCCGTCCAGCGCCCTGACAAACGCCCGCTCCGCCCCTGCCGCCGCTTCCGAAGCCGGGTCGTTTAAGCATTCCGCCAGCTCTGCAAACTCTCCCTTTCTTGCCTGAACCGCCAAAATCCCCTGTCCCGCCGCCGGAACCACCTCTTCGCACGAAAAGTATCTTCCGATCACGCCTTCCATGCCAAGGCGTTTTAAGCCTGCCGCCGCCAGCACCGTCGCATCCAGCTCCTGCGTTTCCAGCTTGGAAAGCCGCGTCTGCACATTGCCGCGGATCCCCTCAAACCGGCAGCCCGGAAACAGCCTTTGAAGCTGCAGCATCCGTCTTTTGCTGGACGTTGCGATGATCCCGTTTTCCCGTATCCTGTCCTGTCCCGGCTTAAAGATCAAAACGTCCCTCGGATCCTCCCGTCTGCTGTATGCCAGAATCGGAAGGCTTTCCGGGATTTCCATCGGCATATCCTTTAAGCTGTGCACCGACAGATCGATCCTTCCCTCCGCCAGCGCCTGATCCAGCTCCTTTACAAACAGCCCTTTTCCGCCGATCTCATCCAGGCTCCGATTTAAAATGCGGTCCCCGGTCGTCTTCATCGTCACGATCTGCACCTCCGCAGAGGGGTACGCCTGCTCGATCTGTTTTTTCACAAGCTCCGTCTGGGTCACTGCAAGCCTGCTTTCCCGGCTTCCGATCCGTATTACTGATTTCATGGTCTGCCGCTTCCTTTCCCGATCACTTCATAAATATAGCGCATATCCAGACTTTCCCGGATGATGTCCGCCAGCTTATTATACTGCGTTTCTTTATAGGTATGCCAGTCCGTCAGCTCGATCGCGCCGGGTCTGTATCCCTTTTCCAAAAGCAGCGCTTCCGCAAAGCCCGCCGCTGCCGCAGGATGCTCAAAAATGCCGTGCACATAGCAGCCGTAGCAGTTTCCCGCCTGCGCGCCGTCGTATTTTTTCCTTCCTGCGCCGGTTTCCTCTGCGATTTTTACGAGCGGGGCGGGCTCCTTTGTATTCTCCGTCGTCCCCATGTGGATCTCATAGCCCTCCAGCGCTGCGCCGGAAAGCCCCTTTAAGCTGCCATGCAGCCCCTCGAAGCTGCCATGCACGCGGGTTCTCGTCTTTTGCGCGGCAAATACGGTGCGCACCGGCAAAAGCCCCATCCCTCTCATGGTTCCGCCTTCCTCCACCTTTTCCGGGTCGCTTAACAGCTCGCCCATCATCTGATAGCCGCCGCAGATCCCGAATACCGTTTTCCCGGCAGAAGCGTGGCGCAGCACCTTTGCTTCCAGACCGGATTCCCGCATCCAGCGCAGATCCGCCATCGTATTTTTGCTGCCCGGAAGGATGACCGCGTCGGGTGTCCCGAACTCCTCCGGTGTCCGCACATACCGCACGCCGATCTCATCCATCGCTTCCAGAGGCATCAGGTCGGTAAAATTTGAAATCCTCGGGAAGCGGATAACCGCCACATCTGCAAGCCCTTTTTTGCCGCTGCAGGCGAAGCGCTCGCTCAAACTGTCCTCCTCGTCAATATCCAGATGGAAATACGGCACGACGCCGCATACCGGGATATGCGTTTTTTCTTCCAGCATCCGAAGCCCCGGCTTTAGGATCTCCTTGTCCCCCCGAAACTTATTGATGACCGTCCCCTTGATCCTGCGCCTTTCATACTCCTCCAAAAGCTCGATCGTGCCGACGATCTGTGCAAATACGCCGCCCCGGTCGATGTCCCCTGCCAGAAGCACCGGCGCGTCCGCCATTTCCGCCATTCCCATGTTGACGATGTCTTCGCTCTTTAAATTGATCTCCGCCGGGCTTCCCGCGCCCTCGATCACAATGATGTCAAAGCGTTCGTCCAGCTTCCGGTAAGCGTCCATAATGTGCGGCACATAGTCCTTTTTGTGACGGAAATATTCCATCGCGGACATCACGCCCTGCACCTCCCCGTTTAAGATCACCTGAGATCCCGTATCATTTGTGGGCTTCAACAAAATGGGGTTCATCAGCGCCTCCGGCTCGATGCCCGCCGCCTCCGCCTGCATGACCTGCGCCCGTCCCATTTCCAGCCCGTCCTTTGTGATATAGGAATTGAGCGCCATATTCTGCGACTTAAACGGCGCGACCTTATAGCCGTCCTGACGGAACACCCTGCATAAGCCGCCTGTCAGAACGCTCTTTCCCACGTTCGACATCGTTCCCTGTATCATGATCGGTGACGCCATATTATTCCTCCGTTCCGGAGCAGGGGCACTGCTCCTTGCTTCCGTAAATGCGCGCAAGCGCCCGCACCAGCTTCTCATTGTCCTGCCGCGTTCTGACCGCGATCCGGTAATAGCCCTTTGTCAGCCCCTTGTAATTGGAACAGTCCCGGATCAGAAGCTTTTGTTCCAAAAGCAGCTCAAACAGCGGGTACGGGCTCTTTAATAAAATATAATTGACCTCTGACGGGAACCATTCTGCCCCAATTTGGGTAAGCTGCCCTTCCAGCCATGCGCGCTCTTTTCTGATCAATTCCCGCGTCTCTTCCCAGCGTTCCTTTTCCCCAAGCGCCGCAAGCCCGGCTGCCTGCGCCACGCACGACACGCTCCACGGCTGCCGGTTTTCCTCCATTTTTTCAAGCAACTCCCGGTTCGAGGTAACGGCATAGCCGATCCGCACCCCCGGAACCGCGCTGATCTTCGTAAACGCCCTGAGAATCAGAAGCTGCCCTGTCCCAAAGCATTCCTGCAAAAGGGTCTGCTTCTCCGGTTCATCCAGAAATTCCACAAAACATTCGTCCAGAACCATCATGATCTGATGCTCGCTGCATTTTTTCACGATCCGGACAAGCAGATCCTTCGGGATCACGCCTCCGCTGGGATTGTCCGGCGAGCACAGGATGATCATGTCCACATCATCCGTCAAAAGCTCCAGATAGCTTTCTTCCAACCGGAAGTGATTTTCCTCCCGCATCCGATCGTCTGTGATGAAGCCGCAGCCCGCCGACACAAGCGCCCGGCGGTATTCCGTAAATGCCGGAAGCGTCAGCACCGCCTTTTTGGGCTTTAACGCCCACGCCGCCAGAAAGATCAGCTCCGCCGCGCCGTTTCCGAAGATCAGAAAGTCCTCCGGGATCCCCAGATCTGCCGCCAGCGCCCGGCGCAGGGCGCTGCATCTGCTGTCCGGGTATTCGCCCGCGTGCGTCAGGCTCTCCCGCATCGCCGCCAGCATCTGCTCACTCGGTCCAAGCGGGTTTAAATTCACCGAGTAGTCGGTCACACCCTCATATGTATAAATATCTCCGCCATGCAAATACTCCATGTCGTTTTCCTCCTCATTTCCAATGGTCGCTCCCGTCCGCCCTGTTCCGTCCTGCCCCCTGCCCTGTGCGGTCTGCGTGCGCCTGTGGGCTCTGCGGCGGATTTCCGTCCTCGCTCACAGGGAATTTGATCCAAAACAGCCAAGCCTGCCCGGGGCGCAGACGGCGGATCAGCCCGGTCACAGCAGAAGCAGGCGCAGGAACAAAAACCGGATACCGCCGCATAAAAGGAGCATCAGCAGAGAGGTCGCGTACATCAGCGCGATCGAGCGCCGGATGTCCCCCGGCTCCACGGGTCTGAGATCATCCCCGATCGTCTGCTTTTTATGGAGCTTTCCGAAATACCACGCGTCTCCCGCCAGCTGCACCCGCAGCGCCCCGGCGCACACCGATTCGGTCTGCGCGGAGTTCGGGCTTGCGTGATTTCTTCTGTCCCGCCGGTAAATTTTTGCCGCATTTTCGGCGTCCATCCCCGTCAGGAATGCCCCGACGATCATCAGAAGCGCCGAGATCCTTGCGGGGATATAGTTGAACACATCATCCAGCTTTGCCGCCGCCCTTCCGAAATACAGGTTTTTCTCATTTTTATAGCCCAGCATCGAATCCATTGTATTCACTGCCTTGTATAAAAAACCGGCAGCCGGGCCGCCCAGCATCAAAAACAGCAGCGGCGCGGTCACTCCGTCCGAGGTGTTTTCCGCCACAGTCTCCACCGCCGCCTTTGCAACGCCCACCTCGTCCAGACGCTCCGTATCCCTGCCGACGATCATCGAAACCGCATGGCGCGCGCCTGCCAGATCCTTCTCCTCAAGCTTTTGATACACCTTCATGCTCTCTTTGGAAAGGGAGCGCGCCGCCAGAATCTGATAGCACCAGAAGCTTTCCAGCGCAAACACAAACCCCCGGTGCACCTGTGCCGCTCCCCACAAAAGGAGCGCAGGAACCGCCGTGCTCACCGATACGACCAGAACCCCTAAAACACACCCTGCCGCCAGCTGCTTTTGGGGGCTGTCCCCCGCTGCCTTTCGCAGGGGATTTTCCAGAAATGAGATCAGCTTCCCGATCATCCGCACCGGATGATACAGCCAGTACGGATCCCCAAACAGGGCGTCCAGCACAAAGCCCGTAATACATGCATATAAAGTCATCATAATGTTTCGATCTCCGTCAGCCGCTTTTTCCCCGACAGCCATTCTGTCTCGTCAAGCTCTGCCAAAAAGCCCGTCCCGTTTGCCGTCTGCCAGTCGTAAAAGCTGCCGCTTTCCTTTGCATAATTTGATAAAACTGCCATGATCGTGCCGCCGTGCACCACAAATGCCGCATCCTGACAGCCCAGCCCGATCAGCCTTCCGGCCATTTCCTCGAAGCCCCGGCATGTCCGCCCTGCAAATTCTGCGCGCCCTTCGCCTCCCGGAAAGGCGGTTGTCCCGTTGGAATCCAGCCATTTCTGATAGTCCGGGTCATCCTTTAATTCTTCGTAGTTTTTGCCTTCAAAGGTTCCGAAATCCGTTTCGCAAAGCAGGCTGCAGACCGCGTCCGGCTCTCTGCCAAACAACACCTCCGCCGTCTGCCGGCACCGAAGCATCGGGCTGGACACGATGTATTCCGGTTTTCCAAGGCTCCCCTGCTTTCCGGGCGCGGGCGTTAAAATCGGCTCGTCCGTCCGTCCGATATAGCGCCGTTCCAGATTTCCCGCCGTGGCAAAATGCCTGATCAAACGTATCTTCATACTCTCCTCTTTCCGGAGCGTCACACAAGACCTCCTGCAAGCACCGCACCCGCCAGAAACAGCTCGCACAGCTGCAGAAAATATCCTGCCAGATCCCCTGTCATTCCGCCGAACTGCTTCATCGCCATCCTTTTATAGTAGAAAAATGTTGCAAAAGCGGCGGCGGCAGCGGCAAGCCCCATGACGGGGGATGCGGCAAGCATTGCTGCCAGCGCCCCTGCCAGCCAGAGCAAAAGCACGATCCCCGCGTTTCTTTTATGCGCCTGATCCTGAAACGTCCGTCCGAGCCCGTCCTTTTTCGCAGGCTTAAAAAACAGCACCGACAGCCCGCTCAGCGCCCGGGAACAGACATAGCCTGCCCCGATGACCGGCAGCATGTCCGCCGTGATCTCGCTCCACACCGCAAGGCTCGCCACCAGATATACGCCCAGCCCTAAAACGGCGAACGCGCCTGCTCTGGAATCCTTTAAGATTTCCAGCTTTTTTTCCCTGTCCGCATAGGAGCTGAGGGCGTCAAACGTATCCAGCAGCCCGTCCATATGGATGCCGCCGCTGATCAGGATCGGCACGATCGTCATGATCCCCGCAAAAAACAGCTTCCCGCAGCCGGTATGCGTCAGAAGAAACGTCCCCAGAAGTGTCTGCACGACGCCGATCACCGCACCCACCAGCGGAAAAAAGCAGATCGCATACTTCATATTTTCTTTGTTCCATTCCACCCGCGGCATCGGAATCTTGGAATACATGGAAATGCCGATCGCCATCGCCCCAAAAAGCTTCATGATAATACCTCGTACTGTTTAATTTTTACGGTTTCAAACGTCGCCATCCTGTGATAAACCGCAAGCCCCATGTCCAGAAGCGGCATCGCCGCCACCGCCCCGCTGCCTTCCCCGAGGCTCATGTCACAGGTCAGAAACGGGGAGAGCCCCAGCGCATCCAGCAGGCATTTGCCCGCATGCTCTTTGGAAACATGGGAGCAGATCATATACTCCTTTGCAAGCGGTACCATCCGCGCTGCGCACAGCGCCGCCACCGACGAAATAAAGCCGTCCACCACGACCGGGATCCGGTACAGCGCCCCGCCCAAAAAGACGCCGGCAAGCCCGGCAATGTCCAGGCCGCCTACCTTTGCCAGCACGTCCAGCGGATTCTTCGGATCCGGGCGGTGTTTTTTGATTGCAGCCTTTATGACCGCAACCTTCCGTTCCAGCCCTTCCGCACTCAAACCCGCGCCCCGTCCGGTCATCTGCTCTGCCGGAAGCCCCAAAAGGACGGCTGCCGCCGCGCTGCTCGTCGTGGTGTTTCCGATCCCCATTTCCCCGGTTGCCACGATGCCATAGCCCTGCTCTTTTAAGCGGCGCACTTTTTCGATGCCGACGCCCACTGCCTGCCACACCTGCTCTCTCGTCATGGCAGGCTCCTTCAGCAGATTTTTCGTGCCATATGCTACCTTGTCCGCCTTTTTTGTGACCGAAGGCACGTCCGACGCCATGCCGATGTCCACGGGAAACAGCTCCACGCCCGCAAGCTCTCCCATTACGCTCGTGCACGTTTTTCCCTTCGTGAAATTGTCCGCCACAACAGCCGTCACTTCCTGTCCGGTCTGCGTCACGCCCTCCTCCACCACGCCGTTGTCCGCGCACATGATGACAAGCGCCTTTTTTTTCAGCTCATAATCCGCCGTGCCCTTGATCCCCGCCATGCGCACCACAACGTCCTCGAGCTTTCCTAAGCTGAACAGCGGCTTTGCCACCTTCATCCAGTGGACGCGCGCCTTTTCCATGCTTATTTCATCCAGCGGCTTTACCGCTTCCCTGATCTCTTCCAGTGTCATTTTCTTCCTCATTCCGGAGCGTATGCCCCTTTTTCCCCATTTTCCTGCCACCATGCCGCAGCTTTCACAAACCGCTCTGCAAACGCCGGCTCCGAAGGATACGCCAGATGGGGGAAGCCTGCAAACAGGCTGTTTTTCATATGCACGCATTCCCAGCTGCGCTTCCCGTCCGGCTTAAACGCCCTTGCGTCCCTGCCGTTGTCCGTGCTGTCCCAGTAGTGGAACTCATGTCCCCGGATCGTTTCCCCTTTTTTCAAAAAAGCGCCGTCCGTTTCTCCCCGCACGGTAATGTAGCCGAACCGCACCAGCTTTCCCTGCGGATATGCCTCGCCCGGGATCACGCCCGCCATCTCCCAGCGGATGCCGTCCGGATCCCGCAAGCCCTCGTGCAGATATAAAAAGCCGCCGCACTCCGCGTGGCAGGGCATCCCCTGCCCGAGCTTTTCCCGGATTTCCAAAAGGAGCGCCCGGTTTTTGCTCAGCCGTTCTGCATACAGCTCCGGATAGCCGCCGCCAAGCAAAAGACCGCCGATCCCCTCCGGCAGCTTCTCATCCGCCAGCGGGCTGAAAAATACCGGCCGCGCGCCCAGCTTTTTCAAAAGCTCCAGATTTTCCTTGTAGTAAAAACAGAACGCTGCGTCCCGCGCCACGCCGATCAAGACCTCCTGCCCGGCGATATGCTCTTGCCCGGCGCTTCCTTTTTGCCCGGCGATTTCCTCCCGCCCGGCAATTCTTTCCCGCCCGGCAATTCTTTCCCGCCCGGCGATTCTTTCCCGCCGTGCTGCCTCTGCCTGCTCCGGCAGATCAGGCAGCTCTTCTGCGCTCTCCGCGATCGCATACAGGCTGTCCAGATCCACCGTCTCTGCCAGAACGCTTCCCGCCCGGTCAAGCTGCTCCTTTAGCCCCTCGATCTCCTGCGGCGTCACAAGTCCCAGATGGCGGCTTCCCATGGCAAACGCCTCATGCTCCGGCACATAGCCGACCACCTTTACGTCGTGATGTCCCGCCTTTAAAAGCTCTGCCTCCAGCATCGCCTTCAGCTTCGGATAAAGCATCCCGGACACCCGGTTTAACAGGATCCCCCGGATATTGCTGTCGGGCATAAACCCGATCATGCCGCGCACCACCGCCGCCAAAGACAGCGCTGCGCCCTTTGCCGGAACGATCAGGATCACCGGCAGCCCCAGCGTCCCCGCCACATCGTAGGAGCTTGCCCGCCCTGTATCGACGCCCATTCCGTCGTAGTAGCCCATTACGCCCTCCGCCACCGCCAGATCTGCGCCGGCTGCATGGGCTGCATACAGGCTTTTCAGCTGTTCCTTTTCATAAAAAAACAGATCCAGGTTCTGGGAATCCACGCCCACCACCTCCCGGTGGAACATCGGGTCGATGTAATCCGGACCGCATTTGCAGGAAACCACCTTTTTCCCCCGCTTTAAAAAGCTCGCCATCAGCCCGCAGGAGATCATCGTTTTCCCGCTCCCGCTGCCCGGGGCGGCGATCAAAATTGCCGGTGTTTTCATCCCTCTGCCTCCGAAACGATATAGATCGGGTTCTGTCCGGTCATCATGTGGTGCGCACCCAGCTTTCTCGACTTTGCCACGGACATCTGCACGATCTCCGGCTCCCGCAGAAGCCCTGTTTTGACCGCGTCCATGACCTCCGCCATCGTGTCGAGGGAAATCGCCGTCAGGACGATCCTTGCCTTTTCATTTTTTGCCCTGACCGTCCGGATGATCTCCTTTAAATTGCCGCTGCTGCCGCCGATGAAAACGTGCGTCGGCGCTTCCAGCTGCTCCAATGCCTCCGGCGCGTTCCCTTCCACCGCCTGCACCGCGTCCGTCCGGAATTTCTGCGCGTTCCTTCGGATCAGATCGACGCCCTCCGGATTTTTTTCGACCGCATACACCCGGATGCCGCCGCCCTGCAGCGCTGCCTCCACCGACACCGAGCCGGTTCCTGCGCCCACGTCGTACAAAACCGCATCCTTTGTCAGCCGCAGCTTTGCGATGCAGACTGTGCGCACCTCCTCCTTCGTCATGGGCACGCTTCCGCGCAGAAACGCCCCGTCCGGCACATGGATCGCCGTATGCCGCTCCCAGCCCGGATTTTCAATGCAGAGCACGCACAGCCCCTCTGTCTCTTCTTCCGAAAGCTCCGATCCTTTTCTGGAAAAAATCTTCTCGTCCGGGTAGGAAAAGTTTTTCCCGACAAAAACCGTAACGTCCCCCAGCCCGTAATGGCGCAGCTTTTCCCCGATCCTTTCCCCGGCGCGGTTCCCGCCCAGAAGCAGAAACGTGCGGGCGTTGTGCACCACCTCATAGATCCAGTTCTGCCGTCTTCCGTGCAGGCTCACAAGCGCCGCGTCCTCCCACGAAACGTGGAGCGCCGCCGCCAGATAGACGACCGACGAAATGCCGGGGATCCGCCGGATCTCATAACCGTCCGAAAGCGCCTCTTCCAGCTTCTTTGCCCCGCTGTAAAAGCCGGTGTCGCCGGAAAGCACGACGCACGCCTTTATAACCTCCGGGTGTCCGTCCAGATACGCCCGGATCTTTTCCGGCTCATACAGCGCATGGCAGGGCGCGCCTTCCTCTTCAAAGGGCGCGGTCAGCCGCTTTGCACCCAGAATGCAGCTGCAGCCCTCCAAAGCCTCTTTTGCCTCCTGCGTCATGCCGCCGGGCGTTCCCATCCCGGCGCCGACCAGATAAACGATCCTTTTTGCTTCACACATCCCGATACCCTCTCGGCGTTACCATATGTCCGTCAAGCTCCATTGTCTGTTCGTTTCCGATAAACACCGTCGTAAACATATCGACCTCCGTATTTTTCAGCTCCGCAAGCGTCAGGATCCGGCTGCTCTCCCCGTCCCGCCCGATCTGCTTTACGATCCCGCAGACCGTATCCGGACTTTTGTATTCCAGCATCATGGCGCACACTTTTTCCAGATAGTCATGGCGCTTCCTGCTGGACGGGTTGTACAGACAGATCACAAAATCCGCCATCGCCGCCGCGCGGACGCGCTTTTCGATCGTTTCCCACGGGGTCAAAAGGTCGCTTAAGCTGATGACCGCAAAATCGTGCGTCAGCGGCGCTCCCAGAACCGCCGCCCCGCCGACCGCCGCCGTGATGCCCGCAACGATCTCCACCTCCGTATCCGGAAATTCCCTGCCGACCTCGTACATCAGCCCCGCCATTCCGTACACGCCCGCGTCGCCGCTGCAGATCATCGCCGTCCGTTTTCCCTGCCGCGCCAGCTCAAACGCCATCCGGCACCGCTTTGCCTCCTGCTTCATCGGGGTTGTCAGAAATTCTTTTCCGGGGAACTGCTCCCTGACCAGATCCACATATACCGTATAGCCGATGATCACGTCGCAGCGCTCCAAAACCGCCTGCGCCTCCCCGGTCATCTGGCTGCCCGCCCCCGGTCCAAGCCCTACCACATATACCTTATTCATGGCTCTTTTCTTCCTTTCTCCCCTGCCGGAACTCCGTCGTAAATTCCGGATGATACAGAAGCGACCGTTCATACTCCTCGCCAAGGATCCTTCCCACGATGATAAGCGCCGTCTTTGTCACGCCTGCATCAGCCGCACACTGCGCCAGCGAGGATACCTGACAGTGCAGCACCTTTTCCTCCGGCCACGTCGCCTTATAGACGATCGCCGCCGGGGTGTCCGCCGGATAGCCGCCCGCCTGCAGCTCCTCCTGCAGCTTATCGAGCATTCCCGTGCTCAAAAAAACAACCATCGTCGCCTGATGCTGCGCAAAGCTGCGGATGGATTCCCGCTCCGGCACCGGCGTCCTGCCAGCCATTCTCGTGATCACGACCGACTGGGAAACGTCCGGGAGCGTATACTCTGCTTTGAGCGCTGCCGCCGCTCCGCAAAAAGAGCTCACGCCCGGACAGTCCTCATACGCGATCTGCTCTTT
>URRW01000019.1 GCA_900550285.1 uncultured Lachnospiraceae bacterium
GGTTAAGATGAGGAAAACCTCATTTTAACTTGTACTAAATCTTGACATAGGACCAAAATGCACTCCATCCCCAGGCTGTAGCGGCATAAATTGCTATTTTGTTAGTTGGAATATTGAATTTTCAAGGGACGAATACCATTTTAGGTATGGGAAGTTTTAATTAATTATTTTTCACCATAATATAAGCTCCCATAATGAAAATCCGCAAATTCACTATTAATCTCTTCTAAATAAATCCCTTGTATAAACCTTCTCCCGCACATCATCCAAACAACCATCATACCGATTCGCAATAATCGCCCCGCTTCTTCTCTTAAATTCATCCAGATCATTTACAACCTCACTCCCAAAGAATGTGCTGCCATTTTCCAACGTAGGCTCATAAATAATAATTATTGCGCCCTTCGCCTTGATCCGTTTCATAACACCCTGAATTGAAGACTGCCGGAAGTTATCGGAATTTGATTTCATCGTTAAACGGAAAACACCTACAACAACTGAATGTTCTTTACTCGGATCATAGCTCTCGCTGGCTTCATATGCCCCCGCAATTTCCAGTACCCGATCTGCAATGAATTCCTTGCGCGTGCGATTGGATTCCACAATTGCTTCAATCAAATTTTCCGGCACATCTTCATAATTGGCAAGAAGCTGCTTGGTATCTTTCGGAAGGCAATATCCACCATAACCGAAAGAAGGATTATTGTAATGGCTTCCAATCCGAGGATCCAGACATACTCCCTCAATAATTTGCTGCGTATTTAATTCCTTCATCTCAGCATAGGTATCCAATTCATTAAAGTAAGACACTCTCAAAGCCAGATATGTATTGGCAAACAGCTTAACTGCTTCTGCTTCTGTGAATCCCATAATAAGCGTGTCTATATCTTCTTTGACCGCCCCTTCCTGCAATAATTGAGCAAATGTATTTGCCGCCTTTACAAGTCGTGCATTCTTTACATCCGTTCCCACAATAATCCGGCTCGGATACAGGTTATCATACAGTGCCTTGGATTCACGAAGAAACTCAGGACTGAAAATAATATTATCGCAATGATATTTCTTGCGCACAGATGCGGTAAATCCAACCGGGATCGTTGATTTAATAACCATGACAGCATCCGGATTATATTGGATGACCAGTTTGATAACCGCTTCTACCGCAGAAGTATCAAAGAAATTTTTCTTACTGTCATAGTTGGTCGGAGCTGCAATCACAACAAAATCAGCATCTTTATAAGCCGCTTCTGCATCCAGCGTCGCTATCAGATTTAAGTCTTTTTCCGCAAGATATTTTTCAATATATTCATCCTGAATTGGTGATTTTCTTTGATTAATGAGAGCAACTTTCTCTGAAATAATATCCACCGCCATGACCTCATGATGCTGTGATAACAGCGTGGCAATAGACAGACCGACATAACCGGTACCAGCAACTGCAATTTTCATTTTAATCTCCATTCCGCCGCCTTCGGCTGGCGGCTCAAATAGTAGTGAAAGTGTTTTGACTCTCTACATTGTGCTATAAAATAGTTTGCAAGAAACCACACTACAAAGCACAGGATGATGAGTTGTCACAACTTTCTTCGTTTTAGACAACATTTTAATCAGTGCAAGTTCTAACTCTTCAATCACAAATAGGTGACATCACAAATTCGTACACCAAGAATTGTTTAAGCACCTTAGTTTAATTTTGAATTCTTATTTGACATTTTTTTTGAAAAAGAAAGCAGCAATTTATGATACATAAAAAGCGTTACCGCGAAATAAATGAGCAAGTACAATATAGTTCCTATAACAAATCGATTTCCTACTATACCTGTTATTACATAGAAACTCGCCCCCAAAGTCACTATATAAATTAATTCTTTAATCCACTTCACATTATATTGTTTTACAAAGCTCCGAATTGCACTTATATACCAAACAACAAGTGTAATAATTGATGCTGCAGATATTGATTCTGGGGTTCTAAAAATCCAATAAGCAATTGCATTCAAAGCTGCTGATAGCATTAATACAAATACACAAATCAAGCAATATCTGCGCTGTTTATTAATCACTTTATAATAAATAAATATAATTGCACTTATCGAACTTGACAATGCAAGACCTGGAAAGATTATTCTAAAATAGACTATCGAAGATAGGTATTCAGGTAAAACATATTTAACAAAAATATTTAGAGGATAGTAAAACAAATGTCCCGCAAATACCATCATTGAAATAACAGCAATTCCCTTCGGCATATCTTGTTCTATAGTATCTACGCCTCTCCTTTTTAAATTCGGAAGCAACACCATTGAAGCAGCCCCCATAACTGTTGTTGCCATATTTAAGATGCTATATGCAAATGCATATATACCATATGTTTTAGAATCAAAAAGCATTGAAACAAACTGTTGATCAAGCGATAGAACTAAATTAGCAACTTGAAATGCCAGTGTTAGAAAAATTCCCGTTGCAAAATAATTCTTTAATAATTTCCATGATTTACGAAAATCATTTTGTGCTCCAAATGTAATATCTCTATATGTAAAAACATACCACAACATTAGAATTGCATTGATTATAATAATAACACCGATATAGAGTTGGCAAGGTACTTCTGATATATACCCAACTCTATACAATAGTATTATGATGCCTGTCGCACATAGTTTAAAAACAGCATACAAAATCTTTCGCTTTGATAATTCATTAAAACGCATTGTACTTTGCGAAATAAATTGATAATAAGTTGTTATATTTGTTGAAAATGTATCTATTGCAATTGCTAAAACAATAAATCTATAAACTCCGTCAAAAAACAACACCGATATAAATGCAATAATCATTGAAACAACCATTTGAAACGCAATATAAAACTTTGTATTGAGTCTAAATGCTTTCTTATCCAATGTATCATATTCCTGTCCTGCATGTTTCAAAAGGACTCCATCTACAAAACCAAAATGAAAGAGTGCAGTATATGACATATATAGTGTATAAACTTTATAATATCCGTAATTTGATGCACCCATTAATTTAGGAATTATGAGTGCCGTTATAATGCTACTTGCCAATACGGTTGCATTACTCAAAACAACTTTGAAAAAATCAGATACCATTTTGTTACTGCTTTTCATCGAATTATTTTCCAACCTTCTTTCGTTTTTTTCTAACAAATCTTAAAATTTTCGGAAGATGAAAATCCATACATATAACAACAATCAAGTCCCTTTTAGATAAAGTTTTTAACCAACTCATTTTTTTTTGAAATCCAATTCGTTCATCAAATAATCCACTAATTTTAAATTGCTCATATTCCACAGCATAGCTATTAGAAGCCACTAAATTAAAAAACACATTTTTCCTTTCTCGTAAAATAGCTGTCTGGAAAATGTCTTTTTTATCCACCTGTGATAATGGATACCTGTCAATCACTCTTTGCAATTCCGCACAATAGCGCTCTCGATCCTTTAAAAAGTTTTTTCGATACACCTCATGTGTTGCAGAAGAAGAGTTATCAGAGTAAATGTACATTGCTTCCTTTAAAGTAATTATAAACGAGCAATATGAAACAGCTGTCAATAAAAAAAGTTGGTCTTCTGCCAAAATGCACTTAACAAATTTAATATTGTTTTCCTTAATAATTTTTTTCGGAAACAGAGTTCTACAAACCGATCCAAAAATTTTTCTTTCAACGACTACTGATGTTAAAAAAGCATTTATATCGTTCAAATTCCCATCTTCAAGCATCTCATAGGATGCTGAAATCTTTTCGTTTTCATCACAATATACAAAATTGCATATCACAATGCTATTCTCTTGTACTTTTGTAAGAAGCCGCTCTATAAAATTGGTTTTAACTCTATCATCTGAATCAATGAATACAATATACTCTCCCTGTGCCTTTTCTATCCCAAGGTTTCGAGCTGAGGATACTCCTCCATTATTCTTATGAAATACTCGAATTCGTTTATCTTCTTTTTCGAAGTTTTTACAAATTTCTAATGAATTATCTTGTGATCCATCATCAATCAAAACAATATCCAGATTTCTATAGCTCTGATCCAGTATACTTCTAATACATCGTTCTAAATATTTATGTGCATTAAATACCGGTACAATTACTGAAACAATTTTCTCCATGGGCACCACCTACCTTGTATAATTTACAATAAATGTTCCTATATCATTACTATAAAAAATATATATAAGAAGTCCAACCATAAACATCTTAATAATCAAATTAATACTATACTTATCTTGTCTAATGGAAAATAGCATTACCGAAGCATAAGATATTAAATAAATTGTTCGTTCCATAAACAAATAGCTAAAACACATTCCTAGTGCAAACAACGATAATGTCTGTGTGTACTCAACAATCATGATATTTGTATAAGAGTCTTGGGATATCCTCTCTTCATACGATTTACTTATTAAGAAAACTATTCCAACATAAGCAATCATACACACAAATAATATGACCATTCCTAACCCAGATCTCTCATAAATTGCTTGTATTGAATATGAATCCCAATACCTAATAGCTTGCATCAAAGAAACTCTGGAATAGATCATACTTGCAGGAAGTACACTGTTAACTAACTCTAATGTTTTAACTCCCAAAAGGTTCACGCCAATCATTACAATAACAACTGGTACTTTATTCTTAATTTTAGAAAACAGTGCAATTGGAATGATTATTAACGCATAAGAGTGAATTAAAGATGCTACTATTAATAGAAACACCGGGATAAGTATTTTTTTCTTTTTGCAATACAAATAAACAGCCATGGAAACAAGTGCACATGCAGAAACACATCTCAAACCTGAAATTGCAAGTTTAAATCCAAATGTTGACAGCCACGCAAAAAAAGCAAAAAAAGCCTGCGAAAAAGGAACACTTTCTCCCTCGCCATATTCCTCTCCTAAGCGGTCGAAGAAAATATAGTAAAAAACTGACAAATCAAGTAAAAGTGGAAAAAACGGCAACAACGTATTATCCGGCAGTCTACTTATCAGCCAAAAATACAATGTTGCTAAATAGTATGTTCCATATCCACCATTTTTTAACGCATACAAAAAATCGTGTCCTCTTAATGCATTAACCCCATCATAATGAACAAACAAATCCCATCGTATTAAACTATTAGGAACAAAATAATAGATAAATACTAGCATGCAGATACTGAATATTATAATTAACACTTTGTATTGCCGAACCGAGATTGTTATATCATTTCTAAAAACTGTACATGCTGTAGACATTGTCAAGATGAATATCATCATGGCAACGCAAAGCCATTGAATTATATTCAATTGCATATTCTTCCTTTCCACGTTTTACTCATCAATTACTAAAAATCTCATTATACTCTTCTCCCATATGTTCCGCCGTAAACTTTATACTTTCCTTAAGTGCCTCTCGGCCAAGTCTTTTGCGTAGTTCCTCATCTTTTTTGAGTTCCAGTATTTTATTGCTGAGATCATCTGCATTTGGTTCTATTAGAATCGCACTTTTTCCATTTTGTAACATATCAGAGACACCTCCGACATTTGCAGCAATGATTGGCATGGCAGCAGACATTGCTTCTATCAATGTCATCGGCATTCCTTCCCATTTCGACGGAAGCATAAACAAATCAGATTTTTCAAACCATGGGCTGACATCACCTGTAATTCCTGCAAATACCACATAATCCATCAAGTGCAATTCGTTTGTCTTTTCCTCAATGCTCTCAAGTAAGTCACCTTCACCAACAAATACAAATCGCACCTTTTCTCCTGCATCAATTAACTTTTTTATTGCTAAAATCATTTCGACATGATTCTTCTGTTCCGAGAATCGTCCAATATGAAGGCATATGAACTCATCATGCTGAGTATAGTCGCTCTTTGGTAGAAATCTTTTCACATTTATTCCGTTGTAAATCATTGGAACATCATCTGCAGTCAATCCATATCTTTTTTCTATCGACTCTCTAACACGAGGACTGATAGCAATGGGCACTACCATTCTCCTTTTAAATAAAAACTTTTGAAAATATTGAAGCTTTGGAGGAACTTCCTTTTCAGCGACATTATGAACAGTATGAAAAACCCTCCTTTGCTTATTAATTCCACCTGAAAGAACTGCATACATCAACATATATCTGTGCGTATGAATAACGTCCGGTTGAAAATCCAGAATTACCCTTTTCAACCTTTGAGTCGCTGCCCAATCAAAACCACTTTTCTTATTCAGAAATATTAAATTGATACCATTATTTTTGAGTCTTTCTGTAATTGCTGTTTCACAATGATACATGCTAACGACCATAACTTCATGTTGTTTTTTGAGTTCATAACACAGATTCTCCACCATGATTTCTGCACCAGCCAAGTTAAAATCTGGCATAATCTCTAAGATTTTCATCATATCATTCCTTTTAGTCTGCAATTTTCTGAATAACTTTTTTTGTAAACGCTCTGCTTCTATTAGTCTGTTTATTTCGATAACCTTCAAATCGCTCCTGCATTTCTTTGAATTCATCATCTCCAAACGTTAGATATAGAGCCTCCAACTGTGCAATATGCAAGTCATGATAAAAAGGGCTTGTAATCCTTCCTTTCATATCATACATAGACCAGTAGCCATTATCAAATTCATTTAAGTGCTTTGCCAAACTTTTTACCGCCTTATCCAGAACCTTCCTGTATTCTTCACTTTTATCAACCAATGTCAAATCATATAGTCCATATAACGAGAAAATCCATCCATTTAACACAATCGGCTTATTCGTAAATTCACAGAGCAGAAGATCTTCTCCCTCATATTTCGACGTCCCCCCCTGTTTAAGTGGTTTTAGCATAAAATCAATTGCCCTTCGCGCTTTCTCGATGTATTGGTTATCCCCTGTTAGCTTATATGCCCGAAGCAAAAGAGATGCCCCCTCTCCCTGACACATCGAACCATATGGAGCATCTGGATATACAAAACCAAAATTATTCCACGCTCCTGATTTTTCCTGCTTATCAACAGCGAATGCTACACATTTCCAAAACTGGTTAATATACTTTTCTTCTTTAGACATAAGATAAAGATCATACGCACCCAGTCCATATTGAAAAATAGCTACTGGAAAATAGACCCTACCAGCAATCTCATCTGCCGTCATCGGTATTGTTTTTTTCTCCAATGTCTCTGGATCTTTTGTGACTTTCTCAGTCATATTATTAAAGTAGCCTTCCAATTTACCCGGAACAAAACATTTACCCATGTCTTGATTAACATGCATTATACTTTTTCCCGTCAGCATCTTATACCACTTTTTAATATTATAAATACTTAACCCCATACGATATCCTTTCTTTTCAGCTGAGTTTTGACAGCATAGTCTCCATAATCTTCTCCGGCATAAACTCACTTGCCTTCTTTACACAGTCTGACTTCATTGAAATGAATCGTTTAGGGTTTTGGCATATGTTATCCAAGCACTCTATCAATTCATCTACATTACCTAATTCATAACCTACCCCAGTTACACCTTCATCTAATACATCTCCACAATTATCCCATCGAGCTGTAACCACCGGAACGCCAGCAGCGTATGCATCAATTATCGTACCGGGAACGCCTTCAGTTTTATAATGCGTTGGAAAAATCATTCCAAAATACCCCTGTAATGTTTCGACGCTCTCTTCTGGTTCGACAAAACCCTTATATTCAGCACAATCACTAAATTTATCTTTCAATTGTTCAAACCATTCTTTCTGCCCGTCCTGAACAGGTCCATATACATCTAAATGATAAACCATTCGTCCATATTTTTTATTTACAGCTAAAACAGCTTCAATCGCATCTTCTAGTCCTTTCTCCTTTGTTACACGAGCAAAAAAACACATTCTATACGGTTCAGTGTACTTATCTTTTAGACAGTTCTCATTAATCGACGTAATATGTTTAAAATTAGGGAAACGTACAATATTGTTAAAGCCTTGTTTTTTCATAGCTATTTCCATGCTGCTTGTTTCAACATATATGTAATCGACCTTTTTCAAAAGCTTTTTTAAATGTTCATCAGTATGTGTCATTGTCGGCAACCATCCCCCAACAACTGCATAGTGTACAGTTACTCCAGTAAATTTTTTTAAAAAAACAAGTACCGGAGTAAATACTTTTACACTTTTATGTGCGGGCAACATGATAACATTTTTACAGCTACATGCCAGATTCATCAACTGAAAAAAAAGTCGCATCGGATGCCGTTTCCAGTTAATCGTATCGACTTTTTTTACCTCAGTTACCCCATACTCTTTATCAAGCTCCTCCGCTATCGCGCAGGTCTTCGCTTCTTGCCCTCCTGATTTACTCTTTCCTGAAGCAAAGTATCCTATCATTCCAATTTTTGTTTTCATCTACAAAACTCTCCATTTTTGCTAAAAGTCAATATTATTAGCTTGTAATGATGTGCATTAACTGCTGATAATAGAATTTTTCTGTATACTTTGCAACATTTGCTTTGGCTTTTTCTTTCAATCCAACTGAATAATTATTGTCTGTCAGAATATGCTCAATTTCTTTAGCAATATTATCGATAAGGTTCTCATCTCTCTTAAGCAAAATGCAACCATTCTTACCTACATATTCAGGAATTCCTCCAGATTCTGTTGTAATTAATGCACATCCCGATGCCATTGCCTCTATCATCGTCATTCCAGCCGGCTCATCCCACATTGATGGAAGTACAACTACATCTGCCATTTTATAAATAGTCGGCATATCTTCATTATCAATGTAACCGGTAAAAATAATCTGCTTTTTCAACTCCTCCGATGAAGTACGCAACTTTTCTTCATATGTTCCAACTATGTTGGCCTTATAAAAGTTAGATCCAACAATAAGCAAAACAATATCTTTTCGATTTAACTTCTTAACTGCCGAGATAACTTCTTCAATTCCTTTTTCTTTATTAAGTCTCCCTGCAAAAAGGACTACCTTTTTTCCGTCGATTTTTTTTCTTAAATGATTTAAAATTTGTTCGTTTGTTATATATGTGTTCAAATCAAAAAAATAATTGCGAAGACAGTTGTACATAACCAAGAACTTCTCTTCTGGAATTTGGCACTTTTCTTTCATTCTTTGTTTTACATACTTGCTGATTACAATTATTCCTTTGCTCTCTTTCATTATATTTCCCATTCCATATAAACTCTTTGGAACTGTATGCATATGAAGAAACCATTTATTGTTATATTTTCTTCTATTCCCATACATTTTTAACGCTGAAAGAACTGGAAGTGAGTTTTCAAAAATAACTATATCAAAATCACTATTCTTTAATATTTTTGCAACAAAATAAGAAAACCATTCAATCTGAGCAAGAAAACTAAGTGAATGAATCCTCTTACCTTGTAAAATATTTTTTGAAAAAAGATAAAAAAAACGATCCAATTTTTTTACAATCCATGGTACTTTCGCCCAAATAAAATTCGTATTATTATATTTAGTTGAAGCTTCTAAAGCCTCTTCATCATATACAGAAATACAACTTAAATTAATTTGATTTTCAAACTCATTTTGAGAAATTAATTCCTCGATTAATGCTGGAACAGCACCGCCTTTAACAGCTGGAATTGGCTGTTTGCTTGAGCCAACAATCAATACTTTTTGCATTTTTCCCTCACTCTTTTATTAAATCACAATTTCCTCTTATCAATACCAATGCCAGTCCCTTTAACCCAGGCCCAAGCTCCTATTTCGTATATGCTACGAATCACATTGTGTCCTTCAATTTCATGATAAAGCTGCCAATGATACTTGGCTTGCTTTAATTTGTCGCTGGACACTGAACCAGTACGTCCCATACGATATGTACCAAGAACATCTTCCATGCCATAACAGTAATCGGTTTTCTTCAAAATTTTCAACCACAAGGCAAAGTCATTTCTCTTTTTTATGGGTGGTACTTCAAACTTTCCAAGAGTTTCCTGATCATACATAACAGACAAGTTGCCAATTGGATTTGAAAGCCGAATCATCTTCTTATAATCCGTTTTCTTTGGCGGGATAATTGCGGTGTGTAAGTTATTGCCGTTTTCATCCATCCAGTCATAACCAGTTGCACTGAACATAGCCCCTGTCTTTCTCATAAAAGTAATTTGCTTTTCCAGCTTTTCAGGCATCCAAATATCATCACTGTCAAGGAATGCAATATATTTACCAGTCGCCCGCTTCATGGCTTCCGTCCTAGCAACTGCCGGACCTCCATTTTGATGAAGAACGTAATAGTGAATATTTGGATATTTTTCCAAATACGGTCTTAACACCTCTGCGGTATTGTCCGTACTACAATCGTCTACAATCTGCACTTCCCAATCTGTAACTGTCTGAGCAATCACAGAATCCAGTGATTGCAAAATAAACTTGCCACAATTGTACGTCGGCATAATCACACTAACCAACATCTCTTCTTTTTCTCCCTTATAAAGTCCTATCCATCTCAAAATATCCCAGACTCATCTAAGAGTCTAAACCATCTTTTTTCAGAAAAATCAGCTTCATAATTCCAATATGATATTATCATCGAAGCCCTTCTTATTCTTACCTGACTACACCTTTACCAAAATCCGCTATCAAAATGCCTCAAGCCCTTGATTTATCGCGGCTTCTTCTCCCCCATCGCCGTCGTCTGTCCCTCAGCCACCCCTTCGGTGCTCTCCGGCATAAACAATATCTTCACCGTCGCCAGACAGATTTTAAAGTCCTCCCACAGACTCGGCCGTCCGATATACGTCAGATCCATCAGCAGCTTGTCATACGGCGTCGTATTGTATTTGCCGTACACCTGCGCGTATCCGGTCAGTCCCGCCTTTGCCTGCAGCCTCAGTGCAAACTCCGGCATTTCCTTTTCGTACTGCGCCGCTATCTCCGGGCGTTCCGGGCGCGGGCCGACGATGCTCATATCGCCGCGCAGGATGTTGAAGAGCTGGGGAAGCTCATCGAAACGTATCTTGCGGATGATTTTGCCCACCGGGGTGATGCGGTCGTCCTTATCGCCTGTGCTCAGGCGCGCCACGCCGTCTTTTTCCGCGTCTACCCGCATGCTGCGGAATTTCAGGACGTTAAATACGCGGCCGTCCTTTGTCAGGCGCTTCTGCTTATAAAGGGCGGAGCCACCGTCGCTCTTGACCGCTATCGCCGTGACCAGGATGAACGGCGACAGCAAGATAAGCGCGATGCCGGAGAGCAGGATGTCGAAGAAGCGCTTTGCCAGCACATATTCCGGTATCGGATGATAGCGTTCTATCTGCATCATCGGCAGATGGAACATATGTATCTGCTTCGCCCCGCCCATGATCACGTCGCCGACGCGCGGGATAACATAAACCCGGATCCCCCGGTACATGCAGTATTTCAGGATGATGTTCCGGTCATGGCTGTGGATGCCCGCCAGAAAGACCGTATCGCAGCCGTCCAGCCCGGAAAGATTTTCCAGACATTCCTTTACCTGCAAAACATGTTCTATCTTGAATTTCTTTTCCAGACCGTATTCGCCTATCAGCGACTCCATTCCTTCCCGCGCGTCGTAGATGACTGCCGTCTCCCGCGGCCGGTAATTGGAAAAATACCATTTGTGCGAAAGAAACGCCCAAAGCACAGATACCAGAAGCTGCGCCGCCAGAACCAGAAGCATCGGCAGCACGTTCGGCATATGTAAGGACAGCAGCCATATCACCATGTACAGCGCAAAATCCGCGATCACAAGCGACAATCCCTGACTGTAAATGAGCTCCGAAATCGGGCTCGTGGAAATGTGGAACGCGTCATAAGACCTGCAAAACCCGAAATAAAGGATTGCAAACAAAAAGATCACGACCCAGTCGCCCCTTCTGTAGTACTTCACAAGCGCACGGTCCGCATAGTAGCCATACCAGACCGCAGCAAAGCAAATCGCCATCAAAATGACATTCAGCACCTTGCATATCCTTACCGGCACATCATATTCATTTTTTCTCATTTTCTCTCCACCTCACAACCTGTCAGATACCCGTTCCTGCCCGGATATCTTTTGTTTCATCCTAATCCCTGTTTCTTTTTGACCCTGCCGCTAAAAGCAAAAGCTTCAGATCCAACAGCCCGGAAAAATGCTGTATATATATCAGATCCAGCTTAAAAAGCTCCTCTGCCGCCGTCGTTTTTTTGCCATAGACCTGCGCATACCCGGTCAGTCCCGCCCTAACGCGCAGCCTGTAAAAATATCGCGGGTCCTGCTCCAGAAGCTCCTCCATCCGTTTCCCGGAAAGCGGCCGCGGCCCTACGAGCGACATTTTTCCGTGCAGCACGTCCCACAGCATCGGAAGCCTGCTGATGCGGCTTTTATCCCAACAGGAGTTTTCGTCTGCGCTGTCCTGTATCCCGTCCATCCCCGTCGCAAAAAAATGCAGGTCAAACTCCTTGTTCGATTTTGTCACGCACCGCTGCGTTTCCATGACTCTGCCGTATTTGAGCTTTCCGTAAACCGCGCGGCACAAAATCACGGGCGAAAACAACAGCAGCAGCGCCGCCGAAACAACAACATCTGCAATCCGTTTCAACACGCGCATTTCCCAGCTGATCGGATATTCCCGAAGCTCCAGCAGCGGCATATCAAACAGCTCCATCGGCTCCGTCCCCTGCATCAGGATGTCCGCCACATCCGGCATCAGATAAACGCGGATGTAATGACTGTAGCAAAATTCCAGAAGCTCCCGGCGGGTCGCCTCCTCCATCGGTCCTAAAATGACCGCGCCGTACCAGAGCAGGCATTCTTCCTTGATTTCTTCCAGATTGTCCTTCAAATGAAGGGTGCGCAGTACCTGAAAACGGTCCCCTCGCGTCTCAAACGCCCGCAGCACCGGACGGATATCCTTCTCTCCTTCTATCGCAAGCGTTTCTATCGGAGGGAAGACGAGCCGGAATATTTTATCGGTCGCAAACGCCCACAGCCCCGCAAATGCAGTCTGCATAAGCGTCATTGCCAGCATCCCGTCCGCCGGAAGAAGCCAGTTTCTCATCAGGGAAATCTGAAAATAAGAAATCACATTTGTGAGCACGAGCGACGTCGTCTGCGACGCAAAAATATTGCCCGGCTTCAAATATCCTGTTTTCGTCCCTCCGCTCATCCTGGTCAGACACAGCAGAACGACCATATAGATGGCAAGAACGAGCAGATGTCCTCTGAAATAAAGCTTTAGTCCTGTTCCGTAATCGAAGCCCTCCTGACTGACACGATAGCTCGACACCAACGGATAGTAATAGCCGAACCACATCCATGCAAAAGCAGCCGTCTGGACAAGTATTCCGAAAAAAGACAGCTCCAATACGACGAACCTTTTTACAGCCTCCGCATGATTCCGGACGGTATCTGCAACCAGACGACGGATGCTTGCCCGCCATGCCCACCGGAACAGATAAAAAGCAGCCGCCGGAACACTTAATTCCGCGACTGTCCGGTAGAGATTCCATATTCTTTTAACGGCAACTCCCTTATCGGAGGATAATGACTGAGCCGGTCGACGATAGATTGCCAGCGATTCATCCAGCCCGTGAGCAACAAAGCCCGCCTTCAGGATATTCCACCAGGTCGCGGTGTCCTCACTGCCGATGGCAGGCATATGAATGAGCTCTTTCCCGGTTTTCTGCGTATCCAGCAGCACCGTTGAAGTAAAAATGACCGTCCTGCTCAACGCCTCCTTATAATGAAGAAGTCTCGGGACATGCACCGCTTTCCCGGTCGGAACGGCGTTTTCATCCCCGAATTCATAGGCGGAGAACACAAAAGCCGCACCATGCTTTTCCAGAAATGCCATTTGCTTTTCCAGCTTCTGCGGATACCACACGTCATCCGCATCCAAAAAGGCGATATATCTTCCCTTTGCCGCATCGATTCCGGTGTTACGTGCCTTTGCCGCACCCTCATTTTTCGGCTTTTGGATCAGCCGGATTTTCTCCTCTCCGCATAATGTCCGTAATGTCCGGTTTCCACTTTCCAACATTTCCATTTTCCGGATGCATTCCCGGATTTTTTCTACGCTTTTATCTCTGGAACAGTCATCCACCAGAATCAGCTCCCAGTCCGGATACGTCTGTCTGCAAACCATTTCTATCGTTGTCTCTATGTATTTTTCCGCATTATAGACCGGTACGATAATGCTGATCATCTTTCCAAGACCCCGTTCTTTCCTTTTTTGTAGAACCACCGTTTCCATACCGGCGGTACAGGTCTTACATAATATATCCCGCTCCTGTCCAGCCTGTATCCTTTTTCTTTTGGATTCTCACCGACAAATGCTGTGATTCCTCTTTTTCTGCACTCATCCAGCAGCTCTTTTTTTTCGTCCTTTAAACAGATCACCAGCTGCGGAATCCGGTAAATTTCCACTATATGCCCGATTTCATCCGGATTCGTCCACAAAATGCGTCCTGTCACAGCAATCAGGTCGTTCCTGCTTTGTGCCAGACGCTCTGCCCTTGCAAGGTTTTCCGGCCCATCATAGACAAGCAGCGTCCAGCCCGGACAAATCTCCCGACGCATCCAGTGTTTTGCTGCGATAAGCCATATTCCTCCCGTCAGGATGGCTTCCACATACACTACCGCCGCCTGCCCCGGATTCCCAAAAGCTGACGCTGTTACCAAAAATGCCGGCGTACACGCACATAGCAGTCTGATTGCCAGTGCGCCCTCCGTCCTGACCGACACGTCAAAAGCATCGACTGCCAATCCCGCAATGGCTGCCGTTCCAAGAAAGACCATCGTTACGGCTACAGGCAGTCCCCTCGCACAAAATACTGCGATCCAAAGCACAAACAGCGCCGCCGCACACATACAAGTATGAAAATCCTGCCGTTTTAACCGGTTCAAGCTCATTTTGTTTCCTCTTTTTTTATAACCTCAAGTCCTACCGTGACCGTCCGTCTGTCTCCCAGAAAATCCACCCTCAGCTTTGCCTCCCGCTTGTGGCGATCAATGTGCACAAGTTGTCCCCGGCAGCTTTTCAACGGTCCGTCCGTCACGGTCAGTTCATCTCCAATCAGATATCCCTTAGAGATTCTGATAACCTTGTCCTCGTCAGACAGGCTTTTTAAAAATTCCTCTTCATGAGGATACAGGGGCTTCGGAACTCCATCTGCTCCCAGAAGCTTTGTAAATTCCGGGATTTTTTTCAGCTGTTCATATAAAGCTGCCGGATCGGCGCTTTCAAAAAACAAATATCCCGGAAACAGTATATTTTCCCGCCTGGAAAGAACACCCCTTATGCGGCGCACCGTTTCCGTTTTCGGGATGAAGCATTCCTCATAAACCCGGCTCTGTCCAATGAGTATTTCACACATCTGTTTCAGTTTTTCTTCCTGTCCGGTTCTGATCCACACCACATACCACATGCTTCTTTGCCTCTGCACCTGATTTTTTCGTTTTTTGCCGCCCGAAAACCGTTTTTTGGGCAGGCTTCGCCATTCCGTCCGGGAAATCTCCCGCACGGATGACTTTTCTCTTTTACCATGCGGCGGTCAAAACGCGGCGTCGCGACGATTTTGCCTGCTGCAATCGAATCTGTCCTGTCTATTCTGTCTGCTGTATATTATGTCCTGTTGTCCTGACTTCAAGAATCCTTGATTTTTCCGAAACGTTGTTGGAAGCGTCCGAGGCTGCATATGTCACGAGCACCCTTCCGTCCGCCATATCCGATATTTTTTCAATAAAAAGCCTGTCTGTCACATCGCCGTCCTTCGCGTCATACGCCGTAACCCCTTCAAGAAGCTGCTCCTGCGTCATTGTCTCCTCATAGACCAGCGCCGTCTCGGGCACTGCGATGACCGGGGCAGTCCTGTCCTGTCTCATATACAAAAAGGCGCCTATCCCTATCAGTACTGCATCCAACGCGAAAAAACCGGCTGTCATCGTCTTGATATTCATTCCTTTTCCTCCGCTGTTCCTGCTCCGTCTGTCTCTGCCTTATCCGCTTCCTTTGGCTGAAACGTTTCCTCCGCAGTCTTTTTAAGCGGAGCCATCACGTCTTCTCCCTCTTCCTCCGCACTCCCGTAATATCCCGCATACTGCTGATAATATCTGCCGTAGTACGGATTTTTCTTCAGGTTTACCTTGTTGAGCACGCAGCCCAGCACGCGGCAGTTTACCTTGTCCAGCTGTTCCTTTATGTTCTGCACGAATTTATGACTTACCGCGCCGCTTTCCACAACGATGACCGCGCCGTCGCAGTATGCCGCCGCCACCGCGCCGTCTATCACACTGCCCAGCGGGGGCGTATCCACGATCACATAATCGTACTTCCATCTCAGAAGCTCCATCAGGCCTTTAAAGCTGTCCCCGCTCAAAAGCTCGCTTGGATTCGGCGGTACCGGCCCTGCGAAAATAATGTCGAAGTTTTCCACGTTCGTCCGGCAGCACACGTCGTCGTATTCCGCCTGTCCGCTCAGATAATGGGAAAGGCCGTATTTTTCGCGGCTCGCCTTATATCTGCCCCGCAGCACGGACCTTCTCATATCCGCATCCACGAGGACTGTCTTTTTCCCGCTTTCTGCCAGCGACATGCACAGCTGAAAGGAGACGCTGCTCTTGCCTTCGTTCGGCGTACAGCTCGTCAGCGAAATGACCTTTACGTCTTTTCCTGCAAAGCTCAAATTGGTACGCAGTGTTTTATATGCTTCCTTCGTCCTGAAGTCCAGCTGTTCGGTCGTTCGGATCACTACATTCTGCATGCTTGTTCTCTTCCCTCTTCTTTCCTGTTGTTTCCCATAACTGTTCAGCGGCGGCTGCGGCGGCTTTTTTTTCTGCGCTTTTTCGTTTCCCCCTCATTCATGGGGATGACCGCCAGCGTAGACAGGCCGAGGTAACGCTCCACATCCTCCGCCGTGCGTATCGTATCGTTCATCAGGTAGGAAACTACCGCGATGCCCGCCACGACCAGGACACCGAGCATCCCGCCAAGCACCGTATTTCTCCCTACTGACGGTCCTGTCTTATGGGTTGGAGCATTCGCCGTTTCCACCACATTTACCGCCTCGATATCCATCACATTGCTAATGTGCATGGCCGCTGCCTCTCGTACCGCATTCGCCGTCTTCATCGCCCGTACCGGGTCGGTATCCGTCACCGTGATGGTGAGCACGCGGGTGTCGTCCGGGGACGCCACGCTCACTCTCCCGTTCAGATTTTCATAGCTTACGGGAAGTCCCAGCTGCTCTATAACCGATTCCAGCACAAACCGGCTCTTGATGAGCTCTGCATAGTCTTTCGTCAGCTGCGTCCCCAGCTGGATATCGCTGTATGTGACGTTCGCGTTTTCCGTTTTGTTCAAAATATATATCTTTGTCGCCGACTGATAGGTCGGCGCTGATACGAACCCGCTGTATAAAAAGGCCAGCATCGCGGTACATATTCCCACAGCTATCATCAGCGGAAGCTTCCCGATCAGCATTTTCATAAGATCGATAAGGTCGATTTCCATTTCATCATTCTGCATCTGACTGCGATTTTCCATTGTCATCTCTTCTCCCCTGCTATTTCTTTTGTGAACAGCCTTCCAATATTGCGGCGGCATTTTCATATAAAAGCCGCTGCGCATATGCAACGCCGCATTTTTTGGAAAGCCAAGAAGCGCATTCCTTCATATACGCCTGCCGTCCTCCCGATGCCCGGTGCGCGTCCGTTGCCACTATATCTGTCAGCTCTTCTTTTACCAGCTTTTTTGCAGTCCGCTTCATCTGCGTGCCTCCAAAGCCTGTCAGGCTTCCCGAATTAACCTGTATCAGACAGCCGCTTTCCCGCAGCCCGTCCACTCTGTCCAGGTCCCGCACCAGATTCCCGTACCGCTCCGCATGCGCCAGAACCGGGATATATCCCGCATCCAACAGCCTGTATAGTCCGTTCTGGATATAAGCCCATTCCTCATCCGGCAAAAACTCTGTCAGCACATAGGCAGAATCCGCCAGCACTGATGCCTTGCCCTGTTTCAGGAACTCCTCTGTATCATAGCTGTACAAAACTTCCCCTCCCGGATAAAGGCGCACCGGAACAGCCAGACCATCGAGCACCTTTTGAAGCCGCTCCGTCTTTTCTTTTATGCTGTGTGCATCCGCACATCTTCTGTCCGGCTTCTGATGGGGCGTCAAAATGACCTTCCTTATCCCTTCCTCTGCCGCCTGTCGGAGCATGGCGACGCTTTCCTCCAGACTGCGCGCCCCATCGTCCGTTCCGTACAGGCTGTGGTTGTGTATATCGATGTATCCTGCTTCCATCTGTCGCTTTTGTCCCGGCTCTCCCGCCGCATCCTTTCCATTTCTGTGAAAAATCCACTTTATTGATATAAATCAATTCTTCTGTTTTATGCGTGTTGTCGGTTTTAAACAGACTTTTATGTACGTTTAAATATTATTATATGGGTTTCATGATTATTTTTCAATCGTAAATTTTCTATAAAAATTATGAAATTTTCCATTTATTTTGTTGTATTTGTTCTTTTTCGACGGGATTTGAAGTAATATTTTATTGAAAAAATGTATAATTTGACACTTCCGGCATTTAGCGCTACACTGTTATGAAATGATACAGAGTGATTGCAGCAGTTTAAAACTCCTGTCACAACCGGAAAAGAAAGGATTTGATACTTTGAAAGACAGACTTACCCTGCGTCCCCTTTACAAGGACGACCTGCCTATGCTGCACAAGCTTTATTCCGATGAAGCATCAGCCCGCTATATGCGCTTTGGAAAGCACACCTCCCTCGAACAGACAAGAACGCTTCTGCGGCACTATCTTGAAGACGGTTGTCTTCCCTACGCGCTCATCAATAGAAACAATGATTTTGTCGGCTACATCAGCCTGATTCCTGCAGAGGATGCCCCGGATTCCGGCGAATTCACCGCCACTCTCATGATCCTGCCGAAATTCTGGAAGGATGGATACGGCACGGAAGCCGTACAGGGAATTTTAAAACTCCTCCCCGCGCATCCGGAAGTAAAAAAGATTCTGGGATATATCGTGGACCGGAATGTGGGGAGCTGGAAGATTGCAGAAAGGTGCGGATTTTCAAGGATTGAAGAGATCCGGGTCGAAGAAGACAGAGTATTGTATGTGTATGAATATGTTGTATAAAAGCGTGTGGAATCTGCCTGAATCCAGACATAGCAAAAAACCCTTGAAATGCCCGTTTCTGAGCTTTTCAAGGGTTTTAACCTGCATTTATATTTTTCTTTCAGACGATCAGCCGAGCTGTGCAGCAACCTCTGCCGCGAAATCCTCCTGCTTCTTCTCGATACCTTCGCCGGTCTCGAAACGAACGAATCTCTTTACAGAAAGGTTTGCGCCGTTGTCCTTGCCAACCTGTGCAAGATACTGTGCAACGGTCTGCTTGCCGTCCTCTGCCTTAACGTAAACCTGCTCAAGCAGGCATACTTCCTTCAGCTCTTTGTTCAGACGGCCAATTACTGCGCCCTCGATCACCTTCTCGGGCTTGCCTGCCATCTTAGGATCGTTTGCGATCTGAGCCTTCAGGATCTCTTTCTCATGCTCTTTGTACTCTTCGGATACGTCAGCAGTGGAAACGTACTTCGGATTCAGAGCTGCGATCTGCATTGCAACATTTGTCAGAGCCTCTTTTACAGCGTCGTTTACAACGTCTGTGTCAGCCTCAACCAGAACGCCGATGCGGCCGCCGCCGTGTGTGTAGGATACAACACAGCCGTGCTCTGCAACAACCTTCTCGAATCTTCTGATCTTTAAGTTCTCACCGATTACAGCGATCTGCTCAACCAAAACGTCCTTTACGGTCTTGGACGCATCTGCGTGCCAAGGCTCAGCCAGGAACGCATCCAGATCTGTATTCTCGGAAGCAACAACCTGCTCTGCAACCGCGCCTACAAATGTCTGGAACTTCTCGTTCTTTGCAACGAAGTCTGTCTCAGAGTTTACTTCAACAACAGCTGCTGTGCTGTCGTCCTTTGCAACGATGCGGCAGATACCTTCTGCTGCGATACGGCTTGCCTTCTTCTCAGCCTTCGCCTGTCCGTTCTTTCTTAAAAATTCTACAGCGGCATCCATATCGCCTTCTGTAGCTGTCAGCGCCTTCTTGCAGTCCATCATGCCGGCGCCGGTCATTTCTCTTAACTCTTTTACCATTGCAGCTGTAACAGCCATTTTTCAATCCTCCATTAAAAACCGGTTGTCATGTTCCTTCAGGATCCCAGATCCCGAACCAGCTATTTATGCCTCCTGGGAAGCAACCTCTTCGATGTCGGAAGCCTCAGAAACAGCAACTGCCTCTTCTGTGTAAACTTCCTCGCCCTGATTTGCCTCGATCACAGCATCTGCCATCTTGGAAGTGATCAGCTTAACGGCTCTGATCGCGTCGTCGTTGCCGGGGATGATGTAATCCAGCTCTTCAGGATCGCAGTTTGTATCGCCGATACCGATCAGTGTAATGCCCAGAGCGTGAGCCTCCTGTACGCAGATTCTCTCCTTCTTGGGATCTACAACGAAGATCGCGTCAGGGATTCTTGTCATATCCTTGATACCGCCAAGGTTCTTCTCCAGCTTCTCCCACTCTTTCTTGATCTGGATAACTTCTTTCTTAGGCAGAACTTCAAAAGTGCCGTCCTCAGCCATAGCCTCGATCGCTTTCAGTCTCTCGATTCTGCTTCTGATGGTCTTGAAGTTGGTCAGCATGCCGCCCAGCCATCTCTCGTTTACAAAGTACATTCCGCAGCGCTCAGCCTCTGTCTTAACAGCGTCCTGTGCCTGCTTCTTTGTGCCTACGAACAGGATCGTGCCGCCCTGTGCAGCGATCTCGAATACTGCCTTGTAAGCCTCGTCCACTTTTACAACAGACTTCTGTAAGTCGATGATGTGGATGCCGTTTCTCTCTGTGAAGATGTAGGGAGCCATCTTAGGGTTCCATCTTCTGGTCTGATGTCCGAAATGAACACCTGCTTCAAGTAACTGTTTCATGGAAATAACGCTCATTTTTTGTCCTCCTGTGGTTTGTTCTTCCGCACTCTTTTCGGGAAAAATCTCCGACTCGCCGCCATCCAAAGCGTTAAGGGACACCCGCGGCGCAGCAGAATGCGTGTTTTTTAGCTATAACATTTGGATTCTAACACAAAACTCCCCCTCTTGCAAGGGGGAGTTTTTATTTCTTGTAACAGACCGATTGGGGCTAAATTGATTCTATTTCTTTTCCCGGAGTTTTTTGATCTCCGAATAGGCAAATTCATTCCGGATCTTGATATAGGTTCCCTTCATCCCGGAAGAACGGGATTCGATGATGCCCGCGCTCTCAAATTTGCGCAGCGCGTTTACGATCACAGAACGGGTAATGCCCGCCTGATCCGCGATCTTACTCGCCACAAGGATGCCCTCGCCGCCCTTTAATTCCTCAAAGATCAGCCCGATCGCCTCCAGCTCCGAATAAGACAGCGTGCCCAGCGCCGCGTGCACGACCGCCGCCTTTCTGTCCTCCTCCGCGCTCTCTTCATTCACGGCGCGCAGCATTTCCAGCCCTACGACCGTCGCCCCGTATTCGCACAGGATGATGTCGTCGATGCTGTAGCTTTTTTCGCGGCGGTATAAAAACAGCGTGCCCAGCCGCTCGCCGGCGATCTCGATGGGCGTAACGATCGCGGAAAACTCCTGTTCCTCCGCGCCGTCAAAGCCGAGCGTCGTTAAATTCACATTTTCCTTCGTAGAAAGGATCGACAGCATGCGTTCATTCAAAAGCGGATCCAGAAAGCTCCCCACGCTGCAGCCGGAAAGCTCGCAGATTGCGCCGCCGTCCTTGTCCGAAAGCCCCAGCACCTTTCCCTTGCGGCTGATCACCAGCACATTTGACTGCGTCGTATCCTGCATGACCCGGCAGATGTCGTTAAAGATCACCTTGCTGGAATGATTGTTATGCAGCAATTTTCCTATCTTTCTGGTCTTATCCAGAAGCTGGACACCACTCATGCTTCCTGTTCCTCCAAACATCCGTCTCCTAGGTCAAGCATCCGGAGACGAAGCGTTACTTCATTACCGTTCGCTGTCTTTCCGGCAAACGGTACTATTCCTTCTCTTCTTCTTTTTCCTTTACAAAGCTACAGCCCTCTTTGGAGCATACGAGCTTGTTTCCCTTTTCCAGCATGATCGAGCCGCATACCGGGCATTTCTCATTGGAAGGCTTCTGCCACACCATGAAATCGCAGTCCGGATTGTCGATACAGCCGTAATAGCGTCTGCCCTTCTGCGTCTTTTTCATAACGATGTCTTTTCCGCATTTGGGGCAGGCAACGCCGATCTTCTCATAATAAGGCTTCGTATTGCGGCACTCCGGGAAGCCCGGGCATGCCAGAAAACGTCCGTGCGGGCCGTATTTGATGACCATGCGGCGGCCGCACAGCTCGCACACCTCGTCCGATTCCTCGTCGCCGATCTTGACCTCTTCCAGATCCTTCTCCGCAATTTTTACCGCCTCGTCCAGATCCGGATAAAAATTGGAAACGATCGTCTTCCAGTCTACCGTCCCTTCGGAAACGCCGTCTAAAAGTGCTTCCATGTTCGCCGTAAAGTTCACGTCCACGATTGTCGGGAACGCGTCCTTCATCATTTTGTTCACGACCTCGCCCAGCTCTGTCACATAAAGATTTTTGTTCTCCTTTGCCACATAGCGGCGCGCAAGGATCGTCGTGATCGTCGGCGCATAGGTGCTGGGACGTCCGATCCCGAGCTCCTCCAGCGTCCGCACAAGGGACGCCTCCGTATAGTGGGCGGGCGGCTGCGTAAAATGCTGCGCCCCGTCAAAGCTTTCAAATGCCAGCTTCGTATCCTTGTCGATGCTCTTTGCCAGCGTGTTGTTTTCCGCCTTGTCCTCATCATCCATCGTGTAGACGCTCATAAAGCCGTCAAAAACGACCTTGCTCGCCGCCACAGTAAAACGGTGCCCGCCGCCGTCGATCTTTACGGACGTCGTCTCATAGCGCGCAGCCGTCATACGGCTTGCCATGAAGCGCTTCCAGATGAGCTGATACAGACGGAACTGGTCCCTCGACAAAGATTCCTTTAATTCCAGTGGGATGCGCGCCACATCTGTCGGGCGGATCGCCTCGTGGGCGTCCTGGATCTTCTGCCCGCTTTTCCTGACTGTTCCCTCGCCCGCGTACTGTTCGCCGTATTTCTCCGTGATATAGGCTTTCGCCATCTCTTCCGCTTCCTCGGAAACACGGGTGGAATCGGTTCTCAGATAGGTAATGATACCGACCGTTCCCTGCCCCTTGATGTCCACGCCCTCATAGAGCTGCTGCGCCAGACGCATTGTCTTCTGGGTTGAAAAATTCAGCACCTTGCTGGCTTCCTGCTGCAAAGTGGAGGTGGTAAAGGGCAGGGGCGCCTTTTTGACGCGCTCACCTTTTTTTACATCAGAAACGGCAAAGGAAGCGTTCTCACAGTCCTTTTTGACCCGATCAACCTCTTCTGCGCTCTTTAGCTGGCGCTTTGTATCGCCTTCGCCGTAATATTTGGCGGTCAGAAGCTTTCTTTCGCCCGGGATCTTAAAGGAAGCGTCCAGCGTCCAGTATTCCTCCGGGATAAAAGCGTTGATTTCCTCTTCCCGGTCGCAGATAATGCGCAGCGCCACCGACTGCACGCGTCCCGCCGACAGCCCCCGCTTTACCTTCGCCCACAGAAGCGGCGAGATCCGGTAGCCCACCATGCGGTCCAGCATACGGCGCGCCTGCTGCGCGTCCACCAGATTCATGTCGATCTCCCGCGCATGCTTTAAGGATTCCTTGACCGCGCTTTTGGTGATCTCATTAAACGTAATACGATATACCTTTTTGCCGGAAAGCTTCAGCGCCTCCATCAGATGCCAGGAGATCGCCTCCCCTTCTCGGTCCGGGTCCGTCGCCAGATAGATCTTTTCCGCCTTTTTTACCTCTTTGCGAAGGTTGGCAAGGATGTCGCCCTTTCCTCTGATCGTAATATATTTCGGTTCGTAATCATGTTCCACGTCGATGCCGAACTGGCTCTTCGGGAAATCGCGCACATGCCCGTTGCTGGCTGCCACCTCATAGTTGGCTCCCAGAAACTTCTTTATCGTCTTTACTTTGGCAGGTGACTCCACGATCACTAAATATTTCGCCATATTCTGATATCCCCAATCCCTTTTACTGCTATTCCGCACATTTTTGTCTTTCCGTGCAGTTATCGTGAACCACTATACACCATATCAGGGTTCATTGCAAGCAGAAATTTTCTGATAATTTCCGATAATATTGCCCGCCGCTTGCGCCTGCAAGCCCGTCCAGCTCCAGAAAGACAAGCTCCTCCATTACGGCAGGGGCAGACGCCTCCCAGCCCCCTTCCCGAAGCTTTAAAAGCACCGCGTCGAGGCTTTCCGGCGTGGTATCCAACGCCTCCCATACCGCGCGGCGGAAAGGGGAGCGCAGGGAGGCTGGCGCGCCTTCGGATTGTGCCGGCTTTTTGCCGTCTGGCGCTGCGCCTTTCCTGCCCGCAGGCTTTTGATCATCGTCCGGTACTTCTGCGCTGCCGCCCCCGTCCAGCTCCCGCAAAATCTGCGCCACGCTTACCGCAGCCCCCGCGCCGTTTCCGATCAGCCGGTTGCAGCCCCGGCTGCACAGATCCGTAATGCGCCCCGGCACGGCGAATACGTCCCGCCCCTGTTCCAGCGCCATATCCACCGTAATGAGCGTGCCGCTCTTTTCCCGCGCCTCGATAACCAGCACCAGATCGGAAAGCCCGCTGATAATCCGGTTGCGCGGCGGAAAAAGATGCGCATGGGGCTGCGTCCCCGGCGGATATTCCGACAGGATACATCCCCTTTCCTTAAGCAGGTCATAGAGCTTTCTGTTTTCCGGCGGATAACACACGTCCACGCCGCAGCCCAGCACCGCGATAGAAAACCCTCCCGCCTGCAACGCCGCCGTTTGGGCGATCCCGTCTGCGCCGCGCGCCATGCCGCTGACGACCGTAATGCCCTCCTTTGCCAGCCCGCGCCCGAAATAAGCCGCCATCTCCTGTCCGTAAGCCGACGCCGCCCGCGCCCCCACGACCGCTGCGGCTTTTCTGCACCCTCCTGCCCTATCTGGCGCTTTATGCGCCCGTTTTTTCCCCGGATCGTCCGGAACTCTTCCTATTCCATAGAGCGCCGCCGGAGGATCCGGAATCTGGCGAAGCCGCTTTGGATAATCATCATCCCACAAAGGCAGGAAAAAAATTCCCCTTTTCTGAAAATCCTCCAATTTTTTTGCCGCCTCATCTGCCCGGGCGCCGGAAAGTTGCGCGCCTACTTTTTTTGCCCGCGCTTCGCCCAGTATTTCCCGCAGCGCCGGTTCTGAAAGCGTTAGCGCCTCCGATACGCTTTCTGTTTTTTCCAAAAGGCGCATGATCCCCGCCCTCCCTAATCCATCTATGCTGCACAGCGCAAAATATTCCGCTTTTTCCCGCTCGTCCATCGCTCCTCCTTTTTATATCCCTCATTTTTGCAGCATATGCTGATTCCGGTAATACACCGCCTGACTTAAGTGGCGCACCAGAATCCTTTCGCTGCCGTCCAGATCTGCCAGCGTCCGCGCCGTGCGGATCACGCGATGACAGCCCCGTGCCGAAAGCCTCGCCTGTCCCGCCGCTTTTTCCAAAAATTCCTGTTCCTGAAAGCCCAGCGCGCAATACCGCAAAAGCTCTCCTGCCCCCAGCCGCCCGTTTACCCCGATCGGCGTGCCTGCGTAGCGGAAGCTCTGGCGCTCCCGCGCTTCCAAAACCCGCTCCCGCATCCGGACGCTGTCGGACGGCGCTTTTTTGCCTGCGTCATCCGAAAGGGCATCTAAAGCAGCTTCCGAAGCGTTTTTTGTCTCCCACAGCATCCGTACCGGAAGCGGCGATACGCTGCAGCATAAATCAATCCGATCCAGCAGCGGCCCTGAGATCCGCGACAGATAACGTGCCACCTCCCACTCCCGGCACCTGCACCGGTTCCGGTCCGGATAATAGCCGCAGGGACACGGATTGGTAGCGGCAAGCAGCATAAAATCCGCCGGATACACAAAATTTCCCCTGCTCCTTGCCAGAAAAATCTTTCCCTCCTCCAACGGCTGGCGCAGCACGTCCAGCGTCTGACGCTTAAATTCCGCCAGCTCGTCCAAAAACAAAACGCCCCTGTGCGCCAGCGTCACCATCCCGGGCTTTGGGATGCTGCCGCCCCCGGTCAGCGCATAAGGCGACACCGTATGGTGCGGGCTTACGAACGGTCTTTTTTCCAAAAGCCGCCCTTCCTCCAGCTGCCCTGCCGCGCTGTAAATGGACGAAATCTCATACTGCTCCTGCCGCGTCATAGGCGGTAAAATCCCGGGCATACACCGCGCCAGCATTGTTTTCCCGGTTCCCGGCGGCCCTGTAAGCAGCAGATTGTGCATGCCTGCCGCCGCTGCCATCGCCGCAGTCTTTGCTTCCTCCATCCCCTTTACAATCGAAAAATCCGGCTCCTCTTCTGTCTGTGCCCGCCCTGTACAGGGCAGCTTTTCCAGCCCTTTTTGCGCCTTTTTTCTCAGCAGGCTCCGTTCCTCTGCGTCCGAAGCCAGATAAAGCATCGCCTCCTCCAGCGTCTCCACGCCCATCGCGCAGATTTCCTCCCGCAAAAGCCCCTCCCGGAAATTTTCCATCGGCAGGATACATTCGGAAATTCCTGCTTCTGCTGCCGCCGTCACCATCGCCAAAACGCCCCTCACCGGCTTTACCCGCGCGTCCAGCCCCAGCTCCCCTGCCGCCCAGACGCCCCTGAGCCTTTCGGGCGGGATTACCTCCTTTGCCGCAAGGATTCCAAGCGCCACCGGAAGATCGAACGACGTTCCCGTTTTGGGGATACCCGCCGGGGAAAGATTGACCGTTATTTTTTCCGCGGAAAGCCCCATCCCAATATGGTGCAGCGCCACACGGATCCGCTCCCGTGCTTCGCGCACCTCGCTGTCCAAAAGCCCCACCATGTCAAAGCACGGGAGCCCTCTCGACACATCGACCTCCACCTGCGCGGCATAGCTTTTTAAACCGTAAAGCCCTCCCGCATTGATCTGACAATACATAACTTCCTTTCCGTCCCGCAAAAATTATGTATGCGAATATAAATTCTTCTTTATCCCATCGGAAAATCCGGGCGATTCGCCCTCGAAAAAGGCAGACCAGAACGTCCGCCGCCCAACTATCATAACTGATTTTACAATACCGCAGCACGCGGCTTCTGTCAAGAAAAAAACAGCCTGTATTGCCAAAAACAGCCTGTATCCCACAGCCTTTTGCATAAATCCGAAAATCCGAAAATCGCCCGGCCCCGGAAAAATCCCCGAAGCCGAGCGATCCTCTGAATGTTATTCTTTTATTTCATCCGCTGCGACCATGCACTCCTTTTGCCAGAATGCGATTCCATACCGAAGCACGTTCTTAAATCCGCTGCGTTCCAGCTTCCGCGCATACTGTTTTTCCGCAATCTGATCCAGTGCGGTCCGGCATCCTTCTTTCAGCCCCGCCTGCCGGATTTACAGGATTCTTTTCCGCCGAAGCTATCCCTCCCTGCCCCGCCGGCTTTACCACAACCTTCTTCTCCGGAATCTCCACCGTATCCGTCCGCTTCTCTGTCCCCGGCGCAGTGTAGCCCGACACGATCGAAAGGCATTTCTTCGGGCACATATTCACGCAGCTTCCGCACTGCACGCAGTCGAACCGGCTGATCGACCACGTGTTTTCTGCCCGGTTGACCGTGATCGCGCCGGGCGGGCAGGAACGCATGCACATCCCGCAGCCGATGCAGTCGGCTGCGTTTATTTCAATATGCCCCCGCATCCGCTCCGGAAATTCCGCCGGTTTTTCCGGATATGCGACGGTGGCGGGCTTGGAAAACAGATTTTTCAGCGCGGTTTTTGCATAGACAAACACCTTTACCTTGTCAAGCTCCAGATCTGCTTTTATTTTATCAAGATCCATCTCTATCTTCCTCCAAATCCTAGCGTTCCGTACAGCTGATGCACGGATCGATCGTCAGGATCAGCAGCGGCACATCCGCCAGCTGACAGCCCTTTAACAGATCCACCATCGGCGGAATGTTGCTCGTCGTCGGTGTGCGCAGGCGGAAACGGTCCAGATTTTTCGTACCGTTTCCTTTTACATAATAAATTGCCTCGCCCCTTGGCTGTTCGATGCGCATAAAATATTCGCCGGAAGGATTGCCCTTGACCGGCTCTGCGACCGGCCCCTCCGGGATTTTGGAAACCGCCTCCCGGATCAGATGGAGCGACTGCACAAGCTCTTCCAGACGCACCTCGCATCTTGCATAGGAATCGCCGTCCGTGCGGACGACCGGCTCCACATTCAGGTCGCAATATGCGCCATAGCCCAGCATCCGCACGTCATAGGCTTCACCGCTGGCGCGCAGCATCGGCCCCACCGCCCCTGCAAGCAGCGCATCCTTTCTTTTTAAGACGCCCAGCTCCTTTAAACGGCTCTGCACCGTGTAATCCTTTAAAAAGGTTTTCGTCATCGGGCGGATCGCCTCTTCCAGCTTCTCTGCCATATCGGAGATCGCCTTTAACATCGAACCGTCCATGTCCTTTAATACGCCGCCGACCGTATTTACCGAAAAAATGATCCGCCCTCCGGTCGTTAAATCGAACATCGTCAGCACTTCCTCGCGCAGCCGCCACGCTTCCATAAACAGGCTTTCAAAACCCATGGCGTCCGCCAAAAGCCCCAGCCACAAAAGATGGCTGTGCACG
Organism: uncultured Lachnospiraceae bacterium; assembly: GCA_900550285.1. Classification (GTDB taxonomy): domain Bacteria; phylum Bacillota; class Clostridia; order Lachnospirales; family Lachnospiraceae; genus Gallintestinimicrobium. Next base: position 28,775 of record URRW01000019.1, read on the forward strand.
CGGCTCATCTCCATCCAGATCGTCCGCAGATAGGACGCCCTTTTGGGAACCTCAATGCCCATCACATGCTCCACCGCCTCGCAGTAGCCCATGCCGTGCCCGCAGCTGCAGATGCCGCAGACGCGCTCCGCGATGTAAACATACTGTTTAAAATCCTTTTTTTCCACCAGCTTTTCCAGCCCCCGGTGGATAAATCCGATGCTGGGGATGGCTTCCACGACCACCTCATCCTCCAGCACAAGATCCAGATGGATCGGCTCCGGCAACACCGGATGCTGCGGCCCGAACGGTACAATACTCTGTTTTGCCATCTTCCCTCACCCCTTTTCCTTAAACGGCGTTTCCCGATCAATCCGGTAAAGCTTATGATGATAGTCTACCGTCAGGTTTTTGATCGGCACGCCAAACAGCTCTGCCGCCTCGTTTTCCTGGATAAACGCGCAGGGATATACCTGCGTAATGCTGGATACTTCCTCATCCGTTCCCGTATGGAGACGAAGCGTTACCATTTCATAATTTTTGCAGAACGAATAGCTCAGCTCGAAGCCGTCCTCTATTCGCACGGCGCAGATCTGCACAAGCCGCCATTCCTCCATTTTCATACGGATCACTTCATTAAAAAAATCATCCATCGAGATTTCCCTGATCTGATTTTTGTCTTCCATCATTTCTGCTCCTTTGACCGTTCCAGCGCCTTTGTTTTTTCATCCAGAATCTTTAACGCCTCCACGACGCCGTCGATGATCGCCTCCGGACGCGCCGCGCAGCCCGGCACGTAAACGTCCACCGGGATCACCGTGTCGATGCCGCCCCGGATGTTATAGCACTCCTTAAAAACGCCGCCCGTGCAGGCGCAGATCCCGACCGCCACGACCACCTTCGGCTCCGGCATCTGGCTGTAAAGCTGCTTTACCACGCTTTCGGTCTGGCTGTTGACGCCGCCCGTGATCAAAAGGATGTCCGCCTGAAACGGGTCACCCGTATTGATCACGCCGAACCGTTCCAGATCATATTTGGGCGTCAGGCAGTCCAGCACCTCTATATCACAGCCGTTGCAGCTGCTTGCATCATAATGCAGAAGCCACGGCGAATTCGATACTTTTCCCATATCAATCTCCATTCCCCACTTTATTTGATCAGCATCAGGATCAGCAGATTTAAGCCGCCCGTCAGAAGCGTCACGATCCAGCAGCCTGCCAGCACCTGATTCCATTTTAAACGGGCGCTCACGTTGTCCCACAAAATCTCCGCAAAATAGATCACCATACACACTGCGGCAGCCACGATCCAGCTCCACCAGTGCTCGTTGACGATAAACAGCCCGAAAATACCGAAGATCAGCACGATCTCATAATATTCCGCGATATTCATGACCGCCAGCGTCGCCCCGCTCATCTCGGTCGTAATGCCCTTTACCATCTCCTGATGGGCATGATGGCTCGTGGACAGGTCGAAGGGGGATTTTCTCAGCTTTAACGCCGCCGTAAACATAAAGCCCACCAAAAACCCCGGCATAAACGCCACCGCGCTGACCGGCGCCTGAATGATGTCCGCCACATGGAAGGATCCGGTCGCCAGATAAAACCCGACCGCCACCAGAAGCGTCAGCGGCTCGTACGCCATCATCTGCACCATTTCCCGGCTTGCCCCCATGTTTGCAAAGGGCGAGGAATCGCTGGACGCCGCCATGACCAGAAACATGTCCGCCGTGGACAGGATGAACAGGCACATCAGAATATCCATGCCGCCAAACAGCATCGCCCCGGCGATGACGATAAACACCAGATAGCTTAAATTCAGCAAAAGCTGCACATTGTTGACCGCCAGCATCTGCTTGGAAAACAGCTTTCTCAAATCATAAAAAGGCTGCCATACCGACGGTCCCTTCCGCCTCTGCATCCGCGCGCTCACGATCCGGTCAAAGCTGTCCATCAGCCCGCCGATCAGGGGCGCCAAAAGCAGATAGGCGATCACACAAATCACTCTGTTCATACCGCACCTCCTATGATCAGGCAGAACACGATGATCAGAACCACCGCCGACAATATCAGGGACGGCTTTAACAGATGCCTCCGCCCGAATTCAAACCGCAGATACCAGTTGCTTAAATACAAATGCTTTTCCTCCCCGAAGCTGTCCGTAAAATGCCGGTTGTCGCCCCGGTTGATGCCGCCCATGTAAATCTGTACCAGCTGCCTTTTTGCGCCGCCGCTGACCAAAAACATGATCGCCGGGACGATCAGCACCGCTCCCAGCATGATCGCCATCGTCGTCAGCACGCTCATGGAAAGCACCGCCTCGGACGCGCCGAACATTTCCGCCACGATCGGGTCTACCACATGGGTCGCCACAAACGGAAGCATCAGGCACAGCAAAAGCATGATCGCCGCATGCACAAACATCGAAAGATACTCGTCTTTGCGCGTCACGTCCTCCACGCCCTTTCTGGCATGGTGCTGGGAAATCAGCTTTGCCAGCCACTTCGTCCAGTAAAACATCGTTGTGGCGCTGCCGTATGCGATACAGATGACTAAAAATACGTTTTCGGAGTCCACAAACGCCTTTAACGCCACCCATTTTGAAATCAGCATGCCAAAGGGGGCAAGATACATGCCCGCGATGCCGATGCCCATGATATAGGCAAGCTTCGGAAGCCGCAGCAAAAGCCCGTGCATATCCTCAATATCCCGGGAGCCGAGACAGTTTTCCGCCGCGCCCACCGCCTGAAACAGCATGGATTTGCTGACAGAATGGAAAATCATCAGAAAGATCGCGCCCCAGACTGTCTCCTTTACGCCTGTTCCCGCGCACGCCACGATCAGCCCCAGATTGGAGATCGTCGAAAAGGCGAGCACCTTTTTGCCGTCGTTCTGGGCGATTGCCATCATGCTTGCCATGATAAACGTAAACCCGCCGATGCAGGATACCATCAGCCCCACGATATTGCCGCTTAATGCCGGAGCGATCCGGATCAGCAGATACACGCCCGCCTTTACCATCGTCGCGCTGTGCAAAAGGGCGCTGGAAGGCGTCGGCGCAACCATCGCCCCGAACAGCCATGTGGAAAAAGGCATCTGCGCCGATTTGGTCAGGCCTGCAAGGGCAAGGCACGCCAGCGGAAACATCATGCCGGAGGAAACCGCGTCGGAAAGCTGGACGCTTCCCTGCGTAAAGGCAAGCACCGCGATCGCTGCGGCAAACCCAAGCCCTCCCAGCAGGTTCATCCACAGCGCCGAAAAGCTGTTTTCCAGCGCTTCCTCCGTGCGCGTGTAGCCGATCATCAAAAAAGAAATCACGCTCGTAATCTCCCAGAAAAAATACATCCAGATCAGGCTCTGGGAAAAGACCAGCCCAAACATCGCCGCCAGAAACAAAAACAGCATGGAAAAAAAGAACGGCTGCCTGTCCTTGTACTCCTTATGATGCTCGTGATAGCCCTTCATGTAGCCCACCGTATAAATGCAGATAAAGCCGCCCACAAAGGCGATGATCACGCACATGAGCACAGTCAGCCAGTCCACCATCATGTGCTCCTTTTCCACGATCGGCGCGGTCTGCTCCACATACAAGATCAGCCCTGTCTGCGCCACCGACAAAACCGCCGGCAGCACCTTGTGATATTTGACGCTCATAAAAACGATCAGGAGCATCAGCCCGATCTCCCCAACCGTCATCAGATGGTCCACCGTCTCCGTCGCCGTAAAAAATACTGCGCGCCCGTATCCGCCCGCTCCCCAGCCTGCAAGCAGGGCAAGCGTCGCTGCCATAATGCAGCCTGCGCCTGCGTACACGATAATCCCCCGGATCCTGCCGTCTTTGAGCAAAGCCATCAGAACCGCCAGAAGCACCGGAATCCCGATCAGTACCGGTATCAGTACCATGATCCTACCTCCCTCTTGACTCAGCGTATCTTTTCTTAAAGAATGCGCCCCTTTTTTCTTCTCTTTTCTATTTATAGACCTTTTAACAGATTTTTGCAAGAGGGAAAGTCTATCTGGATTTTTTTTAGATAAAGTGCTAAAATATCCAAAGACCGCCAAAAGGAGGGAGAATATTTCATGCACGAATTGAGCATTACGGAAAGCATTCTGCGAACCAGTTTGGAAGAAGCTGACAAATGCCACGCTTCCCGGATTTCAGCGATCCGCCTGTGCCTCGGTCCCTTCTCCGGGATCGTTCCGGAATGTATCCAGATGTACCTTGACCTGCTGGCGGAGGGCACGATCGCAGAGGGCGCTAAAATAGAAGCGCGCACCCTGCCCTTAAAGGTGCGCTGCCGGGACTGCCATGCAGAAAGCGAGATCACGCGGCATCACATCGCCTGCCCTGCATGCGGGAGCCTGCGGCTGCAGATTTTGTCCGGCAAAGAATTTATGATAGAAAGTCTGGAGGTAGATATTGATGGAAATCAAAGTGCTTCATCAGGTAATGGACTGGAATGAGGACGTGAGCGAACAGGTGAAAAAAGAGCTGGCAGACCATAAGATCTGCATGATCAACGTCATGGGAAGCCCCGGCGCGGGAAAGACCAGCCTGATCGTTTCCCTGATCGAAAAGCTGCGGGAAAAATGGCGCATCGGCGTCATCGAGGGCGACATTACCGGTCAGATCGACGCAGAGCGAATCGCCGCCTTAAACATCCCCGCCATCCAGTTAAATACCGACGGGGCGTGCCATATCGAAGCCATGAGCATCCAAAACATCCTGCCCCATCTGCCGCTCGACGACCTGGACGTGATCTTTGTGGAAAATATCGGAAACCTCGTCTGTCCCGCCGAATTTAAAATCGGCGAATCCATGCGGATCACGATTTTAAGCGTCCCGGAGGGCGACGATAAGGTAGAAAAATATCCGCTCATGTTTACCGAAACCAACTGCCTCGTATTAAATAAATACGATATGCTTCCTTATTTTGATTTCGATGAAGCCAGAGTCCGCTGCCATTATGAAACCTTCTGCCCCGGCGCGCCCTATTTTCCGGTCAGCTGCCGCACAAAGGACGGGCTGGACAGCCTTTGCAGCTATCTGTCCGCACAGATCGGCGCTGTAATCCGTCAATGAATACGCGGCGAGACGATATGACGGCAAAAGGCAGCGGCAAAACGGCAGCAAAAGACAGCGGCAAAACGGCGGCAAAACGGGAATCCGGCGGCAGCGCTGCCCCCTGCAGCGTCCTCGTCACGCTTTCCGGGCTTGTTCAGGGCGTGGGCTTCCGCCCCTTTCTGCACCGGATCGCCCTGCAAAACGGGCTGTCCGGCTGGGCGCGCAACACCTCCGGCGGGCTGGAAGCCTTTGTGACCGGAGCTTTTCCCGCCGTAGAAACTTTTTTGCAGGCGATCCAAAACGATGCTCCGCCCCTTTCCCGGGTGGAGCAAATGGCGGTACGGGAGCTTCCGGCAGCTGCTTTTGGCGCAGGGAGCCGTCCCGATCCCGGCTTTCATATTCTGGACAGCGCTTTTTCCGAAGAAGCGACCTTTGCCGGAGCGGATACCGCGCCTTGTCCGGACTGTGAAAAAGAGCTGTTTACGCCGTGGAACCGCCGCTTCCGCTATCCGTTTATCAACTGCACCAACTGCGGGCCGCGCTACACGATCATCCGCAGCCTGCCCTATGACCGCAGCCGCACGGCGATGGATGCCTTTCCCATGTGCCCCGACTGCCTTGGGGAGTACAAAGACATCCGCGACCGGCGCTATCACGCCCAGCCGGACTGCTGCCCCGACTGCGGGCCCTCCGTCTTTTTGCTGGACGCAGCAGGAAAGCCTTTTACCGGCGCGGACGCCGACCCTTTCCTGACTGCCCGCCGCCTGCTTTCAGAGGGCAAAATCCTTGCCGTCAAGGGAACCGGCGGCATCCATCTTGCCTGCGACGCATACAACACGGAGGCGGTGGCGCGGCTTCGCCGTCAAAAAAAACGCCCTGCCCGCCCCCTTGCCCTCATGGCGCGGGATCTGGAAACGGTGCGCCAAATCTGCCGCGTTTCCGACGCGCAGGCGCGGCTTCTTTCTTCCCCCGCCCGTCCGGCGCTTCTTCTTTCCAAAAAGGAGGCGGACAGCTTTTGCCAGATCAGCTTTGGGAAAAGGCTTGCGGTCATGCTGCCCTACAGCCCCATCCATCTGCTGCTTCTGCCGCCGAAGGATGCGCCGGAGGACGCCTTTGACAATGCGGCGCACGACGCGCTTGACAATGCGCCGGGCGACGCGCTTTCCCTTGCTTTTTCCGGCAAAAAAGCGCCTGCCCCAAAGCTGCTCGTCATGACCAGCGCAAACAAAAGCGGCTGTCCGGTGCTGACAGACAACGACGAGGCGCTGCGGGAGCTGTCCGGCATTGCGGATGCATTTTTGCTCCATAACCGCCCGATCCTGAACCGCTGCGACGACTCTGTTGCCGTCTGTACGGACCGGGGGCTTTCTTTTTTCCGGCGCAGCAGAGGCTACGCGCCCCTGCCTGTTTCCGGCACGGGAAACAGAAACGGCATTCTGGCGTTCGGCGCAGAGCAGACCGCCTCCTTTGCCCTCGGGCGCGGCAGCGATATTTTTATAAGCCCCCACATCGGGGATCTGAAAAATCTGGAAACGCTGAAACATTACCGGGAAGCGCTGTCGCTTTACCGCCGCCTGTTTCTGCCGGAGCCGTCGCTTCTTGTCTGCGACCTGCATCCCGACTATTTTTCCACACAGGAAGCCCAAAGGACGGCGAAAGCCTCCCGCCTGCCCCTTCTTCGCGTACAGCATCACTGGGCGCACATGGTTTCCTGCATGGAGGACAACGGATTGGACTGCCCTGTTTTTGGGATTGTCTGGGACGGAATGGGGCTTGGCACGGACAACACGGTCTGGGGCGCGGAATTTCTGACCGGGGACGCCAACGGCTTTTCCCGCAAAGGGAGCATCCGCCCGATCCTGCTGCCCGGCGGCGATCAGGCTGCCTCCCAGATCTGGCGCATCGGGCTGTCGCTGTTAAAGGACGCAGGGGCAGGGCATCCCCTTTCGGCGGATTCTCTGCCGCCCGCGTGGAAAAACGCCCCCGTTTCTGCCATTTTAAGCCTGCTTTCCTCCGGCGTTTCCTGTCCGTCGGCAAGCAGCATGGGACGGCTCTTCGACGGCATTTTTTCCATGATCGGAAATGTGTCGCAGGTCAGCTTTGACGGAGAAGCCCCCCAGCGGCTCGAGGCGCTTTGCCCCAATGAGATTGCGACGGACGAAGAGCTTTCGCAGCCCTCCCCGTATCCGCTGCATTTTTATGAGGAAACGGGACTGCGGCGCTTCGATACGCGCCCGCTGGTGCAGGCGGTGTGGAACGATCGCCGTCTGGGCGTTCCCGCCGGGGAAATCGCGCGGCGTTTTCATCTGACGCTCTGCCATCTGGCGCTGTCCCAGTGCCGGGCGCTCAATCCGGACAGGCTTCCGGTCGTCCTTTCCGGCGGCGTCTTTTTCAACGTATTTTTGTCGGACGGCGTCCGGCGCATCCTGACGGCGGCAGGCTACGAGGTATTCTGTCACCGCTGCGTCCCTGCCGGAGACGCGGGCTTAAGCCTCGGGCAGCTTGCCATCGCCGCAAGGCTGCGGGAAAACGGCAGCTAATATCATTTTGAAAGGAAGGGATCCTCATGTGTCTTGCAGTTCCCATGAAATTAAAATCGATCCGCTACCCTCATGCGGTCGGAGAAGCCGGAGGCATCGAACAGGACGTCCGGGTGGATTTTGTGGAGGGCGCGGCTCCCGGCGATTATGTGATCGTCCACGCAGGCTTTGCCATCCAGAAGCTGTCCGAAGAAGAAGCGATGGAAAATATCCGTTTTCTGGAGGAGATCAAGGATGCGCTCTGATTCTTATTTCCGGCAGCCGCCGGACGCTGCCCTTTTGCTTGAAAAAATCCGGGTGCTGGCAGCACAGACCGGTCCGGTCAATCTTATGGAAATCTGCGGGACGCATACCATGTCCATCGCAAAAACCGGCTTAAAAAGCCTGCTCCCGCCGTCTGTGCGGCTGCTTTCCGGCCCCGGCTGCCCGGTCTGCGTCACGCCTGCCGGAGCCATCGACGAAATCTTAGCGCTGGCGCAGCGGCAGGATGTGATCCTTGCAAGCTACGGCGACCTGCTGCGCGTGCCCGGAAGCCGCCGGGGCGACAGCCTGCTTTATCAAAAGGCGCTGGGGGCGGCGGTGGAAACGGTCTACTCCCCGATGGACGCCCTTTTGCTGGCAGAAAAAAATCCTTCCAGACAGGTGGTCTTTCTGGGCGTGGGTTTTGAAACGACAGCTCCCGGAACCGCCGCCTGCATTCTGGAAGCGGCTTCCCGGCATCTGGACAATTTTTCCGTGCTCTGCCTGTTAAAGCGCACCGAACCGGCGCTGCGGGCGCTGATTGGAGCGGATGATTTTAACGTGGACGCCTTTTTGTGCCCGGGCCATGTGGCTGCCGTTACCGGAGCGGATTTTTTCCGTTTCCTGCCGGATCAGTACGGGCTTCCCGCCGTCGTCAGCGGCTTTGAGGCGGCGGATCTTCTGTTTTCCGTCTGCCTGCTCATGGAAATGATCGCCTCCAAAAAACCGGACTGCAAAAACGAATATACCCGCGTCGTCCGTCCTGCCGGAAACCCTGCCGCCCTTTCGTTGACCGATCGGGTCTTTGAACCCTCCGACTGCTTCTGGCGCGGGCTTTCCGCTGTGGCCGGCGGCGGCTTTTCCATCCGGAAAGCTTACGCAGACTGGGACGCCGCCCGCAAATTTTCCCTGCCGCCTTTTTCTGACGCAGAACCGTCCGGCTGCCGGTGCGCCCAGATCATCCGGGGCGTTCTCTCCCCGAAGCAGTGCCCGCTTTTTGCAAAGGGATGTACCCCCTCCGATCCGGTCGGCCCCTGCATGGTTTCCTCCGAAGGGGCGTGCGCGGCGGCATACAAATATCAGCTTTAAGGAAATGGTTACGATCATGAAAGACATCATCACATTAGACTATGGAAGCGGAGGTCAGAAAACCTCCGAGCTTATCGAACAGCTTCTCCTGCCTGCCCTCGGCAATCCGGCGCTTTCTGCGCTGGGCGACGGCGCTGTGCTTTCCGGCGCGGAAAGGCTCGTTTTTTCTACGGACAGCTTCGTTGTCACGCCCTGGCGCTTTCCCGGCGGCGACATCGGGAAGCTCTGCATCTGCGGCACGGTAAACGACCTGTGCATGGCGGGCGGTCTGCCGAAATATATCAGCCTTTCCTTCCTTCTGGAAGAGGGCTTTGCGATAGACGAGCTAAAGGAAATCGTCTCCTCCATCGCAGAGGAAGCGGCAAAAACCGGCGTCATCATCGCCACCGGCGATACGAAAGTGGTGGAGCGCGGCAAGGGCGACGGCATTTATATCAATACCGCCGGGATCGGCTTTCTGCGCGCCTCCCTTCCCGGGCAAGCCGGAATACAGGAGGGGGACAAAATCCTTTTAAGCGGAACGCCCGGCTGTCACGGCGCTGCGGTCATGATGGCGCGGGCAGGGCTTTCGGACTCTGCCTCCCTGCGCTCCGACTGCGCGCCCCTGCATCTTTTGTCTGACGCCGCGCTTTCTGCCGGGGAAATCCGCATCCTGCGCGATCCCACCCGTGGCGGCGTCGCCACCACGTTAAACGAGTTTGTGGAGCATTCCCCTCTTGGCATTGTGCTGGAAGAGGATCAGATCCCCGCCGATCCGTCAGTGGAAGCCGCCTGCGATCTTCTGGGGCTCGATCCGCTCTACTGCGCCTGCGAAGGACGGATGCTCGCCGTCGTTTCGCCCCGTACTGCCGACGCCGTCCTTTCTGCCCTGCGCCATACGCCTGGCGGGGAGCACGCCGCCTGCATCGGCACGGTCACGGGCGCATTTCCCGGACAGGTAGCGTTAAATACCCGGCTGGGCGGCACGAGGCTTTTGCAGAAGCTGAGCGGGATGCAGCTGCCGAGGATCTGTTGAAAAAAAGGTGTGCGCCCTGGCGCACACCTGCCCGTCTATCCCCTTCTCTCCGTAATTTTATCTTCTTCCCCTACCCGTCCGCACAGTATGGGCGACTCCGGATCATATTCCCTGCGACGCCTGTCCACGCTTTCCCGGCTGTAGTTTGCATAGCAGTATTTACATCCGTTCGGGCATGTATGATAAGTGCCGATGTCTATGCTTTCTGCACAGCCGCATCCGGTTCTCTGGTTTTTGTCCTTTTTGACCTTTATTTCATATCCGGTAATCGCTTCGATCAGTTTTTTGTCAATACAGCTGTTATGCGCAATTCCGTAGGCGGACAGATCGGCGGCTTCCGCACAGCTTGTTACCGTAATGCCGTTGGCGTTTGCTATTTGTACGATTTCTTTGATAAACCCGTCCAATTTTGCCCCGTCCGGCTCATATACGCCCAGCGTTTCCATGTTCTTTCTGTTTTTCGCATACAGATCCAGAAAGCTGATCACACATTTTTCCGTATATCCGTTCAGTGCGGACGCAATCTGGCGGAATGCGCTGACATGATATTCCGGCGTGTATTTTTTTGTAAAAAGGATCGGATCATATCTCCATATTACATTTTTCCCACCGGTTTTTTGCGACAGCCTCTGAAACACGCCGAGCATTTTCTCTTTTTTGTGCGGAACGCCGGGCTCTATATCCCTCCCGTATCCGGTCAGCGTAAATTGAAAATAATACTTGTATTTATCCAGCTCCCCCAGCCTGTCAAGCATCGGCTCCGGATTTTTTGTCCAGAACACAATACAGTCCACCTTCTCGGGGGATATGTCTATTTTGCTGACCTGACGGGGATTCATCGGATTGCGCACATATAAAAAGCCTGCTCTGATCCTGTTAAAAAACCATTCCGAATAATAATTTGGAATATCCGTCCTCCTGCTCGCGCTTAAGATCATTCTCCCTGCTCCTGCCTCTCCCCTTCGTTTGCTTCCTCCATCACGACGCTCATTCCCGCCTTTTGATCCGTATATTCCACCCGGATCACCGCCTGCGCCCAGTTTACGCTCACCGCCGGGGTTTTGCCCCTTTCAGCCCCCGCTTTCTCAAAAAGTCCCAAAAGCTCCTCGAAAACCGCTTTTGTCAGATAGCCTCCCCGCCAGTGGAAGGTCAGCGGCTTTCCCTTTTTTGCCGCCTGGCAGGCGCGTTTAGAAACCTCCTCCGTCTTTGTAAAGGAGAGCTTCTTTTCCTTATAATAGAAATGATCCCCGTCCGCGCATTGTACCGCCGGGGCAATTAACGGCTCGTGGTCGCGAAAAACCGCCTTATCGTCCAGATTAAAATAGTCGTAGCGCGGCTCCTGCGCGTTTTTGCCCAGCGTATTGTCAAAGGTCACGTCCAGATGGTAATATTTCCCGCCGATGCGCACGATGTTCCATGTATGGCGGTATTTGATCCCTTTTTCCGGGTTGCTGCCGCACAGGGCGATCATGCACCAGAGCCCCAGCTCGTCGCACAGCGCCTTTACCGCTTTCGCGATGCCCTCGCACACGCCGACGCCCTGCCCCAGAGGGCCGATGATCTCATGGGAATAGGGCTTTTTTAACTTATCATAGCGGATATTTCCGCAGATAAAATCGTGGACATACTTTTCCTTTTCCCATTCGCCAAACTCCTTTGCCGGACGGGCAAGCTTTTCGATCCGCGCCTTCATCGCCTTCTGATGATCCCGGATTTTTGCCCTGTCAAACAGATATTCCGGCACAAAGATCACGTTGGGGGAGTCCGGATAATATTTCCACGAAAAGCCGGACGCCCAGAAAATCTCCGGATGATCCAGCCTGAGCTGAAAAAACACGTCGTACAGCTCTGCCCCGTCCAGCCTCGGGATCTGGAACGAATCCTCAAGATTCTGAAGCCCGCAGAGCATCGCGTGATAAACCGCCTGCTTTGGGCGGCTCATTTTGCTGTAGTAAAATGGTTCCATCTTTTAAACTTCTATCTCCTTTTCCAGCGCAAACGAATAGATCAGGCGCTGCTTTACCCGTTTTCCGGTCAGCCGAAAAAGCGCCTGCTCATAATAATCAAGCTGCACCCTGTACCGCTCTGCGAGCTCTTTTTCGTCAGATACCCGGTCTGTTTTGTAATCCATCAGCACCAGCCCGTCCTCTTCCTCAAAAAATACGTCGATGATTCCCTGTATGAGCACCGTCTCCTCCTTGGGAAACGCGCTGTCCATGCTGCTTGCCGGAATGCCCAGCACAAAGGGCTGTTCCCGAAAAAGCTGCCCTCTTCTGTCTGCTTCTGCCATCCGCCCTGCCAGCCCGCCGTTTAAAAACGCCCGGATCTTATAAGGGTTGACCGCCTCTGCATCCGCCGCTGACAGCTCCCTGCTTTCTGTTTTTTCCTTTAAAAGCGCCTGAAGCTCTGTAACCGTCCAGCCTTCCTCTGCGCCTTTTTGCGAAAACGGGAACCGCTCCATAAAACGGTGGTAGGCGTTTCCGCGCGCCGTCCCGCCCGCCTTTTTTTCCGTTTCCCGCACAAAATCCGGCACATACGGAACGACCTCTTCTTCGGCAAACAGCTGCCGCCCCTCTTCCAGCTCCTCCCGCATACCCGCTTTTTTTAATTCGGACACGGTCGTTTTGACAAACAGCCCCGAGAGCGCTTCATGGGCATAGGGCTTTTGCAGCCGCTCCATGAGCGCCTTTGCCCCGTCGCTTTCCAAAAGCCCCTGCGCGTCTGCGCATAAAAGCTTCTGCCTGCTGTTGCTTCCGGCAGCCTCGCGCCCCAGCTCCTCTCTGAAAAGCTCCTCCTGCCTCTGCACGCAAATCCTTCTGCCGCAGGCGCTCCACGCGGGCAGCACGATGTCTAAAAAGCTTCCCGCCTCCTGCAGCCTGACCGGGGAAAAATCGGCGTCCGCCCCCGGCGCTGCGCCTGCCGCTTCCTGTATGTCCGCCGCTTCCTGCGCCTTATCGGCTTTCATCGTCCCCGTCAGGATCAGCTTTTCCTCTGCACGGGTCAGCGCCACATACAAAACGCGCAGCTCTTCCCCGAGGCTGTCCGTGGAAAGCTTTTTTGCCAGCAGATTTTTTTTCAGGGTGCTGCGCCGCACCCGCGCCTTTTCATCCACCCAGTCCAGCGCCAGCCCCAGATCCATGTCCATCAAAACCGGCTGGGCACTGTCCTGACGGTTGAACCGCTTGGACAGCCCCGCCACAAAGCAGATGGGAAATTCCAGACCCTTGCTTTTGTGGATGCTCATGATCCGCACCACGTCCGCGTTCTCGTCCGAGCCGCCCGTCTCTCCGTAGTCGATGTCGTATTTTTCCAGCTGCTCCATGTAGCGAATAAAGTGAAACAGCCCCGAATAGCTTGTTTTTTCAAAGCTTTCCGCCCGCGCCATGAGCATTTCTACGTTGATCCGCCGCTGGTTCCCGCCGGGCAGGGCGCTGACCGTATATAAATAGCCGGTTTCCTCCAGAAATTCCTCCATCAGCTTATGGATCGGCAGATACACCGCCCGGCTGCGGAACCGGTTTAAAAAATCCAGAAAGCGGCTGCATTTTTCCCGCAGCCCTGCTGCGCCTTCCGTTCTGTCTTCTTCCGCGCATTCCTCCCCGTCTTCTTCTGCGCCTTCCGCCCCGTCCCCTGCCGCCAGCTTTACGCAGTCGTAAAGCCTGCGCTTTCCGGTGTCGTCCATCGCCCGCAGCTCTGCCAGCTCCTCGTCCAAAAAGCTGCCCACCGGGGATTTCAACACGCCGAATAAGGGGATTTCCTGCAGCGGGTTGTTCAGCACCCGCAGAAAATTCAATACCGTCTGCACCTCCGTTGCCGCAAAATAGCCCGTTTTTGAGGTCACAAATACCGGGACGCCGTTTTCTTCCAACACCCGTTTAAATTCCTCGTCCCAGCCGGAAGTCGTGCGCAGAAGGATTACCACGTCCTTATAGCGCGCAGCGCGCAGCTGTCCCGTTTCGCTGTCCCTCACCGGGAATTTCCCGACCAGCTCTTTGATTTTTCCGGCGATCATGCGCGCTTCCAGCCGCTTTGGATCCTCGCTGCCTTCCTCTGCCGCCCCGATCAAAAGCTCCGGCTCATACGGGTCGGGTGCTTTGACGGCAGCGCCGCGCGCCCCTGCCGCCTCCGGGAACGCGTCGGCTTGCGAAGGCGCTGCTGCCTCCGGAAACACCGCCGCCGGATAAAGCGCTGCGTCGGCATCGTACTCCACGCCTCCCAGCTCCCGGTGCATCAGCTGCAAAAACAGGTCGTTTACGCAGTCCGTCACCTGACGGCGGCTTCTGAAATTCTGCTTTAAATCCACGCGGACACAGTCCGCCGCCTCCTTTTGGTAAGTATCGAACTTCTCCATAAAAAGCTCCGGGCGCGCCAGACGGAATTTATAAATGCTCTGCTTCACATCCCCGACCATAAAGCGGTTGAACCGCCCGTCCTCCTCCCCGGAAATGCTCTGCAAAAGATATTCCTGCACCAGATTGGAATCCTGATACTCGTCAATCAAAATCTCGTCAAACTCATTGCGGTATTCCAGCGCCGTAGGCGACGGCACGATCCTGCCGTCCTCCTGCTCCCGCAGCAAAATCCGCAGCGCCATATGCTCCATGTCCCCGAAATCCAGCAGGTTTTTCTCCCGCTTTTTTTCATCCAGACGATCCCGGAACAAAAGGGTCAGCCGCACCAGCTCCTCCAGGGCTGCGTCCGCCTTTTTGCAGTCCTCTATCCAGCTTTCGGGCGTCCCGGAAAAATATTTTTCCGAAACGGACGCGATCAGATCCTTTACCCGCTGGCGCATTTCCTTGACCTTTTCCCGCTTTTCAACGGAAACCGAATCATCCTTTTTGGCGCGCATCACCGCATGGGAAACAGCTCCAAAGCCCTTTTCCAGCGCCGAAAAAGCTTCCATGCCGCCGTCCTCTTTCGCCCTTTCATACAGCCTGATCAGCTTTTTTACCAGCTCCCCGTCGCTCTCCAACGCCGCCGCGTAAAAATACGGCCCGTCCGGCTCGTCGCACAGCTTCAACGCCCGGTCAAGCTCTTTTTGGCAGGCGTCCAAAATCCCGCCGATCTCCTTTGACAAAAGGCTAAACCATTCCTCGCCGGCAAACGCCTCCCAGTCCGTCCGGGCATAATCCTTCTGATGCTTTAACAGCCACCGCTCCGGGAACGGATAGCTCATGGAAAAATCATACAGCCGCCCGATCAGCTCTTCCAGCCGCTTTTCCCTGCCGTCATAGGCAAAATATTCCACGCAGCCGCTAAATTCTTCCCTTTCTTCCGCAAACTGCTCCTCAAAAAGCTCCTTTAACACGTCCTGCCGCAAAAGCCGCATCTCGCCCTCGTCCGCCGTCCGAAAATCCGGATCCAGCCCGATGTCGTTGAAATGGTTTTTGATCAGGTACAGACAAAAGCTGTGGATCGTCGTGATCTTCGCATGGTGGATGAGCGTGAGCTGCTTTTTCAAATGCTCGTTTTCCGGCTCTGCCTCCGAGCGCTCCGTCAGCGCCTTCGTGATCCGCTCGCGCATCTGCGCCGCCGCCGCGTTCGTAAACGTCACCACCAGCAGCCTGTCGATGTCGGTTTCATGCACCGGATCGCACACCAGCTCCACGATGCGCTGGACGAGCACCGCCGTTTTGCCGGAGCCGGCAGCCGCCGACACCAAAATATTGCAGTTTCGTAAATCAATGACCCGCTGCTGGTCAGGTGTGAACCTCATCGCCACCTGCGGCCTCCTTTCTGATGCGCACAAGCGCTTCCTCATCCTTTAAATTTTCCAGCTCCCGCATCATAAAGCCGTCGATCTTTTTGTCAAAACCGCAGATCTTCTGATAGGCGCAGAAATCGCAGGCGCTCTTATTGCCCTGCTCGTAAGGGTTTAGGGCGATCTTCCCGTTTAAGATCTGCCGCCCCGCCTGCCGGATCTTTTTGTCCACAAAGGCGGATACCGCCTGAAAATCCGTCTCCTCCAAAACGCTTGACCGCGCAGAAAAGCTGCCGTCCTTTTTGCGTTCCAGCGGGACTACATCGGATCTGCCGCAAAGCCCGCTGTCTAAGCCCTCCACCACATCGTCCCGGGCGTTTACCACGCCTGTGGCGCGCAGCGCGCGCATGACCTGACGGTTGATCTCCTCCGGGTCCGCCTCCTTTTCCGGCAGCTCCACCATCGGATCCTGCACCCGGTAATACAGCATCGCCGCAGGCACGATCTCCTTTTCCGGATGCTTTCTGGCAGCGATCTCCATCGCCGCGTTCATGTACACCACAAGCTGCAGCTGCAGTCCGTAATACAGCGCCGCCAGCGAAAATTCCCTGCTGCCGGATTTATAATCCATGACCTTGACGTATACCCGGTCCGAATCCTCGCGCACGTCCATCCGGTCGATCCGCCCGCGCAGCCGCATTTTTTCCTGCTCCGAAAGGGCGATGTTGACCGCGTCCAGTTCTTCCAGCACCGAAAAGGACACCTCGAACTGCTCCGGCACGAAACTGCCCTTTTTTAACTGATACTGCATCGCCGTCACCGTGCGCTTTAAGATCCGCTTGATCCTGCGCACCATATAGGCGTTTCTGGCGCTGTCAAACAGCACCGTGTTGTGGTAAGTGACCGCATAGGCGTCCACCGCCTCCTCCACCAGCCGCTCGCCCTCTTCCTTTGAAAAATCAAACCAACTTCTGCCGATCTCCTTTAATTTATCCGCAAAAATTTCCAGCACACCGTGGAAAATATTGCCCAGATCCACCGCCTCGAAGGAAAATTCCTCCTGCTCCTTTAATTTCATCCCATACTTCAAAAAGTGGGCGTAAGCGCAGGCGGCGAACTGTTCCAGACGGCTCACGCTGCCCGAAAGGGTCTGCCCGTAAAGGGCAAGCGCCACCGCTTTTTTTAAGGAAGGCTCCCGATAGGAGAAAAACGCCGTATCCGTCAGCTTCCCCGTCCACATCCCGTACAGCTCGTCCTTCCGATAGATCTGGTACAGCGTCAGAAATTCTTTTTCCCGTTCCTCGTCCAAAAGTCCGTCCGCAAACGCCCGAAGCCCCGCCGCCAGATAGTCCCTGCCGTCCCGCAGAGACTGCACCTGAAAAAGCGCGCCCTGCGTCTCGGGACGCTCTGTCAAAAGTCCCGGAAAAAGCCGCTGCATATGCCCTGTAAGAAAGCTTGGGCGGAGCGCCTTTCCCGCCTGATCCATCCGCGCCCACGAAAGCGTCAAAAGCTCGGAGGGCTTTGTCAGATTCAGGTACAGATAGAGCCGCTGGATGTACATCTGCTGGCGCGGCGAGGGCGCAAGCTCCTGCCCCGATCCGGTCAAAAATTCCCGTTCCAGATCGGAGATGATCCCGCCCTTTCCGGCATTCCGCGGGATATTCCCGTCGTTTACCCCCGCAAAAAACAGCGCCTTTACCTGCTTTAGACGCGTCCGCTCCATATCGCCTGCCACGACCCTGTCCACATTCTGAGGGATCGTGCCGACCTGCAGCTCTTCAAAGCCCGCCTCTAAAATTTTGGAAAACTCCTCCGGCTTTGCAGGCTCGTCCCCGATCAGGCTTACGATCTGATCCAGAAGATCCATGACAAGCCGGTAGATCTGGGCGTATTCCCGCTCCCGCACCCGGTCGCCCTCCTTTGCAAACCGCATCTCGAAACCCTTCAGCTTTTGCTGCACCTGATTTTGGGCGATAAATTCGTACAGTCCCTGCGCAAACTCCTTCGTCTGCCTGTAGTTTCCGTATAAGGGGGCAAGCTGATCCACAAGCCGTCTGCGCAGCCCGTTCAGCTCCTCCAGCTCGGCGGCAGGGTCTGCCATCGTTTCCGCCGGATATACAAAAACCGTCTCCCATTTTTTGCGGCCCCGGATGCCCAGCGCCCGCACATAGACCTCCAGCCGGTCCGTTTCCTCCGGCGTAAAATCCGCCAGCCCGCTTCTCAGGTAGTGAAAGACCGATTCGTAGCTGTAATTTTTTACCCGCACCTGCAGCGCGCTCTTGATGTATTCGATAAACGGGTTGAGCGTCACGCCCCGGGTCTGATCCAGATAGACCGGGATGCCGTATGCCGCAAACTCCTGCTCGATGCAGCCTGCGTATGCCTCATAATCGCCGCAGATCACCGCAATGTCCCGGTAGCAGTAATCCCGCTCGCTGACAAGACGGCGGATCGCGATGCAGATCTGTCGCACCTCCTCCCGCTGGGTGGACGCCTCGAACAGCCGGATGCTGCCGCAGGCTTTCCCCGGATAAGGGCGCACCGGATAACGCAGCAGATTTTTTTCCAGATGGCAAAGCTCGGGGCTTTTTAAAAAACGGGGCGGCGTCTCCGGCGTCAGGGCAACGCTTTCTGCAAGCTCTGTCCCCGACTCTCTTGCAAGCTCTGCCAGGGACTGCATCGTTTTTTTGCTCAAAGCAAACATCTCCTGCTCTGCGATTGCCGAAAACGCCTCCGTGCCCGGTTCCAGCGTCACGGTCACAGTTACCTCCCGCGCATGCAAAAGAAGCTGCCCGATGACCTTATTCTGCACCGGCGTAAAACCCGTAAAGCCGTCGAACACGATCACGCTGTCTTTTACCAGCTTTGAGGACGGGATCAGGGACGCCAGCACCTCCAAGGATTCCTCCGTGGTCAGGTATTTTTCCCGGATGAACTCCCAGAAGCCCTCGTATACCGTGCGCAGATCCTTTAATTTATGATAAAGCTGCCCCCGCTTTCTGGAAAACGCCGCCAGCTCGTCCAGCTCCTGTAAACCCACGCCGTACTGCATAAATTCCGAGATCGCGGATTTTACCTCATGGATATAGCCCGTCCGGCTCAGGTTGCCGCCCAGCACCGGAAGCTTCTCCTGCATCCCTGCCGCCACCCGGCGGATGATCAGGCTCTTTCCGGTATCGTCCAGCATCGGCAGCTCCATGCCGCCCTGCTCCTCAAAAATGCGGTGCGTCAGCCGCCCGAAGCTTAACACGTCGATGTTCATAATGCCCTTTTTATCGTGCATCGTCACGAGATCGAGCTGCGTCTGCATCGTGAACTGATCCGGCACGATGATCAAAAAACGCCCCGCAGGCTCCTTCTGGGAGCGCCCGATAATGTCTTTGTATACATAGGTGCTTTTTCCGGAACCGGATGCTCCGGTCACAAATCTTAATGACATGGCGGTTTCCTCCGCTTTCTTTTTTAACGCCGCTGTATTTTCCCATACTGCCGTATTTTCTGATGCTATTTTACTATAGGCAGGCGGGGTTTGCAAGAAAGGTTCCTTTCTCGAAAGCTTCCTTTCTCGGGCTGCATCGCAAGGTTAATGTAAGGCAGCCGAAAGGTTTCCGCAAGCTTGGTGCGATACAATACCTTACAGAACAAGGAGACTTGCATATGGACCAAAATTATATCATTGAAACCAAAAACCTTACCAAGCAATACGGCACGCAAAAAAGCGTCTCCGGCTTGAATATCCATGTACGGAAAGGGCGGATTTACGGGCTGCTCGGAAGAAACGGAGCCGGAAAAACAACTACGATGAAAATGCTGCTTGGATTGACAAAGCCCACTTCCGGCGAAATCAGGCTATGGGGAAAGCCCTTGCAGGGAAACGAAAAAAAGCTCCTGCCCCGGATCGGCAGCCTGATCGAGTCCCCGGGCTTTTACCCAAATCTGACCGCCGCAGAAAACCTGCGCATCTTTGCAGCCCTGCGGGGCATTCCAAAGGGCAGCGCAGTCAAAGACGCGCTGGATTTTGTCGGGCTGCCTTATCAAGACAAAAAGCTCTTTTCCCAGTATTCGCTTGGCATGAAACAGCGGCTTGCCATCGCGCTTGCCGTCATGCACGACCCGGAGCTTTTCATTTTAGACGAACCGATCAACGGGCTTGACCCGATCGGGATTGCGGAAGTCCGCTCCTTTATCCGCGAGCTGTGCGACGCACGGGGAAAAACCATTTTCATTTCCAGCCATATCCTTTCGGAGATTGCCCTGCTTGCCGACGATATTGGAATCATCGACCACGGCGTACTGCTGGAAGAAGAAAGCCTTGCAGAGCTGGCGCAAAAAAGCGGCAGATATGTCCTGTTTACGCTTTCCGATACCGCTCAGGCAGCAAAAATTTTGGAACGCGCTTTCCCCGGAATCCGTTTTTCGATACAGGACA
>URRW01000020.1 GCA_900550285.1 uncultured Lachnospiraceae bacterium
GGCTGCGAAACTGCCGCCGGCTGCCCCAAAGCTGCCGGCGCGCCGGGCGCGGCAGCCGCCTGCATGCCCCAGAAGCACTGTCCGAATACCGCTCCTGCGCACACCGCGCACAAGGCTTTTTTCCCGATTTTTTTCATGATCTTTTTCAAAGCTTTTGTTCTCCTTTGTTTTTTCCCACATTGTCCATGCCTTTATTATCGCGGCAGCCGCCCTTTGTGTCAAGCCTGCGGGCGGCAAAGGATGGAAGCCTTCTGTTTTTACAACTATAAGCATTACCAAAAATCCTATGGTTTATGGAACTGTCAGTCTTGTATTTCTATACTTTTTTATACCAGCAGTAACAAAAAGACTATAGAGCGAGGATAAAATTTTGCATATGTACGGAGAACAGATCCGAAAATACCGTGTCAAAGCCGGATGGACACAGGAGGTTCTGGCTGAAAAGCTGGACATCAGCGTAAACAGCGTGTCCGCGATCGAACGGGGCGTAAAGCATCCCAGCTTCGCCCGTTTTATCAGAATTGCCAACCTGCTCCATGTTTCCACGGATGTCCTTTTGCAGGACGAGCTCGACGAAGGCTTTGTCGCCACCACCAGCGAGCTTTCCGGCAGGCTGGAAGCCCTCCCTGTCCGGGAACGGGAACGCATCCTTGAAACTGTCAATTTTCTGATCGATCAGGCGGAACGCACGCCCGGCTCCCCTGCCGGACGCTTCCGGAAATAGATTTTCCCTGTCTTACGGACAGATTTTGGTACGGCGGGAAACGCCTTTCATCCCCTCATCGTACAAGAGTATCGTATCGGAAAAGACAGTTATGCCCGTGCTTTTTTATTCTTCTGGAATGTTTTCATTCCAACATCCCTTCTGAAACTCTATAAACTGAAATCTGGCATATTTCTATTCCATTATTCCAGATTGGAGCCACACCTATGACGACCAGACTAATTCAGGATATTTCCATCGGGAAAAACCTGCGCCTGCTCAGAAACCGCGCCGGGCTTTCCCAGGAGCAGGCAGCCGCCCGCATTCAGCTTATGGGCATTCCGATGAGCCGGGAAGTAATTTCCCAGATGGAGCTTGGCAGACATCATATCCGTATCAGCGTTTTGTGCGCCTTAAAAGAGATTTACGGCGTGGATTCTTTTGACGACTTTTTTATGCGCTAGCAGCAGCCTTCTGCCGTCCAAAAAGGCGGCGCGCCATGCGCACCGCCCTCACTTCTTATCATCCCGCTATTTTTTTCATCAGCGCCGGCATGAAAATGCCGCCCTGCACGCTTCGTGCGATAAAATGGCAGTACCTTCCGGTTTCCGTTTCATACCAGTCAGAAAACGGCACGCGGCTCTCCGTATTTTTCAGGTATGCCGCCACCGGAGCGATCAGCGCGTTTGCCTCTTCTGCGTCCTTTGCCATCGCCGCACACCAGAGGATCCAGTCGCTCTTTGTATAACTGCGGCGGCTGTCCAGCGGTGTTCCGTAAGCATTCGTCTTTTTCACATAATAAGCCAGCTCTTTTTCATAAACCTCATCCGAAAACAGCCCGCTGTCCCAGACGCGGTCCCATACCAGATTGTATTTTAAGCTCCATGTATCCGGATTGCCGAAAGCGAGCACATAGTGATCGTCACAAATCGCCCGTTTTTCCCAATCTGCCGCCATCGCCGCCGCCTTTTGATGATACTCCAGCGCCTCTGCCTCCTGTCCCAGCTGTCCCGCCAGACGGGCATAGGCTTCCACGCCCATGATCGCCTTTGCGGACAGGTTTACGTTATGGGAAAGATGCCCCGCAAAATCATCCGTACAAAGCTGTTCGCCCGGATCAGCGCCATATTCCAGCAGGTATTGCGTCCATTTTTTCAATACCTCCATATGGGGCCGCGCAAAATCTGCATTCCCGTCCATGCCGCACACCGCCGCCGTCATGATGAGCATATTCCCGCACTCTTCCACCGGCATCTGATATTTGAAATCATAAATCCCCGTTCCGGCAGGATACTGGTAAAATGCCGGGAACACCTCGCCGTCCCCGCCGGAAAACCAGTGTCCGCCCTTTTCTCCGTCCATTCCGTAAACCTGCCCCCACGCGTATGGATAGCGTCCCACATCATGAGGCGCAAAATCATACTCCCATACGTCGCGCGCCGCAAATTCAAATACGGGGCGAAGCATTCCCTTTACATACTCCGTATTGTACAGCAAAAACAGCGGAACCGACGGATAGCTGACATCTACCGTACCGATGCAGCCGTTGGAATCGTTTTCCTTTGACAAAAAGATAATTTCTCCCTTTTCATCCGCGATCAGCTTATGGGCTGCCACCGCGTGCCGGTAGCTCATGCTGCACAAAAACGCATATTCCTCTCCGCCCGCTTTTTTTGCCAGCTCCTCGATCTGCGCATCCAGCGCAGCCGCCCTTGTCAGCGTTTCCGCCCGGTCTGCAAACGCAGCCCCGACAGCGTCCAGAATCGTATCGTACTCCTTTGTCCAATACGCCTTGCGCCACTGTCCGAAATAGTTGATCGAAAGCAGATCGTCAAACGCAAGGATCATGCCGCATTCTTTTTCCAGCGGAAGGCGGCAGGAAATCCTGCGGTTTTTCTCATCATATGCGCACACCGCGTTTTCGTCTGCGGACGCGGCGTACACATAGCCCCAGTCGATCGTCACGTTATCGCCGCTGCCGCCCAAAGGCCGCTGCGCAGCCTTTCCCATCTGCGCGTAAGAAAATGCCGGGGCGCCTTTTTTTGCAGGACGGCGCGCGCTGCAGCCGACCAGCTTTTCCTCCTTCTGGGAAACCAGATCGGACGATACCAGAAAATCGATCAAAACCTCGCAGTCCTCTTTTTTCTCAACGGCAAAATCAATGTAGGTGCAGGGTCTTGACACAAGGGTAAAATCATCCAGAAGAAGCGGCGAAGTAAAACGCGCCGTCAGGACGATCTTCTCATTTTCAAACGTATATGCCGTGGAAGTCGCAGTCACATCCACGCTTTTCTGCGGGATCGCCTCATGAAATTCCCGGTCGCCCAGAAAGCTGTAAACAACGCCGTCTACCGTCACATAGCCGCGAAGCTGCTGACGCTTTCCGCACCAGTGCACGGGATCGGCGTCGTAAAGGCGATCGGCAGAGGACCAGATGGAAAAATAAGGATCGTGTAATACCAGCGGGATGCTGGCTGCTCTTGTGATGTTCATGTGGGTGTCTCCTTTTCTTGATTATGGTTTTTATATGCCAGCAGTCTGCGCGCCGGCTGCCTGTTTTTTATCTCTGGATCTACCCTTATTTTATTAAAAAAATCCCGCCTGCACACTGGATAAAATCACAGGTCTGGATACTGCCTCCTTTGATTTTTTCGGGTCTTGACGCTCCCGGTCTCCCGTCTTAAACTGAATATGACGGCTGTACGTATCCGTGCGCGCCGCCATTTACGCAAAAGGAGGTTTTCCCTTATGTTATGTATTAAAAACGGCACTCTTCATACTGCGTCCAACGCCGACGCCCGGATGCGCACCTTTTCCGCCGACATTCTGATCGACGCCGGAAAAATTCAGGAAATCGGCATCAATCTTTCTGCCCCTGACGGCTGCAGCGTCGTGGACGCGACCGGGCTGCATATTTATCCCGGCTTTGTGGAGGCCCACTGCCACACCGGTCTGGACGGCACCGCTGTCGGCTATGAAGGGCACGACTATAATGAATTAAACGATCCGGTCACGCCCCAGCTTCGGGCGATCGACGGCATCAATCCGCTTGATCCTGCATTTAAAGAGGCGGCTCTTGCAGGCGTCACCTGCATTGCCACCGGCCCCGGAAGCTCCAACGCCATCGGCGGCTCCTTTGCCGTCCTCAAAACCGTCGGTCGGCGCGCAGACGATATGATCGTCAAGGCTCCCGCCGCCATGAAATGCGCTTTCGGCGAAAATCCCAAGCGCTGCTACAAAGATCACGGCATCAGCAGCCGCATGACAAACGCCGCCCTGATCCGTCAGGCGCTTCATAAGGCGCTCCAATATCAGGCAAAAAAAGAAGCCGCCGGAGACGATGCATCCAAAATGCCCGCCTACGACGACAAGTGCGAAGCGCTGCTTCCTGTTTTAAACCATGAAATCCCCTTAAAAGCCCATGCGCATCAGGCAAACGACTTTTTTACCGCCCTGCGCATCGCAAAAGAATTCGGTCTGGACATCACGCTGGAGCATGTGACGGAAGGCCATCTTGTCGCCGATCTTCTGGCGCAGGAAAAAGTGCCCCTCGCCGTCGGTCCCTCCTTTGGACACGCGACCAAATTCGAGCTTAAAAATAAAAGCTGGACGACGCCCGGCGTGCTCACAAAAGCCGGCTGCCGCGTCTCCATCATCACAGACGCCCCCGTTACCCCTCTGCACTATCTTCCCCTGTGCGCGGGGCTTGCGCAGAAGGCGGGGCTTTCCGAAAGCGATGCGCTGCTTGCCATCACGTTAAACCCCGCCCGCCATCTGGGCGTGGATGACAGAGTCGGCACGCTGGAAGAAGGTAAGGACGCCGATCTTGTCATTGCGGACGGTTCTCCGCTTTCTATGGAAACAGAGATAAAGGCGGTTTATGTGGATGGAGTGAAGGTGGAGAGGTAAACTTTTTTCCGGAATATAATCATCAAGGGAGTCAAAATGATATAAAACAACCATTTTGACTCCCTTTTGTCCGCTTGTTTATCGTTTCAGATTTGCTGTCTCATTCAGCTTAATCACAGCATCCCAAAAAGCGCTTCCTGACCTTTCGGATAAACTCTTTTGCCTTCATCTCCCCCCGGCTCTTTTCATCATCTCTGCCCGCTCCGCCACGATTTCCGCATACAGCGCGGCAAACGTCCAGCCCACGTTATGCTCCGTTACCACCGCCTTTAACGCCACGGTCAGATTTTCTTTCCGAAGCGCTGCCAAAAGCCCGTCCAGCTTCTTTCCCGAAAATCCGTTCAGAATAAGCATCTCGTCCTCGATCTTTGGCGGCAGCTCCAAAACAGAGAGCTTCCGTTCTGCATATCCTGAAAGCCCTGCCAGAAAGCCGATCTGCTGCCCTGTCTGGATCGGATAAACGACCCTGAAGCTGTATCCTAACCTTTTTGCCAGACGCTCCATCCTTTTTTGCTTTTCTTCCCTGCCCGCCGCATAATAAATAAGTGTTTCCATCTCTTCCCCTATTCTCTTATGCTGCTTAGCGGATCCGCTCAGGGAAACCGATCTTTTTCTGAACCTTGCGCAGCGTCTTATTCGCGTAATACTCCGCCTTCTCCGCATTGTTCTTGATCACGCTGTCGATATATGCCTTATCCTTGGACAGCTCTGCAACCCGCGCCTGCAGAGGGGCAAGCTCTGCCGCCACCGCTTCGCCGACCGCCATCTTAAAGTCGCCGTAGCCTCTGCCGTCGAACTCCCGTTCCACCTCTTCCGGCGTTTTCTTCGTGCACACGCCGTAAATGTCGATCAGGTTGCGGATGCCCGGCTGCTCCTCACGGTAGCGTACCTGCGCCTCGGAATCCGTCACCGCGCGCTTGAACTTGCGCAGGATCGTATCCTTATCGTCCATCAGATAAATGCTCGCGTTCGGGTTCTCGTCGGATTTGCTCATCTTCTTTGCCGGATCCTGCAGGCTCATGATCTTTGCACCCGCCTTGCCCATGTAAGGCTCCGGGATCGTAAATACGTCGCCGTAAATGGCGTTGAAGCGCTGCGCGATGTCCCTTGTGATCTCCAGATGCTGCAGCTGGTCCTTGCCTACCGGAACCACGTCCGCCTGATACAAAAGGATGTCCGCCGCCATCAGGACAGGATAGGTAAACAGCCCTGCGTTGATGTTGTCCGCATGCTTTGCCGCCTTATCCTTAAACTGCGTCATCCGGTTTAATTCGCCCATATAGGTAAAGCAGTTTAAAATCCATGCAAGCTCCGCATGCCCCGATACATGGGACTGATAGTAAATGCAGTTTTTCTCCGGATCAAGCCCCGCCGCAATGTATAAGGTCAGAAGCGCGCGCGCCCGTCTGCGCAGCTCTGCCGGATCCTGACGCACCGTGATCGAGTGCATGTCCACCACCGAGAAAAATGTCGTATATTCATCCGCCAGATTCACCCAGTTTTTCAGCGCCCCAAGATAGTTTCCAAGGGTCAGGTTTCCCGTCGCCTGCATTCCGCTGAAAAGAATTTTCTGATCGCCAATCATCTCTAAATACCTCCGCCTCTGTAATGGTCTTGATGTCCTTTCAGTTTAGCACCCGATGCACGGTTCGTCAACTGCCGCCAATAAATATCAGTTCAGCTACGCCGTCCGCCTCTGCCTTCTGCCGCGCGGTAGCCCGAAGAGGTGCTGCGGTATCTTCCTTCGCCGCTGCGCGCCTGTCTTCTGCCGCCGTTTTCGCTCTGGCGTCCTCTGCGGTGTCCGCCTTCTCCTGCGTATTCCCTTCTTCCGCCTCTGTTCTGGGCTCCCATGCCTCTTTCGCCGTAAGCCCTTCTGCCGTTATAGCCGCCGCCAAAGCCATTGCGTCTGTTTCCTGCAAAGCGTCCCTCTGCATTCCGGCGCACAGCGGGCTCTTCTGCAATATCTCCCGGCTCTTCCCCGATCTGCTGGTATAAAAATGCCGCCGCCAGCTCCAAAGCTGAAATACCGCTTTCTTTTTCAAACCGCTCCACCGCGCGGTAGCAGTCCGCGGTATTGACCTCTTCCATTACCTGACGAAGCTTTTCCAGCGCCTTTTCTTCCTTATGGCGATATACATCCTGACCGGAGGGAAGCTTTTTTTCCTCCAGCTTTGTCTTGCAGGTGCGTTCGATCTCGCGGATGCGGAAGGATTCCCTGCGCGCCGCCAGCGTAAAGGACATGCCCTCCTTGCCCGCGCGCCCGGTCCTTCCGATCCGGTGCACATAATATTCGATGTCCTGCGGCACATCGTAGTTGATGACGCTGTCCACATCGTTTACGTCGATCCCTCTCGCCGCAACGTCCGTCGCGATGAGCATCTGCAGATTGCCGCTGCGGAAACGCTTCATCACGGTATCCCGCTGCGCCTGGCTCATATCGCCGTGCAGCCCCTCCGCCGAAATGCCGCGGTTTTTCAGGTTTTCTGCCAGCTCGTCCACCATGCTCTTCGTATTGCAGAAGATCAGTCCTCTTTTTAAATCATAATACTCGATCAGGCGCGCCGCAGCCGCCTCTTTATCGTCTCTGTGGATATAGTAAAGGTACTGCGCGATGCGGTCCACGGTCAGCTCTTTTTTTACCATTTTTACCATTACCGCATCCTTCTGGAACTGATCGGTGATCCGAAGGATCGGCTCGGGCATCGTCGCAGAAAACAGCGCCGTCTGGTGCTCTCCGGGGATCTCCTTTAAAATCGTCTCCATGTCCTCGCGAAAGCCCATATTCAGCATCTCGTCCGCCTCATCCAGCACGACCATTTTCAGATCGTCCAGCCGGATCGTATGGCGGCGCATATGGTCCATCACACGTCCCGGCGTCCCGACGATGATCTGCACGCCGCCCTTTAACGCCTTGATCTGCCTGCCGATGTCCTGACCGCCGTAAACCGGAAGCACCCGGATATTGTGCATATATTTTGCGAACTGGCGAAGCTGCTGCGCCGCCTGCATCGCAAGCTCCCTCGTCGGGCACAGGATCATGCCCTGCAGCCCCCTGTCCTCTTCATCTATTTTCTGCAGCATCGGAATGCCGAACGCAGCCGTCTTTCCGGTTCCCGTCTGCGCCTGTCCGATCACGTCCCTTCCTTCCAGAAAAACAGGGATCGCCTTCTCCTGGATCGGCGTCATATGGACAAAGCCCATTTCCTCCACCGCGCGCAGGATACGCCCGTCGATGCCTGATTCATCATACCTTACTAATAATTCTCCCATGTAATCTCCTATTCTTTGCCTCATCATTCAAAACTCTTCTGACTATACCCGTTATGCACCGAATTGTCAATCGGAAACTTTCCTTAATTATATGAAAAAAGACGCCCCGCCGGTCAAAACCATAAGATCATGCCTTGACCGGGCAGAGCGTCCTTTTTCAATTTGCCGTTTCTTTATTCCCTGCAGGCGCATTTTTCCGGATATACCGGATAACGCCCCGGCATATTCATCTCGGGAACATTGTCCATGCACGGATGCTCCTGCATCCCGCTGTCGTAGCGTTTCTCCCTGCCGGGCATCATGCAGCTGCACCGGTCTGCCTCCTGCCGTTTTTCCCGGCAGTCACATTCTTCCTTCTGCCGGGGCATCATACAGCCCTCCGGGGCGTGACGCCTCTCCCGCCTTTCCATGCAGCCGCCGGTTCGCGGCATGATACAGCTGTTTTGATTCGTGCAGCAGCCTCTTCCGCCATGCCCGCAGCAGCATACGAGCAGCAGCAAATACCACAGATTCATAAGCTTCTCCCGTTTCTGATAGAATATACGGTATCTTATGCACCCTTTCCCTGCTTCGTGCCTGCTTTCCTGCGTCCTTTTTTCAAAACCACGCTGCGCACATAGGCAAAGGTCTTTTCTTCGCCCTCCTCTGCCAGCATCGTCAAAAGCTTTTCCAGCTGCGCCTTCGTCTTTGGATGGAGCATCGGCGGCTCCTTCGCGCTTTTATAATAGTCCAGCGGATCTTGGTCCGTATACGCGCTGCCCCGGTACGTCTTGGAGGCGGCGATCCTGTCCATGAGCATCTCCACCACATATTTGCGGGGCATCGCCACCGGAGCCATCCCGCCCTTTATCCCCCGCGTGCTGTAATCGATCCAGTATTCGTAATGATGCCTGTTGCGTCCCTTGTGATGCAGCCATGCGGAAGAATAACCGATGTCATCCCGCTCCGCATTGTTGGGGCTCTGGTTGCCCTGATAGTATTTTGCCCCGACCTTAAATTCCGTCCAGGAATATTTGGACAGATCATGGCAGATCCCCTGCCGGTACAAACCGACCGCAAAGCAGCCCTTCATCACAAGATATTTATGGTAAGTAATCGTTTTAAAATGCTGTAGCGCCTTCAATTTTCTTTCCTTTCCCGTCCGGTTTCCCAAAGCTTTGCAAAATCTGGACCGACCTGCCCGGCAGGGTCACATACCGTTCCCTTATTTCCCCGTCGGGTACAGCCGTCCCGTCCTGCGTATCCATTACCTTTTCCCAGTGCATCCCGGCAGGCAGATCCGGCAGCGCCAGCGTCTGCTCCTCCCAGTGCA
The DNA here is from genome assembly GCA_900550285.1 of uncultured Lachnospiraceae bacterium. Lineage (GTDB taxonomy): Bacteria > Bacillota > Clostridia > Lachnospirales > Lachnospiraceae > Gallintestinimicrobium. The sequence goes on from URRW01000020.1 coordinate 9,195, forward strand.
TATTGTAAGCGATATAAAAATAGCTGTCGTCCTCATCCCGCTTTTTCTTCGCGTAATGCCCGCAGTAAAGCACGCCCGCCTCCCGGCTTAAACGGTCCGTCAAAAGCCGCCATGCCTCTTTCCCATGATACGAAAGATCCGGGCAGCCGCACGCTGCATAATCCAGCATCGTCAGCTCCTGCGCCTGATGCAGCACCGGATGGGCGCTGCGCAGCCTTAACGCAGCGCGCACAAAATCCAGAAAGTCCCTGTTCTTCTCTGCAAGCCGCCAGTCCAGCCAGCTAATTGCATTGTCCTGACAGTAGGCATTGTTGTTTCCCATCCGGCTCTGCCCGAATTCGTCCCCCGCCGTCAGCATCGGCGTCCCCTGCGCCGTCAGCAAAAGGAGCATGGCGTTGCGCATCTGCTTTCTGCGCAGCAAAAGGACGCTGCGTTTGCGGGTAGGCCCCTCAATGCCGCAGTTCCAGCTTGCGTTATACGGATTGCCGTCCTGATTGCCCTCCCCGTTTTCCTCGTTGTGCTTGCGGTCATAGGAAACCAGATCCGCCAGCGAAAAGCCCTCGTAGCTTGTCATATAATTGACCGTCCCCGCCTGCGCCGGATTGTTGCGAAGCTGAAAGAGCGCCTTTTTTAACGCGTCCTCGTCCCCTTTTAAAAACCGTCTCATATCATATTGGAATTCATCCCGGCAGCACGCCAGATTTTTATAATCCGGCGCTTCCTTGGACTCATAAATCTCCCCGCACGGAAAATCATAATAAAACAGCTTCGTATTCGCAAGCAGCGGATCCGTGGCAAGAAGCTGCGTCGGCATCTGCTCCCCCATCAAATGAATCCCGTCCACATGATATTCGTAAACCCAATATTTGAGCACTTCCAGAATAAAGCCCCTTTTGACCTCCTTCGGAAAATAAAACTGCATGATCAGCTCTATCCCGTTCTCATGGAGGCTTTTTACCATCGTCTTAAATTCCCGCTGGGGATCTCCGCTGCTGTAGGACGCCTTGGGCGCAAAATAATATCCCTTTTTAAAGCCCCAGTAATTGAGCCTCGTCCGGTTCTGTTCCGGATCCTCCGTGCATCTTAGCACCGCTTCCGCCATCGTCCCTTTTCCCGTCAAAAGCTGCTCCAGCTCCAGAAATTCATATGCGGGCAAAATCTCTACCGCCGTAATGCCCAGCGATTTCAGATATGGGATCTTCTCTGTCAGCCCTGCAAACGTCCCCCGATGCGCCACGCCGGAAGAGGCATGCTTTGTAAAACCTCTCACATGAAGCTGATACACAACGCTCTCCTGCAGCGGCGTCATCGGATGCGCGTCGTCGCCCCAGTCAAAGGCTTCCGTGCTGTACGAGCTGCGAAGCGCCGGGGATGCCTTTTTGCCCCAGTGCTCGTTTCCGCGGATCCGGTGCGCATACGGATCCGCTGCGACCTCGTCCCCCATATAAAAATTGTAATCATAATCCTCCGGGCTGATCCCCGACAGCCTCATGCAGCAGATATTTCCGACCCGGTTTTCCTTTCTGAATGGAAAATGCCTCTGGCTTCCGCCCTTTTTGGGATACAGGATCACGCCGCATTCTTCCTTTGCGTGAAGAACCGCCGCCAGATTGATTTCCCTTTCCCCTGTTACCGAAAGCCCCATCGGATAGGGCTTCCCGTTCAAAACCTTAATCTCGTCTCTCATACTCTCCATCCTTACCCCGAACCGGTATCCTTCTTCCGTAACGGAACCGTTACTTTTTTCCAGTATACCACAAATAAGTATTGCATGCCACCGCAACTTACTGTATGATATGCATGAACACAATGCCTTGCCGGTTGCGCACGGCGACAGTTTACATCAGCGCGCGCTTTTTGCGGCGTATCAGAGAAAGGATGTTTTTCCATGGGTAAAAATCAGTTTGAAGAAATGGACGAGGAAATGACCGTAGAGCTGGAGCTGGATGACGGTACCAACGTTACCTGCGCCATCATTACCATTCTTGAGGTGGAAGGAAACGACTATATCGTTCTCATGCCGTTAGACGAGCAGGGTCAGAACGATGACGGGGAAGTATGGTTCTACCACTACTCCGAGAACCCCAACGACCCCAACGAGGAGCCTCAGCTCGACTACATTGAGGACGATGCAGAGTACGAGAAGGTTGCGGAGGCTTTCGACGAGTATCTGGACAGCTGTGAATTCGACGAGCTCGTTGAGCTGGACGGGGAAGAGGAGTAAGTTTTCCAATCATAAAAAATGCGCGCCGCACTGTTTTTTCAAAAACAGCGCGGCGTTTTTTCTGTAATTTTTATTTCCTCGCCTCCGGCAGCCGTGTCCTGAAAATCTGATGCAAAAGCTGCTTTCCGTTAAACGGGATCAGCGGATACAGATAGCTCTGGTTGCTTACCGTCCGGTTTGTCGCAATGGAAACAAGCAAAACCGCAATGCCCGCAATATACCCCCACACGCCGAATAATGCCGTCAGGATCAGGTTGATGATCCGCATAAATTTCAGCGCATACCCCAACTCGTAGCTGTTCTGGGTATAATTTGCCACCGCCACAAACGCCATATACAGCATTACCTCCGAATTAAACCACCCGCTCTTTACGCTGAACTCCCCCAGCACCAGCGCCGCCATGACAGACAGCGGCGTGCTCAGCATATTCGGCGTATTGACCGCCGCAAGCTTTAACCCGTCGATCGCCAGCTCCAGGATCAAAAGCTGCCAGATGATCGGGATGTGAATCGTATCCCGCACCGAAATAAATTCAAATCCCTTCGGGATCCATTCCGGATATTCCATCAGCAATAAAAAGGTCGGCGTCAGAAAATATGTCACGATCGCAATCAGCATTCTGGACAGTCTCAGGTATGTCCCCGTCACCGGCGGGAAATAGTAATCGTCCGCCTCCTCGATCACGTCAAAAAACGTAGTCGGCGTGATCATGACCGACGGCGAATTGTCCACCAGAATGATGATATTTCCTTCCAGCACCTGCGCCGCAGCCGTATCCGGGCGCTCCGAATACTTGAATTTCGGAAACGGATTGTACCAGCGCCGTTTATACAGGCATTCCGCAAGGCTCTCCTGATTGAGCGTCAGCGCGTCCACCTGCAGGCTGTTGATCCGGCTTCTTATTTTTTCCAGAAAATCCCGATCCACCCGGTCGTCCATATAACAGAGCACAATGTCCGTCTGGGAATTTGTCCCGGCTTTCAGCATTTCCATCCGAAGCTGCGGGCTTCTGATCCTCCTGCGGATCAGCGCCGTGTTAAACACAATCGTTTCCACAAAGCCGTCCTTCGAGCCGCGCAGAACTTTATCCTTTTCCGGCTCCGCAACGCCCCGCGCCGGATAAGTGCGCGCATCGATCAGAATACACCTGTCATATCCGTCAATAAACATCGCCACCACGCCGGACATGACCGAATATTCGATTTTTTCCCATTCATCCTCCAGATCCACTTCCCCATACGGCACAAGCTGCTTGCTCATTTCATGCGCGTCCGACGGCATTTTGTCCTCCGTGATCCCGATAAAATGCTGCAAAAGCTTCTGCATGACCTCGTCCTTACAAAATCCGTCGATCATGTAAACACAGGCGTTTCTTCCACCGATCGTAACGACCCGGTACAGCACGTCAAAGTTTGTCCCCACACCCAGCTGCCCGTTTAAATAATCCATATCGTCAGCCAGACTGCCGCTCATTTTTCCCATAAAAAAACTCCCTTCCCGCCATTTTGATCCCTGACGGCAAAAACACATTCTGCGCGCCTTTTTCTGTCATTATGTCCGAAAAGGGAATTTTTATACTATTTTATTTCCGGCGGCTCCACGTCGGATTCCAGCGCTTCCAGCATCCTTGCGATCCGTTTCTGCGCGTCCGCGATCGTTTTGTTTACCTCGCTCACATGCTCCCGGTAATGCTGCGGCGTGCCGTCCTTTTGCGCAGTGCTGTCTTTTGATGCAGTATCCGCCTGCACAATACCGTCCTTTTGCACAGAGCCGCCTTTTTGCATCATCCTGTCTTTTTCTGTAAGCCCGCTTTTTCCGGAAACCATCCTGCTTTTTCCGGCGCTGCCATCCGGATCCCCCGTGCCGCGCCGCGCCGTATCCTTTCCGGGCGTCACATACCGCATCACATTTTCCAGCCCGTTCCGCAGCGCCGACGCTACCTCGCTGCCCGGCGCTGCGGCTGCCTTTGCCCTCAGCTGCGCATTTTCCCGTTTTAAAACGATCATCTGCTGCCGAAGAAGCTTCAGCTGCCTCTGATACTGCCGCAGGATCGACCGCTGCTGCTCATTGCCGCGCTCAGCTTCCTCTCTTTTGAGTATCTCGGCTTCCAGCCGTTCCTCCGTTTCAGTCAGCGCCTGCCTTGTTTCCGTCAAAGCCTGATTCCGCTCCGACTGCTCATCTTCTTCCGTTTCTTCCCGCTGTTTCAGCAATCCTGACAGCGTTTCGGCTTCCTCTTTTTGCTGTGCCAGCTCTGTCAGCGCAGCTTCCAGCTGCTGCCGCAAAGCTTCTGCCTCCTGCCTGTGCGCTTCCGATTCTGCACGCAGCGCTTCTGCTTCCTGTCTGCATCCTTTCACTTCTGCGCGCAGCTGCTCTGTCCCCTGCCTGTGCGCTTCCGATTCTGTACGCAACTCTTCCGTTTCCTGCCTGCACCCTTCTGCTTCCGCGCGCAGCTGCTCTGCTTCCTGCCTGTGCGCTTCCGCTTCCGCGCGCAGCTGCTCCGTTTCCTGCCTGCACGCTTCCGACTCTGCGCGCAGCTCTTCTGCTTCCTGCCTGCACGCTTCCGACTCTGCCTTTGCCTTCGTCAGCTCCTCATGGGACTGCAGAAGCTCCACCTCGCTGCGCTCTGCCTCCTGCCGCTTCGCCGCCAACTCCTCGCCGAGCTGCAAAATCTCTGCCTTTGCAGCCGCAGCCTTCTCCTGCTCCTCTTCCAGCTGCTGGCTCAGCTTCTGGCGCATCAGATTTTCCTCCTCCGCCTGCGCCTTCGCCTCTCCGACCAGCCTTTTTGCCAGCTGCTGCTCCGCTTCATACTCCGCCTTTATTTCCTCGAGATAATCCAGCACGTCCCGCTTGTCAAACCCGCCAAACAAACCGGTTTTAAACTCCGTTTTCCATTCCATCCTTCTTCCGCCTCCAACTCATTTCCAAGCCTGCCGCTTTCATTACTACCAGTATACCTTCCCTACCCCATACCGTAAAGCGGAAAAATGCGATCTTTTTGACTCTTCCCGCAAAATTATGATAGAATAGGCAGTATCATAAAATTACCCAAAGGAGAAACTGACATTATGAACCTTTCCTGTGAAACACAATATAACCAAAAAGCCATGACCGCCATGTCAAAGGCACTGCGCAAAACAGTCCGCAAAAAAAACAGCCTCTGCACCCATATCCTCGGCTGGACCGTCGTGGTCTTTTCCCTGTTCCTGTCCTGCTGGACGCCCGAAACGGGATTTTTCTTTCTTTTAACCAAACGCTCCCTCATTACGCTCACGATTGCCGCCGTGCTCCTCGTATTTTTAATCTGGGAAGATTCGATCAACGGCTATTTTGCCCGCAAAAAGCTGGCTCCCGGCACAGAAACGGTCAAAACGGTCTTTAAAAACAGTGAATTTATTTCCAGCACCAAAGCAAACACAAATACCTTTACCTACAGCAGGATCAACACGATTGCGGAAACCGAGGATTATTTTGTGTTCATTTACAATGTCAGCCACGCGCAGGTCTATGACAAAAAGCATTTTTCCGGAAAGCCCTTAAACGAATTCCGCACCTTCATCGAGCAGGCGACCGGAAAGCAGATCGTAAGCGTATAACCGAAGCTGTCCGGCACAGCGTACCACCATTTTTACACAGGAGCAGCCCATATGAAAACCGCAGGAATCATCGTCGAATACAATCCGCTTCACAAAGGCCATGCCTACCATATCGAACAGACGCGCAGGGTGACCGGCGCAGATTATGTGATCGCCGTCATGAGCGGAAGCTTCGTGCAGCGGGGCGCGCCTGCCCTTCTGGACAAATATACCCGCACCCGCATGGCGCTTTTGTGCGGCGCCGATCTGGTTCTGGAGCTTCCCGTTTTGTATTCTGCCGGAAGCGCCGGGGATTTTGCCGCAGGAAGCGTCTCCCTGCTGAATCATCTGGGCGTTGCGGACAGCCTTTGCTTTGGCAGCGAAGCCGGTGCGATCGAGCCGTTTTTGAAAGCCGCCGCCCTCTTAACCGACGAACCGGAACCGTTTTCCGCCTGCCTGCAAGAAGGGCTGAGGCAGGGGCTTTCCTTCCCCGCCGCCCGCCAGAAAGCGCTGGACACGTTTCTGCCCGAATTTTGCGGCAGCTTTTTTTCCAGCCCCAACAACCTGCTCGGACTGGAATATACTGCCGCCCTGCTTCGCACAAAAAGCGCCGTCCAGCCTTTTACCATTGCCCGGAAGGGTGCCGGCTACCATGATGCCGCCCCCCTTTCCCATGACCTGTTTCAGGAAAAGGGCATACCTCCCTTTTCTGCCTCCGGTATCCGCACAGCTCTGAATACACAGGATGCAGATTCCTTTTCGGAAATTCTGCGCAGTGCGGTTCCCCCCCAGACGCTTCCGCTGTGGAATGACATTTTATTGACAAACAGCTGTCTGTTTCCCGACGACCTTTCCGCCGAGCTTAAATACCGGCTTCTGACCGCCGCCCCCGGGGAATTTGCCCGCTGCGCGGACGTCACGCGGGAGCTTTCCGACAAGCTGGAAAAAAGCCGCCTCTTTTCCGGCGGCTGGGAGGAACTGTGCGCCTCCTTAAAAACCCGGGAGATTACCTACAGCCGCATCAGCCGCGCGCTCTGCCGCATTCTGCTCTCCATTTCCGCAGAACAGCTGGAAGATGCACGGCAGAATCAGTATGCCTGCTACGCGCGCATTTTAGGCTTCCAAAAATCCGCAGCTCCCCTGCTTTCTTCCATCAAAAAAAACAGCGGGATCCCCCTGATCTCCAAGCCGGCAGACGCAGCCAAACGCCTTTCTCCCGACGCGATGCGGATGTTTGAAAAGGACGTTCTGGCTTCCCACATGTGGGAAAATGCCGTTTACCGAAAAAGAACAGCGGCAATGCGCTCATCAGAGTGCACCGCCGCCATTCCAAAGCCGGTTCACGAATATACCCGGCAGATTATTATTGTATGAAGGTGTGCGCAAGTGCGCACCCTTTTTAGTTCTTAAAGCTGTGGATCGGCGCCGGGATCCTGCCGCCCCTGTTTACAAACGCGTCGCAGCCAAAGGGATTTACCGGCATGATCGGCGCATAGCCCAACAGGCCGCCGAATTCCACCGTCTCTCCCACGCCCTTTCCGATCACGGGGATCAGGCGCACCGCAGTCGTCTTTGCATTGATCATGCCGATCGCCATCTCATCCGCGATAATGCCGGAAATCGTCGTCGCCTTCGTATCGCCCGGAATCGCGATCATATCAAGCCCGACGGAGCACACGCAGGTCATCGCTTCCAGCTTTTCCAGTGTCAGCGCGCCCGCCGTTACCGCGTCGATCATGCCCTGATCCTCGCTGACCGGGATAAACGCGCCGCTTAAGCCGCCCACATAGGAGGACGCCATAACGCCGCCTTTTTTTACCTGATCGTTCAAAAGAGCCAGCGCCGCCGTCGTTCCCGGCGCTCCCGCATATTCCAGACCGATCTCGCACAGGATGTCCGCAACGGAATCCCCGATCGCGGGCGTCGGTGCAAGGGACAGATCCACGATACCGAACGGAACGCCCAGTCTGCGGGAAGCCTCCTTTGCCACGAGCTGACCGACGCGCGTTACCTTAAACGCCGTCTTTTTGATCGTCTCGCACAGCACCTCAAAGCTCTCGCCGCGCACCTTTTCCAGCGCGGTCTTTACAACGCCGGGACCGCTGACGCCCACGTTGATGATGCGGTCCGCTTCCGTCACGCCGTGGAACGCGCCCGCCATAAACGGGTTATCGTCCGGCGCATTGCAGAATACCACAAGCTTTGCGCAGCCCAAAGAATCGTCCTCTTTGGTATATTCCGCCGTCTCCTTGATGATCTCGCCCATCAGGCGCACCGCGTCCATGTTGATGCCGCAGCGGGTGGAGCCTACGTTGACGGAGCTGCACACATTCTGGGTTCTGGACAGCGCCAGCGGGATGGAGCGGATCAAAAGCTCGTCCGCCGCCGTCATGCCCTTGCTTACCATCGCGGAATAGCCGCCGATAAAGTTTACGCCGACCTCATGCGCCGCCTTGTCCAGCACCTCTGCGATCCGCGCAAAATCCTCCGGCGTTTTGCACGCCGCGCCGCCTACCAGCGCGATCGGCGTCACGGAAATACGCTTGTTCACGATCGGAACGCCAAATTCCTGCGCGATCTCGTCGCCGGTCTTTACAAGATCCTTCGCGGATTCCGTGATCTTTTTGTAAATTTTTTCCAGACAGACGTCCAGATCGGCGTCGATGCAGTCCAGCAGGCTGATACCCATCGTGATCGTGCGCACGTCCAGATTTTCTTTTTCCACCATGTCATTGGTTTCTGTCACTTCGTAAATGTTGATCATATGCCCTCCTCAGATTCTGTGCATCTGCGCAAAAATATCCTCGCGCTGACATTTGATGACCACGCCGATGCTTTCGCCCAGCTCTGCAAGCTCTGTGGAGACTGCGCCGGACTCCTTGCCGCAGGCGTTCATGTCCACGATCATCATCATGTTGAAATATCCCTGTACGATCGTCTGGGAAATATCTAAAATATTGATGTCATTTTCTGCAAGATAGGTGCACACCTTTGCAATGATCCCCACCGTATCCTGTCCTACTACCGTAATAATGCTTCTTTTTTTCATGCTCTCTTCCTCCCTGCTTTTGTTCAAAAATAGCGCTCCTGCCGCGTCTGTCAGAATGCGATTACCTCCGAAACCTCGCTCCTCTTGGCGACCTGAATCGGGAAATCCCCTGCGCGGTACGGGTTGTCCGCCAGATCGATCTCCATCCGCACCGTCTCGTATGCAAGCTCCGGCAAATTGTTTTCATGGCTCAGATGCCCCAGCACGACCTTTTTTAAATTGTCGTGGAGCACGCGGCTTAAAAGCCTCCCGGAATTTTCATTGGACAGATGCCCTCTGTTTCCCAGGATCCGCTGCTTTAAATGATACGGATAGCTGCCCACCTGCAGCATGTTGACGTCATGGTTTGCCTCCAGCAAAAGCACATCCATGCCCTTTAGGCATTCCACCGTATAATCGTTATAGGTTCCCAGATCCGTGCAGACCGCCGCCCTCTTATTTCCGTAAAAAAAGCGGTAGCCGACCGGATCCGCCGCATCGTGCGAAATCCGCATCGGGTTTACCGTCAGATCCTTGATCCGAAACGGTTCGTCTGCCCTCACTTCATAAAAAAGCCCGTCCGGGATCGCCCCAAGGCTTTTGCAGCCCCGGATCGCGTCTGCGGTCTTTGCCGTCGCATAGATCGGGATTCCGTAGCGCCGGCTCAAAACGCCCAGTCCGCTCACATGGTCATTATGCTCATGGGTCACCAAAATCCCGTCCAGATCCCGGGCGCACAGCCCGAGCTCCTTTAAGCCGTTTTCCACCCGCTTCCCGCTGATCCCTGCGTCCACAAGGACGTGGGTCGCCTCTGTTCCCGCATAAATGCAGTTTCCGCTGCTGCCGCTGGCAATGCTGCATAGTCTCATCTTTTCAGTCCCGCTTCCTTTAATCTCTCGTCTATCTGCCTGTAAGTATCCCCTAAGTCACGGCTGTTGTCAATGATAACTTTGCAGTGCGCCCGAAACGCCTCCTCCGGAAGCTGGCTTTTGAAAATATGGTCGATCTTCTCCTGCGAATAGCCCCGGTCTTCCGAAAGCCGCCTGCGCCGCGTCTCTTCGTCCGCATAAATGTACCAGAGCTCGTCCAGAAGCTTATCATAGCCTTCCTCGATCAAAAGCGCCGCTTCCAGAAAAAAGACGTCCCTTTCTCCCGCCTGCCGCTCCCTTTCGATTTCTTCCAGAATATGCTCCTTTACCGCCGGATGGATGATCCCGTTTACTTTTTTCAGCAGCCCGCCGTCTGAAAAGATCGCCGCCGCCATTTTTTTGCGGTCGATCCTGCCGTCCTCCTTCAGCACGTCCTTTCCCAGAAGCGCCACAAGCCTGTCATAGCAGACTGCGCCCGGCTCCTGGATCTCATGCGCAGCCTCGTCCGACAAAAGGATGCGGCAGTTGCAGTTTTGTTGTATGTAAGACAGGATACAGGATTTGCCTGCCCCGATCCCGCCCGTAATCCCTATGGTTTTCACGTCAGTCCCCGTTTTGTATCTTATTTCTAATATCTTATTTCTAATATCTTATTTCTAATATCTTATTTCTGCTTTTTCTTTCTGCGTTTTTTTACTTTGCGTCGTACCAGTTTTTCCCGGTATGAAGATCCACTTCCAGAGAAACCGCCAGATTGGCGGCACGCTTCATCTGATCTGCCAGAAGCTGCGCCACCTCTTCTGCCTCTTCCTGCTTTGTTTCAATGAGAAGCTCGTCGTGGATCTGTAAGATCAGGCGGGACGAAAGCTTTCTTTCACGCAGCTCTTCCCACACATGGATCATCGCGATCTTCATGATGTCCGCCGCCGTTCCCTGAATGGGCGAGTTCATCGCCACCCGCTCGCCAAAGGAGCGCTGCATGAAGTTGCTGGAGGCAAGCTCCGGGATCGGGCGCTTTCTGCCGTACAGCGTCGTCACATAGCCCTTTTCCTTCGCCTGCTCCACCTGTGCGTCCAGAAATTCCTTTACCTTCGGATAGGTTGCAAAATACTGCTCGATATACTCCGCCGCCTCCTTCCGGGTAATGCTCAGATCCTGACTCAGTCCAAAGGAGCTGATCCCGTATACGATGCCGAAATTTACCGCCTTCGCGTTTCTTCTCTGCAGATCGGTTACCTCTTCAAAGGGCGTGTGGAATACCTTGGACGCGGTGATCCGGTGGATGTCCGCGTCGCTCTGATACGCCTCGATCAGCTGTTCGTCCCCGGAAATGTGCGCCAGCACGCGCAGCTCGATCTGGGAATAATCCGCGTCCGTAAACACATAGCCGTCCTTTGGCACAAACACCTTCCGGATCAGCCGCCCCAGCTCCGTGCGCATCGGGATATTCTGAAGGTTTGGCTCCGTCGAGGAAATCCGCCCCGTCGCCGTGATCGTCTGGTTAAAGGACGTATGGATCCTGCCGTCTGCCCCGATATAATCTGCAAGCCCATCCGCATAGGTCGATTTCAGCTTCGTAAGCCCCCGGTATTCCAGAATCTCTTCCACAACCGGGTTGTCCGGCGCAAGCTTTTCCAGAATGTCCGCCGCCGTCGAATAGCCGGTCTTTGTCTTTTTGCCGCCCTTTAAGCCCATTTTTTCAAAAAGCACTTCGCCCAGCTGCTTCGGGGAATTGATGTTAAATTCACAGCCCGCCTTTTCATGGATCGATTGTTCCAGCTCCCCGATCCTTCCGGTCAACGCGTCGCCGTAGCTTTGCAGCTCCTCCCGGCGCACCGCGATCCCTTCCTTTTCCATCTCGTAAAGGACGCGGGAAAGGGGCATCTCGATCTCTTCAAAAAGAGACTGCATCCCTTCCTCTGCAAGCCTTGCCGCAAGCTTTTCCTGCGCCGCAAAGCAGACGTAGGCGATCCCGCCCGCATACGCCGCAAAAGCGTCCGGCTTTTCCGTGACCGCTTTGGTCAACGGCATTTTATCGAACAGCTGCTTCCGGCTCTGTAAGGAAAGACCCAGATATTCGTTCGCCACATCCTCCGGCTCGTAGTCGTTTTTCAGCGGGTTTAAAAGATACGCCGCGATCAGCACATCAAAAAGCGTCTTTGTCCTACAGCGGATGCTGTCCGGCGTTTCCGCTGCCTTGGTGCATTCCTCTTTGCCTCCGCCGTTTTCTTCTTTGCCTCCGGCGTATTCCGCTTTTCCTCCGATCCCGGAAAGAAGCGCGCCGTATGCCTTCTTCATATGGAAGGCCGACAGCCTTACCCCCTTTTCATATAACGCGGAAAGCTGGCTGCACAGCCACTGCGGCGTCACAAACCCTTCCGCGCAAAGCACATGGATTTCTTCCTCCCCAAAGCAAAGCGCCAGCGCGCACATCTCCCTTTCATCCGTATCCGTCGCGATATAAAAGCCGCACAGGCTGCTTTGACCCGCACGGTCAAACACGTTCTGCGCCTCTCCAAAATCCGACGTCATCTGGATCTTATCGGTCAGGCTGCTTACTGCCGCCGTCGTCCCAAACCGTCCCAGCATATTTTTAAATTCCAGCCGGGTAAACAGCTCATATGCCTCCGGCGTAAAAAGCTCCTTTAAACGTGCCTCTTCCCATGCAAGCTCCACCGGGCTGTCTACGTTGATCGTCGCCAGCGTCAGGCTTAAATAGGCAAGATCCCTGTTGGCGATCAGCGACTCCCGCACCGCCTTTTTGGTTACCTCCTCCACATGGGCATACAAATTGTCCAGCGTAGAAAACTGCTTTAAAAGCTCTGCCGCCGTCTTTTCCCCGACCTTCGGCACACCCGGGATATTGTCCGCCGTATCGCCCATCAGCGCCTTGAGCTCAATGAAGCCTGCCGGGGTCACGCCGTATTTTTCCTCTACGTCGGCGGCATAATAATCCTCCACCTCCGTGCGCGCGCCCTTCGTCTTTGGAATGCGGATCTTGATCTTATCCGTGGCAATCTGCAAAAGATCCCGGTCGCCGGAAACGAGAGATACATCCATTCCTTCCTTTTCCGCCCGCTTCGCAAGCGTACCAAGTATGTCGTCCGCCTCCAGTCCCGCCTGCTCCATCGTCTTGATTCCCATAGCGTGAAGCACGTCCTTTAAAACCGGGACCTGCTCGTGCAGCTCCTTTGGCATCGGCTTTCTCGTCCCTTTGTATTCCTTAAAAATCTCATGCCGGAAGGTCGGCGCCTTTACGTCAAACGCCACCGTCAGATAATCCGGCTTCTCCTCGTCCAGCAGCTTGAACAGGATATTTAAAAAGCCGTATACCGCATTGGTATGCAGCCCCTGTGCATTGGTAAGATCCGGAACCCCGTAAAAAGCACGGTTCAATATGCTGTGTCCGTCGATCAAAACCAGTTTTTCGCTCATTCAAATCTCCATTCCATCAAAAATATGCTACAGCACAAAGATCATCAGGATCATCACCGTCGCAAGGATCGCCAGCGCCTCCGTCGCATACAGCCCGTGCTGCATGGAATCCAGCACATGAAGATGGCGTTTTTCTGTGTCGATCTTCATGCGCAGCTCCCTGTTTAAATCAAAAGTATCTCCGTTTTCCAGCCTCTGCATCCCTGTCGTCACAAGAAACTGGATGCTCAACTCCTCCAGACAGGACGGACAGGATTCCACATGCTCCAGAAACTGTTTTTTTGTGCGCTCATCCATCTCATCTTTGATAAACTGCAGGATCAGCTTTTCCGTCTGCTTACAGCTAAGCTCCACCATGGGAATCCTCCTTCCTTCTTCGGTGTCTCCTTATAACATCGCAGTCCCTCTGCAGTAGGTCTGCGCCACGCTGTAATCGTCCTCTAAAACGACCAGATCGGCGTCATAGCCCGCCGCCAGCCTGCCCTTGCGGTCGTCCACCCGAAGCGCCCGCGCCGGGTTGATCGTGCAGGAATTTAACGCTGCGTCAAACGGGATCATCGCATCCTCCACGAGGATCTTTAAGCCCTTATTCATGTTCAGGGTGCTTCCTGCGATCGTATCCGTGCCCTTTAAGCGCGCCAGGCCGTCCTCCCCGATCTCGATCGGATGTCCGCCCAGCTCGTAGTTGCCGCCCGGAGGGCAATGCTTTGCGCGCAGGGAATCGCTGACCATAACGGAATAATCCCTGCCCTTTGCCGTAAAGTAATTATTCAGCGCCGCCAGATGGGAATGGCAGCCGTCGCAGATGATCTCGCCGTAAATATCGCGCACGCGCATCGCCGTGCCTACCAGTCCCGGCTTTCTGTGATGGTAGGGCGTCATGCCGTTATAAACATGGGTCATGCTTGTCGCGCCGTTTGCAATGCCCATCAGCGCCTGCTCGTAGGTCGCGCTGGAATGTCCCATGCTCACTACCACGCCAGTCTGGCTGCAGTATTTTGTCAGCGCAAAATCCGGATCATGTTCCGGCGCCATCGTGATATATTTGATCATGCCGTGCGCCGCTTCCTGATACATTTTAAACTGCTCTACGGTCGGAACGGCGATCGCCTCCGGCGGCTGTGCCCCCTTGTATTCCATGTCCAGATAGGGGCCTTCAAAATGGATGCCGAGGATCTCCGCGCCTTCATAACCCTCTTCCACAACCTTTGCCACATTTGCAACTGCCTTTGTCAGGACGTCGGGCATCTGCGTTACGGTCGTAGGCAGGATCGAGGTCACGCCCTCCTCGGGAATCCGCTTCATCCAGTCTCTTAAGCCGTCCGCTTCCGCGTCATTTGTGTCAAAGCCGTATGCGCCGTGGGTATGCACGTCAATAAAGCCGGGCACGATGCGCTTCTCCCCAAAATCCTCGTCAGCCGTCTTTGTCCCGTAAGGATAAATATTGCTGATCTTTCCTTCTTCAACCTCCAACTGTGCCGGGATAAACTGTCCGGCGATCCACACTCTTTTACTCTGAATAACCATGATAACCTCCTTTTCGCGTCATGTTTGACTTCGTAAAACGGACTTTCCCGCAAAATGGAAAATGCCGCGGCACGAACCGCACCGCAGCACTTCCCATTTTCTTCTGACTGCTCAGAAAATCCGATGAAAAAACATCCCTGAACTGCTGTCTCAGATCAAAGACAGGGCATCCTCGTCTGCGATCAGAACGAAATTCGGATGGAACTGTAAAATAGAAGCCGGAACCTGAGGTGTAACCGGTCCGAAGAACGCATCCTTTAAGATCTGGGCTTTATCCTTGCCGCTGACAACCATCAGCACGCATTTTGCACGCATGATCGTGCCAACGCCCATTGTATATGCCTGACGGGGAACCTCGTCGATGGAGTTAAAGAAACGCTTGTTGGCTTCAATCGTCATCTCTGTCAGATCTACGCAGTGCGTCTCCTTGTCGAACTCATCGTTAGGCTCGTTGAAGCCGATGTGTCCGTCGTGGCCAAGGCCTAACAGCTGCAGATCAACGCCGCCCATGGAAGCGATCACCTCGTTGTACTCTGCGCATGCCTTCTCGCTGTCAGGCTCTGTGCCGTCCGGCAGATGGGTGTTTGCAGGATCGATGTTTACATGGGAGAACAGATTGTCATGCATGAAATAGTAGTAGCTCTGCTCGTTCTCCTTCGGAAGCCCCTTGTACTCGTCTAAGTTTACGCTTCTTACTTTGGAGAAATCATAATCGCCGTTCTCATAGCCTGCAACCAGATTTTTGTATGTTCCGATCGGGGTGGAACCGGTCGCAAGACCAAGCACGCAGTCAGGCTTGTTGATGATCAGCGAGCCGATGTAATTCGCTGCTTTTCTGCTCATGTCATTATAGTCTTTTGTTCTGATAATTCTCATCTTGTCCTCTTTCCGCCGCATACGCGGCTGTTTAATAGCGGAAGCCCGCCAGTCCTGTCTTCTATTTTAGCTCATTCTGAAACTTTTCTCAATACCTTTTGCAAAAATCGGGAGCCTCCTTTTGGAAGGCTCCCGATGCGCTAGGGATCAGTGCCCTCTTCGAGCACGCACAATATTCAGTTTATCTTTTGAAAAACGCTTTACAGCATCTTCTTCATTTCGTCAGCAACGAACTGAACCTTGGTACCAACGATAACCTGTACCGCAGTCTTGTTGGGACGGATAACGCCCGCAACACCAGCGGATTTGATCTTCTTCTCGTCAACCTTGGTATAGTCTTTGATCTCGAAACGAAGTCTTGTGATGCAGTTGTCAAGGCTTGCAACGTTTTCTTTGCCGCCGATACCTTCCAGAACGATCTTTGCAACTTCTGTAAAGTCGTTGTTGGAAAGCTTAACGCTCTTTTCAGCCTCTACATCGTCGTCCTCACGGCCGGGAGTCTTTAAGTCAAACTTCACGATCGCAAATCTGAATACCAGATAGAATACAACGAATGCAGCAAGGCCCAGAGGCAGGATCAGCCATGTCTTAGCAGCTGCAGGCAGAGATGCGGAGAACAGCAGGTCTGTTGCGCCGGCGGAGAAAGAGAAGCCCGCACGGAAGCCAAGCATAACGGTGATCACTGTGAAAATGCCGTACAGTGCAGCGTAGATTACGTACAGTGCAGGTGCAAGGAACATGAAAGAGAACTCGAAGGGCTCGGTAACGCCGCAGACAAACGCACAGATGGCTGCGGAGCCAACCAGACCGATCGCTACTTTTCTCTTGTTGCTCTTTGCTGTCTGGATCATCGCCAGAGCCGCACCGGGAACACCAAACATCATACAAGGGAAGAAACCGGACATATACATACCAAGGCTCCATTTTACATCTGCAGATGTCTCGCCTGCCCAGAAGTGGGACAGGTCGCCCAGACCGATGGTATCAAACCAGAATACGTTGTTCAGCGCATGATGCAGTCCAAACGGGATCAGCAGACGGTTCAGGAACGCATAGATACCTGCGCCAACTGCGCCCAGGCTTGCGATGCCTTCGCCCAGCGCTACCAAGCCACCGAAGATCAGAGGCCATGCAAACAGCAGGATTGCTGCAGCGATGATGGAAACAACGCCTGCGATGATCGTAACGCAGCGCTTGCCGGAGAAGAAGGACAGCCAGTCGGGCAGCTTTGTTCCCTTAAACTTGTTGTAGCATACAGAGCCGATCACACCTGCCAGAATACCGATGAAAGGGTTCTGGATCTTGCTGAACGCAAGGCTTGCCTTTGCATTTTCAGCGATAGAAGGCATCAGGGTTGTTACAACGCCTGTGGAAAGCAGGGATGTGATCATCAGCCAGGAAGCCAGAGCCGCAAGGCCGCCTGTACCGTCGTTGTTGTCCGCCATGCCGACGCCGACACCGATCGCGAACAGGATCGCGATGTTATCAATCAGAGCGCCGCCCGCTTTTACAAGGAAGAAACCAATCATCTGGACAATACCAGTAACTTCACCGCCCTGCATGGTAGAAGGACACATCAGATATCCGATGCCCATCAGAATACCGCAGATCGGCAGACATGCAACCGGAAGCATTAACGCTTTACCGAGTTTCTGCAACCATTTCATAAGGAGTACCCCCTTTTTTAATATGTAGTTCCGCCCTAGCTACGGAACCTGATTTTTATTTGGCTCGCCTCCCACATATGATGCGGGAGACGGTGCACACACATTTACGCAGTCCGCACACGCGGACAATCATCTGTCCAATTACAGATTCTCTTTCAGGAAAGCTTCCAGCGCTGCCGCTGCCGCTTCCTCATCCTCGCCTTCTACCGTAAATTCAACGGTATTGCCTTTCTTTGCGCCCAGCATCATCAGGGACATGATCTTTTTGGCGTCGCCCTTTTTGCCGTTGCATGCAACGGATGCCGTGCTCTTGAATTTGGAAGCCTCTTTTGTCAGAAGCCCTGCCGGTCTTGCGTGAATGCCCAGCTCATCCTGAATGGTGTAAGAAAACTGTTTCATTTTAAATCAGATCTCCTTTCTGAAAAATCACTTAAATTTCGCGGATTGCCTTGCGCAGCCCCAGTATATAGGTCGGGGATACGGAAAGCTCATCGATTCCCATATCGACGAACGTCTTTGTCAGCGTCGTATCGCTTCCAAGCTCGCCGCAGATGCCTACCCACGCGCCGCCTTTATGGCCGTTTTCTATCGTCATCTGGATCATCCGAAGCACTGCCGGATGGTGGGAATCATAAATATTGTCAAGGCTCTGGTTCTGCCTGTCGATCGCCAGCGTATACTGGGTCAGGTCGTTTGTGCCGATGCTGAAAAACTCGACCTCTTTTGCCAGCTCTTCGCTGATCATGACCGCCGCAGGCGTCTCTACCATAATCCCCAGCTCTACCTCGCCAAAGCTTACGCCTTCCGCTTTAAGCTCTGCCTTGACCTCTTCCACGATCTCTTTGATCCGTCTGATCTCGCTTACGGAAATGATCATCGGGAACATGATCGAAGCGGTCCCAAATGCAGATGCCCTGTAGATCGCGCGAAGCTGCGTCTTGAAAATCTCCACCCTGTCCAGACAGATACGGATCGCACGGTATCCCATCGCGGGATTTTCCTCCTTCGGGAGGTTGAAATAATCCACCTGCTTATCCGCGCCGATGTCCAGCGTCCGGATGATGACCTTCCTGCCGCCCATGCGGGACAGGACCTCTTTGTAAATCTCAAACTGCTCTTCCTCAGTCGGATAATCCTCCCTGCCAAGATACAGAAATTCGCTTCTGAAAAGCCCGATGCCGCCCCCGTCGTTTGCAAGGACCTTCTCCACATCCTCAACGCTGCCGATGTTGGCGTATACGTTGATCCGGCGTCCGTCGGTCGTCACATTGTCCTTCCCGATCAGGTCAAGCAGCTCGCCCTGCTCTTTTTCGTAGGCTTCTTTTTTGTGAGCCATCTTTTCAGACGTCTCTGCGTCGGGACCGATAATAAACGTCCCGTCTATGCCGTCCACAACGGCGTCCATGCCGTTGTATTCCTCCAAAAGCTCCACCTCTGTCTTTACCAGCGCCGGAATGTTCATCGAACGCGCCAGGATCGCGGTGTGGGAATTGGCGGAACCGTTTTTGGTAACAAACGCCAGAATCTTGCTCTTATCCAGCTGCACCGTCTCGCTGGGGGACAGATCGTCTGCCAGAAGGATCACCGGGACGTCGGAATCAATGCTTCCGTCCCCGATCCCCGCCAGCACATTGACTACCCTGCCGGAAATATCCTTCACGTCAGCCGCGCGGGCTTTCATGTAATCGTCGTCCATGGAAGCAAACACCGCCGCAAAATTTTCCCCGGTCACGCTTACCGCATATTCCGCATTGACCTTCTCCTTGCGGATCGTATTGCAGATGGCTTCCAGATAGTCTCCGTCGTCCAGCATCATCTTATGCACATCAAAGATCATCGCCTGCTCTTCGCCGGCTTCCTCCAGCGCCTTATGATACAGGGCGTCCAGCTGCTCCATCGCCTCGGCTTTTGCCGCCTCAAAACGCGCCACCTCGGCTTCCGTATCTGTTACCGTCTTTTTCTCCAGGACATATTCCTGTTTCTTGTAAAAATAAATCTTACCGATTGCGACCCCTTTCAGGACGCTCTTTCCGGAACAAACAATCATTTTCTTATCCTTCCTGCACGCTTACTTTGCAAGCTTCATCACTTCGTCGCCCGGTTCAACCGCCTTGTCCGTAAAGCACTCGATGCTGCCGTATTCATCCGTATTGCAGATGACCATCGGCGTGATCGTCGCCTTGCCCGCTTTGCGGATCGCATCCAGATCTGCCACAACCAGAAGGTCACCTTTTTTTACCTGCTGTTCGCTCTCTACCTTCAGCTCGAAGGGGCCGCCGTTTAATTCAACCGTATCAAGGCCGATATGGATCAGGATCTCTGCGCCGTCCGCCGTCGTCATGCCGACCGCGTGTCCTGTCGGGAATACCGTGCTGATCGTGCCGTCTGCGGGCGCATATACATGGCCGTCCTCAGGCTCGATTGCAATCCCCTTTCCTAAAATCTCCTCTCCGAATGTCGGATCGGGAACTTCCTTGATGCCGACGCATTTTCCCTTCATCGGAGCTGCCAGCACGATGCCCGCATTTGCGCCGTTTTTCTTAAACTTGTCAAAAAATCCCATTTCAGTATCCTCCTGTCACTTCGGCTGCGCCGTGTATTTTAACTGTAATGCCATATAAACCGTTTCGTCTTCCGTCATTTCACAGTCTATGACGGACTTTATGTAGTCTTTCATCTTTTGCGCGAGTTCATACTCCTTTGGGCAGTGCATCCGCACAAAAGCGTTCAGCTCCTCGTCTCCTGCCGTTACCGCAGGACGGTTCTGGATCATACGGCTCAGAATAAATTTCAGATTGGTCACCAGCCGGTCCGTATAGATCGAATCCGCCGGAAGCGGGTATGCCTCTCCCGCAAGCTCTGCCAGATGCCGGATCATATCCGTCATAACCTGTGTGTGCCGGATCTTGAGTCCGCCGAACTCGCCGTTTACCAGATGGAACGCAATGGATGCCGCCTCATCCTCCGGGAGCCGCACGCCGGTCTGCTCTTCAATCAGCAAAAGCGCTTTCTGCCCGATCTGGAATTCCTCCGGATAAAAGCGCCGGATCTCTCCGTAAAGGGCATTTTCAAAAAGCATCCCTTCCTCATAGCGCTTAAGCGCAAACGCGATATGGTCTGTCAGCGTCAGATAGACGTTCTGGTTCAGCCGCATCGGAAGCCGCTCCTTGGCATAGGAAATGATCCGGTCCGAAACCTGGATGCACTCCAGCGGCATATCTGCCAAAAGCTGCTTAAACCGTTCCAGCAGATCGGGGCTTTTTAAGCGGAATACCTTTTCCACAGCGCTTTCTGCAAGCTCTTCCCCGGCTTTCTTCTGAAAACCGATCCCTCTGCCCATCGCAACGATCTCCTGCCCGCCCTCATCCAGGGCAGAGATCACATTGTTGTTAATAACCTTCTGTATCTTCATGTTCTACTCCAGCCGGGCGCAGTGCAGCGTCCTTTAAAACAAAAAACCACATTTTATAAATCAATCATGAACATCCAAAATAGAGTCTGATTAACTTATAAAATATGGTTTTGCCTGCCTGCCAGTAACAATCCAATTTTATATTCTGATTCTGTTGTCCGCCCCTTGACTGTTTATAGTCTATCAAATGTTTTAAATTGTGTCAAGCCGCTTTTTGGAAATCTGCACCATTTTCTTTTTTTATTCTGATAAAATCTCACAAATTCGCACAAATGCCCGAATCGTCTGATAACGCAGCGATCCGGGCATTGCCCTATAATCCGGAAAATCCGGCTCAGTCTTTCATCAATTCTTCCATTTCATCCAGAAGGCTGTCAAACAGTGCCAGCGCGCTGTGCACAGGATCTGCTGTCCTCATATCCACGCCCGCGCCCCTCAGAAGAGAAATCGGATCCTTGGAGCAGCCGCCGGACAGGAATGCAAGGTAATCCTTTACCGCGCCTTCCCCCTCCTCCAGAATGCGTTTGGACAGCGCCATCGCCGCGGAAAATCCGGTCGCATACTGGAACACATAATAATTGTAGTAAAAATGGGGGATCCGCGCCCATTCCCTGTCGATCAGACTGTCCACAACAACGTCCTCCCCATAATAGAACACGTTTAAGTCATGGTACATTTTGTTTAAGCCCTCTGCAGTCAGGCTGCCGCCCTTTGCCACTTCTTCGTTGATCATCAGCTCAAACTCCGCAAACATCGTCTGGCGGTACAGCGTCGTGCGGAACTGTTCCAGAAAATAGTTGATCAGGTATGCCCTTGTCTTTTTGTCCTCCGTTTTCTTTAACAGATGCTGCATCAGAAGCGCCTCGTTGCAGGTGGACGCCACCTCCGCCACAAAGATCACATAATCCCTGTCCACAGGATTCTGGTTTTTGGTGGAAAGCCAGGAGTGCATCGCGTGTCCCATCTCATGCGCCAGCGTAAACTCAGAATCCAGCGTTTCCTTATAGTTTAACAGCACATAGGGATGGACGAGCTGTCCCGCGCTGTATGCGCCGCCCCGCTTGCCCTTGTTTTCATAAACGTCGATCCAGCGGTTTTCAAAGCCGCCCTTTAAAACCTCCGTATACTCTTTGCCCAGCACGGCAGTGGCTTCCAGCACTTCTTTTTTGGCGTCCTCAAAGGCGATCTTTACGTCCGCGTCCGGAACGAGGGACGTATAAACATCGTACATATGAAGCTCGTCTACGCCCATCAGCTTCTTGCGCAGCTTCATATAGCGGTGCAGCACGCCGATGTCCTCATGTACGGCGCCGATCAGGTTATGATACACCTCCACCGGCACATTGGTATTGTCCAAAGACGCATGGAGCGCATCCGGATATTTGCGCGCCTTTGCAAAAAATTTCAGCTGGTTGACCTGAGAATTGAGCAGGGACGCCGCCGTATTGATCACATTTCCGTAAGAGGTATACAGCGATTCAAACGCCGCTTTTCTCAGCTCTCTGTCGGGGCTTTGCATCAGCGGGATAAAGCTTCCGCCCGTTACCTCGTACTCCTGTCCGCTGCTGTCCCTGACCGGATCAAATTTTAAGTCCGCGTTTACGAGCATCGAATATACCGTGCCCGGCGCCTGCGCCATTTCTCCGGCGTCCGCCAGCACCTTTTCCAGCTCCGGGGATAAAATATGCTCCCGGCAGCGGCGCAGCTCGCCGATGCTTCTTCTGTAGCGCTCCAGCTCCGGCTTTTCCGCATAGAAGGATTCCAGCTTTTCATCCGAAACCGCAAGGATCTCCGGCCCTGCAAAGGAAGTCATGCCGCTGCATTCCACATACAGCCCCATTGCCCGCGCTTCCAGCGTCTGGCCTTCCGCATCCGACGTATCCTGATCCTTTACTCTGGACGCATAGCCGTATACCTCGCTCAAAACGCATTCCAGTTCCTCATCCAGCCGGCAGTAGTCAAAAAGGTTTTCCGCGCTTTCCCCAAGCTTTCCTGCATAGGAAGCAGCCTGTTCCGCCAGCTCTTTCGCCCCCGCAAAAGCAGTTTCCCACGCCTGTCTGTCTGCATACATATCTTCCAGCGCCCAGGTATCTTCTTTTCTTACCTCGCTGCGCGCCGGAACCGTCTTTACTTCGCCCATATCGGTTCTCCTTTATTTTTCTCATTCAGCGGCGGCGGTCTGCCGCCTGCTGTCCGCTCTATTTTAGCACTCCTTTCTTTCCTTTGTCAAAACACAAAACAAGCCAAATACAAAACGGGACTCCTCTGGCCAGGAGTCCCGTCTGTTATGTTTGAAAGGAAGAAAAATGAAAAAGTGTCCGGCTTTCGCCTTTACAAGTAATACAATACCCTATAATTGTGAGAAAACGATGGCAAATATATGTCCATTTTATGAACAGTCCCTAAAAAGTGCATAAAGTAAGTTTGGAATATTGTCAAAAAGCTGTTTCTTTTTCAGGAAATCCGTTCCAGATCCAGCTGCCATGCGGCATAATCGCCGTCTGCGGGAGGGATCGGAAGCCCGCCGTGCATCAGGGCAGAGCCCGAAAGCGTCAGCTGCCCTACTTCCCGCGCACAAGCATCCTCTTTTTTCAGCGCGGTCCTTTTTACACGGTACATGCCTTCTTCGCACAGTCCCCGCAGCTTCACGCACAAAAATGCCGGCGTCGCGCAGACGCGCTGCCATACCGCGCTTACCAGCGCCCTTGAACCGTCCTTTTCCGCCGTCTCCCAAACTGCGCAGGCGTCCTTTCCCGGATCTGTCAGCCGATAATAGTTCCCATAGGAAATCAGGTCGTAGCGCTCCTTAAAAATCTGTATCTGGCGGGTTACCGCTTCCTTTTCCTCCTCCGTCATTTTGTTGACGTCCAGCTCGTAGCCAAAGGTCCCCGCCATCGCCACGCACGCCCGCGTCGAAATCGGCGTTACCCTGCCCGTCTGGTGATTCGGGACTGCGGAAACGTGCGCCCCCATCGTGCTCACCGGATAAGCAAAGGACGTGCCGTACTGGATACTGAGTCTCTCGATTGCGTCCGTATCGTCGCTGCACCAGATCTGGGGCGAATAATACAGCATTCCCGTATCAAACCGTCCGCCGCCTCCGCTGCAGCCTTCCAAAAGCAGATGAGGATACCGCTCCAGAAGCGTTTCCAGCACACGGTACAGCCCCAGCATAAAGCGGTGCGCCATTTCCCCCTGCCGCCCGGCAGGCAGCGCTTCTGAAAACTTATCGCAGATGCTCCGGTTAAAATCCCATTTTACATAAGAAATCGGCGCGCTGTCCAAAACCGCCGACAGCCGCTGTATCATATAGTCCTGGACGTCTGTTCTCGAAAAGTCCAGAATGAGCTGATTGCGGCTTAAATTCGGCTTCCGCCCCGGGATCTGCACCGCCCATTCGGGATGCGCCCGGTATAGGCTGCTGTCCTCGGAAATACATTCCGGCTCAAACCAGATGCCGAACTTCATTCCCAGCGCCTCGATCCGCGCCCCCAACTCCCCGAGCGTACAGCCCAGCTTTTCCTCATTGGGATACCAGTCCCCCAGACCAGAGTTGTCGCTGTCGCGCTTTCCAAACCATCCGTCGTCCATGACAAACAGCTCCACACCCAGCTTTGCCGCTTCTGCCGCGATGGACACGAGCTTGTCCCCGGTAAAGTCAAAATAAGTACCCTCCCAGTTGTTGATCAGCACCGGACGGCGTTTATGCTTCCACTCTCCCCGGCAGATATGTTCCCGGATCAGGTCATGGAAATTGCGGCTCATCCTGCCAAAGCCCTCTGCGCTGCAGCTCATCAGCACTTCCGGCGCGTCAAAGCCTTCTCCCGGCGCTAACGTCCAGTCAAAATTATCCGGATGGATGCCGCACACAAGCCTCGTCTGATCCGCCTGATCCTTTTCTGCCTCGATCAGAAATTCCCCGCTGTATACAAAGGAAACGCCGTAGCAAAGCCCCCTTGTCTCATCCGCTCCCCTTTCGCATAAAACCACGAAGGGATTATAATGATGGCTCGATGCGCCCCGCACGCTGCCGACCGACTGCACGCCATGGGCGACGCCGGTACGCTGCACATTCCGCTCCATCGCATGACGCCCGTAAAAGGTAAGCCACTCAAAGTCTCCCTGCTGCCAGTCCAGACACAGGCTGGCAGCTTTTTCCAGCGCAACGGTCTTTTCGGAACGGTTTAGGATCCGCACCGTCCTCGTGATCACGTCCTCTTTTTCAAAAACGCCGTACAACAGCCGTACTTCCAATCCGCATGCCTCATCTTTCAAGCGGATTTCCAGCGTATCCGCCTCCTCCTGCGTACCATACGCCGCCGGAAGCCCCGGAATGTTATATTTTCCCTTCCGAAGCTCATACCCTGCATATCTTAAATCTGCCGCGCGGCTTCCGTCCGCCTGCCGCACCCGCAGCGCGCTGATGCGGTAATCCCCCGTCCCGAAGCTGCTGTACTCCTGCGGGAGCATATCCAGCGAATAGCTTCTGTCCGTTGTCCCGACCGCATAGGGATTCCCCGAAAATCCCCGGTCCGCACAGCGGATCAGATAGGATTTGTCGCTGTTGTCCGTCTTTTCCCCGTAATAAAGATGCAAAAACACGCCCTGATCGTCCGCTTTCATCTGATAGGTCGTGTTTTTTGTCTGCAGCGTAAATACCCTGCCCTCTTTGTCTGTATAAACTGCCATTTCTGATTCCCCTTTTCGCATGCCTTTTTATCCGCCCGGCTGGTCTGACACAGCACGGCGGCACAATGTTATCATACGTCATCGCGCCGCCTTTTGTCCATGCAAAATTTTAAGGAAACACTGCAATATTTTAACGGATATTACGCCGTCTTTTCAAACTGGGAATTATAAAGCTCCGCGTAAAATCCGCCCTGCTTTAGAAGCTGCTCATGACTGCCCTGTTCAACGATGTCCCCGTCCTTCATCACAAGGATCACGTCGGCGTCCCGGATCGTGGACAGGCGGTGCGCGATGACAAAGCTCGTGCGCCCCTTCATCAGATTGTTCATCGCCTTCTGGATCTGGATCTCCGTCCGCGTATCCACAGAGCTGGTCGCCTCGTCCAGAATCATGATCGGGCTGTCTGAAAGAATCGCCCGCGCGATCGTCAGAAGCTGCTTTTGTCCCTGCGAAACATTCGTTCCGTCCTCGTTTAATTCCATCTGATAGCCGCCGGGCAGCGTCCGGATAAACCGGTCCGCGTGGGCTGCCTTTGCCGCCGCGATCACCTCTTCGTCCGTAGCGTCCAGACGTCCGTAGCGGATATTCTCCATGATCGTGCCTTTAAACAGCCACGTATCCTGCAGCACCATGCCGAACATCTCCCGCAGCTGTCCCCGGTTGAACCGGCGCACATCGTGTCCGTCCAGACAAATTGAACCGCCGTTCACATCGTAAAACCGCATCAAAAGCTTTACCATCGTCGTCTTTCCCGCCCCGGTGGGCCCCACGATCGCCACCGTCTGCCCCGGCTTTACCTTGCAGGAAAAATCGTTGATAATAATTTTTTCCGGCGTATAGCCAAACCGCACATGGTCAAAGGTCACCTCTCCGGTCAGCCCTTCTGTCGAAACGGCATTTTCTGCGGTCTGTGCTTCCTCTTCCTCCTCCAGAAACTCGAACACGCGCTCCGCCGCAGCCGCTGTGGACTGAAGCATATTGGAAACCTGGGCGATCTGCGTGATCGGCTGGGTAAAATTGCGCACATACTGGATAAACGCCTGAATGTCCCCGACCTCGATCGCGCCGCGCACCGCCAGGATGCTGCCGCTGACCGCAACCGCCACATAGCCCAGATTTCCCACAAACGTCATGATCGGCTGCATCATGCCGGAAATAAACTGGGATTTCCACGCGGACTGATACAGCAGCTCATTTGTCCCGTCAAACTCTGCCTTTACCGCCTCTTCCCGGTTAAACGCCCGGATCACGCTGTGGCCGCTGTAGGCTTCCTCCACCTGACCGTTGATGTTTCCCAGACATTCCTGCTGCCGGATAAAATATTTCTGGGAACGCTTTACGACCGCCCCGATCAGTCCGCCGGAAATCGGAAGGATCACAAACGCGATGACCGTCATGAGCGGGCTGATGGAAAGCATCATAATGAGCACGCCGATCATCATCGTCACGGAGGTGATCAGCTGCGTGATGCTCTGGTTCAAGCTCTGCCCGAGCGTATCCACGTCGTTTGTGATACGGGAAAGCACTTCCCCGACCGTCCTTGACTCAAAATATTTCATGGGCATCCGGTTGATCTTTTCCGAAATCTCGCGCCGCATCCGAAAGCACAGCTTCTGGGTGATCCCCGTCATCAGCCAGCCCTGGATAAAGTTAAACAGGGCGCTCACAAGATAAATGCCAAGAAGCCACAAAAGGATCTGACCGATCCTTGCAAAATTGATGCCTCCGGTTCCGCCCACCTTCGCCACAAGGCCGTTAAACAGCTCCGTTGTCACCTTGCTCAGCACCTTCGGCCCGATGATGCTGAATATGGTGCTTCCCACCGCAAAAACAAGCACCGCCGCCAGACCGATCCTGTATTTCCCAAGGTAGGCGGACAGCCTGCCGACCGTGCCTTTAAAATCCTTCGCCTTTTCGCCGGGCATCATCCCGTGCCCGTGTCCGTGCCCCATCGCCGGACGTCCTGAATGTTTCTGGCTCATTGTGCTGCTCCTCCTTTCAGCTCGCTCTCAGACAGCTGGGAACGGGCGATTTCCTGATATGCCCCGCAATTTTTTAACAGCTCCTCATGAGTGCCCTTTCCGGCGATCCTGCCGTCGTCCAGCACGAGGATCTGATCCGCATGCAGGATCGTGCTGATCCGCTGCGCCACGATGAGGACCGTCGCATTGGACGCTTTCTTTCCAAGCGCCTGTCTCAGCGCCGCGTCCGTCTTATAATCCAGCGCCGAAAAGCTGTCGTCAAACAAATAGATCTTCGGGTCTTTGGCGATTGCCCGGGCGATCGCCAGACGCTGCTTTTGTCCGCCGGAAACATTGCTGCCGCCCTGCGCCACCGGACTGTCGTAGCCCTCCGGCTTTCCGTCGATAAACTCCCGCGCCTGTGCCGTATCCGCCGCTTCTCTCATCTGCCCGTCGCTGATCTGCTCTTCTCCCGCCAGCTTGATGTTGGAAGCGATCGTCCCGGAAAACAGGATCCCCTTCTGGGGCACAAGCCCAAGCACCTCCCGCAGCCCATGCTGTGAAAGCTGCCGGATGTCCACGCCGTCTAAAAGGATCCTTCCTCCCGTCACATCATAAAACCGCGGGATCAGGTTGATCAGCGTGGATTTGCCGCAGCCTGTGCTTCCGATGATCGCCGTCGTTTTGCCCGGCTCTGCGGTAAAGCTGATGTGCTCCAGCGCATTGTCGTCCGCCCCCGGATATTTGAAGCTTACGTCCTCAAAAGAAAGCACGCCCTTGCAGTCCTTAAGCTTTTCATCCTGCACCTTTTCTGCGTCGGATACGCTGCTGTTTGTATGGAGGATCTCTTCGATCCGGTCCGCCGCCACGCCCGCCCGGGGCAGCATCACGGAAACCATCGTCAGCATCAAAAAGGACATGACGATCTGCATCGTATACGTCATAAACGCCATCATATCCCCGACCTGCAGGCTGCCGGCGTCAATCCCCTTTGCGCCGAACCATACGATCATTACCGTCACACAGTTCATGATCAGCATCATCATCGGCATCATAAATGTCATTACGCGGTTTGTGAACAGCTGCGTTTTCATCAGATCCCTGTTCGCCCCGTCAAACCGCTCCTCTTCAAACTTTTCTCTGGAAAATGCCCGGATCACGGAAAGTCCGGTCAGGATCTCTCTGGATACCAGATTCAGCCGGTCCACGAGCTGCTGCATTTTCTGAAACCGCGGCATGGCAATCCCCATCAGCACGAGCACCACCGCCATGATCACTCCTACCGCCAGCGCGATGATCCACGCCATTCCGGTTTTGGTTTCCGTTACCTTCAGCACGCCGCCGATCCCGACGATCGGCGCATAAATGACCATCCGCAAAAGCATGACCGCGACCATCTGCACCTGCTGGATGTCGTTTGTGCTCCTCGTGATCAAAGACGCGGTGGAAAACCGGTGCATTTCCGCGCTGGAAAAAGACATTACCCGGTTAAATACCTGACCGCGCAGGCTTTTGCCGATGAACGCCGCCGCCCGGGACGCCAGCAGGCTTACGAGGATCGCGCTTGCCACCATCAAAAGCGTAAAGCCCAGCATCTTCGCGCCCGTTACAAGAAGATATTTGGTCTGGACCGCCCCTGCGTCCTTTCCCATCGCCTCATATTCCTGCTTTACAAACAGCACCGCCCTCTGATCCAGCAGCGACTCGCTCATATCGCCCGCCCGGGCGCTGACCTGCTCCCGCAGCGTTAAGATCTGCTCATCCGAAAGCGTTATATCCTGCGCCTCCAGCTCAGGCGCTGCCTCCTCCATTCCGGAAAGCATCGCCATCGGCAGCCGAAACAGCCCGTTTAACTGCTCCAGATCCTCCTTCCGGTCTGTCGTCCGCTCAAGGCTTCCGTCCTGCCTTTGCTCATAAAAAGCCTCTGCCGCTTCTTTCTCCTCAGAAGTCATCAGCTTCTTTAAGCGGTCAAACGTCTCTTTTCTCATCTGCTCAGGCGCCGCATATTCGATGCCTCCCTGCTGGATTCCCACGTCCACAATATCCGATGTATACTGCGGCAGCGCCAGATCACAATATGCCTGGACGACCAGCAAAACGATGATCGCCAGCACTGATTTTTTGCATTGTTTCAAATAACCCAGTAGCCGAAACATATCAGTCTCCTTTCAATGCTGAAATTTCCTCTTCCATCACGTCCCCGAAACGGTTCCACAAAGCGATCATCTGCCGGAACTCTTCTTCTCCCATTCCGTCTACCACGCGGGAGGCAAATCCCAGCATCAGGGTATGCCCCTTATCCCTCGCCTGCTGCCCCTTGGGCGTTAAATGCACGCAGGTGCTGCGCCTGTCCTCCGGGTCGATCTCCCGCACGCACAGCCCCTTTTGCTCCATGCTCCGCAAAAGCCTCGAAAGCGCCGGGGCGGAAACATCCATGACCTTTAAAAGCTCGCTCACATAGACACCGTACAGCGCCCCACACTGCCTGCTGTGGCGGCTGATCAGCTCCAGCGCCGCAAACTCGCCGTTCCCGGCTCCCGGATGCAGCACGCTGTAATCCATCTTCCGAAACCGCGCCATCGCCTTCATAAACTGCTTTACAAGATCCATTGATTCCATTCCCGGCTCCTTCCCACCGTATACAAGTATTAACATGATGAATAATTAACAGTGTTAATTACTTTTCGTATCTTACTCCGCCCCTCCTTTGATTGCAAGAAAATTTTTCTGAATTTTTTCTAAAATGCAGAAGGCATCTGCGCAGCAGTCCGGAAATTTCCCTTTTCTTGACTTTTTTTGGCTGCCATGTCACAATCTATATGTATGGTAACAGGATCAAAGGCTGCAAAGCGCGAAGCAGTCTGCCGCGGCCGCAGCCGGGCGCTTTCGCTTTCCCCGCATCATATATAAAAACGAAAAAACGGAGAACATCATATGAAACAGCTCAAGGGTTCCATCCATTTAAAACCGCACACAAGGGACGTCTGTCTGGACTGGATCTGCGACATCGTCGGCAATATCCTTTTTTCCGTCGGGATCTATACGTTTGCCAAGCTTGCAAACTTTGCCCCGGGAGGGCTCTCCGGCGTCGCCCTTATCATAAACCATCTCTGGGGGCTGCCCATCGGTATGACTTCGCTTGTCTTGAATATCCCGCTTATCCTGATGAGCTACCGGATCGTCGGGCGGCATTTTATGCTCAAATCCATCCGGACGATCATCATCAATACGATCATTCTGGATTTTATTTTCCCGCTCACGCCCGCCTATGCCGGAAACCCGATGCTGGCGGCGCTGTTTTCCGGCGTATTTTTCGGAGCCGGCCTGGGGCTGATCTATATGCGCGGCTCTTCCACCGGCGGCTCTGACTTTTTAACGATGTCCATCAAAACGCTGCACCCGCACCTGTCCATCGGCGCGGTCACGATGGCGATCGACCTTGTGATCATCGGCATCGGCTGGCCCGTATTCGGCAACATCGACGCGGTGCTTTACGGTCTGATCGCAGCATTTGTTACCTCCGTTGTCATCGACAAGATCCTGTACGGCACGAGCGCCGGAAAACTGGCGATCATCATTACGACCTGCGGCCCGCAGGTCTCCGCCCGGATCGACGAGGTATGTGCCAGAGGTTCAACCTCCATCCGCGCCAGAGGCTCCTATACCGATATTGACCGTCAGGTGCTTTTGTGCGCCTGCTCCAAAACAGAGATCTACAAGGTACGTCAGGCGGCGCATGAGATCGACCCCAGCGCCTTTGTGATGATCACGGAAACCAGCGAGGTATTTGGCGAGGGCTTTATCGTCCCGACCGAAAACGTCAAGCTCTGACCGTCCTGTGCAGGCAGCTGATTCATGCGCTGACCATCCTGTGCAGGCAGCTGATAGAAGAGCCGATAAATCGCTGATCCCCCATTTTATAACACACAAAGAAAGGAACCGTCATGAAATATCCCCGCAATCTTCCGGCAAAAGGAACGATCGGCTTTGTCGCCCCGTCCTTTGGCTGCAGCATTTCCCCTTATAAAGAAGCCTTTGAAAACGCCCAGAAGCAGCTTGCCGCCCTCGGCTATTCTTTCGATTTTGGCCCCAACTGCTTTGCCGGGGAAGGCGTCGGCATCAGCAGCACTCCCCAAAAATGCGGCGCTGAGCTGACCGAATATTATCTTCGGGAACAAAACGACTGTCTGATCTCCTGCGGCGGCGGAGAGCTGATGTGCGAGATTCTGGATCATGTGGATTTTGAACGCATCCGGAATGCCGCCCCCAAATGGTTCATGGGTTATTCCGACAACACAAATATGACCTACCTGCTGGCGACGCTTGCCGACACCGCCTCCATATACGGCCCCTGCGCCGCCGCCTTTGGCATGGAGCCGTGGCATCCGGCGCTGCATGACGCCCTTGGCATCCTCACCGGGCAGGTTTCCAGTGTTTCCGGCTATGATCTCTGGGAAAAGGAATCCCTGAAGGATGAAACCAATCCGCTTGCGCCCTATCATGTGACGCAGCCCCGCGTCCTGAAACGCTTCCCCGATCAGGACGCTTCCTTTTCGGGCAGGCTTCTGGGCGGCTGCATGGACTGTCTTGTAAATCTTCTGGGAACCGTCTATGACCAGACCGCCGGCTTCATCGACCGGTATCAGGACGACGGCATCATCTGGTTTCTGGAAGCCTGCGACTTAAATGTTTTTTCCATCCGGCGCGCCATGTGGCAGATGGAGCATGCGGGATGGTTCCGCCATGTAAAGGGCTTTTTGATCGGCCGTCCGCTCTGCTTCGGGCAGGAAATGATGGGGCTTGACGCCTATGAGGCAGTGCTTTCCACCGCTTCCCGCTATCATGTCCCGGTCATTATGGACGTGGATCTTGGGCATCTGCCCCCCATGATGCCGCTCATCGTCGGAAGCATGGCGGACGTTACCGTTTCCGGCAACGACATCCGGATCGATATGAGGCTTATCTGAATGCGCCGGACGTCAGGCAATAAACTCCCTTCGAGCGAGTGCACATAATCGTGTTTTTTGTTTGATGGGAAAGTTCCTTTCTTATCGAACAAAAAAGTGCGGACACAGCAAACTCCCTGCTGCCCGCACTTTTTTTACGCACAATCTCTCTTATTTCCGCTCTGCCTTCATCCGTAAACCCGGATCACGCCGGAGATCTCCTTCATCACAGCCATCTGCTTTAACTCCCCGAGCGCATCGTCAAAATGCTTCTCCTGCACAAGATCCGTAATAATCACCAGCTCTGAAATACCATCCACGCTCTTTTTCTGATAAACCTGTTCGATGCTCACGCCGTGCTCTCCCAGGATCCCGGCGATCTTTGCCAGGACGCCCGGCCTGTCCACAACCTGCGTCCGCATGAAAAACCTGCTTTCCGTCTCCTCCACCGGCTTGACCGGAAGATCTTTGTAACAGCCGCAGCCGATTTTCCCGCAGGAACCGTGCAGGATGTTGCGCATCGCGTCGATCACATCGCCCATTACCGCGCTGGCAGTCGGCATCTGCCCTGCCCCGCGCCCCATAAACATCGCGTCGTCGCACGCCTTTCCATGCACAAAGACCGCATTGAACGAATCCCTGACCGACGAAAGCGGATGCTCCTGCGGCAGAAGCATCGGATGGACTTTTACCTCGATCCCGTCCTCCGTCAGCTTCGTCATGCCGATCAGCTTGATCGCATAGCCAAATTCCTTTGCATACTGAATATCGTTCGCCGTGATCTTCGTGATCCCTTCCGTATATACCTGTGAAAAAGTCACGCGGGAATTAAAGGCGATGGAAGCCATGATCGCCAGCTTGCGTCCCGCGTCATAACCCTCCACATCCGCCGTCGGGTTGCTCTCCGCATATCCGAGCTTCGTCGCCATCTGCAAAGCGTCGGCATAATCCATCCCGTCCTCCGCCATGCGCGTCAGGATATAGTTGGTCGTCCCGTTGACGATCCCCATTACCTCCGTAAGCTGGCTTGCCGTCAGGCTCTGCCGAAGGGGACGGATGATCGGGATTGCCCCTGCCACTGCGGCTTCAAAATGAAGGTCGCAGCTTTTTTCTTCCGCCGCGGCAAACAGTTCTGCGCCGTGCTCCGCCAAAAGATCCTTATTCGCCGTCACTACCTGCTTGCCTGCAAGCATCGCCTCCTGCAGCCATGTCAGCGCAGGCTCGATCCCGCCCATTACCTCGATCACGATCTCGATCTTTTCATCCCTTACGATCTCCTGCCAGCTGTCCGTCAAAAGCTCCTGCGGGACGCCTTTTCGCTGCCTGGATCTGTCGCGCACTAAGATCTTATCAATCACAAGACGCGCCCCCGTCTTTGCGATGATGTCCTCTTCCAGTTCTTTTACCAGCTTAAATACGCCGCCTCCGACGGTTCCGATCCCCAGAAGCGCCGCGTGAACCACTCTTTCCTTCCCCATGCTCTTCTCCTCTGCTCTCATCCCATGCTGTCTTACTTACAAAACAGGGAACAGGCAGATACCTGTTCCCCATCTTTTCAGAACAGTGCGCCCTTTAAAACAGCGCCCTGCTTATTTCAATGTAGAAATTACGTCCGCTACGGACTTGCCGGATTCTTTGATCGCGGCATACAGCGTCTGCAGCTCTTCCTGTTCTTTTGCCTTGGCAAGCGCTCTCTTGCGCGCCTTCAATGCCTTCAGCGCGTCCTCAGCCTTTACGATTTCGCTGTCCAGAAATGCCATTTCCTCTTCGACTGTCATATTTTTCTTTCTTCTTGCCATGATTCCTGCGTCCTCCAACTAAAAATTTATAATGATACAAAAATGATAGCACGAAAGAAAGAAGATGTCCAGTAGCGCATGTATTTTTATTCCGGTTTTACGCCAGTTTTTCCCCTGTCAGCATCTCGTACGCCTGCAGATACTTCTCGATCGTCTTGTCTACGATCTCCTGAGGAAGCGTCCAGTCGTTATCCGGATTCGCTTTCAGCCAGTCGCGGGCAAACTGCTTGTCAAAGGAGGGCTGGCCATGTCCGGGCTCGTAGCCTTCTGCCGGCCAGAAACGGGAGCTGTCGGGAGTCAGCATTTCGTCGCCGATTACCAGATTGCCTTCCTCGTCCAGACCGAATTCAAATTTGGTATCCGCAATGATGATTCCCCTGCTCAGCGCATATTCCGCGCATTTTTTGTAAATCGCGATCGTCTTGTCACGAAGCAGCTCCGCATACTCCTGCCCCTTGCCCGGGAAATATTTTTCCAGATGGGCAATGCTTTGTTCAAAGGAAATATTCTCATCGTGATCGCCGATCTCCGCCTTTGTGGACGGGGTATAAATAGGCTCAGGAAGCTTGTCGGATTCCTTTAAGCCCTCCGGCAGACGGATTCCGCAGACCGTGCCGTTTTCCTGATAGCTCGCCCAGCCGCTGCCGGTGATATAACCACGGACAATGCATTCTACCGGAATCATATTCAGCTTCAGTGTCTTCATGCTGCGGCGTGCGAACCATGGGGTACGGAAAAATTCCGGCATATCTGCGGTATCTGTGGAAATCATATGATTCGGAACGATGTCTCTGGTGTGATCAAACCAGAATCTGGACATGCAGTTCAGAATTGCGCCCTTTTCCGGAATATCTGTAGCCAGAATCTTATCAAATGCAGAAATACGATCGGTGCAGACCATAACCAGGCTGTCTCCCAGATCATACAGTTCACGAACTTTACCTTCCTTATATGGTTTATATTCTTTCATGTTGATTCCTCCCGTTATATCCTTATCTGCCTAATTCTTTCTGAAGTTTTTCGTCCTTTTCATAAATGGCCCTGGCCATATCTTCCCGATATGTCCTGTACTTAGCTGCCAGTCCTTCATCAGACAGAGCTCCCATCTGAATGGCCAGCAGGGCTGCATTCTTTGCCCCGTCAATAGCAACGGTCGCCACTGGCATACCACTCGGCATCTGAACAATGGAAAGCAGTGCATCCATCCCATCCAGTTTTGCACCTGACAGAGGAATACCTACAACCGGCTTTGTAGTGAGACTTGCCACTACACCAGGAAGTGCTGCCGCCATTCCTGCTCCGGCGATAAATACGGAAGCCCCCTTCTTTTCTTCATCCGCAACAAAGCGGCTGAGTTTTTCCGGAGTTCTGTGCGCTGATGCCAGTGCCGCATCGTACGATACGCCAAAGTCGTCCAGAACCGCAAAGGCTTTTTTCATGACCGGAAGATCCGAATCACTGCCCATGACTACTGCAACATGCATAAGAAGTCCTCCTTTATCCTTAAGGCTGTTTGCCCCAGATAGAAAAAATACTCCCTGCCCTACAATTCGAATATCTTAACGATACAATAAATCATAGTACAGAGAGTTTATAGATTCAGACATGGAATCAAGCCGCACAAAATTTGCGGCAAAAGAAAAAAGGTGGTCACCATGACATCTTCCCGGTGTATAAAAATATACAGTCCGGCCCTTCATCGTTCTTGCTGCTTTCTTCTGCAGGAACATATGAGTCAATGTCATCATAACCCCTTCCCGATATAATAAGAGCTGGCACAATATCTGCCGGCTCTTATGTATCCCATACCAGTCTTTTCAGATTTATTTTATACGCTTTTACTGCACTTGTCCAGACAAAATGGCCAGTTCATAAAATAATATTGAAAAATTTAATTTATTCTTATGCTTAATAAAACATAGTCCCTTTCCATAGCCTGCCGTAGACAAAACAAAAGAGGAAGCATTCCCCATAAGGGAACACTTCCTCTTTTTATGCTGCCGGTCATCCGCTGCGGTTTGCACAGCCGATACGGACCGACAGGATGCAAGTCGAAATTATTCTTCGTTTTCTTCCGGAAGTTCCGCATTGTGATGAACTTCCTGTACATCATCCATACCTTCCAGTTCTTCAATGAGATGCTTCATGGTCTTAGCCTGATCTCCCTGAAGGGCTACGGTGGTATTTGGAATCATTTCTACTTCAGATGCTTCTACCGGAATACCAGCGGCTTCGATAGCTTCGGATACGGTAACGAAGTCTTCCGGAGTGGTGATAACCTGATAGGTATCGCCTTCGGTAACCACGTCTTCTGCGCCAGCGTCCAGAGCCGCCATCATAACGGTGTCTTCATCGCACTTATCCTTGTCGATGACAATGGTGCCTCTGCGCTTGAACATCCATGCCACGGATCCGGTAGCCCCCAGGCTGCCGCCGTGATGGGTGAACGCGTGACGTATGTCAGCTGCCATACGGTTACGGTTATCGGTATTGCATTCCGCGATAATCGCAGCGCCGCCCGGGCCGTATCCTTCATAAGTCACTTCATCAAAGCCTGCACCGGAAGAAGCACCAACGCCCTTGGCAATAGCTCTCTTGATGTTATCCTTCGGTACGTTGTTCTGTCTTGCCTTGAGCAGAGCCAGCTTCAGACGCATGTTGCCTGTCGGGTTGGCACCACCCATACGGGCAGCAATTGTGATTTCCTTGGAAATCTTAGTTGTGATTCTCGCACGGATGGCATCATTTTTGCCCTTCGTACGTTTAATATTTTCCCATTTAGAATGTCCGGACATTATAATTCCTCCTTTGTCCACCAGGGCTCGCCTAACAGGCGATCGAGGATGATGGCTACGGCGCTCCTCACGCAAAGGTGATTATAACTACCGCCACCATAAATTGGTTCAATGATATAGTCAAATTCCTTCATCATTTCCTTAGTCATTCCGAAGCCTGTGCCAAACAAGATGAAAACTGGCTGGTCTTCGTTATGAATCTTTTCCCGCATAGCCCGATAACTCACAGTATTAGGATACACCCTGGCATCCGTTGTGACAATGGCCGGCTTTTTCCCGCATTCTTCCTCAATCATATGAATGGCTGACTGGAGATCCGGAACCAACTCGGTTTCCTTGAACGCTTCCTTACGGTTTGCGTTATACTGGCTGCCGGCACCCGTCTTCCAGTGGTTCATAATGCGGAGGGCCATATCACGCTGCGCCTGCACGGGATGAACGATGAAATATTTCTTTACATCATAAGTCCTGGCGGTTCTCGCAATATCATGAAGATCATAATTTGTAAGAGCCGTAGTAACGACTTTCATGTGTTTATTATAAATCGGATAATGAATCAGTCCTATATAGACAGGAGCCATGTATTCACACCTCTTCTTCCTGAACAATTTCTCTGATCAGTTTTTTATCTTCCGGGGAAAGTGTGAGTTTCTCCATAAGATCAGGCCGGTTTTTCATAGTACGGCGAAGAGCTTCCTTGCGCCGCCATCTGGCAATGTTGGCATGATGACCGGAAAGCAGGACCTCCGGTACCTTCATGCCTCGGAAATCCGCTGGTTTAGTATACTGCGGATATTCCAGTATCGGTTCATAAAAGGAATCGGTCACGGCGCTTCCGCTGTCCCCCAGAACCCCGGGAATCATCCGGGATACGGCATCGGCAATGACCATGGCTCCCAGTTCTCCGCCGGTCAGTACATAATCGCCAATGGAAATCAGTTCATCGGCAAGATATTCTTCCACGCGGTGGTCCACCCCTTCATAGTGCCCGCAGATGAGCACCAGATGGTCATAGTCCCGGTAAAGCTGCTTCGCCTTATCCTGCGTGAAAGTCTGTCC
>URRW01000021.1 GCA_900550285.1 uncultured Lachnospiraceae bacterium
CCGCAGCCAGACTGCACAGAGCCGGGCGCTCCCGAAGGACATGAAGGGTTCACTCCGTCATGTGCCTGCGTCTTAGCTGTCCGCACGCCCCGTCGATGTCGCGCCCCATTTCCCGGCGCACCGTCGCATTGACGCCCGCCTTTTCCAGCCGCCCTTTGAATGCCGCGATCGCCTTCTGGTTGGACTGGACAAAATCCCGCTCCTTGATCGGATTGACCGGGATCAGGTTCACATGGCTTCCCAGCGGCTTTGCAAGCCCGATCAGCTCCTCTGCATCCTCCGGCGTATCGTTGACGCCTCCCACGAGGCTGTACTCAAAGGTAAGCCTCCTGCCCGTCTTTTCAAAATAATTGCGGCACGCCGCCATCAGCTCTTCCATATGGTACTTATTCGCAACCGGCATCAGCCTGCGCCGCTTTTCATCCGTCGTCGCGTGCAAAGACAGCGCCAGCGTGATCTGCAGCCTTTCCTCCGCCAGCTCATACATCTTCGGCACGATGCCGCAGGTGGACACCGTCACGTTTCTCTGGCTGATATTCAGTCCGTGCTCATCCGTCAGCATCCTAAGAAACGTCAGCACATTATCATAATTGTCCAGCGGCTCCCCGCTTCCCATCACGACCACGTTGCTTACCCGCTCCCCGGTCATGCGCTGGATCCGATAGATCTGATCCAGCATCTCCGACGGCAAAAGCCCTCTTTCCAGCCCGTCCAGCGTGGACGCGCAGAACCTGCAGCCCATCCGGCAGCCCACCTGTGAGGAAATGCACACCGAATTGCCGTGTTTATACTGCATCCACACGCTCTCCACCAGATTGCCGTCCGGCAGCGCGAACAAAAATTTCTTCGTGCCGTCGATGGCAGACGTCTGCTCCCGCACCGCCTTTAAAACGGTCAGAGGATACTCTGCCTTGAGCTTTTCCCGGAAGGCTGCCGGAAGGTTCGTCATCTCGTCATAGCTTTCCGCCAGCTTCACATGCATCCAGTCGTAAAGCTGCGCCGCCCGGAAGGGCTTTTCGCCCAGCTCTGCCATGACCGCCTTTAACTGCGCAAGCGGCAGTGCCTTTAAATCCCTGTTTTCAGCCATCTTTCCCTTTCCTTCTCAATCTTGCCATAAAAAAGCCGTCCGTATCCTTTTCGCCGCAAAACAGCTGCAGCCGTCCTTCTTTCGTCTCTTCGCACACAAAAGCCTGCGGCACAAATCCATCCATGCTCTCTGCCGTAAAAGGATAATTCCCGGTAATATAATCCACCATATCCTCATTTTCCAGACGATCCACCGTACAGGTGGAATACAGCAAAATCCCGCCCGGCTTCACATACTGCCAGCAGGCGTCTATAATCCGTTTCTGCAGGCATGCCAGATCGTCCAGATCCTGTCTTGTCACCCGGTAGCGGATGTCTTTTTTGCGGTTCATCACGCCCAGACCCGAGCAGGGCACGTCAAGCAGCACCACGTCCGCCGTTTCCCGGTATTCTTCCATGAAAACGGACGCATCCCAGACGCGCGTCTCCAGATTGCCGATGCCGAGACGTTCTGCAT
This sequence comes from uncultured Lachnospiraceae bacterium, assembly GCA_900550285.1. Taxonomy (GTDB): domain Bacteria; phylum Bacillota; class Clostridia; order Lachnospirales; family Lachnospiraceae; genus Gallintestinimicrobium. Next base: position 1,544 of record URRW01000021.1, read on the forward strand.
TTTCCCGGATCAGCCTGACCTTTTGCTCCGACACATCGCCCGCAAGGACAGCCCCGCCTGCCGGCTGCTGCCCGTCAGCCGCCGAAACGCCCGTCTTACCGCTTTCGTCCCCGGCGCAGAGCTGCGCTGCAAAGGTCGCCTTTCCGCCCGGCGCGGCGCACAGATCCATTACCCGCATTCCTGTGCGGATGCCCGCCGCCAAAACCGCCGTCATGCTGCTCACGTCCTGCACATAAAACAGCCCTTCCGCAAAGCCCGGCAAAGACGCTGCGCCCTCGCAGCCGTCCAGCACCCATGCCTTTGGATAAAAGTCATGCCGCCGCACAAAAACGCCCGTCCGGCGGATCCTCTCCACCGCTTCTTCCGTTTCCGCCTCCGACAGCTTTTCGGAAAAACGGATCGTCATCGGCCGTCTCTGTTCCATTGCAGCCAGCAGCCTTTCACAGCGTTCTGCGCCATACTGCTGCCTCCACAGACCAATCATCCACTCCGGCAGGCTGTATTTTACCGACAGCGCCTTTACCGGCTCCTGCTCAGGATCCGGCCATACAATGTCGTTTTTCCCGCGCGCGATGCTGCGCAGCACCCCGTTTACAAAGCCGGAAAGCGATGAAAAGCCGCGCTTTTTTGCAAGCCGCACCGCCTCGCTGCACGCTACCGCGTCCGGCACCGAATCCATATATAAAATCTGATACGCCGACAGCCGCAAAAGGCTTCTGATCAGCGGCTTCATTTTTTTGACGGGCGTTTTGGAATAACGGTCGATCACCCAGTCCAGCGTGATGCGCTTTTCCATCGTCCCTTCCGCAAGGCGCTTCAAAAACGCCTTATCCCGCGGATCCTCATAGTCGTATTTATCCAGCGTATCCTTTAGGAGCGCACTTCCGTACGCCCCCGTTTTTTCCATTTCCATAAACAGCGAAAGCGCCGTCTCCCTCGTATCCATAAATCAGTCCCGATCCCTGTCCCTTGCGATTAAAACCAGACGCAGCAGGTTTAAGATCGCAGATACCGCCGCCGCAACATAGGTCATTGCCGCCGCCTTCAACACCTTCCGGCTGCCTTCCGCCTCCGTATCGCCCAAAATGCCGTAATCTGTCAGAAACACCATCGCCCTTTTGCTGGCGTTAAACTCCACCGGCAGCGTGACGATCTGAAACAGCACCGCCAGCAGAAAGACCCAGATGCCGATCTGCATCAGCAGCTCGTTCGCGCCAAAAATCAGCCCCATCATAAAGATCGGAAGCCCGAACTGGGAACCGAAATTTGCCGCCGGGGCAAGCTTTGAACGAATATTCAACGGCGCATAGCCCTCGCTGTGCTGCACCGCATGGCCGCATTCATGCGCCGCAACGCCCACCGCCGCAACGCTGCGCGCGCCGTAAGTGGCGTCCGACAAACGCAGTACCCTCGTGCGCGGGTCGTAATGATCCGTCAGGTTGCCCCGCACATGTTCTATCCTCACATCATACAGCCCGTTCCGGTCTAAGATCCGCCGCGCCGTCTCTGCGCCCGTCATGCCCGAGGCGCTCCGCACTTTGCTGTAGCGGCTGAATGTGCCGTTGACCTGCATGCTGGCGATCAAGGAAAGGATCGCCCCTAAAAATACGAGCAGATAGGTCGGATCATAATAATAACGGTATCCCCAATATGCCAATGTCATCATTGCAGCTTTTCACCCTTTCCAATCCTGCAGCCCATCAAAAAGTCTTTTACCGCCATCCTCTTTTTACCTTCCAGCTGCACCTCTGCAAGCTTTAACAGCCCGTCTCCCGTGCTCACGATCACCGCGTCCTTTGTTACCTCTTCCACGCAGCCTGCCGCTTCCTGTCCCTTTCCTTCCATCGGAACTGCCTTCCAGATCTTTAACAGCTTCCCGTTGTAAAAGGTATATGCGCCCGGCCACGAATACAGACCGCGCACCTGACGGCCGATCTGGACCGCGCTCTTTTCCCAGTCGATCTTTCCCATGGACTTTGTGAGCATCCCTGCATAAAAGCATGTCTCCTCCGGCTGCTTCTCCGGCGAAAGCGTCCCTGCCTCCACCTCCTTTAACACGTCCACGATCAGCGCAGAACCGGCTGCCGACAGCTTCTTTTCCAGGCTGACGTCGGTATCCGTCTCTTCGATCTCAACCGTCTTTTTTGCCAGCATATCCCCGGTGTCGATGCCTGCGTCCAGCTGCATGATCGTCACGCCGGTCTGTGTTTCCCCGTTTAAGATCACCCAGTTTGCGGGCGCGCAGCCCCGGTAGCCGGGAAGCAGGGAGGCGTGGATATTTAAACACCCGTACCTCGGGATGTCCAGCACCTCCTGCGATAAAATCTGCCCGAACGCCGCCACCACATAAGCATCCGCCTCATATGTTTTTAACTGCGCCACCGCCTCCGGCGCTTTGATCCTGACCGGCTGGAACACCTCGATGCCATGCTTTATTGCGCACTCCTTTACCGGAGGCATCTGCACTTTGCCGCTGCGCCCTTTGGGCTTGTCCGGCTGCGTTACCACCGCCCTAATCTCATGCCCCGCTGCGATCAGCGCTTCCAGAGGCGCGACCGCAAATTCCGGGGTTCCCATGTATACGATCTTCATTCTTCCTCCCATTCTGCGTCTTCCAGATCCGCATAATAATCGTCGGTGCTCATCAGGTCGCCTTCCACCTTCTCCACATACAGATGGCCGTCCAGATGATCCGTCTCATGGCAGATCGCACGCGCCAAAAGCTCCGTGCCCTCGATCTCGTACTCTTCCATGTTTTCGTTAAATGCCACCGCCTTCACATAGTTGGGACGCGTTACGGTCCCAGTTTTTCCGGGAACGGACAGGCAGCCCTCTCCCCCGATCTGCTCGCCGGACGTCTCCACGATGCGCGGGTTGATCATTACGATCGGATCCTCCCCGGTCGTGTCGATGACTACGATCCGCTTTAAAATGCCCACCTGAGGCGCCGCAAGCCCTACGCCGTTTGCCTCATACATCGTGTCGAACATATCCTCGATCAGCTCCTTGATGCGGGGTGTTACCTCTTTGACTTCCTTACAGTTTTTTTCCAGGATCGGATCTCCGATCGTTCTGATATTTCTGATCGCCATTTTCTGCCTCTTTCCGCCGCCTGTGCGGCATTTTATCAAAAATTGTGAACCGGGTCGAAATCGAACTGGCACAGCCCCTGCAGCCGCTCTCTCGACGCCCGCAGCGCCTCGATGCCGTCCTTGATTTCTACCAGCTTTTCGTAATTTTTATTTTTCACATATACGCCGTAGCGGTATACGTCGTTGATCTTTCCGATGAGCGCGGGCGCGGGACCGATCACGACCGTATCCGGGACAGCGCCCTGCCGCAGATCCTGCTGCCGCGTCCCCTCTCCCGCCGGTCTTTCCTGCCGCTCTGCGATCTGCCTTGCATACCGGGCGGCTTCCTCCGCCCCCGCCTTCGCCTCTTCCTCCCGCTTTGCAAAAAACTGCACTGCCAGAATATGGGACGCCGGCGGATACGCCAAAAGCTCCCGATACAGGATCTCTTCCCGGTAAAACCCTTCGTAATCCTGCGCCGCCGCATAGCGGATGCTGTAATGCTCCGGCTGATACGTCTGGATCACCACCTCGCCGGGGCGCTCCCCTCTTCCCGCGCGCCCCGCCGCCTGCGTCAGCAGCTGGAACGTCCGCTCCCCGGCGCGGTAATCGCTCAATGACAGCGACAGATCCGCCGCCAGCACGCCCACCAGCGTCACCGCCGGGAAATCATGCCCCTTTACGATCATCTGGGTTCCCACAAGAATGTCCGCCTCCCCTTTTGCAAAGGAGGACAAAATCCTTTCATAGCTTTCCTTCGTGCGCGTCGTATCCGCGTCCATACGCAGCACCCGCGCCGCCGGGAACAGCTTTTTTAGCTGCTCCTCGATCTGCTCCGTCCCCGCCTTAAAGCCGAGGATATATTTGGAGCCGCAGGACGGGCACACCGATACCGATGGCTGCTCATAGCCGCAGTAGTGGCACACCAGCCGCCCGCCCCGATGCTCCGACAGGGACACGTCGCAGTGGGGGCATTTGCATACATAGCCGCAGGAACGGCAGGACACAAAGCCCGCGTAGCCCCTCCGGTTTAAAAACAGCATCGACTGTTCCTTTCGTTCCAGCCGCTGCCGCAGCTTCTCCTGCAGGCTCCGGGAAAAGATCGACCGGTTCCCCTGCCGCAGCTCCTCCCGAAGGTCTGCGACCTCCACCGCCGGAAGCGTCCCGCCGGTCAGGCGCTCCTTTAAGGTAAAAAGCTGATACTGCCCGCTTTTTGCCCGGCTGTAGGCTTCCAGCGATGGGGTCGCAGAGCCTAAAACGACCATCGCCCCCGAAAGGCGCGCCAGCTCCTCCGCCGTCTCCCGCGCGTGGTATTTCGGGCTTGTTTCGCTTTTATAGCTCGTCTCGTGCTCCTCGTCGATCAGGATCATTCCCAGATTCGGAAAGGGCACAAACAGCGCCGAGCGCGGCCCGATGATCACGTCGATCTCGCCCTTCTGCGCCCGCCGGCACTGATCCTGCTTTTCTCCCGCGCTTAAAGTGGAATTCATCACGGACACCCGGCTGCCGAACCGCCCCGTAAAACGCTGCACCGTCTGGTAGGTCAGGGCGATCTCCGGGATCAGCACGATCGCCTGCTTTCCTCTTTCGATCATGCCCGCGATCAGCTCCAGATACACTTCTGTCTTGCCGCTTCCCGTGATCCCGTGGATCAGCGCCGTCCGCAGGTCTCCCCGGTCAAAGCTTTCCAAAAGGGAATCAGCAATCTCCTGCTGCGCTGCAGAAAGCACCTTTTTTTCATATGTGCCGCAGCTTCCCACCGGATTGCGGTACATCACAGAAGAGGCGATTCGCACCGCGCCGTCCGCTTCCAGACTTTTTAACGTCTGGGCAGCGATCTTTAGCTGCTTTGTTACCCTCTCCCACGAAAGGACCGGTTCTTCCAAAAGCGCTTCCAAAAGCCTTGCCTTCGCCGTCTGGTGCTTTGCCTGCGCCCGCTTAAGAAGCTCCCGCGCCTCCTGCGGCGAAACCGCCAGCCCTACCTTTTTCTGTTCTTTCACCCCGACCTTCTGACGGGCGGGAAGCACGGTTTTCAGCGCCTGGATCATCGTGGAGCCATACTGCTCCTTCATCCACGCCGCCAGCATGATCAGCCGCTGGGAAGGCTCCGACGCGCCCGGGATTACCGAAGCGATCTCTTTTAGCCGCTCTGCCGGGAAATCCGTCCGGTCCGTCACCTCGATCACATAGCCCGTCCGCAGCGTATTGCCCGCCCCGAAGGGGATGTTGACCCGCACGCCGGGGCGCACCTGATCTGCCAGCGCCTCCGGGATGCGGTAGCCAAAGGGACGGTCCACCTTTTCATGGGAAATGTCCACAATGATATTTGCAAACTCTTTTCTCAAAAAGAAATTCCTCTTTCCTTTAAAATATCCGCGATCAGATCTCTTTCATCCATCGGATATTTCACGCCTTTGATCTCCTGATAATCCTCGTGCCCCTTGCCCGCCAGCACGATGATGTCGCCCGGCTGTCCATGATCGATCGCATAGGCGATGGCTTCTTTGCGGTCGGGGATTTCCAGATAAGCGCCGTCCGTCTTTTTCATGCCCGTCACGATGTCTGCGATGATCGCCTCCGGCTCTTCAAACCGCGGATTGTCCGATGTGATGATCGTCAGATCCGCCAGCTTTCCGGACACCTCTCCCATCTCAAAGCGCCGGTTGCGGGAACGGTTGCCGCCGCAGCCAAACACGCACACCAGCCGTCCGTGCTCGTATTCCTTCAGCGTTGTCAGCAGGCTTTCCAGCGCCATGGCATTGTGGGCGTAATCGATCATCAGCGTAAATTCATCGGAAACCTTGACCATCTCGATGCGCCCTTTGACCTTTGCCGCCAGAAGCGCCCTTTGAATGTCCTCCTCCGACACGCCAAAATGCCGGCAGATCGCCATTGCCGTCAGCGCATTGTATACAGAAAAACGCCCGGGCATCGCGATTTTTGCCTCCATCGAAAGAAGCCCTTCCGTCCGGAATGCCACACCAAGATGCCCCTGCCTGTTCGTATATGTGATATTTTTTGCCCGAAGATCGACGCTTTCGGACATCCCATAGGTTTCCAGACTGCAGGTATGCCCTTTTGTCACCGCCTGCCAGTGAGCGTCGTCCCCGTTTACGATCCCGACCCTGCACTGCTGAAACAGCAGCCCCTTGCAGCGCATATAATCCTCAAAGCTTTCATGCTCGTTCGGGCCGATGTGATCCGGCTCCAGATTCGTAAAAATACCGAAATCAAATACAAAGCCCTGCGTCCGGTGCAGCATCAGCGCCTGAGAGGACACCTCCATCACAACCGTATCGCAGCCGGCTTTTACCATCCGGTCAAAATATTCCTGCAAAAGCCATGATTCCGGCGTCGTGTTGACCGCATGGATATGCTCGTTTCCGATGATCGTTTCGATCGTCCCCACAAGCCCTACCCTGCGCCCTGCATTTTCCAGAATGGACTTGACCAGATACGTCGTCGTCGTCTTTCCCTTCGTCCCGGTGATCCCGATCGTCACAAGCTTCTCCGCCGGATGGTCAAACCATGCCGCCGCCACAAACGCCATCGCATACCGGGTATCCTCCACCCGGATCACCGTCGCGTCCGCGTCTTCCGCAAGCTCTATGTCCCTGCACGCCAAAACAGCCGCCGCGCCGTCCTTTACCGCCTGATATGCCGCCTCATGCCCGTCAAAATTCGCGCCCCTGATACAGATGAACAGGCAGTTTTTTGTGACCTTACGGGAATCGTATACGACCGCTTCGATCTGTTTTTCCAGATCTCCCCGTTCGCAGGTATATTCCAGTTGTCCCAGCAATTCTTTTAAATTTTTCACACTGTCCTCCATTGGAATTTCTATTTTTCCCAATTATCGTTTCAATTCTAGCACAGAGCCCCACCGCTGGCAAGTACGGCGAAAGGGGCTTCGCCCCAGTGCCCTCGCAAGCTGCGCCTGTGTGCATGGCTGGCCGCCCAAAGGGGCGCTGCCTGCCTGCGGCGCGGATGACTTTTTGAGCGAAGGGGAATTTTCAAACGATCCGCCGCAGTCCGGCAGACTGTCCGGGACTTGTCTGAGCGCGCCATGCGGCGCGCGAGTTTGACCGGACAGTCTGTATGTCCGGACCACGGCGGGGCGTTTTGCGAAAATTCCCTGTAAGCGAAAATGGAAGCCGCGCCGCAGGCAGGCAGTGCCCCTTTGGGCGGTCAGCCATGCACACAGACGCAGCTTTTACAGAGCGCCCCAGCGCTTTTTCAGTACAGATTTTTTACCTTGAACTCCCGCTCTACCTCGCGGCGCTGATCCTTCTTCGCGATGTCCTCCCGCTTGTCGTACAGCTTCTTGCCGCGGCACAGCCCGATTTCCATCTTCGCCCTGCCGTCCTTAAAATACACCTGCAGCGGCATGATCGTGTATCCTTTTTCCTTGCATTTTGCCGCCAGCTTGTTGATCTCCGCCTTATGCAGCAAAAGCTTCCTGACCCGCAGCGGATCCTTATTGAACAGATTGCCCTTTTCATAGGGAGAAATGTGCATGCCGCAGACATACATTTCCCCCTTCTGCTCCTGCACAAACGCCTCCTTAATGCTGCACTTTCCCAGACGCAGGCTCTTTACCTCCGTCCCCGCCAGCGCAAGCCCCGCTTCATACGTCTCCTCCACGAAATAATCGTGATATGCTTTTTTATTGTTCGCTACCAGTTTCTGTGCCGTCTTCGCCATCGTCCTCTTTCCTCACTAATCGAAAATCCACAGTGCCCGCGTACCGGTTCGCCCCGGTCACTTCTACCGTAACGCTCTCCCCGAGCTGGTAAAAAATACCCGTCCGGTCGCCTACAAGCCTGCAGTTTGCCTCGTCATAAATAAAATAATCTTCCGTCATGCTTCCGATAGGGATCAGCCCTTCGACGGTATTGGGAAGCTCTGCATAAAGCCCCCAGCCCGTCACGCCCGAGATCACGCCCTCAAAAACCTCTCCCACATGGGCTTCCATATACTGCGCCTTCTTGATTTTTTCACAGATGCGCTCCGCCTCGTCCGCCCGCCGTTCCGTCTCCGAGGACTGGCGCGCCACACCGTCCAGAATATCCGCATAGTGCTCTGTCCGCCCGCCGTTTAAGCGCCCCCGCAAAAATTCCTTGATGATCCGGTGGATCTGCAAATCGGGATACCGTCTGATTGGAGACGTAAAATGGCAGTAGCAGGAAGCCGCCAGCCCGAAATGCCCGGTACACTCCGGCGAGTAAAACGCCCGCCGCATGCTCCGTAAAATCAGCCGCGCAAGCATCGCCTCCTCCGGCGTCCCCTCGATCTGATCCAGAAGCTTCTGCAGCTGTTTGGGATGAACCTGCACGTTCTGCGCACTGATCCCGCCTTTTCCCTTGCCGCCCTTTTTTTTGCCGCTGCCGCCAAGATGGAGCCGATAGCCGAAATTCTGTAAAAATACCGCCAGCTCCTTCATTCGGTCGCCGTCCGGCGTATCGTGCACGCGGTACAAAAAGGGCAGTTCCAACCAGTAAAAATGCTGCGCCACCGTCTCATTTGCCGCCAGCATGAAATCCTCGATCAGCTTCGTCGCATCGTTTCTCTCATAGGGCACGATTTCCACAGGATTTCCTTCTGCATCCAGCCTGATCTTACTTTCCGGAAAATCAAAATCCACCGCCCCGCGCTCCCTGCGCTTTTTGCGGAGCGCCTGCGACAGCCGCGCCATCTCCTCTAACATCGGGACTGCCTCCATACAGCCCTCCCGCGCCGTTTCGTCTCCGTCCAATACCTTCTGTACCTCGGAATAGCTCATGCGCCGGTTGACGCAGATCACCGATTCTACGATTTCATAGCTGCCTATATTTCCCTTTTCATCAATATCCATCAGACAGGAAAGCGCCAGCCGGTCTTCCCCCGCGTTTAAAGAGCATATCCCGTTGGAAAGCGTCCGGGGCAGCATCGGAATGACCCGGTCCGCCAGATAAACGCTTGTCCCCCGTTCCTTTGCCGCCCAGTCCAGCGCGGAATTTTCCTGCACATAATTGGCGACGTCCGCGATATGCACGCCCAGCCGCCATACGCCGTTTTCTGCCGTCAGGCTTACCGCATCGTCCAGATCTTTGGCGTCCTCGCCGTCGATCGTTACCATATACAGGCTGCGCAGGTCACGCCGTCCTGCGCAGTCTCCTTCGCTCACCGCTGCCGCGACGCGCTGCGCCTGATTGAGCACCTTTTCCGAAAAATCCTCCGGGATTCCCAGCGCGCGCACAACAGAAAGCATGTCCACCCCCGGCGCGTCCTGCGCGCCCAGCACCTCGATGATTTCCCCCTCCGGGCTTTTGCGCTCCTCCCGCGACTCTTCATATTCCACGACCACCTTCGCCCCGTCAAACGCGCCGTTTCGTTTTTCCTTTGCGATAAAAATATCCGGCACCGTTTTTCTGTTATCCGGGATCACAAATCCGAAGTTCTCGCTGGATTGGTACACGCCCACCGCACGGCAAAGCTTCTTTTCCGGCTTCACATATCTGCCCCGCCTGGTCTGCTCCAGCTTTCCCTCTGCCAAAAGCTCCTCTAACGCCCGCGTAAGCTCTCTGCGGTCCTCCGGCTTTACCTGCATAAAAATTGCCAGTTCCTTTTCCTTCATCGGCACATAGCGCGGATCCTCTGTCAGCTCGCAGATCAGTTTTTTCCGTTTTTCAAATAAATTTTCCATACTCCTCCCATTTGAATCCTAAAAGTGTGCGCATAATCGTTTTTTTGTTCGGCAGGAAAAGAACTTTCCTGCCGAACAAAAAACACCCCGCAATGCGGAGTGCTTTTGTAACGTTCTCTTCATTTAGCCCCAGATTCTTGTAATGTTCAGAACTACCGCAAGCAGGATAAAACCAACGGCAAGCCACTTGGTGATCTTGATCAGCAGCCCTTCTCTGGAACGTCCTTTGATCTTACTCCAGTACGTCTCCGCACCGCCTGCGATCGACCCCAGACCGGCATTCTTTCCTTCCTGCATAAGTACCAGAACGGTCAGCGCAGCGCAGACCAATATAAAAATCACTGTTAAAGCTATTCTTAAATACTCCATTCTCACACCTCCCAGCGTTAAACAGTAAAATCATACCACGAAGTGAGCGAAAAAGCAACTATCTTTCTTTTAATTTCTCCTCTTTCGCCTCACCCTCAGCACGGTGACAGTTCAGACCAAATTCCTCTAAAAGCTGCTGCCGGTATGCCTTATCGGCAACCGCCCTTTCCGCATCTGTTGCCCGTCCGGCAGCAACTAATTTCTGCATCAGGATCAGACCGTCTTTTATCCCCTCTTCCAGTCCTGCCTTATGCCCCTCTTCCCTGCCGTATTCAAATTCCGCTTCCCTGAGCTTTCTTTTTTCCTCTTCCTCGTCATACTCAAAAATTGACATCGCCACTACCTCCGCTCGCTGCCCCTGCAAAAACTCCTTCAGGATTCCTCTATGAATGCATTCCGTCACCGCATGATCTACCGCCTGTTCAATCGGTTCCGCCTTCGTATGCTTCCGGACACATGCCACATACTGGCTGTACTCCCTCAGCGTGCGGCAGCGCTCCATCAGCGCCTTGTTCTTCCCGTCGTTGATATTAAGCTGCAAAACCTTTAATTCCAGCTTCGGGTCATCCGTTTTCGTTTCAAAAGAATCCGACAGCTTCAATATGCGTCTCTCCGGCTGGGCGCTTCCGCTATTATAGAATACGACAAAATTCGGCGTCGGGATTTTCAGCAGCTTGCCCGTATATAAGGATTTCCCCTTTATATATTTCTCATACTGCCGCGCAATATATAAAAGATCGCGCAGCGGCATATTCGGATTCTGGCTTGCCTGATGCTCATACAGATTCAGCTCCGACATCAGGAGAAAGGAAACGTCATTTTTCATCCCCATATATACCGCATTTTCAAGGGTATATATCTCAAGCGCTTCCTCATCCTCATAATCTGTGCCGTTTAATCCGTTGTAAAGCTCCAGAAGATTCTTCTTTTTGCCAAAGAGCATCCGGAACACCGTATCCTTACCCTCAGTGTATAAGGGGACATACGTCCCCTTATACACTGAGGGTATACTCCCGTTTTACATACAGCTTTGTTTCTTTTTCAGTTTCAGCCATAAAATCGCTCCTTCCTGCGGTGCAGACAGCACGCTGCCCATGTCGGCAGGAAACGCTTCTATGACTGCTTTCCCCGTCTCACGTTTTCGGGACGGAAGCAAATATCAGAAAAAAACAGTATATAAAGCCGCTGTTTTCCCGCTCCTCCTGCCTGTTGTCAGTTATCGGTGATCCAAGCATAGAGTTTCGGAAAGAAAACAGATACAGCACCTTGGAAAATGGAATCGTGCTGCAAATAAGAGACGGCATGAATGCCCGGATTCTTGTGAAATATATGCTTATCTACAACATAACACTTTATCCGCGTTACGGCAACTTATTTTTTCAAAAAAAGAGCCGTTCTCCTATTCCAGACAGCAGATCAGCCCTCCAAAGCCGAAGGCTTGGAGGGCTGATCTGCCGTTGTTTCAGAAACGCTGCCCCTGTATCACAAAATCTCCCACACAACCAGCAGCAGCACGATCACGAGCGCCAGTCCGCCCAGAAAGGTCAGTCCGATCAGAAGCGCCGCCTTTAAGGCGCCCAGCGCCCACATCCGGCGCTCTGTCGGGCTCATGGCGTCGTCTTCCCACGGGCGGTCGTTTTCAGCCGGCTCCGGGATTTCTCCTTCGCGCCTTTTTTTAGAAAGGGAAAAGGGCGAAAAGACCGACGGCGCGTCGATCCCGCTCATGTCGGCAATCACGCGCCCGTCGTCTTTGGCTTCTTCCCTTTTTTTCCCCATTATTTATCGTAGAGATGGCAGACCACATAATGACCGGGCTCCACCTCTTTCTGAACGGGGGCTTCTGTCTTACATTTTTCCATACAGTGCTTGCAGCGGGTATGGAACTTACATCCGGAAGGCGGATTTGCCGGGGAAGGAATGGAGCCTTCCAGCACGATACGGTTCATCTTCGCCTTCGGGTCGGGCACAGGGATCGCGGAGAACAACGCCTCCGTGTAGGGGTGCAGCGGGTTGCGGAAAATATCCGCCGTCGTGCCGTACTCCACCAGATTGCCCAGATACATAACGCCCACCGTGTCGGAAATATATTCCACAACGGAGAGGTCATGGGAAATGAACAGATATGTCAGCTTATATTTTTCCTGCAGCTCCTTTAACAGGTTGATAATCTGCGCCTGGATCGATACGTCCAGAGCGGAAACCGGCTCGTCGCACACGATAAATTCCGGATTCAGTGCCAGCGCCCTCGCGATGCAGATACGCTGTCTCTGTCCGCCGGAAAACTCATGCGGATAGCGGCTCTTATGGAACGGCTGCAGTCCGCAGTTGTCCATGACCTGATCGATATAGTCGTTTAATTCCGCCTTCGGAACGAGGTTGTGCTCCCTTACCGCCTCCCCGATGATCTCGCCTACCGGCAGACGGGGGGAAAGGCTGGAAAAAGGATCCTGAAAGATGATCTGCATCTTTGTGCGCAGCTCACGCATTTCCTTATTGGGAATGTCATAAACCTCTTTGCCGTTAAAAAGCACCTGACCGTCGGTCTTTTCTCCCGCAAGGCGCAGGATCGTGCGTCCGGTCGTCGTCTTACCGCAGCCGGACTCGCCTACAAGACCCATCGTCGTTCCTCTTTTTAAGTTGAACGTAACGCCGTCAACGGCTTTTACATGGCCTATCGTATGGCTCACCATGCCGCCCTTGATCGGGAAATATTTTTTCAGGTGGTTGACCATCAGAATGTACTGAGGATCATATTCCACCGGTGTAAAATTGCTTTTGATCCGTTCCATGTCATTCACCTGCCTTCTTGTCGTAGTAGCGATAGCAGCTTACCTTGTGCGTCTCGGAAATGCTGATCTCGCAGGGATACTTCCCGTCGCATTCGGGAAGGTTCATTTCACAGCGGTCACGGAAATAGCAGTAGTCGGGCATGTTGACCGGATTGGGAACCTTGCCCGGGATGGAATAAAGCTTCTCCACCTTTTTGCCGATCACGGGTTTGGAAGCCATCAGCCCCTTTGTATAAGGATGGCAGGGATTTTCAAAAATCTCTTCCACCGTACCTTTTTCCACCACGCGGCCCGCGTACATGACAACCACATAGTCCGCCATCTCTGCGATCACGCCCAGATCGTGTGTGATCAGCATGATGGAGGAATTGATCTTGTCCTTCAGGGTGCGCAGCAGATCGAGGATCTGCGCCTGGATCGTTACGTCCAGCGCCGTTGTCGGCTCGTCTGCAATGATGATCTTAGGGCTGCATGCAAGCGCCATCGCAATCATGACACGCTGGCGCATACCGCCGGACAGCTCGTGGGGGAACATCTTGTAAACGCCCTCGCTGTTTGCGATGCCGACCATCTTTAACAGCTCGATGCTGCGCTTTGCAATATCCTCCTTGCTCTTTCCCTCGCCGTCATGCAGGGCGATTACCTCGTCTACCTGCTCTCCGATCCGGAATACCGGATTTAAAGAGGTCATCGGCTCCTGAAAGATCATGGACATGAAATTGCCGCGCAGCTTCTGCATCTTCTCCAGCGGCGTCTTTGCGATGTCGTAAGCCTTATCGCCCACGTTCAAGCGGATCTGTCCTTCCACGATCTGCCCCTGCGGACGCTGCAGAAGCTGCATCAGAGAAAGGCTCGTTACGGATTTGCCGCAGCCGGACTCGCCCACGACGCCGACCGTCTTGCCGACCGGGACGTTGAAGCTTACGCCGTCAACGGACTTTACCACACCTACGTCTGTAAAGAAGTAGGTGTGAAGATTATCAAATTCCACCGCGTTGTTCGGATCGTGCATCTTTGTCACATATTCGGACTCGGGCACGTTTTTGCGCTTATGCTGCTTTTCGTACTCGTTGGTAATTTTGCGGTTCTCTCTGGAAATCCTGCGGGATTCCTTTGCGGAGAGATAGCCTTCCGCCTGTTTCTTTGCCATTCTATTCTCTCCTCTCTTACCGTTTCATCTTCGGGTCAAACGCATCCCTCAGACCGTCGCCCACGAAGTTAAAGCCAAGAACCGTGATCAGCAGACAGATACTTGCCGGAACCCAGATGAACCAGTAATTTGTCATAACATATGCGTTGTTTACGTCGTTGATAATATTGCCCCAGGAAGCAAAGGGGAACTTAACGCCCAGACCAAGGAAGGACAGCGTCGCTTCCATAATGATCGTGCTTCCCAGACTCATCGTACAGGTAACGATCAGCTGCGGGATAACGTTAGGGATCAGATGGCGGAAAATCCTGCGGGAAACGCGGATGCCGCACGCCTCTGTCGCCGTCATAAACTCCTGCTCGCGCAGAGAAAGGATCTGTCCGCGCACCAGACGCGCGATGGAGGGCCAGCTTAAGAAGCCCAGCACGAGCATCAGGTAAAGCATACGGATCTGCGGATCGACCTGCATCGCATCCATTGCCGCACCCAGAATGATCAAGAGCGGTGTGGAAGGGATACAATAGAAAATATCCACGATACGCATGATCAGGTTATCCACCCATTTGCCGAAGTAGCCCGCGATACCGCCCAGCACGATACCGATGAACGCGCCGATGAACACGACGATAAAGCCGATAACAAGGGATACCCTGCCGCCGTACATCAGACGGGTCAGCATGTCCATGCCGTTGGTGTCCGTTCCAAGCCAATGCGCTTTTGAGGGCGCGCCGTAACGGTCATATACATAGGTGTCCTTGGACTGCAGTACCGACCAGTTCTGCGCGTCCGCATTGTAAGTGATCTTATAGGTATATTCTTCCCCGTCCTCGCCGGTATAAACAAACTCTGTCTGATCTGCGGCGATCGCCTCTTCCAGCGCTTCCTTATAATCTCTTGTCAGTACAACGCCGTTCTCTTTGGGCTGAACCACAAAACGGCTGATGTAGCCCAGCGTCTGTCCGCCCTGCGTGATGTTGCCGTCCGCATCCAGCGCATAATCCTTGCCGCCGGCGGAAAATGCAGTTTCCCCGTTTGCATGTGCCTTTAACGCCTCATGCTTTTCCTCAAAAGTCAGCGCTGCCGCTTCTTCGTTGACGATGTCCTTTGCCGCCAGCGCCAGAAGCGTACCGCCGGAAGAGATCGCATAGAGGTCTTCGCCCTCTTTTGCGATGTCATAGGTCACATCCTTATAGGTAAAGCTCTCCTCGTTCTTCGTCACAGCCAGCAGAAACTGCGCCTGCACGATCGAACTGAATTCCTGACCGTCGTTGATGATATAACGGAGGTCTTTGTTCTGGACTACGCCCACATACTCTTTGTCCAGCTTGGTATGGGTATAAAACTGTTCATCCTGGCCATAGGGGCTGATCCAGCCGCCCACGAAGGAGAACAAAAACATTAAAACCAGCATTGTCAGGCCGATTACAGCCAGACGGTTTCTGAAAAAGCGCTTTGCAACGAGCGCACCGGGGGACAGCACTTTGACCCGTCGGTCGTCGTTCAAAGACAGTTCCTGTGTATTTTCTGCCGCAGTGTCTTTTTCCTTACTCATTTTTTCGGCTCTCCTCCTTCCTTACGCAATCCGCACGCGGGGATCGACCACCGCATATAAAATATCGGAAATCAGGTTTCCGGCAAGCGTCAGCACCGCCAGAAACGTCATATAGAACATGGAAAACGGAATGTCGCCCGCAACCATCGCCTGATAGGAGGTATAGCCGATTCCCGGAATGGAAAACAGCGTCTCTGTGATCAGCGCGCCGGAAAACAGTCCCGGCAGGGAGCCGCCGATGATCGTCACAAGCGGGATCAGCGTATTGCGGAACGCATGATGATAAATAACCTTCTTCTCGGAAAGTCCCTTTGCGCGGGCAGTACGGATATAGTCCGCGTTCAGCACCTCCAGCATATTCGTTCTCGTGTAACGCATCAGGGAGCCGACGGATACGATGACTAACGTAATGATCGGCAGCACCAGATGGTGCGCCTTATCCATGAACTGTCCCCATGCGTCCAGCTGTGCATAATCGCGTCCCACCAGACCATATAAATCAAACCAGCCCAGCTTTACGGAAAAGACCAGCTTCAAGATCGTCGCAAAAAAGAATGTCGGCAGGGAAATACCCACCAGCGCGCCTGCCGTGATCGCATAATCCGCCTTGGAATACTGCTTGGTTGCCGCAACCACGCCCAGCGGGATCGCGATCAGCAGCTGGATCACGAAGGAAACCGCGCCCATCACAAATGACAGCCAGATAACCTCTTTGAATTTGTCCAGCACGGGAACGGTATATTTCCAGCTGTCGCCGAAGTTGCCGCGCACCGCGTCGCCGATCCATGTGAAAAATCCGATCACGATCGGTTTGTCCAGTCCGTAAGCAGCGTTTAACTGCTGCATCCATTCATCAAAGGACTTCGCGCCCGCGCCCTGGGAAAGCTGCATTGCCTGCGTTTCCACAAAGGAAGCCGGCAGACATCTCATCAGGGTGTAAATGATGAAGGATACGCTGAATAAGATCAGCACAGACAACAGTAATCTTTTGATGATATACTTTCGCATTGTATCTTCTTCTCCTTCTTGGTTGGTGTACCCGGCATAATGCCGGGCCGCTGTATATCAAGCGGCCGCCTGCCTGCAGGCAGCTCCTTGATATACAGCTTTGCCCCTGTCCCCCGCAAAATGCGGGGGATCAGGGGCGCCAGCTCTCAGCCTGTGCTGTCAGATCTGAGCAAAACTGCTGAAATTAGTTCAGTTCAATCTTCTCTACTTCTGCCATCCAGCCCCAGTAAGGAGTCATATCAGGTGTCAGGGTAGATGTGTTTACACGCTCGCTGGAGAACAGGAAGCATTCGCTTCTCTGATAGATCGGGATCTCAACACCCCAGTCCATGATAATCTCCATCGCAGCCTTGTACAGACCCTTTCTGTAGGTCTGGTCAACAGACTGACGTGCAGCAACGATCATGTCGTCTAAGTCTGCATCGTTGATCTTGTAGTAGTTGGTAGAACCTTCGCTGTGGTACAGCTGGTACATATCCGGATCGGATGTTGCCTGCCATGCTGCCGCCCAGCCTTCTGCCTCGCCGGACTGGTAGCTCTGGTACAGTTCAGGTGCATTTGCAATATCGTTGACATTCAGCGTAAAGCCGATGGATGCCAGCGCGTCAGCCGCATTCTTCAGTACCAGGAAAGAAGGATGGTCGCCGTTGCCGTTTGCACCGATGTTGATCTGGTAGCTTAATTTTGCGCCTTCCGGAGCCGCTGTAAGCTTGCCGTCCGCTACGGTGTAGCCAGCCGCCTCAAAGAAGCCGAGCGCTGCCTGCAGAGCCGCCGCGTATTTGTCTTCTGTGCTCATGCCCTCTGTGTAGATCGGGTTGCCTTCTACATCAACGGAATAAGCGATCTGATAACCGTCATCCGTTACCTGAGGCGCTGCCCAGGAAGTATTGGAGATCGGATAGTTAATGATGGATGCGCTGTCGCCATAGTAGGAATCAACGCCCTCATCACGGTAAGCGGAGATCACAGTTGCGATCGCTTTACGCAGGTTCTTGGACTCTTCAGATGCCGGATCGCTGCCAACCTTTACATTCTCCGCGCTTAAGCCTACATAACCATAACCGAGGAAGTCAAACATTCTCATGGTAACCTTGCTGCCGTCCATGGTATCTTCGCCGCCGTTGTACTCGATTACCTGATTGCGTACCTCTGTTGTATAGGAAGGTTCGCTGATGTCGATCGTACCCGCTTCGATGCCGACTACCTTATCGTCTTCCAGAGACTCTAAGAAGTTCAGGTGTTTTACCTTGGGCTCGCCCAGATAGTAATTCGGGTTTGCATCCAGATAAACGATACCGTTCTTGTATTCGTTGAAGGTAAAAGGACCTGCTCCCATCGGAGTACTTGTTACGGAACGCACCTTGGAAAGATCACCCTTTTCAAAGCCGAACTTGTTGTTCTCATAATCATACAGGGACTCGTCGCCATAGTAATGAAGGGGAGCAACCGGAATACCCAGCTGATAAATCATGTTCGCAGATACTTCGCTTGTCACGATACGCATGCTGTAATCGCCGGTCTTCTGGATCCCTTCGATATGGTCTGCGGAAGTACCTGTCTCAATACCCATTGTTGCAAAATCATATACGTCAGCCGGGATCAGGTCTGCCAGCGCGGAGCCTGCCGTCTCAGCTTCCATTGCAGAAAAGCTCCAGCCGTATTTATCGCCGATTGCCATGAAAAATGCCTTTGCATCCGCGCCTTCCGGAAGCTCGAAGCCCCAGCCTGCCGCTGCGGATACAACGTCTGTCGCGCCGTTGTTCTGTGTCATGTAGTCAACGATCTCCTGCGCGAACTTCACGCCACCGTCGTTTACCGCTGCCCAGAACGCCGTCTGCTGCTCTTCTGTCCACAGGGAGAAATCTGTGTTGTCCTCGCCCGCTGCCGCAAGCAGGGAAGCAAGGGTAGCCATACCGCTTCTGTATTCCTCCATACCTACGATCGGCTGGCTGTAGATCGTCGTAGAGCCGTCATAAGTAGGATCTGCGTATACATACAGAGAGAAGATCGCGTCGTCGATGTCCACCGGCGTACCGTCGGAGAACTTCAGATCGTCGCGGATGGTCACGTCGTAGTATACCGTACCGTCTTCATTCTCAGTCATCACGATGTTGGAAGGGCTGTAGTAAGTATAGTCCGTTCCGTTGTAGGGACGGGTCTCTCCTTCGATACCGTTCATGATGATCGCGCCCTGTCTGTCCGTACCTGCCAGCATCAGCTGCGTCATAGAGATAATGTCATTATCATCTGCGCTCTGCGCGAAGAACGGGGAAAACTTCCCGTCAAAATGGTTACTTGCCGCCACCAGTGTGTCGGAAGAACCTGTTGCAGTGCTGTCGCCTGCGCCTGTTGTGCTCTCATTTGCTGCCGCGCTTTCGGTAGAACCGGTTGCGTCTGTTGCCGTGCTGCTGCCGCAGCCTGCCAGAGAACCTGCCACCATGGAAGCGGCGAGTAATGCAGCAAGAGCTTTGTTCGCCTTTTTCATGTGTTTCCTCCTTTTACATGATTTTCTGAACAATGTCTGCGGGACGATCCCGCAGGATGCGGAACAGACTTTCCTCAAATTGTGACCAGATCTTTATGCCCAAAAGTCTTTTCCTCTTCAGCACTTTGCCTTGCCAGATTAAAAGCAGGGTGCTGACGTTTTCCTAGTTTACTCTTTTTTTTTGCGTCTGTCAATCCCATTCCGCACCGAAAAAACATTTTTCCGCGTGGCTCATACACGACAATATGATAATTTATGTATTATTTTTGGTATTAGAAGTCCCATAGCGCCTGTAATTACCTGAATTGCCAGAAATGGCACAGACGGCAAAATTTCACTCCTGCAAAGCGTCAAATGGATAAATTCTCCCGCCGCGCACACAAGAGCGAGACATCCGGTCAGCCCTCCCCTGAGGGGAAGCTTCAAAACGGTGGATTCATAAATATATTCCCGCAGAGGGTTCCCGCCGCGCGCCATACGCCCGTACGCCCAGACCGTGCTCAGCGCCGCCGCCATCTGCACCGCGTAAGGAAGCAGCACATAGACGCTGTTCTGCATCCCCGCCGAGGGGACGCAGCCCGCCGCCAGTGTCAGCGCTGTCACGCTGCAGCAAAAAAGCCCCAGCAAGCCCGCCGCCTTTTTGCGCTCCTTTTCCGGAAGGGCGCTCTGATACAGCGTGCCCTCATAACGGTACTGCCCCTCCCCGGTCTTTTTAAAATCATCCAGATACGCCCTGCGCCGCTTCTTTTTGGCGGGCTGCTCCCTGTTTTCTTCCATAGCCTTTTATCCTTCCTGCGAAACTCCCCCTCTGCGGCAGCTTACAGTCCCAGCTTTTCGGAGAGCTTTGCCACGATCTCTTCAAAGTAGCCGTCCTCGAAGGGAACCTTCAAGCCCACCTCGCGCAGCATTTCCTGATAGAATTTGCCTGCGGACAGACGGCAGAGGGCAAGATAGCTCTTCCACGCCTCTTTGTAATCCTTCTCCATCCATACCTTATACTGGAACGCGCACGTCTGCGCCAGCACATAGTCGATATAATAGAAGGGGCTGTTATAAATATGCTGCTGCTTCTGCCAGAAACCGCCCTTGGAAAAGAACGGGTCGCCTTCGTAATCCAGATGGGGCATATATTCTTTTTCCAGACGGCTCCATACCTGACGACGCTCTGCCGGGCTTAACTCCGGATTTTCATACACGGTCTGCTGGAATTCATCCACCATCGTGCCGTAGGGCACAAAACGGATCGCATCCTCTAACTGCATCGCCAAAAAGTCGCCGCTTCTGTCCCCGAAAAAGCGTTCCATCCACGGGTTTGTGAAAAATTCCATCGACATGGAGTGGATCTCCGCCGTTTCCATCGTGATGTCCGCGTGCTCGATGACCGGATCCTTGCCGGACACAAAGCCCTGGAACGCATGGCCGCACTCGTGGGTGATCACGTCCACGTCGCCGGACGTCCCGTTAAAGTTCGCAAAAATGAACGGGGAGCCGTAGTTGTACAGGTAGGTCATATAGCCGCCCTGCTTCTTCGTCTTTCTGCCAAACACGTCGAACAGCTCGTTTTCCATCATGAAATCGAAAAATTCCTTCGTTTCGGGGGAAAGCTCCGTATACATCTCCTGCCCGCTCTTTAAAATCTCTTCCGGCGTGCCGAAAGGCGCAGGGTTGCCGTTTAAGAAATACACCTCGTTATCAATATAGGAAAGCTTATCCAGACCGAGACGCTTTCTGCGGATCTCATGCACCTTCTCCGCAAAGGGCACGAACACCTCTTTCACCTGACGGCGGAAGTTCTCCACGTCCTGCCTGCCGTAGCTGTTGCGGTTCATGCGGCGGTAGCCCAGCTCCACAAAATTATCGCAGCCCATCGCCTTTGCCTGCGCGGTGCGGTTTTTTACAAGCTTATCATAGATCTCGTCCAGCTTGTCCGACACGGTCAAAAAGTAATCGCTGTACGCCTTCCATGCCCTGCGGCGCACGCTTCTGTCGCTGTCTGTCAGATACGGGCGCATCAGGGAAAGGTTTAATTCCTGCCCGTCAAAGGGGATGCGGGCGGAGGCGATCAGCTTGTTGTACTCCGTCGTCAGCGCGTTTTCCTCCTGCATCAGCCCGATCACGCTCTCGTCCATGCTCTTAATGGCATTGTCCATCGTCGCAAACGCCACCCCGCCGATCTTTTCTTCCATAAAGCTGCGCAGCGGAGATTCGTACAGCGCCTTTTTATAACCGTTTAACAGGTTGTACAGCTTCGGCTCCGTCTCGTCGTAGTAATTCTGCTCCGCCATATAAAATTCGTCCGAGGTATCCGCATCGTGACGGATGTGGGCGATCGTCATGGCGTCCGCCATATCCTTATATACCTGATAATATTCCTGATGCACCGCCCACAGCTCTTCGCCCGTCGCCGCGTTTCTGACCTTTTCGGTCAACGCCTGCAGCTTTTTGGCAGTTTTCTCATAATCCACCCGTTCATAGGGCATATCTTTAAATTTCATGATAAATTCTCCTTTCCAAAAAAACGTTTTCCACCAGTATACAGGATTTTTCCCGCCTGCACAACAAGAGAACGTATCCGGAAGCATATATTTTCCCGCTTTTTATTCATAAACCGCGTTTTCCCGGATGGCGCGCTCTAAAAATTCCGGCTCCAGCGAACGGATCAGGCACAGCCCAGGCTCCTTTTTCCGCGCCTTCCTGCCCTCCTCGGACAGGATCACCTGAACCGTATACCGGTCGTCTCTGTCCATCGCACCAAGCTCGTCGCCTGCGATCCAGCTTAACTCCTCGCTGTAAAGGGCTTCCAGCAGCCTGCCGATCTGCTCTTTGTCCGTAAATACCGCCGTGATCTGCTGTTCCGGCAGCGCTTCCCCTTCAAACAGCCCGTCCTCCCTGTCTTCATAGTGGTAGTATCCGATCCGGATCTCCTCGATCTCTTCTGCCCGGTACAGGCTCTGCCAGTCCCCCACGGCGATGCCGTTTGCCGCCAGAACCGCCGCCGTTTCCCGGAAGCTTTCATATACGGGAAATTCCCATGTACATCCGGGATCCGCTGCGTCCGCTGCATCCTTTAACTCAAAGCTTAACTTGCCGGACGGGAGGCTTTCTGAAATCAGGGAATAGCCATACTGCTTAAAATCCCTGCGCAGCGCTTCTAAAAGCGCCTCCTTTTCCGCCGTGTAGAGGGTTTCCGTCCTGCTGTCCGAAAAGCTGATCTTCATTTCCCCGAGCTTTTCCTCAAACGCCTCTGAAAAAAGCTGATACCGCACCTTCTGGTACGCCGGATCTTGCATGATCGTATCCACTGCCCCGCCGCTCTCTGCCAGATCCACATAAAAGCGCCGGTATACCTTCCTGCCGCTGCGCATCGTATAGCATGCCGTCCAGCAGGTAAGCCCCTGCTTTTCCTCCTCGTTTTCCGCATACTGGATCATCCCGTCATGAAAAATTCCCGTTTCCGATCCGGGCATCCCGTCGTCCCGCCATTTTTTTGCAAGCGCTGCGACGCTTTTGATCGTTTCCGGATTTTCCGAATTCATGGATTCCAAAAGCGCCTCCGTCACGTTTACGGACTCCCGCTCTATAAAAGGCTCCTCATAATTGCCAAAGTCGGAATAATCCGATTCCAGCGATACGGACACCGCCCGGATTTCTTCCGGATCCGGCACGAACCGGTCGTATCCCGTCCAGTCAAACCGGAACAGCCCCAGAAAGCATACGGCTGCCGTCAGACTTGCCAAAAGCGCTGCCCTGCCGCCAAGCACTGCCTTTAATTCCCTCTTATAGACAAGGCGGATCGCCGCATGCCCGCACACCGCACCGAGCGCGCAGCCGCCGAACAAAAACAGCCCGCTGTCCCCGGAGGTCTGCGCCGCCACCATGCCTGCCGCCATGGAAAAGGGCACGAGCAGCGCAAGCTCCAAAACCGTCGCCAGCGGCTGAAATGCCACCGACCTGTGATAGCTTTCCGTCTTCCGTTTCCGGTACAGCCAGTAGGCAAAAATCCCCGCCGCTGCCGCGCACAGGATCAAAAGCCCCACCTGCATCCCGAACTGCCAGCTCAGCCCCCGTTTTCCCGAAAAGCCCACCAGATACCCGTCCTCGTACCAGACCCTGCCCAACAGGTCCAGCGTCCCTGCAAAGGGCGAAAGCCACGGAAGCTCCATCATCCGCTCTGAATCCGCCGCGCAGTAGCTGTGATAAAACAGCGTTTTCAAATGATCGTACAGCGCCCGCAGCGCCGGCTCATAGGAAAACAGCACCGCGCAGCCAAGCAGCGCCGTCAGCACGTTCCCCGTCAACATTACCGCCACAAGCGACACATGATAGATCGCCAGAAACGCCAGCATATGAAACGCCCACGCCGCCATCGACTGTGCCGCGGCATAGCAGCCCATCACGCCAAAGCCTGCCCCGACCGCCCAGCACAAAATAAGCCCCGAAAAGCTGATGCCCGCATACCACAAAATGCCGTTTCCCCAGATCATCACATAGCGCTTGACCGACGAAACCGGCACGCTCATGTAAAGATCCATTTTCTGACGGCTGTACAGCCAGCAAAAGCCCTGCACCGCAAACAGCACCCCGAAAAAGAGGGCAGACAGCGCCCACACTGCCGAAAACCCGATGTGCGTCACAAATGCCGCCCGCAGCCTTTCTCCCATTTCCGCCGCCGTCAGCGCAGACAGGCTGGCGCTGTTAGAAATCCCCGTTAAGTCGATCGCCAAAAACAGCGGCCCCCACATCAGCATCGCTGCCGCGCACAAAACAAACGTCCAGCCCCTGCGCTTCGTATTTTCCAGCCATTTAACCCAGTATGATCTTTTTGATGTCATAGCCCTCCACCTCCGTTTCGCTGATAAAAATTTCTTCCAGTGACAGCGGGAGCACTTCGTGGAACAGACAGTCCGCCGCCGCAAAAACCGCGATGATCTCCTCCCGGCTTCCCCTGACCGTAAGCGTCAATAAAGATCCCCTGCGGTCGCATTTTACCACGTCCAGCGCCGAAAGCAGGCGTTTTTCCTCTTCTTTGGAAGAAAAGACGCACTGCACCTTCTGGATACTGCACTTCATTTCCTCCAAATCCTTTGACAGCAGCACCCCGCCCTGATGCAAAAGCCCCACATGGTCGCAGATGTCCTCCAGCTCCCGCAGGTTATGGGAGGCGATCACCGGCGTAAAATCCCGCTCCTGCATCTCCTTTGCAAAAATGCTCTTCACGCCCTGACGCATTACCGGGTCAAGCCCGTCGAAGGTCTCGTCGCAAAACAGATATTTTGTCCCCGCGCACAGCCCGGTAATGATGGCAAGCTGTTTTTTCATCCCCTTTGAAAAGGTGCCGATCTTTCTCCTGCCGTTTAGCCCGAAGCTGGACAGATATAAATAAAACCGCTCCCGGTCAAAATTCCGGTACACGCTGCTGTAATAACGCTCCACGTTGCGCGGCGCCGCCCCCGGGAAAAAATACGGTTCGTCCGCGATGAAAAACAGCCTTGCCTTTGCATGCACATTGTCGTAAACAGACATATTGTCCACGATCGCAAGCCCCTCGTCCGGCTTTAAGATCCCGCTCGCCATCCGCAGAAGCGTGCTCTTTCCCGCGCCGTTTGTCCCGATCAGCCCGAACACAGCCCCTTCCCGGATGTTCACGCTCACATTCCTGACCGCCTCAATCCCGTCAAAGGATTTCGTCAGATTTTTCAGTTCGATCATCTCTCCCTCTCCTTCTTTCCAAGCTGCTCTTCCAGCTCTGCAGGGCTGATCCCGACCGCCAGCGCCTCTTCCTTTAAATCTTCAAGCCTGCGGAATAACTCCGCCCGCTTCATCTCCTTTAAGCTGTCGCTGTATGCCACAAAATTGCCCTTTCCCTTTACCGTATATAAAAATCCCGTGCGTTCCAGTTCGCTGTACGCCCTCTGGATCGTGTTCGGATTGATGGACAGCTCCACCGCAAGGCTTCTCACCGACGGCATCCTGCTGTTTGGTTCCAGCGCCCCGCTTAAAATGAGCTTCTGGAATTTATCCACGATCTGCTCATACAAAGGCCGCGTGTCCCGATAGTCCAATATGATCATGCTGCTCCCTTCCCGATATACGCCGTGTCACAAGTGTACTAAGTATATCAATACGCTTATTCTATATGCGCTGTGCAGGGGTGTCAAGAAAGAACATCGCCTTTCCGGAAAACACTTTAATTTTCTCTTGCAATTTCCCCCTCCGATGATACAATAGGAAGAAACTTTTTCAATATTTTTACGAGGGGGATTTCCGATGTTCCATCTTCTTTCAAAGCTCTTCATCAAAAATTATGAGGACTATACCGATCCGAAGGTCCGCCAGTCCTACGGCGTACTTGCGGGCGCGGTCGGCATCCTTTTAAACTTTTTTCTGTTTGCCGCAAAGGCGCTGGCGGGGCTTTTGAGCCATTCCATCGCGATCACGGCAGACGCCTTCAACAACTTATCAGACGCAGGCTCCTCTGTCATTACGCTGATCGGCTTTCGGCTCAGCGGGCAGGAGGCGGACTCCGACCACCCTTACGGGCACGGGCGGATCGAATATCTTTCCGGGCTGATCGTTGCCGCGATCATCCTTTTGATGGCGGTTGAGCTGGTCAAATCGTCCTTTTCCAAAATCCTGCACCCGGCGCTGCCCGATTTTTCCCCGGTGATCGCCTTTATCCTGGCGCTCTCCATCGCAGTAAAGCTCTATATGTATCTGTATAACCGCCGGATCGCCGCAAAGATCGACAGCGCCGCCATGAAGGCGACCGCCGCCGATTCCTTAAACGACTGCATCGCCACCGCCGCCGTGCTTTGTGCGTCCCTGATCGGCCATTTCACCGGCTTTTCCATCGACGGCTGGTGCGGTCTTCTCGTGGGCGTCTTTATTTTCCGCGCAGGCATCGAGGCAGCAAAGGATACGATCGACCCGCTTCTTGGAAAGGCTCCCGATCCCGCCTTTGTGGAGCATATCCGCTCCACCGTCCTGGCGCACCCCGAGGTATTGGACGTCCATGACCTTCTCGTCCACGACTACGGCCCCGGCCGGATGATGATCTCGCTCCATGCGGAGGTTCCGGCAGAGGGCGATTTTCTGGCGCTCCACGACGTGATCGACAACATCGAACGGGAGCTTCAGACGTCCCTTTCCTGCAGCGCCGTCATCCATATGGATCCGGTCCTGACAAAGGACTCCGAAACAAACCGCCTGCACGGCATCGTTTCCACCCTTGCAAAGGAGCTGGATCCTGCGGTCAGCGTCCATGACCTGCGGCTCGTAAAAGGCCCTACCCATACAAACGTCATCTTCGACGCCGCGGTTCCGTTCCAGTTTAAATTAGACGACGCAGAAATCCGCGCCTATTTCTCCGAAAAGATCCGCCGTCTGGACGGCAGCTACTTCTGCGTGATCAATATCGACAAGGTTTAAGAAAAACCAAAAAAGGGATTGACATATTTTTCCGCCGGTGCTATGGTAAAAATGCACTTGTGACAAACAAAAATTTGAAAGGAAGGAGGCAGCTTACATGAGAAACACAAATGCAATGCGTAACAGGATTTTATCTGCAACTGATGATTCCATATCCCGTAAGATTGCCTTATGCCTTTTTGACTGACATACGTTTTGTATTTCCGTACTGATTTTTGGGCTGCAGCGATCTTGCGCTGCGGCCTTTTTTTACACAAATTTACCGTGTACAAGGAGAGTTCCTGCCATTGCCCGAGGCTTTTTTTGCCGCAGGCGCAGGCAGATCTTTAAGCCGCAGAGTTTATCTGCGGCTTTTTTTATGCGCGCCGGGCGCGCACACTTATTTTTATCTTTTTAAGGGGGAATGAACCATTATGAAAAAGCTGTCTTACTATTTAAAACAGCACATCGGCGGCTATACGCTCGCCATCCTTTCCATGGTCGCCGCAGTCGGCTTAGACCTCTGGTCACCGCAGCTGAAACGGCTCATGGTAGACGACGTTATTCTCGGAGGGCAACTGGAAAAGCTCAAATACCTGCTGGGCGCGTTTCTTTTGTTCGGCATCGGAAGGTGTGTGTTCCAGTATTCCAAGGAATTTATGTTTGACAAGATCTCCGCGACCATCTCCACCGAAATGCGGCGCGACCTGTTTTCCCACATCCAGTCCTTGTCGGCGGATTATTTTGACAAAACGAGCACCGGGGAACTGATGGCGCGGGTCAAGGACGACATCGACCGCATCTGGAACGCCCTCGGCTATGTGGGTATGCTCATCCTCGAAGTGGCCTTCCACGTCACGGTCATTTTGTTCTGCATGTACAGCTTAAACTGGAAGCTCGCCATCCTGCCCACCGTCTGCATGATCGTCTGCGCGGTTCTGGCTCTTTTCATGGAAAAGAAGCTGGGCAATATTTACGAGGAGATCAGCGAGGAAAACGCAGCCTTAAACACCGTCGCGGAAGAAAACCTTGCGGGCGTGCGCACGGTAAAGGCGTTTGCCCGTGAAAAATTCGAGATCGGCAAATTCCTTTCCCACAACAGGCGCTACTACGACCTGAAGCAGTCCAAAGTATTCGTGCGCTATTCGCCGTACTTTTCCCTGATCGGTAAGCTGCTTCCGCTGCTCGTCCTGCTCTTTGGCGGCGGGCTGTTCATGAAGGGCGAGCTGACGCTGGGCGCGCTCAGTGCCTTTGTGGAATATTCCACAAACATCGTCTGGCCCATGGAAATGCTCGGCTGGCTTTCCAACGACTTCTCTTCTGCCATCGGCAGCTACCGGAAGGTAAAGCGCATTTACGACGTAAAGCCGTCCATTACCCAGCCTGACGATCCTGCTGAGCTTCCCGCCGTGCAGGGGGACATCCGTTTCGAGCACGTTTCCTTCCACAAGGAGGACATGCACGACATCCTGCACGACATCAGCTTCCATGTAAAGCCGGGCAAAACGATCGGCATCATGGGCGCGACCGGAAGCGGCAAAACCTCGGTTATCCAGCTTCTGCAGCGGCTTTACGACGCTACGGACGGCGCGATCTACTTAGACGGCGTAAACATCCGCGATTTGTCCTTAAAGCAGCTGCGCGGCAGCATGTCCATGGTCATGCAGGACGTGTTCCTGTTTTCTGATACGATCCATGAAAACGTGGTGCTCGGCAAAAAGGGCTGCGTCAGCGCCTCCGACGTGCGGCAGGCTTCCGAAGATGCGCAGGCGGCGGAGTTTATCAACCGTCTGGACAGCCGGTACGACACGGTGATCGGGGAACGGGGCGTCGGGCTTTCCGGCGGTCAGAAACAGCGGATCTCCATCGCCCGTGCACTGGCAAAGCATACGCCGATCCTCGTGCTGGACGACTCCACGAGCGCGCTGGATATGGAAACGGAATTTGCGATCCAGCAGACGCTTCAGACGCTTAAAGACACTACGAAAATCATCATCGCCCACCGCATCAGCGCCGTCCGCCACGCCGACGAGATCATTATTTTAGAGGACGGGCAGATTGCAGAGCGGGGGACGCATGAACAGCTTCTTGCCCAAAAAGGGCTTTATTACAAAACATGGCAGGCGCAGTACGGCGCACTGCCCACTGAGGGGGTGACCGCATAATGGGGTTTAATTCTTATAAAGACGACGAAAAAAGCGTCGAGGTCGGCAAAATGAAAACGCTGCTGCGCCTGTTTTCCTATCTGCTTTCCTACAAAAAGCAGATCGTCGGCGTGCTCGCCATCATGGCGTTCTGCGTTTTTGTCAGCCTGTGCAATCCACTCATCATGGAACGGGCGATCGACGTACATATTTCAGCGGGCAACTGGAACGGGCTTTTTAGGCTCATTGCCGCCGCTGTCCTTTTAAACATCCTCATGATCCTCGGCGTAAAGCTGCGCATGTGGATCATGGCAAAGCTGTGCAACAGCATTCTGGTGACGATCCGTCAGGATCTTTACACCCATATCCAGACGCTGGACTTTTCCTTTTTTGACAGCCGCCCTACCGGAAAGATCCTCGCCCGCATCATCGGCGACATCAACTCCCTAAAGGACGTGCTGGGAAACTGCGTAACGACGCTGATCCCCGATTTTATCACGATCTGCGCGGTCGTCGGCATCATGTTTGCAAAGGATCCGATCCTTGCCGCAGCTTCCCTGATCAGCCTGCCGCTGATGATCGTTTCCATCTGGTTTATCCAGGTGTATTCCCATAAGCGCTGGCAGGCGCACCGGAAAAAATCCTCTAACCTAAACGCCTTCGTGCACGAGGATCTTTCCGGCATCCGCATCATCCAGAGCTTTACCGCCGAGGAAGAAACCAAAAATACCTTCCGGCAGCTTACGGACGAGCACCGGGATTCCTTTATCCACGCGGTTCGCCTAAACGACGCCTTCGGCTCTGTGATCGACCTGTGCTGGAGCATCGGCATGATCTCGCTGTATTTTACAGGCATCGTGATCCTTGGCACCGACCGGGTTTCCGTCGGCACGTTCATCGCCTTCGGCTCCTATATCTGGATGTTCTGGCAGCCGATCATGAACCTGAGCAATTTTTACAACCAGATCATTACCAACATCGCCGGGGCGGAACGGATTTTTGAGATCTTAGATACGAAACCGCAGATCACCGACGGCGCAGATGTAGCAGAGCTTCCTCCCATCGAGGGCTCCGTTACCTTCGACGACGTTTCCTTTTCCTATGACGGGGAGAAAAACGTGCTGGATCATGTGAGCTTCCATGTAAAGCCCGGCCAGACGATCGCCCTTGTCGGCCCCACCGGAGCCGGAAAAACAACGATCGTCAACCTGATCAGCCGCTTTTACGACATCCAGAAGGGACGCATCCTGATCGACGACTACGACCTGAAAAAGGTTTCCATCGAAAGCCTGCGTCATCAGATGGGCGTCATGACCCAGGACAACTTCCTGTTCTCCGGCACGATCCGGGAAAATATCCGCTACGGCAGGCTCAATGCCACCGACGAGGAGATCGTTGCGGCGGCAAAGGCGGTCAACGCCCACGACTTTATCATGAAGCTGGAAAAGGGCTACGACACCGAGCTGTCCGAACGCGGCGGCGGGCTTTCCATCGGGCAAAAGCAGCTGCTTGCCTTTGCCCGCACGATGGTTTCCGATCCCCGCATCCTCATTCTGGACGAGGCGACGAGCAGCATCGACACAAACACCGAGCTTCTCGTGCAGGAGGGCATCGAGCATCTTTTAAAGGGCAGGACGTCCTTCGTCATCGCCCACCGGCTTTCCACCATCCAGAAGGCGGATCGGATCTTCGTCATCGACGACGGCAGGATCATCGAGGAAGGCAACGCGCAGGAGCTGATGGCAAAGAAGGGCTTTTATTACGATCTGTATATGAGCCAATTTAAAAATGTAATGTAACAAAAACAGAGGACGCTGCTCCATCATCTGATTGGATGATTTTGCGGCGTCCTCTGCCTTTTGTTCTCCGATCTGTGCAAATGCGCTTTCCCTCCTGACGTCAGGGCTTAATCCTTGTGCGACAGGATCGCCGCCAGCGTCCCTTTTTTTACCGTCACCGACGCCCTCTTCCCGATAAACTCGTTTGAAATGCCGATCGGGTAGCTGTTTGTCACCTCTGCTTCATCCAGCTCATACTTCATATTGCGGATCGTCACGCCCTCCGCCTTTTCCCCCATGGAAAAAAGCGATAAATAGCCTGCCGCGTCCTCCCGAAACCAGACCGTCTCATCCCGAATGATAAATACCGTGCTCGTCTCATCCACAAGACAGCCTGCCGCGCCGCATTCCTTTAAATAGATCAGGCACTGCAGGTTCGCGATCGTGTGCTCCAGCCGTCCGCCCTGGGCGGCATAAATCCTGAAATCCCGGCAGCCCTCCGAAAGCCCCATCCGGATCGCCGCCAGCATATCCGTGTCGTCCTTTTCGGCAGGGAGGATCACCACGCTGTCCGGACAGATCCGGCTGATTTGGGCGATCTGCTCTGCATCCTCTTCTTTTACCGAATCAAAATCGCCCAGAATCAGATCCGGCACGATCCCCAGCCTTTTGCAGTAGGCATAGCCACCGTCCGCCGCAATGACAAAATCCTCTTTTTCCACCGGGATCGACGAAGCCTTTAACTCCCCCGCACCTACGATCACGCATCTTTTCATAACCTCTCCGTTCCGGAGCGTAAGCCGACGGCTTATGTTCCACATTTTTTATGATAACCGGATTTGGCGGTCACTCCTTCTGTCTTTTTTCGTTTGCCCCGCCCCAGTCATAGATCATGTTCGCCTCCGAACCGCTCTGCGTATAGATTTTTTCCGCAAAACGGTAATTCATGCGGGAAACCGCCTGACTGGTATCCGTAGCGATCCCGCTTACCATCGTATTCCAGTATACGATCTCGTATTCCGTATGGGGATAGTAGTTTTCGGGATCATACGCCGGAACATATTCAATGCTGCTTCTCTGGACGCCCAGATCCTTCATCTTTTCGCCCAAAATCCGGATCGTCCCGGTAGGCTTAGCCAGCGCGTCGTTTTCCACAAAGGAAAACTGCCATCCGGCTTCCCCTTTTGAAAATACGATCGCCTCCTTGGTCACGGGCACATAGGTGCTGCCCTTCCAGTATTCCATCGTATCCCCGATAAAGGCGTCCCGCATCGCCTGATATTCTTCCGTCACGATAAAATCCTTCGCCTGCTCAAACTGCCCTGCTTCAAACGCTGCAAACATCGGCGCAAAATAATCGCTGACCTCCTGCTGCTTTTCCAAACACCAAAGAAGCTGATCCGCCCCCTCCATGCCAAGCGCCTGCGCGCGGGTCAGAAGCGCCTGATAGCCCTCTTTGTTGGAAAGGCTTAAATACGCCTGTCCGCCCGCCGGGACGACGAGGCTTTCTGCCGCCGCTTTATAAGCGCCGTCCTGTTCCGCCATCAAAAGCAGCCTGTCCGCCGCCTCCTCATACGCCGCAAAATCCCCGACGCCTTCCAGCATGATCTGTTTACCGGCTGTCCCGTTCCAGAAGCGCCCGATACAGGTCTGCAAAATTTCCGGCGCGTCTGCGTTGTCCGGGTCTGCTTCCAGCACATCCACACAGCGGGAAATCTCCGAAATGCCTGCCCGGTTTTCATTGACCGCCTTTACCACCTCGTTTAAAACGGTCGCGCAGTAATTCTGCAAAAGGACTTTGGAGCCGGTTGCCTCATAGCCCTGTTTTAAAACGCCCTCCGCATCCGTCATTCTCCCCTGGGCTGCATAGTCGTCCGCCAGCCCCCGGTACGCCCGCTCGCTCTCTTCGTCAATGGAAAGCGCCGTCTGATAAGCCTCCTCCGCCTGTACATAATCCATATTCAGCATATATTCCACCGCCTGATCCAGCTGTCTCCCAAGCTTTGTCTGCGGCAGATTCAGATAGATCAGCGTGCTCCCCGCCGCCGCGGCTACGACCGCTGCTGCCGCCGCCGCATAAATCTTTTGCTTTCCCGCTTTTTTCCTTCTCTTTTTCCGCTTTGCCATCTTTCCAAAAACTCCTGTCCTTACCCGCAAACAGCGGCGGGCTGCACAATCACCTGCACGCCTCGCCGCTTCTTTTTCAACCTCTATTGTAGCAACCTTTTTCCGCTTTTGTAAAGCCCCTTCCCCGGAATCAATTCCACAAAAATTTGCCCGAAAACAGGCCGATCGCCATCCCCATGCACAAAAACGGCCCCAGCGCAAATTTTTCTTTCCGGCTTTTTCCTTTTATTACCAGAAATACGCTGTAGACGCCCGCTCCCGCCATCCCGGCAACAAATGCCGTCCAGGCTGCGCTAACGCCCAGAAAGAAGCCGCCCGCCGCCAACAGCTTGACGTCCCCGCCGCCGAAAGCCCCCGGCTTTATCATCGCAGCCAGAAAAACCGGCGCGCTGACCGCCAGCATTCCTGCGATCCGTTCTGCCATGCCGATTTCCGGCGCCGCCTGCGCCGCCGCTATCCCTGCCAGCGCCACTGCCGCCGACACGGCGTCCGGTATCCTTCTGCGCCGAAAATCGCTCCACGCCGCGGCGGCAAGAAGGATCAGAAATAAAATGTTTAAAAAATTGCGGATCAAAGTACCTCCCTGTTTGTGATGTTTTCCTGTCAGGCTGCGGGGGAATGCCCCCTAAATCCCCACTTTCCACGCCCGCCCGGCAAACTGTTATCTATGAACATACACCCTCGTCATCTCTGCCTCGCCGTCCCCCTGAACCATGCACAGAAATTCCCAGCCGTATCTTTCATAAAAGCTTGTATGGTCTGTAATCAGATAGACCGGCGTAACTCCTTTTAATCTCAGTTCCTCCACAACCATATCAAGCAGCCGTCCCGCAATTTTCTGACACCGGTATTCCTTTTCCGTATACAGCGCACATATATTGGGGGTAAGGTCTTTCCTGTCATGAAAATCATTTTCGATCACGCCGAGACCGCCTGCGATGCGTCCGCCGTCCAGACAAAAATACCAGCCGTACTCTGTTTCATGATTCAGATAGGCTTCCATACATTCCAGATAAGCTTCCTGCGGCACTCCCCATTTATCATGAAACCACGCCGCCGCTTCTTTTTTTAATTCGGGCTTTTGCCTTAAATTGATATAAGTATATTCCTTCATCATCTTACTCACCGCTCCCCCAAAAGATCTTTTCTCCCCCCAATTATACCAGCTCCCGATTTCCCCCACAATCAAAATTCTTCCTTTTTCCGCCCCTTTCCGCCAGCCAGCCGTAATTTTTCAATTTCTTTACTGAATCTTTACCCGAAATATATTATACTATAGGGTATGTAGCTATTTGTGCCGGAGCGCGGACGACAAAAAGGTGTTTAGAAAGCACCGTCGTCTGAAAACGCCGGCAGGATACCGGAGGCATTTTCCTTGAAACAAAACAAGCTGTCTGCAAAAGACGTCCTGCTTTCCGCAGGGATTTTCATACTCGCGCTGGCTGCCGGGTTTCTGGCACGGTACGCGCTGCATACGGAGACGCTCATCCCCGCCATTTTTATTCTGGCGGTTTTTCTCATTTCCCTGTATACGCAGGGCTGGCTGCCGGGCGTTGCCGCCGCCCTTGCCGGGACGCTTGCGGTCAACTTTATTTTTACGTTTCCTTATTATAATTTTGATTTTACGATCCCGGAAAATCTTTTTTCGGCGCTGATCATGCTCATCATCTCCGTTGCCACGAGCATGATGACAACCCGCGTTGTCCGTCAGGAAAAGCTGCGGGCTGAAAGCGATCTGGAAAAAATGCGGGCAAATCTTCTGCGCGCCATTTCCCACGACCTGCGCACGCCGCTGACGACGATTTACGGTTCCTGCATGGCTGCCGCCGAAAATTATGACCTGCTTTCCAAA
The DNA here is from genome assembly GCA_900550285.1 of uncultured Lachnospiraceae bacterium. Classification (GTDB taxonomy): domain Bacteria; phylum Bacillota; class Clostridia; order Lachnospirales; family Lachnospiraceae; genus Gallintestinimicrobium. Next base: position 35,961 of record URRW01000021.1, read on the forward strand.
AAGCAGCATTTAAAGCTTTTAAACGAGATCAAAGAGGATGCGGAATGGCTCACCGGCATGGTGGAAAACCTGCTCTCGGTCACGCGCATCGACTCAGAGGGCGTCAATCTCATCAAGACGCCTACCGTTCTGGACGAGCTGATCGACTCTGCGCTCATCCGCTTCCACAAACGCTATCCCGACCAACAGGTTGTTTTGGAGCTGCCGGATGATTTTGTCAGCATCCCGATGGACGCCATGCTCATCCAGCAGGTTTTGAACAATCTTTTAGAAAATGCGGTCCAACATGCAAAAGGGATGCGGACGCTCAAATTAAAAGTATTCGTTCTGGACAGCCGCGCGATCTTTGAGGTCAGCGACGACGGCTGCGGCATTCCGCGGGAGCTTTTCGGACAGCTTTTCAGCGTCTGCCTTCCCCGCCGCAATACGCCCGCAGACGGTCAAAAAAGCTCCATGGGCATCGGCCTTTTGGTGTGCAGCACCATCATCCGCGCCCACGGCGGCGATATTTCTGCCCAGAACCGCAGGGAGGGCGGCTGTACTTTCCGCTTTTCCCTGCCGATGGAGGACTTAAATGAGCAATAATAAATATAAAATCCTCATCATCGAGGATGAATCCAAGATCCGGAGCTTTATCTCCGTTATTTTAAAGGCAAACGGCTACAAGCCGCTGGCATGCCGCACCGCCACCGAAGCAAAGCTGATCTTTTCCTCCCACAAGCCCGATCTGTGCATTCTGGATCTGGGGCTTCCGGATATGGACGGCACTGAACTGATCCGGTCGATCCGCGCCTCCTCCAATACCCCGATCCTCGTGCTTTCCGCCCGGACTGCGGAAGCCGACAAGGTGGAGGCACTTGATCTGGGCGCAAACGACTATATCACAAAACCCTTCGGCACGGCGGAGCTTTTGGCAAGGGTGCGCGCCGCCCTCCGCACAAGCTGTATCGCAGAGCCGGGCGCGCCGCCGGGCAAAAGCTTTTGCGTCGCGGATCTTTCCATCGACTATGACAGCCGCCGCGTCACGGTTGCCGGACAGGAAATCCGCCTGACCCAGACCGAATACAACATCGTCGCGTTTTTATCCGCCCACGCCGGGAAGGTGCTTACCTACAGCGCCATCATCCGCGCAGTCTGGGGCGCAGGCGACGACGGCAGCATCAAAAAGCTGCAGGTCAATATGGCGAACATCCGCAAAAAACTTGGCTCCACCCCCGGCGACAACCGCTACATTTCAAACGAGCTGGGCGTGGGCTACCGTATGTACAATGAAGATTCCTAAAGGAGAATACCGCTATGCAACTTTTTCAACTGGTCAAACGCCAGTCCCCGGCACGCATCATCTCGCTGGGCTTTCTGCTGGTCATCCTGATCGGCTCCCTGCTTTTGATGCTCCCGTGCAGCATTAAGGACGGCGTTTCCGTCAGCTACATCGACGCCCTCTACACCTCGACCAGCGCCGTCTGCGTCACGGGGCTGATCGCAGTCGATACCGGGGATACCTTTACCCCGCTGGGACAGTTCTTTCTGGCGGCGCTCATCCAGATCGGAGGGCTGGGCGTTACCTCCATCGGCGTCGGCATCATGATCGCCATCCGCCAGCGCGTGGACTTAAAAGGCCGCCGCCTGATCCGGGAGGCGATGAACGTGGACTCCGGAAAAGGGCTCGTCCGTTTCGTAAAGGCGATTTTTTTAACGACGGTCACGTTCGAGCTTCTGGGCGCGGTTTTGAGCTTTTTTGTATTTATTCAGGACTTTCCCCTGCCAAAAGCCATCGGCGTCAGCCTCTTCCATTCCGTCGCCGCCTTCAACAACTCCGGCTTTGACAATCTGGGCGGCGGGACGAGCCTGATCCCCTATCAGCACAACGTCCTGCTCAACCTCGTGACCTGCGGGCTCATCTTTTTTGGCGGGATTGGCTTCCTCGTGATCCGGGAGCTGTTTTTAAAGCGGTTTTGCTGGAAAAAGCTTTCCATGCACGCAAAAGTCGTTTTGACGACGAGCGCAGCCCTTTTGATCGCCGGGACAGTCCTTTTAAAATGTACCGAGGACATTACCTGGCTGGGCGCATTTTTCAACAGCGTATCCGCAAGGACCGCCGGCTTTTCCACCTATTCGCTGGCTGACTTTTCAAACGCGGGGCTTCTTGTCATGATCGTCCTCATGTTCATCGGCGCATCCCCCGGCTCTACCGGCGGCGGCATCAAAACGAGCACCTTTTTCGTGCTCCTTATGGGAATTTATTCCGCAGCCACCAACCATTCGGAAAAGGCGTTTAAAAATTCCCTTCCCAAAGACGCTTTCCGCAAAGCCGCCGTCATTACGGCGCTGGCGCTTTTTATCGTCATCGCGGGAACCTATCTGCTCGTATTATTCGAGCCCGGGCTTGCGCTGCGGGACGCCCTCTTTGAGATTACCAGCGCCTTCGGCACGGTCGGGCTTTCCACCGGCATTACCGCCGATTTAAGCGTAAAAAGCAAGCTTTTATCCAGCCTGATCATGTTCATCGGACGGCTCGGTCCGCTGACCATCGCCTCGCTGTGGCATTTTACCCAGGGCGAACGCATCCGCTATCCCGAAGGCAATATCGCGATCGGATAACCACCATCCAGAAAAGGAGAATCATCATGTTTGGAAGCAAAAAGAAAAACGTAACCGCATACGGCATCGTCGGGCTGGGGCGCTTCGGAGAAGCCCTCGCCCGTGAGCTGGCAGGCTCCGGCGCAGAGCTGCTCGTCATGGACCGGGATGAGGAACGGGTCCGCGAAATGCGCGAGCTGACCGAAAACGCCCTCGTCGTCAACACCCTCGACAAAAAGACGCTTTCCGAAACGGGCATCCAGAACTGCGACGTGGCGATCGTCTGCATCGGCGAGCATATGGAATCCTCCATCCTTACCACCTTAAATCTGGTCAGCCTCGGCATCCCCACCGTCATTTCAAAGGCGACCAGCCCGGAGCACGGCGAAATCCTCACGCGTCTGGGCGCGGAGGTCGTCTATCCCGAACGGGACATGGCAGAGCGCCTTGCCAACCGCCTTGTCAACAACAGCGTTCTGGATTTTATCCAGCTGAGCGAAAAGATCAATATTTCAAAGCTGCTCACGCCCGAAGCGCTGATCGGCAAAACCGTTCATGAGGTTGATCTGCGCTCCCATTTCAATTTGAATATCATTGCCATCCAGAACGGGCCTGACGTTTTGGAGCACATCGTCCCGACCTATCGTTTCCAGCCCGGCGACATCCTGATCGTCTCCGGCAACAAGGAAGGCATCCAGCGCTTTAGCGACTGGGCAAACCGATAAAAGCAGCGCCTGTCTCCGCAAAACCGGAGCCTTGCCTGTTTTAATATACGAAAACCGGAGGTTTTTTCATGGACTTATCATTTCAGTATTTCTGGGAGCAGGTATCGTCCAATCCGCTCTTATTTCTGGCGGTGCTCCTGACCATGGGCGTTATTTTGGTAAACGGCTGGACCGACGCCCCGAACGCCATCGCAACCTGCGTCGTGACCCGCTGTATGTCGGCGCGCGCAGCGATCCTGATGGCGGCAGCCTTCAATTTCCTCGGCGTATTCCTGATGAGTATGTTAAACGCCACCGTCGCTGAAACGATCACACAGATGGTCGATTTCGGAGACAATTCCCATCAGGCGATCGTCGCCCTCTCCGCCGCGCTTTTTGCCATCGTGCTCTGGGCGGTGCTGGCATGGGTGTTCGGCATCCCTACCAGCGAAAGCCACGCCCTGATCGCAGGCCTGACCGGCTCCGCCATCGCCCTGCACGGCAGCCTTGCGGGCGTCAACGGCTCCGAATGGGTCAAGGTCATTTACGGCCTTGTGATTTCCGTCGTTCTCGGCTTTGGCATGGGCTGGATCGTCTGCAAGCTCGTCACGCTGCTGTTTCGCGCCGCCGACCGCCGAAAGACCAATTCCTTTTTTACCGGGGCGCAGATCTTCGGCGCAGCCTGCATGGCGTTCATGCACGGGGCGCAGGACGGTCAGAAATTCATGGGCGTTATCCTGTTAAGCCTCCTTCTGGCAAACGGGCAGCCCACTTCCGTATCCGTCGAAATGCCGGTCTGGCTCATGCTTTTATGCTCCGTCGTCATGGGGCTTGGCACTTCCATCGGCGGCAAAAAAATCATCAAATCCGTCGGCATGGACATGGTAAAGCTCGAAAAATATCAGGGCTTTTCCGCAGACATCGCGGCTTCCATCTGTCTGCTCATTTCCTCCGTATTCGGAATCCCCGTGTCCACCACCCACGCAAAAACGACTGCGATCATGGGCGTCGGCGCGGTAAAACGTATTTCCGCCATCAATTTTTCCGTGGTAAAGGAAATGGGTATGACCTGGATCTTAACCTTCCCCGGCTGCGGACTCATCGGCTTTATCATGACAAAGCTGTTCATGGCTATTTTTTAACACAAGAAAGGATGACCTATCATGGCAAACAAAGCAGACCGTTTTTTTTATGACAACCTTGTAGCAAGCGCAGAATGCTCCTGCCGCGCGGCAGATTTTCTCGTAAAATGCCTGAGCGAATACAGCTCCTCCTCCATCCGCGGCATGCTCGATACGATGCACGAATTAGAGCATGAAGGCGACACCAAAAAGCACGAAATGACCGACGCCCTTGCCCGCGCCTTCGTTACCCCCATCGACCGCGAGGATCTGGCGCTTATCAGCCAGAATATCGACGACGTGACAGACATCATCGAAGAGATCCTGCAGCGCTTTTACATGGACGAGGTTTCCTCCGTTACCGACGACGGCATCCATTTTGCAAAAAAGCTGGCGGAAAGCTGCGCCCTTGTGCGCGACATGCTCTATGAGCTCCCCAACTTCAAAAAGCCTGCAAAACTGCGCGAAATGCTCATCGGCATCAACAACGTGGAAGAGGAATGCGACGTGATCTATCTGGAAGCGACCAAAAAGATCCGCCACACCTCTGCAGACGTGCTGGAAATCATCGCATGGCGCAAGATCTACGACATTATGGAAAGCTGCGCCGATGCCTGCGAGCACGTTGCGGACTGCGTGGGAACGATCATCATGAAAAATACCTGATCCTGAAAAATACCTAATCCTAAAAAAGGGCGTTTAAAAAGCGCCGGGCAGCCACGATCGCAAAGCTGTCCGGCGCTTTTTTATGCGGGTCTGCCCCCTTTTAGATGCGGTGCTGGAGCCGGATCTTATCCGCGATCAGCGCGATAAATTCCGAATTCGTGGGCTTTCCCTTTCCTGTGTTGATCGTATAGCCAAATAGGGCGTTTAACGTCTCCATCCTGCCCCTGTTCCACGCCACCTCGATGGCATGGCGGATCGCGCGTTCCACACGGCTGGACGTTGTCTGATACTTTTTCGCGATCGTCGGATACAGCGTCTTTGTAATGGAGCCCAGCATATCCATGTCCTTAACGGACATCTGGATCGCCTCCCTCAGATACTGATAGCCTTTGATATGGGCAGGAACGCCGATCTCATGGATCATTTCCGTCACATCCTTTTCCAGATCGTAGCCCTCTGCTTCCCCTCCTTCTTTGTAAGCGCCTGTCCTGCCATAAAATGCCGGCGTTTCCTCCCGCGGCGTCTGCTGTATCTGCCGCGTCTGCTGCGCCTGCTGCACCGCAAAGCCGCTTCCTTTTGCCGCCGGAGCCGTCTGAAAACCGGTCTTTTGTACGTCCGTCTTTCCTTCCGCCGCCGGAACCGTGATCATAATCTGGAATTCTCTATTGTTTTTCATCAGATCCGTCAGGATCTGCACCACTCTTTCGCCCTCTTTTCCCGCTGTCATTGTAAGCTGCTCCATATCTGCACCCATCCTCTCTGTTTGTCGAAATCTCTCTTTCGCACGCTTATTATAGGCTCAAATTGGGAATTTCTGCAAGAAATTGACATCGTGAAAAAACGAGAAAAATCGAGAAATTTCGAGAAGTTTTTGCCCTTTTCGTCTCGAAATTTCTCGATTTTTCTCGAAATATAACGAAATATCTCGAAAAGTTCTGCGCCGCTGCCGGAAGCGTTCCTTCTTTTTAACAGTTCCGGATATGCAAAGAGCGCCGTCCTCTCTTTTCAGAAAGGACAGCGCCCCTGCACGAAACCACACGATTTGTTATTGCTTCGTTAAAAGATTCCCAAACCCAATCAGGTTCTGGGAGAGGTTACAGCTGCCGCCTCAGCAGCAGAGCTTCCAACCGCAGCCGTAAAGATCACGTTTACCGCCCCTGTAAAAGAAGGAAGGGCGAAGGATACAACACCGTTATTTACGATAACGGGAACTGCAACCCATGTGCCGTCCGCTCTCTGATACAGTGCCTGGATCGTCTCGCCTGCCGCAAGCTTTACGCCGCCTAAAACGTCCACCAGTCTGCGGGTTACGGAAATAGAGCCGTTCTGGCTTACCTTACGGCCATCCGCTGTCTGCAGGCTTACAACTACGTTGCTCAGAACACGCACACGGTTCTGGGCATCTGTCAGGGACAGGTCATTTCTTCCCGTAAAGTTAAATACCTGTGTCTTTCCGGAAGTCAGCGCGTTGGAAAACGCCTGTACGGATGCTGCCGCCTGAGCTGCGCTTACAGGGCTTACGATCAGCGCTACTGCAGAAGGATCAACCTGCTGTCCGTCTACAGTAAAGGAGGTTCCGGGCGCTACTGCGCTGGAAGGACCGTTCACAGGTCCGGCTGTAGCAGCCTGTCCTGCCGCTGCGTTTGCGTTTGCATTTGTGCCGTCGATCACAATCTGTGTTCCCGGCGTCTGTGTCTGCACCAATGTCGGGCTGGGTGCTGCAACTGCAGTCGCCCCGATGGAGCAGGCAAGCATAAGTGAAAGAATAATTGCCATTTTCTTTTTCATGTCAATCATCCCCCTTTCCTGAAAAATTTGTGTGGCTTCTTTTTATCTATATCAACACGCGGTTTCCCGCCTGTCAATACCCATTTCATTTTTTCGCGTTATTCCGTGACTTCTTCATAAAAAACATCCAGCACCAGCTCGTATAGCGCCGTTTCATCCGGGTAAAATTCTTCAAACTTTTCTCCCATTTCCACAGTTCCTGTCATCGAATGCAGATTCTCTGCCCCGAAGCTGTAGGACAACGCTTCCCCTGCCAGATATACCGCCTCATCTGCGGTCACATTTGTTACCATATAGGGTGTGATCGCCGTATAAAGCGTCAGCGGCAAGGTCATATCCTGCTTCATCGCCTTTTTTGCCTGAGCGATAAACTGTGTCAGATACTGCTTTTCCCGCTCCAGCCTCTCTTCTGCGCTCTGCGCCTTTTTCGTGTCCCGGTGACGGATGAATTTATGCGCCTCTTCCCCTTCCAGATGAACGGTCTCACCGGCTGTCCATCCCTTTTCCAGACCCGCGGCAGACTCCGGGATTACTACGTCAACGCCGCCCACCGCGTCGTTGATGTCTGCCACCGCCGACATGTTCAGCGCGCAGTAACCGTGGATAGGAAGCCCGTAAAACAGCTCTGAAACTGCCCTTACCGTATTTTCACAGCTTTCCTCCAGCCCATCCCCATAAGCGTGTGAAAGAGCGATCTGCGCCGTCTGCTTTCCTGCATACAGCCCATTTTCATCATATACGTCCATCGGGGTCATCGTATCCCGGTTGATCCCGATCACGCTTATCGTTTTTTCTTCCGGATCCAGCGCCGCCAGAAAAAGGGCGTCTGCCTGCCCGCCCTTAAACAGATTGGACGACGCCTTTACCTCTCCGCCTTTATCAATCCCCATAAAAAGAAAGGTCATAATATCCTGCTTATACCGATAGACCTTTCCCTGATACCGGATGCTCCCTGCTTCAAGCTGCTCTTCTGACTCTTCGGGCGCTTCTGTTTCCTGCTGCATCTGCGCCGGAATGGCCTCCTGCTTTTTCGCCAGTCTGTTCTGACCGCTGCGGTTCATTACCATATAAGCCGCCCCTGCAGTAATCCCCACCGCCAGAAACAATCCGAGCACTGCCAGAAAAACAATGCCGGCTTTTTGCCCTGCCGAAAACCGCCTTTTCTTTTTTCTGCGTTTCTTTTCCTGTTTCATTCTGCTCCTTTAGTCAAAACCGCCTGTACCAGATACCGCTGGTCATCCTGCCCGGTCACGCCGGTGGACAGCGTGACAATCCTGTCTTTTGCCGTCACTTCCATCGATTCATCAATAAAAGCATCCATTTTGCGGATCGCAAAAATCTCATTTAAATAATTCTGATAAACCGTCTCGTCCGAAAAATCAAAAGAGGCGATCAAATGGCGGTCGTCATACGGATATGCCGCAAAAATCTCATATTCCAGCGTCTGTTCTGGCAAATAGATCAGCAGCTTCCTGTTTTTATCAAAAAAATCCCGATCCTGATATTGATGCAGCTTTCCGAAGCGTCCGCTCACGTTTCTGCCGTAAATTACCGTATTGTTATCCGTAAATTCTTTGCCGTTCACATACTCCGTGTAAATGCAGCCGCCATCGTCAGCCTCCCGGTCTTCATTATGGCTTAAATAAAACGCCGTATCCTGACTGTCCTGCAAAATTGGAAAGCTTATGTCTGTGCCCGGAATATCCAGCCACGCATACGCATCCCCGTTGATCCTTTGCAGCATTTCCAGCTTTTCAGAAATCGTCTCCCCTTTTTCCATCGCCTCAGCAGCTTTTGTGCCGGTGGGCAGCCTCGTTTCAGATTCCGCTAAAGCTTCCGCGCTTTCTGTCCCCACACTTTCTGCGGTTTCTCCCGCCCCATTTTCTGCTGTGCTAGGATTCGACGTATTGCCGCAGCCTGAAACTGCTAAAACAACTGCGCAGCCCAAAACAGCTACGCAGCCTTTCCAACTTTTCTTCATCAATCAAAGCTCCTTACTGTGAGCCGTTATCGCGCGCCCTTCTGCGCAAATACCTGCAGCACAGTTTTCAATAAAATCTTAATATCCAGCATAAACGACCAGTTGTCGATATACTCTACATCCAGACGGACGATCTCTTCAAAATCCGTAATGTCGCTTCTGCCGCTTACCTGCCACATTCCGGTCAGCCCTGGTCGGAAGCTTAGGCGCTTCTTGTGGTAAGGGCTGTACTGGGAAAATTCATCCAGCGTCGGCGGGCGCGTTCCCACAAGGCTCATATCGCCTTTTAAAATATTGATAAACTGCGGAAACTCGTCCAGGCTTGTCTTTCTTAAAAACGCGCCGATCTTTGTAATGCGCGGATCATTTTCCATCTTGAACATCAGCCCGTTCATCTCATTCTGCGCCATCAGCTCCTTCTTGCGTTCCTCCGCATCCGCATACATCGAACGGAATTTGTACATCTTAAAAATCCGCCCGTTGCGCCCGACTCTTTTCTGTGCAAAAAAGATCGGTCCCGGAGACTCAATTTTGATCAGCGGCCCTACCGTTACCGTCAAAACCGCCAAAATCACAAGACCTGCCAGACCTCCCAAAATATCCAGCAGCCGTTTTAACAAAAGCTGCCCCACCGGAACAAACCGGTTTGCATACGTCACAGTATAAAAACGTCCGAACTGTGTCAGCGCCTTCTGATGCGCGCCGGAAAGCTCCGGAACCGGGATCCGGCAATGGATTGTAATTCCCATCTGGGATAAAATATCCATCATCTCCAGAATTTCTTTTTTCTGGGGATCGTCCGCCGCAATAATTACCTCGTCCAGCGAAGCCCCCTTGCAGTACTCGATCAGATCCTTTCCCTGCGCTACGACAGGCAGCCCCCTGACGCTCTCCTTTTGCGCCCCGTCCATCACAACGATCCCGAGAAGCTCATAGCTTAAGCCCTTCGACGCGTTCATATCCTCCGCCAGCGCGTCCGCAAAAGCGCTGTCTGCCACCAGAAGCGTTCTTCTGCTCTCCCTGAAAAAACGGTACAACGACGGGAAAAACCGCTTCCATAGCTGATGCACAATCAGCATCAGCACGCAATCCAGCAAAATAAAATAGAAAAACACCAATCTGGAATACGCATCCAGCCGCCCCAGAAAATACAGCACAACGGCAGCCCCTGCAAAGATCACCGCATTATTCCTCACAACGCAGGCAAATTCATGCAGCGGTCCCCTTACGAGCATTCCCCGATACAGATTGCCAAACAGGTTCAACGCCAAAAATACGACAAGGCTTGCCCCCAAAAGCAGTCCAAAATCCATGCGCGCGTCATCACTTTCAAATAAGCGCCCGTTACGCATATAATTGGCAATCATCAGGCTGACCGCGATGATCCCGCAGTCCATCAGCATTACAATTAGATTTTGCAAATTTGATTTTCTCTGGTACATCTCACAACTCCCCTAAATTATGATTGAAGTCAATTAGATATTGTACACGTTTTTTCATTGAAAATCAATTCTGGTAAAACGTAATTTTTCGGGAGGAGGGAACTCAAAGCAAAAAGCTATCCGAAACAGCCGAGGGAAGCTGCCCTGTATCTCAAAGTTGTTGCTTATCCGCAGGCTGATACACAGATTCTCGATTCAAAAGCCATTCTTTTACGACTTCCAGCTCTATACCAACCGCCAACGCGATCTGCTCTGCCGGAAGCCCCATTCCTGCCAGTGCGCAGGCGGTTTCCCTTTTTCCTTCTTGTATTCCCTCCTGTATCCCCTCCAGCATTCCTTCCTGCCTGCTGTCTTCCATCATCTCTTCGATTGCCTTGCACATGTCAACTTCCTCCTCTTCTTCCCGAA
>URRW01000022.1 GCA_900550285.1 uncultured Lachnospiraceae bacterium
ACGCTTCGGACAATCTGTACGTTTGGTTCAAATTCTCTGTAAGCGAGAGTGGAGACTGACGCAGAAACCGTATGGGGCAGGCTGCGCAGACCCCGGTGCGGAAGGAATGTTAAGCGGCGCATTTCCTCAGAGCTTTTTTGCCATATAAAAGTGGCTGTGCCCCTCCGGCGCGTCCTCCAGCGTTCCGAACACGCGGTATCCCTGCTTTTCATAAAAGCCCTTTGCCTGAAAATCAAACGTATCCAGCTGCGCCAGATAGCAGCCTGCCGCCTTCGCTTCCGCTTCCACCTTAGAAAGCAGCCGCGCCGCGATCCCCTGCCCCCGGTACTCTGGCGCGACCCACAAAGCTTCCACACTCAAAATATTCCACAGGATGCTGCACGCCAAAACGCCCCCGATCAGCTCCCCGCCTTCATTCCGGGCACAGCGGCAGAATTTAACAAAAGGCTCCCGCTGTCTGCAGGGAACCTTTTGCAAATTGTATGCCACCAGCTCGTCGTCGATCATTTCCTCTTCCGCGCCCGTGGGCACGCCGAACTGATAGTTTTCCATATCGTTTCCTCTCATTTTGCTTTTTGGAGCATTTCCTGTACGGTACGCCAGCCAAGGCAGGCACATTTGACCCGGGCGGGCATATGCGCCACATCCGCCAGAATGGAGGATTCCTCCAGCTCTTCCAGCTCTTCCTCCAAAGCTGTGCCCTGGATCATCCGCAAAAAAATATCCGCCAGCCGCAGCGCCTCGTCCTTCTTTTTCCCGACGATCAGATCCAGCATCATATCGGCGGAAGCCTGCGAAATTGCGCAGCCGTCTCCCTGAAACGCCCCTTTTGTGATCGTGCCGTCCTCTACTTTTAACAAAAGCACGATGTCGTCCCCGCAGCTGGGATTGACGCCCTCCAGCACCAGATTCGCATCGGGCAGCACATGTTTATGATAAGGGTTTGCGTTGTGCTCTGTCAAGCTTTCATGATAAAAAGTCCTATTCTCCATATCCCATTCTCCTTCTCAGCGTTTTCAGGCTTTCTGTAAAACGCAGGATTTCTTCCTCCGTATTGTAAAAGGAAAGGCTTGCCCGCGCGGTGGAGGGCGTCTGTAAAAATGCCATCAGCGGCTGGGCGCAGTGATGTCCCGCCCGCACGCCGATTCCGTCCGCACTCAAAATTTCCGCAACGTCATGGGAATGTACGTCCTTTACCGTAAAAGCAAGGATCCCGTGATGGTCTGCCGGATCTTCTGAGCCGATGATGCGGATCTCCGGAAGCTTTTTCATCTCCGCCATTGTAAAGGCGGTCAGTTCCTCTTCCCGCTTTACGATCGCTTCAAAGCCGATGCGCTCCATATACCGGATCGCTTCCGCCAGCGCATACGCCCCTGCGGCATTTACCGTCCCCGCTTCAAATTTATGGGGAAGCTCTGCGTAGGTCGCGCCCTCCCGGGTCACATATTCGATCATTTCTCCGCCGGTCAAAAAGGGCGGCATTTTTTCCAGCCACTCTTTTTTTCCGTACAAAACGCCGATCCCCATGGGCGCCAGCATCTTGTGCCCCGAAAACGCCAGAAAATCCACGTCCAGCTCCTGCACGTTTACCGGCATATGGGGGACGCTCTGTGCGCCGTCTGCGATCACTAGGATCCCCTGCTCATGGCAGAGCTTTGCGATCCCTTTTATGTCGTTGACGCAGCCGAGCACGTTGGACATCTGGGTGACCGATACGATCCTTGTCCGCTCCGTCAGCACTTCTGCGATTTCCTTTGCCCCGATATTTCCCTGCTCCGTACATTCTGCGAATTTCAAAACCGCGCCGGCCCGTTTTGCTGCCTGCTGCCACGGCACGATATTGCTGTGATGCTCCATAATGCTCACTACGATCTCGTCCCCCGGCTTTAAAAGCAGCTCCCCGAGGCTGTACGCTGCGAGATTCAGGCTTTCTGTCGCATTCCTTGTAAAAATGATCTCCTCTGTGCGCTGTGCGCCGATAAAGCGCTGCACCGTCCTGCGCGCTTCTTCATAGCACTGCGTCGCCTTTTCGCTCAGCTCGTATAAACCTCTGAGCGGATTGGCGTTATATTTTTCATAAAAAGTCCGCTCTGCCTCCAGCACGCAGGCAGGCTTCTGGGAAGTCGCCGCGCTGTCTAAATAGACCGCGCCCTCCTGCGCAGAAAGCAGCGGAAAGTCTTTACGAATCCGTTTCACATCCATCGCACGGATCACCTCCCATAAATTCTCTCACAAGCCACCGGGTCTTTTCATCCGGGATCTTCTGGCACACCGCCTCGATCTTTGCCCGCGCCATCAGCCCGTATGCCTCCTGCTCGTCAATTCCCCGCGCCCGCATGTAAAACAGCATTTCCTCATCCATTTCCCCGATGGAAGCGCCGTGGCTTCCCTGCACGTCTTCCTCCGCGCACAAAATCAGCGGGATCGTCTGGTTTACCACATCGTCGCCCATCAAAAGCACGTCTTCCTTTTCCACGCCGCAGGCTTCTGAAGCCCCCTTGCGGAAATCCACCGTTCCCCGAAACAGCTTAAAAGCATTTTCTGTCAGGACGCCGGAAGCGTTTGTCACGCTGTCCGTCTTTTTTCCTTCATGCAGCGCCACATAATTCATATCCAGACGCTGCCCCTTTCCGAGCAGATAGCCCGTGTCTGCCTGCAGGCTGCTTTTGTCCCCCAAAAGCCTTGTCTTACAGCCCTGATAGGTTCTTCCGCTGCCCAGAAAAATATGCACCAGCTCCACCCGTGCATTTTCGCCACAGACTGCGCCCACATCGTTTAAGCACAGAAAGCCCTGTCCCAGCCGGTCGATCTGCACCAGCCGCACCCGCGCGTTTTTTTCTGCCCGGATCCGCGTGCGCACACTGCAAAGCCCTTCCGCATCCTGTTTTGAGGAATAATCCATGAGCACCGTCATGACGCTGTCCTCTTCTGCAATCAGATCTACCAGATCCAATGCCTGCAAACCGTTTTCATAAAAAAATCCCAGCCGCAGAGGAGCTTCCTGATCCGCTCCTACCTTTGCCCGATAGGTCTTTGGAGAAAAGCCCGAAACCTGCGCCAGCCTGTCCATATCTGCGCCCATCCCGGTTTCAATGCCTTCCATTTTTTCCGTCCAAAGCCCCGCCGGCTCTTCCTGTATCCCGTCCGGCACTTCTTTGCTGCACAGCGCCTGGGCGTCCGCCTTTACCTGTTTGACTTCCGCTTCGTTCATCCGAAGCCAGTTCCAGGTTTTTGCGGGCAGGATATTTATTTTCATATCAAGTCCCTGATTCATACTTTTTCTCCTTATCCGATGCCGCCCTTCATTTCCAGACGGATCAGGTTGTTCATCTCCACCGCATATTCCAGAGGAAGCTCTTTTGACACGTTATCCGCAAACCCGCTGACGATCATCGCCCGCGCGTCGTCCTCCGACATTCCTCTGGACATCAGATAAAATACCGCTTCATCGCTGATCTTTCCGATCTGCGCCTCATGCCCGATGTCTGCATCCTTTGTGCGCACGTCCATCGCCGGGATCGTATCCGAACGGGAAATGTCGTCCAGCATCAGGGACTCGCAGGAAACCGCGCTTTTGCTGTGCTTTGCCTGCTTCGTCACCACAACGCTGCTGCGGAAGGTGCTCGTGCCGCCGCCCTTTGAAATGGAGCGGGTATTCATATAGGAAGAGGTGTTCGGCGCACTATGGATCACCTTCGCGCCGGTGTCCAGATTCTGCCCCTCTCCGGCAAAAGTAATGCCCGTAAACTCAGACCTTGCGCCCTCGCCTGCCAGAAGGCTTGTGGGATACAGATAGGATACATGGGAGCCAAAGGAGCCCGACACCCATTCGATCGTGCCGCCCGCTTCTACCCTTGCCCGCTTTGTATTTAAGTTGTACATATTTTTTGACCAGTTTTCGATGGTGGAATAACGCAGCTTCGCATTTTTCCCTACATAAAGCTCCACGCAGCCCGCATGGAGGTTCGCCACATTGTACTTGGGCGCGGAACACCCTTCGATAAAGTGAAGGGACGCCCCCTCCTCCACGATGATCAGCGTATGCTCAAACTGCCCTGCCCCCGGCGCATTCAGCCGGAAATAGGACTGCAGCGGGATTTCCACCTGAACGCCTGCCGGGACGTATACGAAGGAGCCTCCCGACCAGACCGCGCCGTGCAGCGCCGCAAACTTGTGATCCTTCGGAGGCACAAGCTTCATGAAATGCTTTTTTACAAGTTCTGCATACTCGCCGGTCAGCGCGCTTTCCATGTCCGTATAAACGACGCCCTGGGCAGCCACTTCCTCCCGGACGTTGTGATAGACAAGCTCCGAATCGTACTGCGCCCCGACGCCCGCAAGGGATTTGCGCTCCGCCTCCGGGATTCCCAGCGCCTCAAACGTATTTTTAATGTCGTCCGGCACTTCCGTCCACTTGCCCTTCATCGGCGTGTTGGAGCGCACATAGGTGACGATCTCATCCATATTCAGCCCTTCAATCGACGGCCCCCAGTCCGTCATCGGCGTTTCATGATAAATCTGAAGCGATTCCAGACGGAACCGGCGCATCCATTCCGGGTCGTGCTTTTCCCTCGAAATCTGCTCCACAATATCAGCTGTCAGCCCCCGGCTGACCTTATACATATCCTTTTCCTCATTCCGGATGTCATAAATGCTGCGGCTGACGTCCTCTACATATGTTTTTTCCTTCATGAAATTCTCCCTTTATCCTGACCTTCCTGTAAGTCACTCCGCTTTTCCCACATATTTTTCAAAGCCGTTTTCATTGATGTGCTCAACCAGCTCTGCATTTCCCGTCGTTACCATCTGTCCGTCCGCCAGCACATGGGACACGTCCACATGCAAAGATTCCAGAATCCGGGTGCTGTGGGTAATGATCAGAAGGGAGCCGTTGCCGTTTTTCTGAAATTCCTCAATCCCCTTGGAAACCGTCCGCACCGCGTCCACATCCAGGCCGGAATCCGTCTCGTCCAAAATCGCAAGCTTCGGCTTTAACATCAAAAGCTGCAAAATCTCCGCCTTCTTCTTTTCGCCGCCGGAAAATCCCACATTCAGGTCGCGGTCCGCATAGGACGGGTCCATCTGGAGCACCTCCATCGTCTTTTTCAATTCCTTGCGGAACTCCCACGGGCGGATCCGCTCTCCCGTCCGCTGTTCCAGCGCATTCCTTAAAAAGTTGCCGAGCGTGATCCCCGGGATTTCCAACGGATTCTGGAAGGATAAAAAGATCCCCGCCTTTGCCCGCTTGTCCGCAGGCAGCTCCGTAATGTCTTCCCCGTCAAAAAAGATTTTTCCGCTTTCTACCCGATACCGGGGGCTTCCCATCAGCGCATAGCCCAGCGTCGATTTGCCCGCGCCGTTTGGCCCCATCAGCACATGGGTTTCCCCGCTGTTGATTTCCAGATTTACGCCGTGCAGGATCTCTCCGTCCTCCACGCTTACTACAAGATCCTTTACGAAAAGCAGCTGCTGTGCCATTGTATTTTTCCTCCGTTTCCAATTCTCACAGATATGTCCTGATTGATCGCTGTGAATATACTCATTTTTTAATTCCTATTTACTTGGTAGGTTTTAACTGTATACTACTATATATCATGTGACGGAAAAAATCAAGAGTAATTCCTATTATTTTTATAGGTTTTTAATTGTATACAATTTGAAAAACGCCTTTATACCGGTCCGGACTGTCCCTAAAGCATAAGCCGGCGGAGCGATCCGCCGGCTTACTTACTAATCTTCTCTGTTTACAAATGTAAGATTTTGCTTTCATAACACGAGCATCGCATCCCCGAACGAGAAAAACCGATACCGCTCCCGCACCGCTTCCTCATACGCCGAAAGTACATGATCCCTGCCCGCAAACGCGGAAACAAGCATCACGAGCGTGGACTCCGGCAGATGGAAATTCGTGATCAGCCCGTCCATTACCTTAAAGCGGTAGCCCGGATAAATAAAAATATCCGTATTTCCGCTGCAGGCTTCCATATGGCCGTTTTCATCCGCGGCGCTCTCTACCGTGCGGCAGCTGGTCGTCCCGACGCAGATGACCCGGTGTCCGCCCTCTTTGGCGCGGTTGATCTTGTCCGCAGCCTCTTTCGTCACCTGATATGCCTCCGTGTGCATATGGTGCTCCAGCACGTTGTCCACCTTGACCGGGCGGAACGTGCCCAGCCCCACATGGAGCGTCACATAAGCGATGTCCACGCCTATTTCCTGTACCTTCTGCAAAAGCTCCTTCGTAAAATGAAGCCCCGCCGTAGGCGCCGCCGCAGAGCCGTCAAATTTTGCATAGACGGTCTGATAGCGGTTTTTATCCTGAAGCTTGTGCGTGATATAGGGAGGCAGGGGCATTTCGCCCAGAGAATCCAGCACCTCTTCCCAGATCCCTTCGTAGAAAAACTGTACAAGACGGTTGCCGTCCTCCTGCACCTCTTTGATCTCGGCGCGCAGCCTTCCGTCGCCGAATACGACCTTCGCGCCGGGACGCAGCTTTTTGCCCGGCTTTACGAGCGTTTCCCACACGTCGTTTTCAAGGCGCTTGAGCAAAAGGATCTCCACCGCCGCGCCGGTATCCTCCTTCGTTCCAAGAAGGCGCGCCGGGATGACGCGGGTGTTGTTTAACACAAGACAGTCCCCGGGCTTTAAAAAGGAGCAGATCTCCTTAAAAATATGGTGGGATGTCTCCCCGGTCTGCCGGTCCATCACCAGCAGACGGGAAGCGCTTCTGTCTTCCAGCGGATCCTGCGCGATCAGCTCCTTTGGAAGATCAAAATAATAATCGGAAGTTTTCAATCCGTCCATTACAGGCACGCTTTCTCCAAAAATGCCACATAGCCGCATTTTGTTTCATAAATATCCGCCTTGCTCGTCGCCTCCCACGGAGCGTGCATGGAAAGCACCGCAACGCCGCAGTCGATCACGTTCATGCCGTACAGCGCAAGGATGTAAGCGATCGTTCCGCCGCCGCCTACGTCAACCTTGCCAAGCTCTGCGGTCTGGAACGCAACGCCCGCCTCGTCCATGATCGCGCGGATGTGCGCCACATATTCTGCGTTTGCATCGTTGGAGCCGGACTTGCCTCTTGCGCCGGTAAACTTGTTGAATACCATGCCGCGGCCGAAAAATGCGGCGTTCTTTTTCTCGAAGCAGGACGCGTAGGAAGGGTCAAACGCAGCGCTTACGTCAGAAGAAAGCATATTGGAAGCCGCAAGGCATCTTCTTACGTTTAATTCGCTGTACTCTCCTGCCAGCTCCATTACTTCTGCAACGGTATTTTCAAAGAAGCGGGACTGCATGCCCGTTGCGCCCACGCTGCCGATCTCTTCCTTATCCACGAGGATGCAGCATGCGGTACGCTCGGTCTGTCCGATCTCCAGCATCGCCATCAGGGACGTATATGCGCATACGCGGTCGTCCTGGCCATAGCCAAGCACCATGCTTCTGTCAAATCCCGCCTCGCGCGCCTTGCCTGCGGGTACGACCTCCAGCTCTGCGGAAAGGAAATCCTCTTCCTCAATGCCGTAGGTATCCGCCAGAAGCTTTAATACGCCTGCCTTTACCGCTTCCTTTTCCTCGCCTGCAAGGGGTCTGCTTCCTACGATCAGATCCAGCGCTTCGCCTTCCACTACCTTCGCCGCCTTCTTCTCCATCTGTTCGCCGGACAGGTGCACGAGCAGGTCAGAGATGAAAAATACCGGATCGTCCTCGTTTTCGCCCACATTGATCTCTACGATGGAGCCGTCTTTTTTTGCCACAACGCCGTGCAGTGCAAGCGGCAGCGTCACCCACTGGTATTTCTTGATGCCGCCGTAATAATGGGTATCCAGCAGCGCGAAATCGGAATCCTCATACAGCGGGTTCTGCTTGATGTCCAGTCTGGGGGAGTCGATGTGCGCGCCCAGGATATTTAAGCCTGCGGTCATGGGCTTTGTTCCCATCTGGAACATTACGACCATTTTGTTCATCAAAACCGCATATACCTTATCGCCTGCGGACAGCTTTTTGCCCTCCCTGATCAGCTCGGGCAGCTCTTTATAGCCTGCCGCCTCGATCTGGTTTACGATCGTATCGACGCACTCTCTTTCGGTCTTTCCGTTGTCCAGAAATTCCATATAGCCCTTTGCCAGAGCGTCCACTTTTGCGGACGTTGTCTCATCATATTCTTTCCATACGTTTTTGCGTTCCATTATTTTTTGTTCTCCTTACGTTTTTTCTTTGACTCGCCAAGTACGGAGCGTACAAGCTCCTTTGCCCGCGGCACTTCCTCATCGTGGATGCGGAAGGTACACACGGTTTTTTGTACCGGTGAAAACAGCTTCTGCAAAAATCCCTTATCGTCAAAATGACAGCAATAGGAAATCCGGTTTGCCAGAAGAATCCTCTCGATCTTCTCTTTTGTCGCCAGATCGTATACCTTGCAGAAATCCACTTCGTTATTGATCGGTCCTACCGTAACTGACCTTTTCTCCATTGTTTCCTCCATGCCGCAAGGGCACGGCTGCGCCTTACTGGCGCAGCTCGATACCAAGCCCTTCCAAACCGTTTAAAATCTTTTTCATGGCTGCCGTAATGTCTGCGTCCTCCAGCGTCCTGTCCTTTGCGCGGAACGTCAGCGTATACGCCATGGATTTGTAGCCCTCCCGTATCTGTTCGCCTTCGTAAATATCGAACAGGGAGTAGCTTTCCATGATCTTTCCGCCGCGCTGTGTCAGGATCTTCTCGATCTGTCCCGCCAGCACCTGTTTCGGAACAACCATGCTGATGTCTCTCGTTACCGCAGGATATTTCGCGATGCCCTCGTATTTGCGGTCAAAGGAAGCCTTCTCCACGATGCAGGGCATATCCAGCACTGCCAGATACGCTCTCTGTCCGATGCCGTAATTTGCCAGCACCTTCGGATGCACCTCGCCCACATAGCCGATCACCGTGCCGTCATATACGACGTTTGCCTGACGGCCGGGATGCAGCCACGGCTTTCCTGCCTCCGGATCGTACTCCGGCTTTTCGCTCATTCCCACATGCTCTAAAAATTCCTCCACAACGCCCTTCATCGTAAAGAAGTCGCCCTCTCCGTAAAAGCCCAGCGTAAACTGCATCCGCTCGTCGGGAAGCTCTGTCAGGGGCAGCGCCTTGGGCAGATACACATTGCCCAGCTCATACAGGCGCACGTCCTTGTTGCGGCGGTTGTAGTTGGTCGAAAGGCTGTTGAGCATACCATTTAAGGATGTGGTGCGCATCACGGAATAATCCTCGCCCAGCGGGTTGGAAATCGTCACCGCGTTACGCAGCGCGCTGTCTGCCGGAATCAGCAGCTTGTCAAATACCTTCGGGCTTTCAAAGGAATAGCACATTCCCTGCGAAAATCCGCAGTATTCCGCGATGTCCCTCGCCTTCTGCTCGATGCGCTCCTTAAAGGAGATCTTTCCGGTCGTCGCCTCGCCGGACGGCAGGGTTGTGGGGATCTTATCGTATCCGTAAAAACGGGCAACCTCCTCCGCGATGTCCGCAAAGCCTTCCAGATCCTGACGGAAGGACGGGATCACGATCTCGTTTGCCGCCTCGTCATAGGAAAGCTCGATCCGCGCAAAATATTCCAGCATCTCCTCTCTGGAAATGTCCGTCCCGAGGAAATGATTGATCTTTTCCGGCTCGAAAGCGATCCTGCGCAAAGGCTTTAAGGGCTGGCATACGTCAACCATCCCGCCCACAACTTCGCCGCAGCCCAATTCTTCGATCAGCTGGCAGGCGCGGTCGATCGCCGCAGCCGCGTTTACCGGGTCAAGCCCCTTTTCAAAAATACCGGAGGCTTCCGTCCTCATACCGATGCGCTTTGCAGATTTGCGGATGTTGGGGCCGTTAAAGGTTGCGGCTTCAAACAGGACGGTCTTTACGTCGTCTGTGATCTTGCTGTTTTCGCCGCCCATAATGCCGGCGATGCCCACTTCCTTTTCCGCGTCGCAGATCATCAGCACATTGCTGTCCAGCTTTCTGATCTGGCCGTCCAGCGTCTCAAATTCGCTGCCGTCCTTTGCCCGGCGCACGATGATCTGACCGCCTGCGATCTTGTCCAGATCGTAAGCGTGCATCGGCTGTCCGTACTCTGCCATTACATAGTTGGTAATGTCAACCAGATTGTTGATCGGACGGATGCCCGCCGCAGCCAGACGGCGCTGCATCCACTTCGGGCTGGGCGCGATCTTAATGTTTTTGCAGACGCGCGCGCAGTATCTGGTGCACAGCTCTGTATCCTCCACCGCAACGCTCACATAATCGTTTACGTCCTCGCCGTTTTCCCGTACCGTCACTTCGGGCGCGCAGAAGGGCTGGCGGAAGGTTGCCGCCGCTTCCCTTGCGATTCCAAGGATCCCATAGCAGTCCACGCGGTTGCTGGTGATCTCATATTCAAATACGGTATCGCGCAGTCCCAGCGCCTCCACAGCGTCCGCGCCTACCTCTGCGTCCTCTTCAAAAATATAAATGCCGCTTTCGGGCGCTTCCGGATACATCTCGCGGCTGCTGCCCAGCTCTTCTATAGAGCACATCATTCCGGCAGAGGGGACGCCCCTTAACTTGCCTGCCCTGATCTCGATGCCGTCCTCCGGCAGCGGCCCGCCGTCATGTCCGCCGGCAACCTTTCCGCCATCCAAAACAACCGGGACCTTATCGCCCACCTTTACATTGGAAGCGCCGGTCACGATCTGGATTTTCTCCGTTCCCACGTTGACCTGGCAGACGATCAGCTTGTCCGCGTCGGGATGCTTTTCAATTTCCTCGATCTGACCGATCACGATCTTTTCCAGATTTTTGTCCAGACGCTCAAAGCCCTCTACCTTCGTGCCGCTTAAGGTCATCGCGTCGAAATACTCCTGATCCGTGCAGGAAAGGCTCGGCACATATGCTTTGATCCATGATAATGCTGTATTCACTCTTCTTACTCCCTTCCCTTAGAACTGCTTTAAAAATCTCGCGTCGTTTTCATAAAGCAGACGCATGTCGTCGATCTCATATTTTAACAGGGCGATACGCTCCAGTCCCATACCGAAGGCAAAGCCGGAATATTCCTCCGGGTCGATGCCGCTCATGCGCAGCACCTTCGGATGCACCATGCCGCAGCCCAGAATTTCGATCCAGCCGGAGCCTTTGCAGAACCGGCAGCCCTTGCCGCCGCACTTAAAGCAGCTGACGTCCACCTCCGCGCTGGGCTCTGTAAAGGGGAAATGATGGGGACGGAACTTTACCTTTGTGGATTCGCCGAACAGCTCTTTTGCAAACTCTGCCAGCGTTCCCTTCAGATCGGCAAACGTAATATTTTTATCGATCACCAGACCTTCGATCTGATGGAAGGACGGGGAATGGGTCGCGTCCACTTCGTCGGAACGGAATACCCTGCCGGGCGCGATCATGCGGATCGGAAGCTTTCCCTTTTCCATCGTGCGCACCTGCACGGGGGACGTCTGGGTGCGGAGCACGATCTCGTCGTTAATATAAAACGTGTCCTGCTCGTCCCTTGCCGGATGATCCTTCGGGATGTTGAGCGCTTCAAAGTTGTAGTAATCCTTCTCAATCTCAGGGCCTTCCACAACCTCGTAGCCCATGCCTACGAAAATGCGCTCCACCTCTTCCAGCGCGATCGTGTTGGGATGACGGTGTCCTACCTGATTCTTTTTGGAAGGCAGGGTAACGTCCAGCACCTCTTCTTTTAAGCGCGCTTCCAGCGCCAGATCTTCCAGACGGCTCTTTTCTTCCTCCAGCGCTTTCTCAATCTCGGCGCGGACCTCGTTTACCATCTGTCCGACCTTCGGACGGTCCTCTGCTGCCACATCCTTCATGCCCTTTAACAGCTCGGTCAGCGCGCCCTTTTTACCAAGGACGCCGACCCTGACTTCGTTGAGGCGTTCCAGATTTTCGGCGGCTTCGATCTGTGCCAGCACTTCTTCTCTTAATTTTGCCAGTTTCTCTTTCATCAGCAATCTCCTTTCCCTACTGCGCAGGGACTTTATGTAAGCGTATCGATCTTATAAGCGTACAAAAAAAGCCCCTGATCAAATATAATCAGGGACGAAAAATCTTCCGCGGTACCACCCTCGTTCCCGCATACTGCGGGCGCTTCATTCCGGGCGTAACGTGCCCTCTACGGTTTGACCTACCCAGAGGCATACGCCTCCTTCAGCCAGACGGCTCCGGTGGGAAATTCGCATCGTTCTGCATGGAAAAGCTCCCAGCCTGCGGCTTTTCCTCTCTGTCGTTCTGTCGCAGATGCTACTGACACCTTCACTGCCTTTGCATTATGTCCTATATTTTAAGAAATCCCGCCGTAAAAGTCAATACTATTTCTGCATGATTTCACTCCGGAACAGTCCCGCAAACCGGTTGATGTGCGCGCCCACCAGCAAAAGATACATACAAAAATACAGCCACATCATGATGACAACGATCGTCGAAAGGCTTCCGTACACGCCAAAATCATTGAATTTTTCAATATAAATGGAAAATCCCCACGAAAACAGGTTCCAGCTTACCGCCGCAAACAGCGCGCCCGGGATCTGGCTCTTGGGCTTTTGCTTTACATTCGGCATGTAAGCATAGATCACCATAAATACCACCGTCAGGATCCCCCACGAAAACAGCGGCTTTAGGTGCATGACAAGCCCTACGATGCCGTTCAGCATCGGGATGTGCTCGCCCAGAACCCGCACCAGCGTATTGCCAAACACCATCAGCACCAGCGACAGCAAAATCACCGCCAGAAAAATGATCGTATAAAAGGAAGCCAGGATCCGCTGGAACACATAGTTTCTGTCCTCCACGACGCCGTTCATCGCATTTAAGCCCCGGATCAGCGCCAGCATCCCTTTTCCCGCAGACCACACCGTTACCACAGCCGCCACGCTCGTCACGCCCACCGTACTGTTGTAAAGCGAATCGATCAGCCCGCTCATCATCGGGACAAGGGGCATCGGCATGACCTGTGCCACTCCCCGCAGCAGATCCGATTTTTCCAGAGAAGTGTACGGAAGCAGCGAACAGAGCAAAATAATGATCGGGATCAGGGACAGGAACATAAAGTATGCCGCGCAGGACGCATGGGCGTTCACATTGGATTTGGTCATATGTCTCGTAAAGCCCCGAAGCAGGCGGATTATTTTTTTCATGCTACACCGTTCCTTTTCTGATCTGTCATGGCTGCGCTTCTTCATAAATGCTGCGCAGGCTGCATCCCTTATAAAAAAATTCCAGAATGCCCTCTGCATCCACTTCCTGCAGCGCCATATTGCGCGCCCCGTTCTGGGAAAGCCCGACGCCGTGGCCAAACCCTCCGCCATTTAGGGTATATCCTACCACAAAACCGTCTTCTTTGGAAGTCTCGATTGAAAAAAATGCGCTGGGAACCATGGAGGCTGCCTGCGCCCGGCTCCCGTCCTGCCGGATCACCTCCGTCGTCCCGTCGCAGAGCGCATAGCGGATATTGTGCTCCGTACACACCAGCACCGACGCTTTTTCGCCCTCGATCAAAAGCCGCGAGGCAACCCCGCCCGGCCCTCTTTCTGCCACGCAGATCTCCCGGATGCGTCCGGGATCGGGCGGCGTCTGCTGCGCCCATGTCCCGTCCTCCTTTAAGGTCAGCACGCCGTCTGCATCCGCCGCCTGACGCTGCTTTAGCACCTCCCAAAGCTGCCATCTATCCAGCTGTTTTACCGGATAGCCCCACCGATACCACGGCTCTTTGCTTTCATAAAATTTGTCCTCCGCCGTCCGGATAAAGCCGTCGAACACCTCATTTTGGGAAAGGAGCGCCGCCTGAGCCGTCACGGGAGCCATGACCGCCGCTGTATCCTGTCCTTTGGCGGCAAGCGTCAGCGAAAGATTTCCCGTGTCGATCGCCTGCGCCGTCAGATAAGGATAGTCCCCTGCATTCCCGCTTTCCCAGACGGACGCATCCGCGCCGTAGCCGCAGGAGGTGGAATAATAATAGGTCTGCGCCGTCTTCCCCTTGTAAAAAAGCGCCAGCCCCGCCGTCTCCTTTACCGCCCTTGTGGTATCGGCATTTTCTTCTATATTATTGTACACCTGAAACGCAGCGCTGTCGTCCACATGCGCCCCGTAGGCGGGCAGCCCCGCGCGGCACATTTTGTCATAGGCGTAGGTGCGCGCGCACACCGCCTGGCTTTTTAACGCCTCCAGCGGATAGGAAGCGGGCATTTCGCTTGGGACTACCGCATACAGGTATTCCTCTAAAAGCACCTCGTTTATGACCAGAATTCCGTTTTCGCCTTTTATCAGCTCTATACTGCCCCGGTAAGCGGGCGTTCCCTGAGAACGTTCCACGCTCTCTAAGGCAATGTGCCCGGTCAGGATCTCCGGCTCGATCCTGATGCGGCCGCTTTTTTCAAACAGCGGGCTGTCCGGTGTGATTTCAAGCGTTTCCCCGGCAGCGATCCGTTCTTTCTCCCCGTCCTCTTTTCCTCCTGTCCAAAGGCTGCAGGCACAGTCCGGCGTCAGCGCCGCCCTTTCATGCCACGGACCGGTATAGCCCGTCGTTTTGATCAGCACCCGGATCGTTTCCATCGTTTCCCTGCGCGGCACCAGCGCTGCCTCAACCACGCCGTCCTCTATCACAAAATCCGTAAAGGCATAGCCGATCCTTAAATCCGAAAGGGCAAGGGCTTTGGGGGTGTCGTACAGCCGGTAGGCTTTCATTTTTTCCGAAACGGGATAAACGCCGTGCCCCTCGATCTCCACGCTTTTATCCTCCACCCGCAGCAGCCGCCCGGAAATTTTTTCATCCTTGCACACCGCCTCTGTCAGCTCTCCCCGCTCAAAAGTCAGATCGCAGATCCGGTCGCAGCTTTCCGCAAAATCTGCCGGCATCGTTTCTGCCTTTCCCGGCAAAACCGCCTCAAAGCCGTTCCAGAAGCAGCGGATCCCGTCCTTTGCGTCCATCACCCACACATTTTCAAGGAGGATTGGCTCGCCGCTTACCGACCGCAGCGCATACACGCCGCCGTCCTTTGCCACCGCCCGCACCTTCCGGCAGCATAGCCGTTCATCCCCAAACCGCTGCGCAAAAATCCGCCACCTGTTCCCGTCCAGATCCACAAGCTCCCGTGCAGACAGCGTTTCCCCGTCCTGCCCTGCCGCCCGCTCCCCGGCGACAAAAATGCAGATGTCCACATCCTGGATCGTCTCTTCCGGGTCGTAACGCTTTCTTGCCCGGTCAAACCACCCGTACCAGTCCGCTGCCAGGATCCGCTCTTTTTGATGGTATGCCCCGCCCGCAAACAGCTCCCGGCTCCCCGGCAGATGCCGAAACATCCGCTCTGCCTCTCCCCAGGTCAGATACCCATTCCCCTCGGAGCCATCCATCCCGGAAAGCTCCTCAAGCAGCGCATCTGCATCTACCGTTCCTGCCGCGTCCGCCAAAAGCCATGCCAGATTTCCCGCCTCCTGAAGCGGGATATATGTATCAAGGCGCTCGTTTGCCGGCTCTGCCGCCTGCCTTACCGTCCGCCCCGCCAGATACAGAAGGCAGAAGCATCCCACCATAATGAGGATCCCCTTTCCCAAAAGCCATGCCCGTTTCCGAAACTGTCCGCCCTTCTTCACAAATCCCTCCCGGTTCCATGCAATGTATCTATAAGTGTGTACAAAAAAGCAGCCCTTACGGACTGCTTTTATCTTTTGTATATCCCCAAGATGACGCCCCCTGTCTTCTGACTCCTAGCTGATGCTAGGTGGGTAACCGCAACCGGCGCTTCTGCCTTCCCCTGCGCAATGAGGGCTTGACATCCACCCGGCAATATAGGAATCCCGTTTAAAGTAAATGTAGGTTCAAAACAACAGGGGTTATCGTGCATCTCAGGTTGATTCTATTATATCCAATCTCTCCGAAAAAAACAACAGGAATTTCTAACCGAATTTCCGTTCAAAATTTTTGGCAGTTTTTCCGGTTCTGCCGCGCCCGTTATCGTTCCGCGCGCATCGGATTGTTCAGGAAATCCTCGTATGCCAGCCGGATCCCGTCCTCTAATTCGGTGGAGTACGTCCAGCCCAGATTTTTTAATTTCGATACGTCCAGCAGCTTGCGCGGCGTGCCGTCGGGCTTTTTGGGATCCCACTTGATCGTCCCGGTATAGCCGATCACCTTTGCGGTCAGCTCCGTCAGCTCTTTGATCGTCAGCTCCTTCCCGGTTCCCACGTTTACCGTCTCGTTCCCGGAATAATGGTTCATCAAAAAGAGGCAGGCGTCCGCCAGATCGTCCACATATAAAAACTCCCTGAGCGGCGTCCCGCTGCCCCAGCACGTCACCTCCTCTGCGCCGGATACCTTCGCCTCATGGAACCGGCGGATCAGCGCGGGGAGCACATGGCTGTGGGTCGGATGATAGTTGTCGTTTGGCCCGTACAGGTTCGTGGGCATCGCGGAAATATAGTCCGTGCCGTACTGGCGGTTTAAAAACTCGCAGTATTTTAAACCGGAAATTTTGGCAAGGGCATACGCCTCGTTCGTCTTTTCCAGCTCAGACGTCAAAAGGCAGCTTTCCGGCATCGGCTGGGGCGCCATCCGCGGATAAATGCAGGAGGAGCCGAGAAACAGCAGCTTTTTGCACCGGTTTTTCCATGCGGAATGGATCACGTTCATCTCAAGCGTCATGTTGTCATACATAAAATCCGCCAGCGCTTCCTGATTGGCGACGATGCCGCCAACCTTTGCCGCCGCTAAAAATACATAATCGGGCTTTTCCTGCTCAAAAAAATTTTCCACCGCCTGCTGCCTGCACAGATCCAGCTCCCGGTGCGTACGCGTAACGATATTGTGATAGCCCGCCTTTTCAAGTGCCCGCACGATGGCGGAGCCCACCATGCCGCGGTGTCCCGCCACATAAATTTTTGCGTCTTTTTCCATCATGGTTTCCGTCCTCCCTCACTCTGCGTCCCGGACCGCTTTTTCCCGCTTCGCGATCCTGCGGTCATGCTCTGCCATGAGGCGCACCAGCTCCTCGTAGGAGGTTTTCTGCGGATTCCAGCCGAGCACGGTCTTTGCCTTGGTCGGGTCGCCCCACAGATTGTCCACGTCCGTCGGGCGAAACCATGCGGGATTTACGCATACGAGCAGCCTGCCCGTCTCTGCGTCATAGCCCTTTTCTTCCAGCCCTTCGCCCTCCCAGCGGATCGTAATGCCGTTTGCCGCAAAGGCTTTTTGTGTAAAATCGCGCACCGTATGCTGTTCTCCCGTGGCGATGACAAAATCCTCCGGAACCTCATGCTGCAAAATCATCCACATGCACTCCACATAGTCCTTTGCATAGCCCCAGTCCCGTTTGGAATCCATGTTGCCAAGCTCCAGATGATCCTGAAGCCCTTCCGCGATGCGCCCTGCCGCCAGCGTGATCTTCCTTGTGACAAAATTTTCCCCGCGGCGCTCCGATTCATGGTTAAAAAGGATGCCGTTTACCGCAAACATCCCGTATGCCTCGCGGTATTCCTTCGTGATCCAAAAGCCGTACTGCTTCGCCACCGCATAGGGGCTGTAGGGATGAAAAGGCGTCGTCTCCTTCTGGGGAACCTCCTCTACCTTGCCGTAAAGCTCGGAGGTGGAAGCCTGATAGATCTTCGTCTTTTTGGTCAGCCCAAGGATCCGCACCGCTTCCAGGATCCGCAGGACGCCCAGAGCGTCCACATCCCCGGAATATTCCGGCACGTCGAAGGAAACCTGCACATGGGACTGCGCCGCCAGATTGTAGATCTCATCCGGCGCTACCAGTCCGATAATGCGGATCAAAGAGGAAGAATCGGAAAGATCGCCGTCGTGCAGCGTAATCGCATTTTTCGCGATCAGATGGTCGATCCGCCCCGTATTGGAAATCGAAGCCCGGCGGGTAATGCCGTGCACCTCGTAGCCCTTTTCCAAAAGAAACTCCGCCAGATAAGAGCCGTCCTGACCTGTAATGCCTGTAATAAGCGCTTTTTTCATATCCTGATCTCCATTTCCGAAAATATCGTCTGTTTTATTTTCTATGATTCTACCAAAAGCCTGCCTTGCTGATAAGTGTATATCTTGCAGTCTCCTAGCATTATCTTGACTTTTCTGCTATACTGAAAAAAAAGGAGGACAAAGCATGGACACATCCCTTTTTACCGGAAATCTGGTGGAATCACAGCGTATTTTATATACCCCTTCCGCCTTTGCAAAAACAAATCTCATCCATCTGCAGGAGGCAGGGATCCTGCGGGCAAAAAAGCCCCACGAAAGCCGCCGGGAAAACCTTGCCTCCTATTTGTGCTTCATCGTGCTGGAAGGCTCCGGAAGCCTGGTCTATGAAGGCGCCAGCTATACCCTGCGCGCCGGGGACTGCGTTTTTTTAGACTGCAAAAAGCCTTACCGTCACTGCTGCTCAGACGACCTCTGGACATTGAAATGGGCGCATTTTTACGGCCCGAACATGGGCGCCGTCTACGAAAAATACGTCCAGCGCGGCGGCTGCGCCTGCTTTCATCCCAAAAGCCTCGGCCCTTATGACAGGATCCTGTCCTGCCTTTACGATACCGCCGCCTCTTCCGACTATGTCCGGGATATGAAGATTTTTGAGCAGCTCGCCGCCCTGCTTTCGCAGCTCATGGAGGACAGCTGGAATCCGGCGCGCCGCCAGCCCCGTTCCCCGCAAAAATACGATCTGCAAAAGATCAAGGACTATCTTGACCTTCACTATACGGAGCAGCTGAAGCTGGATCAGCTGTCGGAGCGCTTTTTTATCAACAAATTTTATCTGACCCGGATCTTTAAGGAGCAGTTCGGCGTCCCGGTCAACGCCTATCTGCTCTCCCTGCGCATCACCCATGCCAAGCAGCTCCTGCGCTTTTCCAGCCTGTCCGTTGAAAAGATCGGGCTGGAATGCGGCATGAAGGACGCCAATTATTTTTCCCGGATGTTTAAAAAGATCGAGGGCGTATCCCCCGGCGAATACCGCAGACAGTGGCAGCCCTGAACAGGATCACCTGTCCAAGGCTGCGCGCTTTCCTTTTTAAATCCTTCTTGTCGCCTCTTTGAGCCACTCTGCCTCTTCTTCTGTCAGATAAGGCGTCATCTTCTCCCTTACCTGCTCGTGGTAGCGGTTTAAGCGCTCGATGTCTTTGGGCTGCATGATGGAAGTATCGATGGCGTCCAGATCGATGGGCGCCCAGGTGAGCGTCTCAAAATCCATGAACTGGCCGTCGCCGTTTTTCTCGCAGTTTCTGGCAACCATCACGTTTTCAATACGGATGCCGTGGCTTCCTTCTATATAAACGCCCGGCTCGTTGGTCACGTCCATACCTGCCTCGATCACCGCCTCCTTCTGGCCTTCCACATATCTCCAGCGGATGCCCTGCGGTCCCTCATGCACGTTTAAAATATAGCCGACGCCGTGCCCTGTGCCGCATTTATAGTCGATATTGCGGTCCCAGAGGGGCTGGCGCGCCAAAATGTCTAAGTTGCGTCCGGAGCAGCCGTATAAAAAGCGCGCGTCCGAAAGCTGCAGCATTCCCATCGTTACTGCGGTGTAATGCTCCTTGATCTCCTGCGAAACCGACCCCAATACGATCGTTCTTGTCACATCCGTCGTACCGCCCAGATACTGTCCGCCGGAATCCACCAAAAGCATCCCTTCGGGCGCAAGCTCTGCATAGCTGTCCTCTGTCGCCTCGTAATGCATCATCGCCGCATTTGCGCCGTAAGCGCTGATCGTCGGGAAGGATAAGTCCAAATAGCCGTCGATCTGCGCCCGCAGGCCGTCCAGATACATGGCTGCCGAATATTCCGTCATCGGCAGCTTTCCGATATTTTTCTTCACCCAGTAAATGAATTTGCATACCGCCGCGCTGTCCTTTAAATATACCTCGCGCATGTGGGAAAGCTCCGTTTCGTTTTTGACCGCCTTTAACAGCTCCGTCGGATTGGGCGCGTCCACCGTTTCTGCCCTGCCGGACAGGATCTTATAAAAGGCGTAGCTTACGTTGCCCTCGTCGCACATTACCTTTTTTGGCAGCGGGCAGCTTTCCAGATATGCCGCCGTCTCTTCATAGGGATGCAGGCAGATCCCGTATTTTGCCGCATGGCTTCTCAGCGCATCCGTCACTTCGCCGTCCTGAATAAACAGATGGCATTCCCCGGCTGTCAGGTACGCATAGGAAAGCGCAACGGGATTGCACTCCACATCTGCGCCGCGGATGTTAAACAGCCACATCAGATCGTCCAGCTTACTTAAAAACAGTGCGCCGGCTTCCTTTTCTTCCATCCTTTTGCGCACATCCGCAAGCTTTTCTGCCACCGTGCGTCCAAAGATCGCCTCGTCCGGCACGATCACCGGATGGCACGGAAGCTGCGGGCGGTCCGCCCATACGCAGTCTGCCAGATCTTTGTCATAAACGATCTTTACGCCCGACTCTGCCAGAAGCTTTTCCAGCTTCACGCCGAAACGGGTATCCACCACCCTGCCGTCAAAGCCCAGCGTCTGTCCTTTTTCCATCTTTTCTTTTAAAAATTCTTCCTTGGTCGGGACGCCCTCTTCCAGCATCCGGTACAGCGTCACGCCTGTCCCTAAAAGCTCGCGCTCCGCCTGGATGAAATATCTTCCGTCCGTCCACAGCCCGGCTTCCTTCTGCCCGACAATCAGCGTGCCGTTGGAACCGGAAAAGCCGCACAAATATTCCCTTACCTTAAAATAATCGTCCACATACTCGGAATTGTGGAAATCCGCCGTCGGAACCATATACCAGTCCACGCCGTTTTGGCGCATCGTTTCTCTGAGCGCTGCAAGACGTGCACAGATCTTATCGTTTCCCATGATCCTTCCTCCCTGTATTTAACGTCAGGATGCCCCTTTTGGGACATGCCTATTATCTCCCATAATACCCACTTCAAAAATCCTTGTCAAGCTTGCCTTTTTTTGCCCCATCCGTTACAATGAAACCATATTATCGTCCGCCTGCACGCCGGTAAACGGCGGCATTTGAGAAAGGAAGGTTCATTATGACAAATCAGGAAATATTAGCATGTATCGACCATACCCAGTTAAAACCCTATGCTGTCTGGGAGGACATCCGCACGCTCTGTGAGGAGGCGGTGGAATTTCACACCGCTTCCGTGTGCATCCCCCCCGCCTACATCGCCCGCGCCCACGAGGCATTCCCTGCGTTGAACATCTGCACGGTCGTAGGCTTCCCCTTAGGCTACAGCGCAACCTCTGCAAAGGAGGAGGAAATCCGGCAGGCGCTTTTGGACGGTGCAAACGAGATCGACATGGTCGTTAATATCAGCGACGTCAAAAACCATCGCTACGAGCAGGTCGAGGAAGAGATCCGCACCCTCAAAAAATGCTGCGGCAGCCATATTTTAAAGGTTATCGTGGAAACCTGCTATCTGACGGAGGAAGAAAAAATCGCCATGTGCCGCGCGGTCACAAAGGCGGGCGCCGATTATATCAAAACCTCCACAGGCTTTGGAACCGGCGGGGCAACGCTCGAGGACGTCCGTCTTTTTAAGGCAAACATCGGTCCTGACGTAAAGATCAAGGCTGCCGGCGGCGTGCGCACCCGCAGGGATCTGGAAGCATTTTTAGCGGAGGGCTGCTCCCGCATCGGCACATCTTCCGCCGTTTCCCTTTTAAAGGGCGAAGCTGCCGCTGATTATTAAAAAAGCTGATATGTAACAAAATTATGAATATATTCTAAATTTTTGTATTTTTTCTTGTACATAAGTTCCATATTATGCTATAATTATTTTCAGTTTTAGCGAATTCCATTGATAAAGTCAAGGCATTTCATTTCGAATTCGCTCCCCTTTACGATCAACCCCCGGCTTTTTTGCCGGGTCTGCACATTGGCGCATATCCGGCCACCATCCATTTTCATTCAGCTTCATATGGGATCATGGAACTGCCGAAAGCGCCAAAGGTGCACATTTTTCAAAGAAAGGCGGTATTTTTATGGAACTCCATTCTTCCACTGCTACCACTAATTTTTCGGATATTACCCCTGAGATCCTGCATCTTTCCAGACTGAGCGAACAGGCGGGCACGATCTCTTCTGATCTTTATACGAAATACGACGTCAAACGCGGCCTGCGCGACCTAAACGGCAAGGGCGTTCTGGCGGGGCTTACCAATATTTCCGATGTCCGCGCCACAAAAATGGTAGACGGCAAGGCGGTTCCCGACCACGGAAAGCTCTTTTACCGCGGCTACAACGTGGAGGATCTTGTACAGGGCTTCCATGACGACGACCGGTTCGGCTTCGACGAGGTTACTTATCTGCTCCTGTTTGACAAGCTTCCCACCAAAGAAGAGCTGGCGTCCTTTTCCGCCCTTCTGGCTTCCTACAGAAGCCTTCCCACGAGCTTTGTCCGGGACATCATCATGAAAGCGCCCAGCAAGGATATGATGAACACGCTGGCGCGCTCCGTCCTTACCCTTTATTCCTATGACGACAGGGCGGACGATGTTTCCCTGCCCAACGTCCTGCGCCAGTGCCTGCAGCTGATCAGCATGTGCCCGATGCTTTCCATTTACGGCTATCAGGCATACAGCCATTATCACGACGGCAACAGCTTATACATCCACCAGCCCTCCCAGACGCTTTCCATGGCGGAGAATATCCTCCATATCCTGCGTCCGGACAGCAAATACACCCCTCTGGAGGCAAAGATTTTAGACATCGCCCTGATCCTCCATATGGAACACGGCGGCGGCAATAACTCCTCCTTTACCACGAGGGTCGTAACCTCTTCCCTCTCCGACACCTATTCCGTCATCGCAGCGGCGATCGGCTCCTTAAAGGGTCCCCGCCACGGCGGCGCAAATATCAAGGTTGTCCAGATGTTTGAAGAAATGAAAGAGGAAGTCCGCGACTGGAAGGATGACGAGGAGATCAGCCGTTACTTAAACCGCCTGCTCAACAAGGACGCCTTCGACCATGCCGGCCTGATCTACGGCGTCGGCCATGCGGTCTATTCCAAATCCGATCCGCGTGCGGTCATTTTCAAAGGCTTTGTGGAAAAGCTCTCCGAGGAAAAAGGGCTTCATGACGAATTTGAGCTTTACAACAGCGTGGAACGCCTCGCCCCTCAGGTTATCTCCGGCGAACGCCAGATGTACAAAGGCGTCAGCGTCAACGTGGATTTCTATTCCGGCTTCGTTTACAAGATGCTCGGGCTTCCGATCGAGCTTTATACCCCGATCTTTGCGATCGCCCGCATGGTCGGCTGGAGTGCCCACCGGATGGAAGAGCTTGCCACCAACGGAAAGATCATCCGTCCCGCATACAAGACGCTCTGCGTTGACCGGGATTATGTGGATCTGGAAAAAAGATAAAAACAAATGCAGACAGGCTGGTATACACCGGGAATCTTCCCGGCATACCAGCCTGTTTTATCGTTCTGTCGTTCTGTCCTTCTGTCTCTTTGTCTGATGAAGGACAGCCTGCCCTTATTCCGGAGAGGATTTTAGCTTAAAAATTCCTTTACCGCTTCCTCCATCCCGTCCTTTTCACAAACAAAATCATGCCGTACCGGCGCATCTGCAAGCTTTGCTACCGCCTCTGGCACATCCGTTTTGCTGATCCGGGACAGCTGCCCTGCCAGCCAAAAATCATCCCCCTCTGCCTGTTCGGGACAGACTGCCCCCATCACGGTCTTTGTAAACTTATAGGGGCTTGCCGTGGACGCGATCAGCGTCTTTGCCGGATCGCCGCTTTCTGTCTGATACTTCTCACACACCGCAGCCGCCACCGCCGTGTGCGGATCGAGCACATAGCCGGTGTCCTCATATACCCGCCTGATCTTATCTTTACATTCTTCCTCCGACGCAAAGCCGCCTGCAAAGCTGCCAAGCCGTTTTCTCATCTGCCCGGAGATCTCATATCTGCCTTTCCCCGAAAGCGCCTCCATCAGCTCCCGGCAGCATTCCGCATCATTGCCTGCGATCTGATAGATCAGCCGTTCCAGATTGCTGGACACCAAAATATCCATGGACGGGGAAGCGGTCAGGACAAATTCCCGGTTTCGATCATACACGCCCGTCCGGAAAAAATCATACAACACCTTATTTTCATTGGAAGCACAGATCAGCTTCCCGATCGGCGCGCCCATCTGCTTTGCATAAAACGCCGCCAGGATATTGCCGAAATTGCCCGTGGGAACCACCACGTTTACCGTCTCCGTTTCTCCGATCCGCCCTTCCTTGAAAAGCTGCGCGCAGGCATACACATAATAGACGATCTGGGGTACAAGCCGCCCGATATTGATGGAGTTGGCGGAAGAAAACTGAAAGCCGCGCTCTGCCATCCACTCTGCCAGCTCCCGGTCCCTAAACAGCTTTTTCACGCCCGTCTGCGCATCGTCAAAATTGCCGTGAATACCGATCACCCGCGTATTTTTGCCTTCCTGCGTCACCATCTGCTTCTCCTGAATGGGGCTGACGCCGTTTTTGGGATAAAAGACGATGATCCTCGTGCCGGGCACATCCGCAAAGCCTGCCAGCGCCGCCTTCCCCGTATCGCCGGAGGTTGCCGTCAGGATCACGATTTCATTTTTCACACCGTTTTTTTTCGCCGCCGCCGTCATCAGGTGCGGCAGGATGGAAAGCGCCATATCCTTAAAGGCGATGGTCGGACCGTGGAACAGCTCCAGATAAAAATTCCCTTCCACTTCCGCAAGCGGCGCAACCGCCTCCGTATCAAACTTTGCGTCATACGCCCTTGCGATGCAGTCCCTTAATTCTTCCTCCGAAAAATCCGTCAGAAGAAGCTTCATTACCTCATATGCCGTCTCCCGGTAATCCATCTGCGCAAATTCTGCCATCGTCCGGTCAAGCGCCGGAAGCTTCTCCGGCACAAACAGCCCGCCGTCTGCCGCCAGCCCCTCCAGGATCGCCCTGGATGCCGTTGCCTTTTCCCCATTGCCGCGCGTACTCTTATATAAAAGCTCCATACTCCACCTCATTTTCCGGCAAGCGCCGTCGTTTTTGATTGCTGCTTACAGGTAAACCGGCAAACAGTAACTTTTCGCTCATTCTATCACACCGAACGCCTTTACACAATAGCCTCAGCCATTTTTTGTCTTTCTCGCAGAAACTTATGACCGCCCTGCACAAACAAACCAGCGCACGCCAAGCTTTTCAGGATCCTGCCCGGTTCGGCGCCTGTATAGCCTCTGACCGGTGCGGTTTCGGTATCAGCCTCCGATTTCGCTCACGGAGAATTTGAATCAAGCAGCGCAGGCTTGCCCGAATCGCATTCTGCCCGGTCAAACTCGCCCGGCTTACGCCGTGCTCAGACAAGTCCCGAGCAGAATGCCGGACAATCCTGCGCCGCTTGCAAATTCTCCTTCGCTCACAAGTCGGCTGATACCGAAACCGCACCGGTCAGAGGCTATACAGGCGCCGAACCGCCATATTTTTTACGCCAAAACTGCGACAAAAGTTCATTTTTATGTTACAATAGAAAAATGCTTTCAAAAATCAAACGATACGTTCAGGAGTATCCGGATATGTTACTATTTTTAAATAAAACCCTTAAACGACGGTCCGCCGCCCTTCTGTGCCCGCTGGCGCTCATCCTCTCTGCAGCCGCCCTTCTGTACGGCTGCCGCCCCTCTTTTGAGCCCGTTTCCGAGAGCGGCTTTTATTTCAATACGATCATTTCCCTAACTGCATACGGCAGTCATGCAGAAGAGGCAATAAAAGACGCCTTTGCGCTCTGTGAGCGCTATGAAAACCTCTGGAGCAAAACGGTGGAAGGAAGCGACATCTGGAACATCAACCATGCAGAGGGACAGCCGGTAGAAGTAGATCCCGAGACCGCCGATCTTTTAAATACCGCCCTGTACTGGGCGGACAAAACGGACGGGCTGATCGATCCGACCGTCACGCCCCTTTCCGACCTCTGGAACTTTACCGGCGCCCCCAAGGGCCCCGTTCCGGCGCAGGCAGACATCGACGCGCTCCTGCCCCATGTGGATTACCGGACTGTCTCCATCGTCCAAAATACCGTTACCCTCTCGGATCCGCAGGCGCAGGTCGATCTGGGCTTTCTGGCAAAGGGGCGCATCGCAGACCGTTTAAAAGAGCTGTTCCTCCAAAAAGGCGTCACGAGCGCCCTCATCAATCTGGGCGGCAACGTGCTCGCAGTCGGCGCAAAGCCGGACGGCTCCGCCTTTCGGACCGGCATCAAAATGCCCTTCGGAAAAGACGGGGAGCTTGCGGGGGTAACAGCGCTCACAGACCGCTCCCTTGTTTCCTCCGGCAGCTATGAACGCAGCTTTGAACAGGACGGGAAGCTCTATCATCACATTCTGGATCCGTTCACCGGTTATCCGGCAGAAACCGGGCTTTCCGGCGTTACGATCCTGTCGGACTCCTCCACGGACGGCGACGCATTGAGCACCTCCTGTTTCCTGCTCGGTCTAAAAAAGGGCATGGAGCTGATCGAATCCCTGCCCGATACCGAAGCGATGTTTATTACAACAGACGGACAGATATACAAAACGGACGGCTTTCCGGATTAAAAATCCCGGGAGCCGTCCGTTTTGTATCTTACAATAACAGCCGATCAGAATTTCAGTGCTTCACAATGACCTTCTTCGGACATTTCTCCGCACAAATTCCGCAGCCCTCGCACTTTGCAGGATCGATGGAAGCACAGAAGTCCTCCACCTTTACCGCCTCTGCAGGACAGTTTTTCTGACAGATCATACAGCCGATGCACGCTGCGTCGCATTCCTTCATCGCTGCCGCGCCCTTTTGCTTTGAGCTGCATGCCGCCAGATATTTTGCGTCATACGGAACGAGCGAGATCAGATGCTTGGGGCAGACTGCCACACACTTGCCGCATGCCTTGCAGGCGTCCTTATCGACGACCGCCACGCCGTTTACCACGTGGATCGCGTCAAAGGGGCATGCCTTTACGCAGCTTCCGTAGCCCAGACAGCCGTAATCGCAGGATTTGGGGCCGCCGTTTGGCACAAAGGAAAGCATCTGGCAGTCCTCGATCCCGTGATATTCGTAATCGAATTTTGCCTTTTCGCACGTTCCCTGACACGCTACGAACGCTACCATCCTTTCGCCTTTTTCGGCTTCCACGCCCATGATCTGCGCGATCTCATTCCCGACGGGCTCGCCGCCTACCGGGCAGGCGTTGACCGGGGCTTCTCCCTTTGCGATCGCAGCCGCCAGACCGGAACAGCCGGCATAGCCACAGCCGCCGCAGTTGTTGCCCGGAAGCGCCGCCAGCACCGCCTCTTCCCTTTCGTCTACATCCACTTTAAATTTGATCCCAGCAATTCCAAGAAACAGACCGATGAACAGCCCTACCGCTCCCACAATTGCCGTCGCAATCAGAATACCGTTTATCATTTCTGCCTCCTATAAAAGTCCCGAGAATCCGCAGAAGGCGATCGCCATCAGCCCGGCTGTCACCAGGACCATCGGCATTCCCTTAAAGGATTCCGGAAAATCATTGTACGCCAGCTTCTCCCGGATACCCGCCAGGATCACGATGGAAACGGTAAAGCCCAACGCCGTCGCAAAACCGTTTACCATTCCGGTTAAAACGCCGTACTCCTTCTGCACGTTTGTCAGCGCAACGCCCAGCACCGCACAGTTTGTGGTGATCAGCGGCAGATAAACGCCCAGCGCCTGATACAGGGATTTCATAAATTTTTTCAAAAACATTTCCACAAACTGCACCAGCGCCGCGATGACCAGAATGAACACGATCGTCTGCAGATATTCGATATGCAGCGGAACTAAAATGAATTTATAAATTGCGCCTGCCACGCCGGAGGAAAGGGTAATGACAAAAATAACCGCCGTTCCCATTCCCGCCGCCGTCTCCACCTTTTTGGAAACGCCAAGGAAAGGGCACAATCCCAAAAACTGGCTCAAAACCACGTTGCTCACAAGCGCAGAGCTGATTACCAGCAGCAATAATTCCTGTACCTGTTCCATTTATCAGCGCGCCTCCTTTCCGTTATCCGGTTTGCTCTCTCCGTAAAAGCTGTGGCCGCAGCAGCCGGAATTGCCGCAGGAGAGGCAGTCGTCTGTACAGCCGGACTGGATTTTGCTCATATCGCGTCCCTTCTTTTCGCCGCTCTTTTTGATCTTATTCTGCAGCGCCGTTAAAAACGCCAGCACAAAGAACGCGCCCGGAGCCAGCACAAAAATAGAGAAGGGAACATAGGAATCGGGCATGATCCTAAAGCCGAACAGCTCGCCTGCGCCCAGGATCTCGCGCACGCCGCCGATGCAGGTCAGCGCCACCGAAAATCCCAGTCCCATGCCGATGCCATCAAACAGGGACGGAAGCACCGGATTTTTGGAAGCGTAGGATTCCGCTCTTCCCAGAATAATACAGTTTACGACGATCAGCGGGATATAGATGCCCAGCGCTTCATAAAGGCTGGGTACAAAGCCCTGCAAAAGAAGCTGCATCATCGTCACAAGGGACGCCGCGATAACGATGAACGCGGGAATCCGCACCTTGTCGGGAATGATCTTTCGAAGCGCTGAAATGATCATGTTGGAAAATGCAAGGACGACCATCGTGGTCAGTCCCATTCCAAGACCGTTTACCGCGCTCGTCGTTACCGCCAGCGTCGGGCACATGCCCAGCGTCAGCACAAAGGTCGGGTTTTCCTTGACCAGACCGTTAAAAAGCCGTTCGGACGGGCTGTTTTTCTTACTCATTTGCGACTCCTTCCTCTGCGCCGGACAGCAGCGCAGTCTGGAAATAGTACACGCCGGCATTGACCCCATTGGTCACAGCGCTCGTGGTGATCGTCGCGCCCGAAATGGCGTCGATCTCGTTATCCTGCGCTGCGCCTGTCTTTGTATAAGCGTAAGGGTAGGCATTTTTCCCGGCAAACTGCGGCACGAGCACATCGCCCGCCTGCATGCCAAGCCCCGGCGTCTCGGAAATGGACAAAAGGGAAATGCCGTTTAACGTACCGTCATTCTGGATGCCCAGCGTAAAGGAAATGTCCCCGCCGTAGCCCTCGTGGGTCGTCACGGTCAGCACATATCCCGCCGTGTTCCCTGCATCGTCCAGCGCCTTCTGGCAGGCGTTTACGCTTGCGCCCGTATAGCCGCCTTCTGTCAGGACTGCCTGAGCTGCCTCCTCCGAAAAGCCTTCCAGATCCTCAAAGGCTGCCGCGTCCTCAAATACCTCGCGGCTCGCTTTTTCTTTTTTCAGAGCCTCCTGCGCCGCGATCGGCTCTTTTGTCACCTGATATACACAGCCCAGCAAAAGCCCGGCGATCAGCGTGATCGCGAACAGGATCCCCGCGTCCTTTAACATATTTTTCATGACCGCTCGCCTCCTTTGCCGAATGCTTTCGGCATGGTAAACCGCTCAATCAAAGGAACCAGCAGGTTGCCTAAAAGGATCGCATAGGACACGCCCTCCGCGCTGGCCCCAAAAATGCGGAATACCGCCGTTAAAAATCCAAGGAAAATACCGTATATGTACTGCCCCTTTTTGGTCACAGGCCGCGTCACATAGTCGGTCGCCATGAAAAATGCGCCCAGCATCAGACCGCCGCCCGCCAGCTGCGCAGACACATACGCCCAGCTCACATCCCGTCCGGTCAAAAACGCAAACAGCGCCACAAAGCCGGCAAAGGACACGATGTAGCTTCCCGGGATCTTTAAGTCGATCACGCCCGCAACGATCAGGATGCAGGCGCCCAGAACGATCGCAAGCATGGACGTCTCGCCGATCGTCCCGCCGGTCCTTCCCAGGATCATATCCAGCACGTTTACGCCTTCTCCCGCCTTCAAAGCCGCAAGGGGCGTTGCGCCCGTATAGGCGTCGCAGTCAAAATTGGTCATGATCGACGTAAAGGAGATCAGCAGAAAACACCGTCCCGCCAGCGCCGGGTTCATGAAGTTCTGCCCCAGACCGCCAAACAGCATCTTTACGATCAGGATCGCGAATACGCCGCCCACAACGGGAATCCAGAGCGGTACGGAAACCGGAAGGTTCAGCGCCAGCAAAAGCCCCGTTACCACCGCGGAAAAATCGCCGATCGTAATAGGCTTATGGCAGAAATACTCATACAGATATTCCGTCAGCACACAGGCGGAAATGCTCACCGCGACAACCGCCAGCGCCCGGAAGCCGAAATTGTAAATCCCGAATACCGTCGGCAAAAGCAGGGCTGCGATTACCGTCAGCATGATCCTCGATGTCGTGTCTTTTGCCCGGATATGGGGATTGGAGGATACGTTGCGTAAATTGCTCATGATTTTTTCGCCTCCTGCTGCTTTTTCTTCTTCTCTGCAAGCACCATCTTCCTCGCGGATTTGATCGCCTGGGTCAGAGGGCGCTTCGCAGGGCAGATATAACTGCAGCAGCCGCACTCGCAGCACTCCAGCCCGTCGTGCTTTTCAAAGCCCTCCAGATCCTGATGGATCGCCAGATCCGCCAAAAGCTTGGGCACGACCCTGCCGGGGCAGACCTCCACACATCTGCCGCAGTTGATGCACGCCGTCATCGGCTGCTCCGCCACGTCGTCATGGGTCAGGCACAAAAGCGCCGAAGAAGTTTTCGTCGTCGGCACGTTCAGATCAAAAATGCCAAAGCCCATCATGGGGCCGCCGGAAATGATCTTTGCCGGCTCATGCTTAAAGCCGCCCGCCTCCTCGATCAGTTCGCTGTAATTGGTCCCGATGCGCACGATAAAGTTCTGCGGCTCTGCGACCGCATCCCCGGTCACGGTCACGATCCTGTGCATCAGCGGCTTTCCCTCGTTGACCGCGCGGTTGATCGCAACGACCGTATCCACGTTGTCCACGATACAGCCCGCGTCCGCCGGAAGCATGGACGAATTGATCGCCCGCCCTGTCACCGCATAGATCAGATGACGCTCCGAGCCCTGCGGATATTTCGTATGGAGCGCCGCCACCGAAATGGATTCCTCATCCTTTGTCAGCTTCTTTAATAAAGCGATACAATCCGGCTTGTTATCCTCCACCGCCAGAACGCCCTTTGCCTGCGGGAAAAGCTGAAGCATTACCTTTAAGCCTCCGATCAGCTTCTCCGGCTCCTCCAGCATCCTGCGGTAATCGGACGTTAAATACGGCTCGCACTCCGCACAGTTTACAATAACGTGCGTAATTGCCCCCGGATCCTTCGGGCACATTTTCACATGGGTCGGGAATCCCGCCCCGCCCATTCCTACAATGCCGGCTTCCTTGATCTTATTGACGATCTCCTCTCTCGTAAGCTTCTGCACCGGTACGACCGGGTCATAGGCTACCTCCTCATACAGATGATCGTCCTCAATGACAATGCTCATCACATTGTCCCCGGTCACGACGCGGCGCGGCTCGATCGCCTTGACCGTTCCGGAAACCGTTGCATACACCGGAGCGGACACAAAGCCCTGCGCTTCTGCGATCTTTTGTCCTGCCAGCACATGATCGCCCTTGGCTACTACGGGAACCGCAGGGGCGCCGATATGCTGGGACAGCGGGTACACCAGATCGCCCTTGGGCTGCACTGCTTTCATGGGCTTATCCTTCGACAGGTCTTTTCCGTCGTAAGGATGGATTCCGCCCATAAACGTCAACTTAGCCATCGCTAACCTTCCTTTCCTGACAGCCTCTGTTTGGCTGCTTTTTCTTTCTGCAGTAAAAGATGCCTGCATACATCACAGTATATCATACTATTTTTTTGTCGGAAATACTACTGAAAAAGCGAAATATATGTTATGATAATTTTATGAAAACGATAGAATATTCCATTGAACACAATAAAACGAAGGATTTATCCCTCTTTTTTGAACACCCGGAGGACGTCCTGTTTTTCGACATCGAGACGACCGGGTTTTCTCCGAGGGGCGCTTCCATTTATCTGATCGGCTGTGCATACTTTGGCACAAGCGGCTGGCAGACGAAGCTTTTTTTTGCGGAGACTCCCGCAGAGGAAGGGGAGATCCTGCGCGCATTTTTATCCTTTGCGCACACCTTTTCCTATTTTGTCCACTTTAACGGGACGACCTTTGATATTCCGTTTTTGCAGGCAAAATGCAAAAAGCACGCCCTGCCCTCCTTTTCCCCCCAGTCCCAGTGCGACATCTACAAACGGATCAGCCCCTACAAAAACCTCCTGCACCTGCCGGGCTGCCGCCAGAAGCAGCTGGAGGAATATACGGGTATTTACCGGGAGGACAGGTTTAACGGAGGCCAGCTCATCGAGCTTTACCGCGCCTTTTGCGAAGCGCCGGACGAACGGCTTTTACAGGTGCTTTTGCTCCACAACCGGGAGGATCTGGAAGGGATGGCGCAGCTTTTCCCCGTCATGGCAGTCCCCGCCCTCTTTAAAGGCGGATATTTTTCTGTGGAAGAGGCTGCCGTCGAAAAAGACGCTTCCCGGGACGCTGCCGCCCCGTGCTCTCTTTCTGTCTTCCTCCGCCCGGCGTTTTCCCTTCCGGCGCCCCTGTCTGTGCACGGCTTTTCCGGGCTTTTAAAAAAATGTTTTCTGGCGGGAAAGGAGCGCTCCGTGCTGCTGCGTATCCCTCTTTATGAGGGAGAATTAAAATACTTCTACCCAGATTACAAAAATTATTCCTATCTTCCGGCAGAGGACAACGCGATCCATAAATCGGTCGCCGTCTACGTGGACAAATCCCAGCGGATGCCCGCCACCGCAGCCACCTGCTATACCCGCAAGGCAGGCAGCTTCCTGCCCTGCTTTACTTCCATGGACGAAGTAGGGCTTCCCCGGTTCCGCGCAGACTACAAGGACAAACAGCTCTGGATCATGGCGGACGACCTTTTAAATGCGGACGCAGATACCCGGAATGCTTATGTAAAATCAGTCCTTTGGGCGCTGGTCAAAACAAAACCCGAGCCCAAAACAAAGCAATAAAAATCGTATCAAAAAGTGCGCGCCTTGGCGCATAACAAGAGGCGGTACAGCCACCGGACTGTACCGCCTCCTTATTATGCTTAATAATCTCGAATTATTCAGCGTCCTGATCTGCGATCACCTGATCGATGTCTACAGATACAACGTCTGCATCCTCTTCCGGCTCTTCCTTCTTCTCCGGAACCTGCAGCGCTTTGATGCTCAGGCTGATCTTCTTGTCGTCCTCGTTGAAATCAACTACCTTTGCAGTGATCTCTTCGCCAACCTTCAGAACATCAGAGGGCTTCTCAACGTGCTCCTTGGAGATTTGGGAAACGTGAAGCAGAGCGTCGATGCCGGGCTCCAGCTCAACGAATGCGCCGAAGTCGGTCATTCTTGCAACCTTGCCGGTTACAACATTGCCGATCGCATATTTCTCGGAAGCGTCCTTCCAAGGATTCTGATCTTCAAATTTCAGGCTCAGCGCGATCTTGCTGCCGTTGATCTCTTTGATCAGGACAGTCAGCTTCTCGCCAACCTTGAATACCTTCTTAGGATGCTCGATGCGGCCCCAGGACATCTCGGAGATGTGCAGCAGACCATCAGCGCCGCCCAAGTCTACGAATGCGCCGAAGTCGGTAACGTTCTTCACAACACCTTCCACAACGTCGCCTTCATGGATTCTTGCAAACAGCTCAGCCTGCAGCTCAGCCTTCTTGGCAACGATCAGCTGCTTGCGGTCGCCGATGTATCTTCTTCTCTTCGGGTTGTACTCGCTGATCACAAACTCGATCTCCTGACCGTCATACTTGGTCAGATCCTTCTCGTAAGTGTCGGATACAAGGCTTGCAGGGATGAAGATGCGAACCTCTTCCACAACGACGATCAGACCGCCGTCCAGAACCTGTGTAACCTTT
This sequence comes from uncultured Lachnospiraceae bacterium, assembly GCA_900550285.1. Lineage (GTDB taxonomy): Bacteria > Bacillota > Clostridia > Lachnospirales > Lachnospiraceae > Gallintestinimicrobium. The sequence goes on from URRW01000022.1 coordinate 33,795, forward strand.
GCGGTAAGCACTTCGTGATTGTTGTAAGCCTCTTCAATTCTCTTGTTGCCTCTGTCGGCAGCCAGTCTCTTGTAGGTCAGCAGTACCTGGCCTTCGCCGTCGTTGACTTTCAGCACTTTGACTTCCATCGTATCACCAGGCTTCACGATGGTGGTCAGATCCAGATTGGAGTCATTGGAATACTCGTTTCTGGTCAGGATACCGTCGGATTTGTATCCGATGTTCAGTACCGCTTCTTCAGGCTTCACATCAATGACTGTACCTTCGACTACCTCTCCTGCATGTATTGTTTTCAGTGATGCATCAAGCATCTGTTCAAAAGTTAATTCGGACATAATTTTGAACCTCCTCGATAATTTTGTTCGGGGTAGATGCCCCGGCTGTAATACCCACTAGTCGGACAGATTTAGGTAGTTCTAAATGCAAGTCATCCAGTGTCTGTATAAAATAGGTGTCGGCACACTCCCGGCTGCATATTTCATACAGCTTCCTGGTGTTGGAACTGTGCTTTCCTCCTATTATTATCATTGCATCAACTTTGGCAGCGATCTCTTTCGCCTCAGTCTGTCTTTCCTCGGTTGCGTTGCAAATCGTATTTACAACACTAATATCATACCCTCTTTTCATAAAAATTTCAACTAATTCTTGAAATTTATTGTAGTTAAATGTCGTCTGGGACACAACGCACACCGGTTTTTCGGGATCGCAGGCGATTTTTTCGATCTCCTCTTTTGTTTCCGCGACCATCGCCGGGGTATTCGACCATCCCATGATGCCCTCCACCTCGGGATGCCCAGCGTTTCCGATGATCAGGATCTGCTTGCCGGCAGCGCTCTCTTTTTCCACGATATTGTGGATCCTTTTTACAAAAGGACAGGTGGCGTCCACGCATTCCAGCCCCTGACGTTCGATCTGCTCATAGACGCTTTTTGCCACGCCGTGGGAACGGATGACCACGACGCCGTCCGTGATTCCGGCAAGCTCTTTTTCGTCCGCAATAACGGAGACGCCCTTTTTTTCCAGATCCCCGACCACCTCTTCATTGTGGATGATCGGCCCGAACGTATAAATCTTATGTCCTGTCCGCGTCAGCTCATATACCCGGTCTACCGCCCGTTTTACCCCGAAGCAGAAGCCGGCGCTTTTTGCCAGTAAAACTTCCATACCCTCTCAACACCCCTTCTGCGCGCAGATTTCCTGAATCCGCTCCACAACCTCTTCGATCGTCATGTCGGAGCTGTCTACCACAACCGCGTCCTCCGCCTGCTTTAAAGGCGCGATCTTACGGTTCATATCCTGAGCGTCCCGCGCCGCCACGTCCTGCCTGATGCCCTCCAGCGTACACGCGATGCCCTTTGCAATATACTCGTCATAGCGCCTTTTTGCGCGCACGTCCACCGACGCGGTCAAATAGATTTTTACCGTCGCGTCCGGCAGCACGCATGTGCCGATGTCGCGCCCGTCCATGATCACGTCATGGGTCTTTGCCAGATCCCGCTGCAGACCGATCAGCCACTCCCTGACTGCCGGGACTGCCGCGCTGGCAGACGCCATCTTGCCGATCTCCTCCGTACGGATCTTCCCGTTTACGTTTTCCCCGTTTAAAAAGACCTGCTGCTCGCCGTTTTCATACGTTACCCTCACGTCGGCTTCCCTGCATTTTTCCGCGATCCTGCCGGTCTGTTCCGCCGTGATCCCGTTCCGGAGCATAAACAGCGCCATGGCGCGGTAGATTGCCCCCGTGTCCACATAAAAGCAGCCCTTTTTCTCCGATACCATTTTTGCGATCGTGCTTTTGCCCGCTCCCGCAGGCCCGTCCAGTGCAATGCTGTAGCTCATCTATTCTTCCTCCTGTAATGCTGCGCTTACGCCTGCCAGATACCCGGTAGACCAGGCGATCTGCAGATTAAACCCTCCGGTCATGGCGTCCAGATCCAAAACCTCCCCGGCAAAATACAGCCCCTCTGCCGTCTTTGATTCCATCGTGGACGGATTGATATCGCGCACGTTTACGCCGCCCCGGGTGATCACCGCCTCGGCAAAGCTGCCCGTCTTTTCCACCGTCATCGGAAGCTTCCGGATCAGCTCCAGAAACTGCCTGCGCTCCTTTTTGGTGATCTCGTGCACCTTTTTGTCCGGGTCGATGCCGGACAGCTCCAGCATGACCGGAATGAGGCGCGCCGGAAACAGCCCGTCCAGCGCGTTTTTAAAGTCTTTATTTTTCTGCGCGTCAAAATCCCGCAAAAGCCGCTTATCCAGCTGTTCCTCCGTCAGCGCCGGCTTCAGGTTCAAAAAGATCCGGCACTCCGGCTTTGGAGCCTGCTTTTTCCCGTTCTTTTTTTCCCACTTCGCCATGGCAAGCCCATAATAGCTGCTGGCAGACAAAACCAACGGCCCGCTGACGCCGAAATGGGTAAACAGCATCTCGCCAAAGCCCTTGTAAATCTCCTTATTGTCAAGGCAGAGGGAAAGTTCTACATTTTTTAGGGAAAGCCCCTGCAGACTGCTGCACCAGCCCTCCCGGATCACGAAGGGGACGAGGGAAGGGCTCTGCGGCACGATCCTGTGCCCCAGCTTTTCTGCCCAGCCATAGCCGTCCCCGGTGGAGCCTGTCGTTGGATAAGAAAGCCCGCCCGTCGCGACGATCACACAGTCTGCCTGCTGCCTTGTCCCGTCCGAAAGCCTTACGCCGCAGATCTTTGCCGCCCTTTTGCCATCCTCCGCTTTGTTTTCCTCTGTCAGGATTTCCTGAACGCCCGTATGCAGGCGGACCTTCACTCCCTCCCGCGCCATCAGCCGCTCCAGCGCGCGGATCACGTCGGAGGCATGATCCGATACGGGAAACACCCTGCTGCCCCGCTCCACCTTCAGCGGGCAGCCGCCTTCTTCAAACAGCGCCTGCGCCTCCTTTGTATCCAGCGCCGAAAACGCGCTGTACAAAAAACGCGGATTGCTCACGACCTGTTCAAAAAAAACTTCCCTGCTGCAGTCGTTTGTCACATTGCATCTGCCTTTTCCCGTGATGTATATTTTCTTTCCCAGCTTTTCATTTTTCTCGTATAAAGTGACCTGCGCCCCGCCTTTTGCCGCCGCAAAGGCAGCCATCATGCCCGCTGCCCCGCCGCCGATCACCGCGATCTTTTTGCTCAATCTTGTGTCTGCTCCTTTGCACCAAGTTCCGTCAAAACGGATTCTTCATTGATATAGTTGATCTCGTCGTTTAAATATACCTGATAATTGTTCCATACCCCTTCCAGCGATTCCAGATTCCTCCGCACCTGCTCCGGACATTTCAGGCACAATGCGACTACAAGCGCGTTGATGACAGAAAGGGGAGCCACCAGGGAATCCACAATGGAAACCATGTCGCTTCTTGCCAGAAGGTTGCAGGAGGAATACAGGTTCATGGGGGAATGGATGCTGTCCGTGATCGTGATTACCTTGGCGCTTCTGTCGTTTGCAAACTCCATCGCCTTCAGGGTGCGCATCGAATACCGCGGGAAACTGATGCCGATCATGCAGTCCTCCCCGCCGATGCGGATCATCTGCTCAAACACCTCACTGGTGCTCGTCGTCTTTAACTGCACCACATTTCCCCGAATCATGTTCAAGTAAAAGCTTAAAAAGCCCGCCAGCGGCTCGCAGCTGCGGATCCCCAGAATGTAAACCGTTTTTGCCTCCAGGATCAGATCCACCGCCGTCTCAAATGCCGCCGGATCCAGATGGTCGATCGTGTGCCGAAGCTTCTCAATATCGCTTGACAAAACGGAAGTCAGCACCTCCGACTGGGAGCTTCCCGCATATTTGATGTCCATGCTGTCGACCGTATTCAGCTTGCCCTTTACCCACGCCGCCAGCGCCTTCTGCATCTGCGGATAGCCCTCATAACCGATGCCCGCCGCAAAACGCACGACCGTGGACTCGCTGATCCCCAGCGTTTTGCCAAGCTTTGCCGCCGTCATAAACGCCGCCTGATCATAGTGATCCATAATGTAAGACGCGATCGCCTTATGCCCCTTGCTCATCGACCCGTATTTCTCATTGATCCGCGAAATAATGTCGTGTCTGTTCTCCATCCCTGCTCCCTCTTTTGTACGCGCAAACTCTCAAATTACATTTTAGCCGTTCGGGGGCGGGCTGTCAAGCGATGGGGTTTTTCCGACCAGCTCCATAAACGCCGCCATCTGCTTTGTGACCCACTTGTTTTTATGATAAAGCATCTGTCCGTACATCGTTACGCCCGGCAGGTCGGTATGGATCTGGGCAAGGACGTTTTTATCCAGCTCCTGCCGCACCGTAAATTTCGGGAGAAAGGAAACGCCCATCCCTTTTTTCAAAAGATTGATGATCGTTTCCGTGTTCCCGATTTCCAGCACCGGTTCGATCCCCAGATTTTTTTCCGACAGAAGCCGTTCCAGCTCATAGCGGTACGCCGCCCCTTTTTCCGTCAAAAGAAAGGGCTTCTGGATCAGCTTTTCAATCGGCATCCTGCGGGGAACGGGATCGTTTTGATCTGCCAGCGTGACAAATACGATCTCTTCCTCCGTGACCGCTGCGCGCACCCATTCCCGTCCCATTACCTTCTGATCCAGCGTACAGATCAGGTCTATTTCGTTGCTTTTTGCCAGCTCCATCAGCTCCTCGGTCGTGCCGGAACGGATCGTAACCTGTACCCTCGGGCAGCTTTCATAAAATTTCAGCAAAAGCCCCGGAAGAAGCGCCGTGCAGATCGATTCCACGCCGCCGATGCACAGCGATCCTTCCAACGCGCTGCTCTGTGCCGGAAAATTCTTTGCCCGCTCTGTCACCCGCATGATCTCATTTGCATAAGCGACAAATTCCTGTCCTTTTTCCGTCAGATAAACCCGCTTGCCGATCCGCTCAAACAGCTGCACCTGCAGCTCCTCTTCCAGCTGTCTGATCTGAATGGTCACGGCGGACTGGCTGTAGCCCAGCTGCTGCGCCGCACGGGAAAAATTCTGCGTCCCCGCCACCTTTAAAAATGTATTGATGTTCCGAAATTCCATAGCCGCCTCTATATGAAAAATTTTTATATATCATATAAAATTTATAAATTTTACACATATACGCCTTTAGTGTACACTACTCTACAGCAATCGTAAAGAGAGGAATTTTACCGGATGATAAACAGTGAAAATATTTTAAACAGCGCGCAGCTGGAAGAAGCCATCGAGACGTTTGTCCATCAGTTCTGCGCAGAAAAGCATGAGATCCATTCCCAGAAGGTGACCTGGTATACCTCCGAGGGACAGTTAGAAAAGATCAGGCAGATCGGCATTTCCAAAGATGGCCGCCCTGTTGACGAAGTGATCCGTGAAATGACAAAGGAAGTCTACCGTTACCGCGGGGACGCCAACCACCCCAGATTTTTCGGGTTTGTCCCCGGCCCCGCCTCCTCCGTTTCATGGCTCGGGGACATCATGACTTCCGCCTACAATATCCATGCCGGAGGCAGCAAGCTCGCCCCGATGGTAAACGCCATCGAACAGGAGGTGCTTTCCTGGCTCTGTGAGCAGGTCGGTTTTACCAAAAATCCCGGCGGCGTTTTTGTCAGCGGCGGTTCCATGGCAAACATTACTGCCCTGACTGCCGCCCGCGACGCCAAATTAAACGACGAAAGCCTGCATCTTGGCGTTGCCTATGTCTCCGAACAGACGCACAGCTCCGTCGCAAAGGGGCTCCGCATCATCGGCATTCCGGACAGCCGTATCCGCAGGCTTCCCGTCAATTCCGAATTTCAGATGGATACCAAAAAGCTGCGGGAAGCGATCGCTGCCGACAAGGAAAAAGGGCTCATCCCTTTTGTTGTCATCGGGACTGCGGGAACGACCAATACCGGAAGCATCGACCCGCTTGAAACAATCGCCGGCATCTGCCGCGAAAACCAAATGTGGTTCCATATCGACGGCGCATACGGCGCTTCCGTCCTGTTAAGCCCCAAATACAGACATCTGTTAAAAGGCACGGAGCTTGCAGACAGCATCAGCTGGGACGCCCACAAATGGCTGTTCCAGACATACGGCTGCGCCATGGTCCTCGTAAAGGACATCCGGCATCTTTACCACAGCTTCCATGTGAATCCCGAATATTTAAAAGATGTGGAGGGCGATCTGGAACACGTCAATACATGGGACATCGGAATGGAGCTGACCCGTCCCGCGCGCGGCTTAAAATTATGGCTTACCCTGCAGGTGCTCGGAACGGAGCTGATCGGCAGCGCCATCGAACACGGCTTCCAGCTTGCAGTATGGGCGCAGGAGGCGCTGCAGGAGCTGGACAACTGGGAAATCGTTTCAAAGGCGCAGCTTGCCATGCTTAACTTCCGTTATACTGCAGACGGCCTGACCGAGGAGCAGACGGATCTTTTAAACGAGAAAATTTCCGAAAAAATCGTGGAAAGCGGTTATGCCGCCGTTTTCACAACGGTGTTAAACGGCAAAAAGGTGCTCCGCATCTGTGCCCTTCATCCCGAAACAACGCGGGACGACATGCGCACTACCATCCAGCTTCTCGACACCTATGCCAGAGAGCTGCGCGAAAAAATCATCCTGTAATCGCTTCACGCAAAAGCGCTTCTTTTCCCGGCTGCCGGGTCATGACGCATTGCAGCCTTTCCATACAAAAAGGGGCTCCGGTTTTTACGCCGAAGCCCGTTTTTGATCTGTCCTGCCGTTTTCCAAACATAACACTGCGCTTTTCTGTTTCAGGCGCGCAGCTTTTCCTTACACCGGATACGCCCCGTTTTTGGTATCCGCCTGTTTCATATCCACCTTTTCCTGCTGTGCCATGCGGTACTTGAAAAAGTCCACCGCCACCTGCGGGAACAGCGCGTATGTCAGGACGTCCTCGTCCTGCTGCTTCCACTGCTTCATCTCGGATTCGATCTTCTCTAACTCGTTCGGGATCAGATCCGCCGGACGGCATTCGATCACCTCGCGGTCGCCGATGACCTTCTTTTGCACCTCCGGATTAAACGGCTTTACGGTCTTGCCGTATTTGCCCGCCAGAAGATCCTTCGTCTGGTCTGTCGCCACCTTGTAGCGCTCGCCCATCAGTACATTAAACACAGCCTGCGTGCCGACGATCTGGGAGGACGGCGTAACAAGCGGAGGCTCGCCGAAGTCCTTGCGCACCTGCGGGATCTCCTTGAGCACATCGTCGTATTTGTCGCTGGCATTCTGCTCCTTTAACTGGCTTACCATGTTGGAAAGCATACCGCCGGGAACCTGATAGATCAGCGTCTTGATATTTACGCCCAGCACCTTCGGATCCATCAGGCCGCTCTTTAAGCATTCCTCGCGGTACGGACGGAAATAGTCTGCAATCTCAGCCAGAAGGTTCTGGTCATATCCGGTATCATAAGGCGTATTGCGGAACGTCTCCACCATAACCTCGGTCGCCGGCTGGGACGTGCCCAGCGCAAACGGGGACATCGCGCAGTCGATCACGTCCACGCCTGCCTCCACCGCTTTTAAGTACGTCATGCTGGCAACGCCGGACGTATAATGGGTATGCAGCTGGATCGGCAGCCTTGTGGCGCTCTTCATCGCAGAGATCAGCTCCGTCGCCTCATAAGGAAGCAGCAGCCCCGCCATATCCTTGATACAGATGGAATCCGCGCCCATGTTCTCGATTTCTTTTGCAATATTGGTCCAGTAATCCAGCGTATAAGCGTCGCCCAGCGTATAGGAAAGGGCAACCTGCGCATGGCCCTTTTCCTTGTTGCACGCCTTCACCGCGCACTCTAAGTTGCGCAGGTCGTTTAAGCAGTCAAAAATACGGATGATGTCGATCCCGTTTGCAATCGACTTCTGTACAAAATATTCCACAACGTCGTCCGCATAATGACGGTAGCCCAGAATGTTCTGACCGCGGAACAGCATCTGCAGCTTCGTATTCTTAAAGCCGTCGCGCAGCTTGCGCAGCCGCTCCCACGGATCTTCCTTTAAAAAGCGCAGGCAGGCGTCAAAGGTCGCCCCGCCCCAGCACTCTACCGAATGGTATCCAACCTGATCCATTTTATCTACGATGGGAAGCATCAGCTCGGTCGGCATTCTCGTCGCGATCAGCGACTGATGCGCGTCCCTGAGCACTGTTTCCGTTATTTTTACCGGTTTTTGTAAAGGCATAGCTCTTACCCTCCATTATTTTTTACTTTCGCTGCGATACGGCATTTTATCAGAATACGCCGAAGATCGCCATAAAGGTTCCCGCCACGACTGCCGTTCCGATCACACCCGCAACGTTAGGTCCCATAGCGTGCATCAGAAGGAAGTTTGTCGGATCCGCTTCCGCTCCGACCTTCTGGGAAACGCGCGCAGCCATCGGGACTGCGGACACGCCCGCCGAACCGATCAGCGGATTGACCTTGCCGCCCGTCATCTTGCACATCAGCTTGCCGAACAGGACGCCCGCCGCCGTTCCGAAGGCAAACGCTACCAGACCGAGCAGGACAATTTTCAAAGTATCCCAGTTCAAAAATGCTTCCGCGCTTGTGGTCGCGCCCACGGAAGTACCCAGCAGGATCACGACGATATACATCAGGGCGTTGGATGCGGTATCCGCAAGCTGGCGCACAACGCCGCATTCCCGGAACAGATTGCCCAGCATCAGCATGCCCACAAGGGGAGCCGTTGTCGGCAGGATCAGGCTGACAACGATTGTTACGATGATCGGGAAGAGGATGCGCTCCAGCTTGGAAACCGGGCGGAGCTGTTCCATTTTGATCTTTCTTTCCTTTTCTGTCGTCAGCGCCCTCATGATCGGGGGCTGGATGATCGGGACGAGGGACATATAGGAATACGCCGCCACCGCGATCGGGCCAAGAAGGTTCGTCTGTCCCAGCTTTCCGCAAAGGAAAATGGAAGTCGGGCCGTCCGCGCCGCCGATAATGGAAATTGCCGCTGCCGCTTTGTCATTAAAGCCAAAAGCGATCGCGCCGAAGTATGCCGCAAAAATACCAAACTGCGCTGCCGCGCCCAGCAGAAAGCTCTTCGGGTTTGCGATCAGCGGCCCAAAGTCCGTCATCGCCCCGACGCCCAAAAAGATCAGGGACGGCAGGATCGCCCACTCATCCAGTTTGTAAAAATAATACAGCAGACCGCCCACGCCGTTTTCAGATTCCTCAAAGCTCAGCATGATGTCCGGATAAATATTGACTAACAGCATACCGAAAGCGATCGGGACAAGCAGCAGCGGTTCAAAATCCTTGGCGATTGCCAGATAGAGAAAAACGCATGCCACCAGGATCATCAGCACATTTCCCCACGTCATGTTGAAAAATGCGGTCTGATGGATCAGGTTGTCCATGGTTGTCATAATATAAGACATTGTGTTGACCTCCTGTGTCAGTAATCAGGACCGGTTCTACCGGAGCTGTAGATCAGTTCAGCGTCGCAAGCAAAGCGCCCGCCTCGATCGCATCGCCCACCGACACATTGATGCTTGCCACCGTGCCGTCCTTAGGCGCTACAACCGGGATCTCCATCTTC
>URRW01000023.1 GCA_900550285.1 uncultured Lachnospiraceae bacterium
TGCTTTATTTAGCTTCTGGAGTTCGTCTGCCTTGCAGCCTCACAAATCAGAATTTTCGTGCAAGAATTTATCTCAAAGAACTAGATAAAGCAGTTTGTAAAATATCTAAATTGTTATATAATAAATGAAGTTGAAAAAATAGAGAATTTATGAAGACTGGGGGAACTTTTTATGCCAAAGTGGCTTGATTTAAATGAAGTTGATGATGATGAGATTCTTTTGAAGAAGAATCGGATGAGCAGAAGTCTTGTTCTTGATACGCCGGAGGTTGCAGATGCGGCTGAGGAAGATTTCCTTGATACGATGGAGCCGGCGAAGAAGAGTATGACAATATTTTTTATGATTGATGTATCAGGCAGTATGAAAGGAACGAAAATCGGTTCGTTAAATAGTACGATGGAAGAATTATTGCCATCACTGATTGGTGTTGGAGAAGCTTCTACGGATGTGAAAATTGCGATTATGAAGTTTTCTACGGATGTAGAGTGGGTGACTCCGGAACCGGTAAAGATTGAGGAGTATCAGTACTGGAATCGTTTGGAGGCAGATGGCCTTACCTTTATGGGGGATGCGTTTATGGAGCTTTCTAAGAAGCTTTCCCGTAGCACATTTTTAAGTTCACCATCGCTTTCTTTTGCGCCGGTTATTTTCCTGTTATCAGATGGTTCTCCGAATGATGACTGGAAGAAGGGCCTGGATACATTAAAGCAGAATAAATGGTTCCAGCATGGGTTAAAGATTGCGCTTGGTATCGGTTCTAAGGTAAATATGGATGTGCTTCGTGCATTTACCGGGAATGATGAACTTGCAGTTCAGGCAAAGAATGCAGATCAGCTTAGAGAACTGATTAAGCTTCTTGCAGTGACTTCTTCCCAGATTGGAAGCCGTAGTCTTGCACTCGTAGATTCAAATGGCAGACAGCCAGCGGCCGAGACCGTGGCACAGGCAAAGCAGCAGGTACTTGTGGAGGAGATTCGCACAGGAGCGAAGGATATTCTTGGTGAAGCAGTTGACCTTGGTGCTGTGAATTACGATGAGGGATGGTAGAATATAAAGGATGGTAGAACATAGATGAGAGAGTTAAAGATTGGAGAGAGGATTCCAATAGAGGCAGGCGGCGAGGCGGTTGTCTCCAGAGAGCTTGGACGAGGTGGGCAGGGTATTGTTTATCTTGTCCGTTATAATGGCAGGGAGTATGCGCTTAAATGGTATTTTATCAGCCGTATTAAAAATCCGGAGGCATTTCGCAATAATCTTCGAAAGAATATTGAGGATGGTGCGCCGGAGGGTGGCAAGCAGTTTATCTGGCCGTTATTTTTAACAGAGACAAAGAAAAATGGTGCATTTGGTTATCTGATGCGGCTTGCTCCGTCAGGATATGAATCATTTACTGATATTTATAATGGATACCGCTGGGAGAAACCGAGAGTGAAGGGGCAGCCGGCGAGAAAGATTAAGGTGAAGTTTGCTTCTCTTGATGTGATGCTCACAGCGGCCATTAATATTGTTAAGGCCTTTCGTGCCCTGCATTTATCAGGAAAAAGTTATCAGGATTTAAATGATGGCGGTTTCTTTATTGATACGAGAAGCGGCGATGTGTTAGTTTGTGACTGTGATAATGTGGCTGCGGATGGTGATAACTTCGGAATCGGCGGTATGCCAGGTTTTATGGCGCCGGAAGTTGTTCGAGGTATCGCAAAGCCGGATGTGCTGACAGACAGATATTCACTGGCAGTTGTTTTATTTAAGCTTTTCTTCCGTGGGGACCCGTTAGAAGGAAATAAGGTACTTCAGTGTGTCGTTATGACTGAGGAAAATGACCTGATTCATTATGGAAAAGATCCGGTATTTATTTATGATCCGAATAATGCATCAAATCGTCCGGTTAATGGGGTACACGATAATGTTATCAAGCTGTGGAAGATTTACCCGGACTTTATCAGAGAGGCATTTACCCTTTCCTTTACTTATGGAATCCAGGAGCCAAATGCCCGGATTATCGAAAAGAGCTGGATTCAGATGCTTATTCAGCTAAAGCTGGATATTATTCACTGTAGCTGTGGAAAGACCGCATTTTCTTCTGCATTTGAAAAGACAGGAGAACATACATTACGTTGCCGTAATTGTGGAAGTACCATTTACACAATGGGTGTGAAAGACTATGAACTTCCACTGAATCTTGGTGCAAAGTTATACAAATGCCTGACAAAGAAAAATAGTGATGATTTTGAATCTGTTACGGGAATGGTCATTGAAAACCGTTTAAAGAAAGGCTTATTTGGCATTAAAAATATGTCCGGTGATGTCTGGAAAGCGAAGTTCCCGGATAACTCTGTCAGAGAAGTTGGACCGGGAAAAGGTGTTCCAATCTGGAAAGGATTAGAGATTGACTTTGGAGATAATCTGATTGCAAAGATTCTCCTGTAGGTAGGAGGATAGAATGAGTAATTTTAATAAAAATGGCTGGGTTTCCCTCGCGCAGATCTGTGAAGAAAGGCAGCTTGTGATTGATGCGGAAATCGGGAAAAAGGTTTTAAGGCCAGCATATTTTTCTTCGATGAATGCCATGATAGAAGGTGCATTTCAGTTTGCGAGGTTTTTTGAGGAGATTCATCAAAAAGGGAAGGTGTATTGTAGCATTTCTCCAGATGTATTTTATTTTAACCTGAAAAATGGAGCGTTTCATTTTGAGGGGGAAGAATTTCTTGGAGAGGCATATGTGCAGGAACCAGATGCCGCTGAAATAGAATTTACAGAATTTCTTGCCCCAGAATTGGCAGAGGCATTAGCAGAAGAGCAGGAAAAATTATTATCTGAAACAGAAGAACAGGAAACACTCGAAACTTTTAAAGAATGCTATTCTTTAGAGACAGACCGCTATTTTATGGCAGTATATTTATTTGAATATTTCTTTCACACAGGTTCTCCATTTGAAGGGAAAAAGATGGTGAACCGCTGTTTTCTTTCCCCGGAGGAAAAAGAACTTTTCCGGGCGAGAGAAGGACGCTTCTGCATGGAGCCGGGCGAGGAAGAAAATATTCCAGTAAAAGGCATTCAGGACAAGCTGATTCAGTACTGGAACGAGTATCCGGAGATTTTGCAGAAAATGTTCCAGAAGGCATTTCTTGATGGGGGAAGGCTTAGAGAACTTCGTCCGACAGAGGTGGACTGGAAGCAGCTCCTTGTTCGTATGGCAATGGACTACAAGTCCTGTCACTGTGGTTTTCACGGATTTTCTTATCGATTGCTTCCGAAGGAAAATGGAACATTTGCCTGTCCAAAGTGTGGAAAGATTTACTACCCACTGACCAATGGAATGGACAGGATTCTTCTTGCAGAAGGAGAAAAGCTTTACGAATGCCAGACAGGAAGAAATCCGATGGATAAAGATACGGTTACAGGTCTGATCGTGGAGAATCGTCAGAAAAAGGGCTTGTATGGTATTAAAAATGTAAGTCAGGGCGTGTGGAGAGGATTTTATCCTGACGGAAAAATAAAGGATATTCCGAATGGACAGGGAATTCCTATCTGGAATGGAATGTCTGTCCGATTTGAATTGGGTGAAGAATGGAATCTCCGTCTGATGCAGCAGGTGGAGGAGAGAAAGGAAGATGAGGATGAGCAGACAGTTTGATGAAAATATAGAAGCAATTGACCCGTTAGAGACAATGCCGCCTGCCAAGAAAAGTATGGTCATTTTTTTTCTGGTAGATACTTCAAAAAGTATGGAAGGTTCAAAGCTTGAATCATTAAATCGTGTTATGGGAGACATTTTACCGGAATTAATCGGTGTTGGCGAGGCAGGAACCGATGTAAAAGTTGCCGTAATGTCATTTTCTTCTGGTTGTGAGTGGATTACACCGGAACCAGTGTTAATTGAAGAATACCAGAGATGGGAGAACTTAAGAGCAGATGGCGTAACAGATTTGGGAGATGCCTGTGAGGAACTTTGCCAGAAGCTTTCAAGAAACAGCTTTTTAAGAGCGCCATCCCTCTCTTATGCGCCAGTCATTTTCCTTATGACAGACGGTTATCCAACTGATAACTATAAAAAAGGTTTCGAGATGCTGAAGAAGAACCGCTGGTTCCAGTATGGCTTAAAAATCGCACTGGCAATCGGTTCTAACGTAGATTTAGATGTGCTTCGCGAATTTACCGATGATGAGGAACTGGTACTTCAGGCATGCGGTGCAGAAATGCTGAAAAAGCTTGTTCGTGAAATTGCGGTTACTTCTTCAAAAATCGGAAGCACGAGCATGACACTTACCGATGCAACTGGAGAACGTTCCCTTGCAGAAGTAGCAGGCGCTAAGAAAGAGCAGATGGTAGAGGCAGTTCAGGAAATGAAACAGGATATTTTAGGAATGGATGATCTCACTGACCTTGACGATATGGATATTGAATTTGATGAGGGATGGTAGAATGTTTCAGGGAGTACATTCTACAGTAATCGGAGACAGCCATATTAGAAAGGGTATTGTCTGTCAGGACAGTTCAGGAACGGTAGTCACTGACAAGTTTGCGATTGCTGTTGTGGCAGATGGACATGGCAGCGCCAAGCATTTCCGCAGCGATGTAGGTTCAAGGATTGCTGTAAAGATTACGACAAAGTTATTGAAAAATTATATGAACCGTCCAGACTTTAAGGAGCAGTTTTTTAAACATCCCGAATTTATTCTGGCACAGATGGAAAAGCAGATTCTTATGAAATGGAGAGAGGCCGTAGAGGAATATCATTTAGAAAATCCATTGACCGAGGAAGAAGAGAATAAGATTCCGGAAAAGGCAAAAGGAAAACTTAGAACTGCAGTCATTTACGGAAGTACCGTACTGGCAGCCGTTTTGACAAAAGATTTTTCCTATGGAATGATTCTTGGCGATGGTGGATTTGTTGTACTCGGAGGAGATAAGGAACTGTATATTCCGCTCGAGGACAAAAATTCCCATGCAAACTACACCTCTTCCCTCTGCAATACCGATGCGATTCATTTCTTTGAACACTGGTATACCACAGAAACAGTAAAAGCATTATTCGTATCCACAGACGGGTTATTCAAATCATTTGCAAGCGAAGAAGACTTTTTGAAATATCATGGATTGCTTTCTCACATGTTTCATGATACGGAAAAAATGCAAAAAAGTTTAAAGCGGAATTTTGAAAAAAGGACAAGAGAAGGCAGCGGTGACGATATATCCATTGCTTTCGTTTATCAGGAAGGAGAGGAAGCAGAATGAAAAAAGAAGCAAGCGTAATTTTGGCAAAATGTGCTCAGGATAAGCTTTACGGAATCCGAATTGAAAAAAGAGATAATGACTGGGTTCGTACCTGGGCATTTAAATTAAAAGAAGAAACAGCAGAAAAAGAAGGCTTCGATAAAATCAACTTTACCGGAAGCTTCTACACTGACGAAGAATATCCAGGCTGCCCTTACTGCGGCGCAAAGAAATGTTTTGTCTGCGGAAACTGCGGTAAGGTAAGCTGTTATGACGGCTCCGATAAGGTAGTTTGTAACTGGTGCGGTTCGAATGGAACTGCGGCAGATGATGATGGCAAACTCGATGTTTCTGGAGGCGGCTTCTAAAATAGTATTTGCCGCAGGCAAAAGCAAAACAGACGCTCTCAAAGCGAGAAGATATCCTATATTTGTGACTCTATCACTGCGGGTTGAATATTCGCCTAAGGGCTCGCATTCAATCCTCGCTCTAAGACCACAAATATAGGATATCTTCTCGCTTTGAGGGCTGTCTTTGGCTGGCGTTGGGAAATTAAAAATTAAGCTGTAGGCCTCAATTGATGATATATTCCAAATACAACTTTTGAGTAAGCAGAATACGACAGTTTGAATGCCCTTTGTCCTTCTGAACTGTCAAAGACAGGAAACTAAGGAATATGCTATGCCAATCTGTGGCCTGGGAGCAAGTGTTGGATACGAGCGCGTAAGCGAGCATTCAACACGCCGCGACGAAAGTCACAGATTGGTATAGCATATTCCTTAGTTTCCGTCTGTTTTAACAAAAAAAGAAAGGAGGCAAAAATGTCATTATTCAAAAGAAAACCCTGGACTGGAAAGACCGAGCTTCTCTTTTCCGATAAAGCATTGACAGCGTTGATTCTGCCTTTGTTTCTGGAGCAGCTCCTAAGTGTCCTTGTCGGCCTTTCCGATTCAATTATGGTAGCGCAGGTTGGTGAAGCGGCGGTGTCCGCAGTTTCACTGGTTGATTCAATTGCCATCCTGCTTATCAATATTTTTAATGCACTGGCAACAGGAGGAGCTGTTGTTTCGGGACAATATCTTGGTGCCAAAGATAAGAAAAAGGCTGCCTATGCCGGAAGACAGATGATGCAGTTTATGGTGTGGATGTCTATAGCCATTATGTTACTTATCTATCTTGGTAAATATTTTATTTTACATACAGTTTTTGGCTCGATCGAGGCAGATGTTATGGCGAATTGTAATACATATTTGCTGATATCTGCAGCTTCGATTCCTTTTCTTGGAGTGTATTGCGGTGGAGCGGCTCTGTTTCGTGCAATGGGAAATTCAAAAACTTCGATGTATGTTTCCTGTATTATGAATGTGATTAACGTAAGTGGAAATGCTATCCTCGTATTTGGCTTTCATAGAGGGGTAGAAGGTGTTGCGATACCAACATTATTATCCCGTGTGGTAGCTGCATTTTTGATGGTATGGCTTTTACATGATGAGAAGCATATACTTACATTGAAGGGAATGAATCTGTTTAAATTTGACGGGAAAATGATTCGAAAAATCCTTCATATTGGCGTGCCAAATGGCATAGAAAATAGTATGTTTCAGCTTGGGAAAATCCTTCTTTTAAGCTTGATCTCCACGTTTGGAACGGCATCTATCGCAGCGAATGCCGTAAGTAATTCGCTGGCATATTTTGAAATCCTGCCAGGAATGGCATTGGGGCTTGCAACTGTGACAGTAATCAGCCGATGTGTCGGTGCGGGAGATTATCCACAGGCAGAATACTTTGCGAAACGTCTGTTAAAATTCACCTACACTTGTATGTGGATTACCTGCATCGTTATGATGCTCTTGTTACCATTTATGTTGAAAATCTATAATTTATCCCCCGAAACAAGCGGTTATGCAACGCAGATTATGATACTCCACAGTATCATGGCAATGATATTCTGGCCGGCTGCATTTGCCCTGCCAAATGTATTTCGTGCCGCAAATGATGTCCGTTTTACGATGGTTGTCGGCGTAACTTCTATGTGGCTGTTCCGTATTGCCTGTGCCTTTATTTTTGGAAAATATATGGGATTTGGCGTATTTGGCGCATGGATTGCGATGGTACTTGACTGGGTGGTCAGAGCGATATTCTATGTGATTCATTATCGATGTGGAAAATGGAAAGAAAAATCGTTATAGAAATGGCAAATGTGAAATTTTTATGTTAGAATTGTATTTCTAGGAGTTGTTTGGTATAATTTAGCATAAATAAAATAAGTGTAGTAATACATATTTTAGAAAGAGATTAAATCTTTTTCTGAAAAAATTGGGAGACTTAAGTTATGAAAGAGACAATGAAAGACATTATTTTAAACGCTTCCGCCGATATGACGGAAAGCTGCCATAAAACTGATTTTATCGTATCAAGAGGGGAGAGATGCCTTCCTGACCGTTCCTGTATTATTCGTATTTTAAAGGATTTAAAGAGAGTAATGTTTCCGGGATATTTTGGTGAGGAGAATATTGCACTCATTTCACCACAGTATTTTATCGGTGACCGTCTGACAGATATTTATGGTAAGTTAAAACCGCAGATTGAGATTTCTTTGTATTATAGAGATTATGAAAAGTATACAGAGGAAGAGATCAGTGAGCGGGCAGAAGAAGTCTGTGAGGAATTTTTTAAGAGGCTTCCATATGTACAGCAGATGCTTTTAAAAGATGTGCAGGCTGGATTTGACGGCGACCCTGCTGCAAAGAGCAGAGAGGATGTTGTTATTTCTTATCCGGGACTGTTTGCTATTTTTGTTTATAGAATCGCTCATGAGCTGTATACACAGGATGTGCCATTCCTTCCTCGAATTATGACGGAATATGCACATAGCCGTACAGGAATCGATATTAACTCTGGCGCAAAGATTGGGGAATATTTCTTTATTGACCATGGAACTGGTGTTGTAATTGGTGAGACAACAGAGATTGGTAATAATGTGAAGTTATATCAGGGAGTAACTTTAGGTGCGCTTTCTACAAGAAGTGGACAGAAGTTAAAGGGTAAGAAGAGACATCCGACGATCAAAGATAACGTTACGGTATATTCTGGAGCCAGTATTCTTGGTGGAGAGACAGAAATCGGTGAGGGTGTTATCGTAGCAGGTGGAGCATTTGTAACGAAGTCTGTTCCGGCACATACAAAGGTAATCGTAAAGAATCCGGAAATCAAGATTAAAGATTCTGATAAGAAGATTGAGCTTCAGACAACGGAGAACAAGGAAGGAATCTGGGAGATTTAACAAAAGGGATTTCTTAACGAGAGTTTTGTTTCATTAGCATAACATAATCAGATATTTTATCTGCGGCGTTGCAATATGCCGCAGATTGCATTGCTAGAGCATTTTTCAAACACGCTCTAAAGTAGAGCATTATTATTAATGTTCAGATTTTAACTTGATAGATGAAAGGAGCATCATCATAATATGAATAAAAAGTTTGTCGTTCACGCAAGAGTATTAAAAGCAATGTCTGATGAGAACAGACTTCGTATTCTTGATTTACTTCGTGAAAGGGAATATAATGCCAGCGAACTTTTAGACGAAATGGACTTTGGACAGTCCACACTGTCACACCACATGAGAATTTTACTGCAGGCAGGAGCAGTAAAGGCACGAAAGAATGGAAAATGGACATATTACAGCCTGAATAAAGAAATATTCTCTACGGTTGCGGAGTGGATCGCGGAGTACGGAGAATAAGAATTTTGAATTTTTTTAGACTTTTTTATGCATTTTGTATTGACAAAATTTACTTTATAAAGTAAAATATTAGACGTTGTAGCAATACAACGAATGCCCAGATAGCTCAGTTGGTAGAGCAGAGGACTGAAAATCCTCGTGTCACTGGTTCGATTCCGGTTCTGGGCATTTTATTATGCCTATTTTTGAAAACTGGATGTATCTGCATCCAGATCAGATTTTTTCATATTGTTATGGGACACTAGCTCAGTCGGTAGAGCACCTGACTTTTAATCAGGTTGTCGGGGGTTCGAATCCCCCGTGTCTCATTTTTTTATCCTCGAAACCCCTTGATTTTACTGGGTCTCGGGGATTTTTGTTTTTCGTAGAATATTCAGAGTAACATTCAGAGTAACACAGAGGAGCAATGGCGCAGTGTGGGAACGCATTTATATCAGATTGGACGGCGCAACAGCACAGCTGAAATATTCTTAAGATTACCTGAAGGATATTGTGTATTCAAAAAAATACAATTATAATAAGCGCATATCATTTAATTGAAAGAAAAGGGGGGCATTTTATGTATCAGATTTCTAATTTTACGGACAATGACGATGTGAAGATCCTTTCGGAGCTTGGGGCTTTTAAGATCATAGAGTATCAGCGGGATCTGAGCGTGTCGCCGCAGACGGCAGTTACCGCTTTTTACAGCGCGCAGATGAATATTAAGAAGCGTCAGCTTGTATGTGATTTAAGCAAGGCGAAGGTTACGATTCAGGCGGGGAGTATGCAGTGGATGCTTGGAAATGTGAACGCGACGACGGGGATCAAGGGCGTCGGAGATTTTCTGGGGAAGGCAGTACGCGGCAAGGCGAGCGGGGAGTCTGCGATCAAGCCGGAATACACGGGCGACGGGATTCTTGTGCTGGAGCCGACCTACAAATATCTGATCCTGATGAATGCGGCTGATTGGGGCGGCGGGGTCGTTCTGGATGACGGGCTGTTTCTGGCATGTGAATCGAGCCTGCAGCATAAGGCGGTGATGCGTTCAAACTTTTCCTCGGCGGTAGCAGGCGGGGAAGGTTTGTTTAATCTCAGCTTGAATGGAAGCGGTGTATTTTGCATTGAATCGGAATGTCCGAGAGAAGAGCTGATCGAGATCACGCTTCAGAACGATGTTTTGAAGGTTGACGGCAATTATGCGATCGCATGGAGCAAGAGCCTTGATTTTACGGTGGAGCGCTCCGGAAAGAGCCTGATCGGTTCGGCAGCGTCCGGCGAGGGACTGGTAAACGTGTACCGCGGAACCGGTAAGGTTCTGATGATGCCTACGGCGAAGATGCCGAATATCTGACAGCGATGAAAAGCTGTCGGTGAGAAGTCGGCAATGAAAAGAGAGCAATGAAAAGTCAGCAATAAAAAAAGAGCCGCAGGCATATCAAAAGCGATATGGTCTGCGGCTCTTTTGCGCGAAAAGCTGTTTTGTATGCAAAGCCGTTCTGTATGTAAAGGCTCTTCTGCGTCAGCCCGCGCGGCTGGCGGTTACTGCATTTTTAAAGTCCAGCAGGGTATGCCAGCGGACGGCGCGGCAGCATGTAAATTCCGGGATTTCTGAATCGGCGGACAGCAGCTCTGCCGCAAGGCACCGCGTTTTGGAGGCGCGGCAGGTACATTGCTCGGAAGTTTTTAAGGAAATGACGCAGATGGCGTCATCGTGAGAAATAAGCTGCCCGAGCGCATGTGCGGTCAGGAGCTTGCGGCGGCAGGGAGCCAGACTGCTGTTGATATACAGGAATTGTTCGCCGCAGAGCTTTAGGGTGCAGCCGTGTATTTTGCCAAGCGGGCCTTCCTGAATGTGGATGTTCAAAAATTTTGCCAGTTCATACGGATTTCTTGTCCCGTAGCAGGCAACCAGTTGTTCGGCAATTTCTTTTGTATCTCTCATTTCCCCCTCCTGATAATACAATTGATGTGCTGAAATTTTGAATCAGTTCCAGTTTTTTTCAATCAGCGCCAAAGAGATTTCAACCTGTTTAAGAAGCAGGTCGATGCTTTCTTCTGCCGCCGGTTTTCCGTCAAAGAAAAGCGGCTGGGTATCTCGGCTTTGCAGAAGCATTTTGATTTCCTCGTACTTTTTTTTGATGTCGCGAGGATCTGTGGCAGACGCTGCGCCGGACTGCGGAAGTGAAGGCTTTCCGGTCATGACATAATCGATGCTGACGCCAAAATATTGGGCGATCGTGTCAGCAAGCTTGAAAGAACATTTTGTTCCCTTTTTTTTCCATGTGCTGATGGTAGAGGAATTGATGCCGGTATCTTTGCAGAAGCGATAAGGCGTAATTCCTTTTTCCTCACATAACCTTTTGAAAATCTCGTACATTTCGGACCCTTTCTCAAAAGCATCTCGAAGATGCGAAATAGAACATCAGTACAGAAAGCTATTTTGCCGGAGCGATCCGGCGTATGAAATTATTTCGTATCAGCAAGCTAGAGTATATCACTAAACCGAAATAGTGGCAAGGGAATAGTGGCATTTATTTTTCAGATTAAGCCTTTACATCGCGGGTGCGCATGAGCCGGATCGCAGCGCCGGAAAAAAGTGCGAAAAAGATCAGGCAGCTTATGAAAAAGGAAAGCTGGTTGCCGGCGAGCATGTCGTCGTAGGTATTGGCGTTCATGCCGCAGAAGATGAGGGAGAAGGGGAAATAAAGCCCCCAGCCCTTGTTGACAAAAAGAACGCCGATGACGGAGCAGAGCAGGGAAAGCCCGACCGGCAGGGCAAAGCTGCGGATACACATGGAAAGCAGAAGGATACATGCCGCGCAGGAAATCCCGCCGAGCGTGCCGCGCAGGCACCAAAGCAGAATGTCCGCCGGAGGCAGTCCGGGCAGCCCCACATATGCGCCGCAGACGGCAAACAGGACAAACACCCAGAGCTGCATGATGAGAATGATACCGGCAGTAACCGAAAGCTTTCCGAAAAAGATACAGGAGACGGGCACAGGCGCGGTCATGAGGACGTTCCGGTTGTGGCCGAAGTTTTCAATGCGCCACAGATAGGCGCAGCAGACCGTGATCAGCGGGGCAAAAAAGAAACCCGAATAAAAGAGGGTATGCTGCGACCAGAGCGCGTACCAGCCGCCCGTCAGAAGATCCAGATTCATGGCGTAATTTCCGGTTCCCATAATGGCGGGGACGATGGGCAGAACAAGGCATGCCAGCCAGACGAAAGAGCGTTTTAATTTTAAAAATTCACAGCGAATACAGGTAAAAAGCATGGTCACACATCCTTTCTCAAAAAGCTGCGGTAAAGCAGCGCATAGGTCAGAAGCAAAAAGACAAAAAGCATAAGCCATCCGGCGGGGCGCTGGGCGATCGGGGTGCAGAAAATCCGGTCGGCAGCTTCGTCATAATTTACCTGGGAGGTTGCGCCGAGCAGAAAATAGCTCCACGGCACAAGCGTTAAAAACGGGCTGTCCAGCGGGAGAAACATGGAAAAGATGGCTGCAAAGCTGCCGAGAAGCCCGATAAAAAGCGGATAGAGCTGATTTTCCAGACGGAGGGACAAAAAAAGCTGGAAAAAAAGCAGCAGCAGGGACGCAGCAAACGCCGCGCCAAAAAGCAGCGTATAATCCCGGACGGGAAAGGCTTCCGTGAAATGCGCAAGCTGTCCGAACACAAAGATAAAACCGTATTCCAGTACGAAAAACAGGAGGAAGGAGAGGGAAGCCAGCAGCAGCTTGGCGTTTAAGATGTCCGGCTTGTTCTGCAGGGTGCAGAGCAGCTTGTAGGTATTTCCTTTGTTTTCCACATCCATCAGGCGGCTCGCGGCAACGCTTACGAGCGTCGGGAGGAAAAGGGAGTTGAGCGTGATCAGGGAGGTTGTCATGTAGGTATATTCAAAGCCCTGTATGCGGCTGTTGTCCGTATGCAGTATGGCGTAGGCGATCCAGATCAAAAGCAGGGCAAGGGCGGTAAAAAGGACCGCAGCAAGCTTGCCCTTCATTTTTTTGCATTCGCATAAAAAAGACGTTCTCATAAGTTCACCTGCTTTCCGGTAAGGCTTAAAAAGATTTCTTCGAGGGTTTTCTGCTGTTCTTCCACGCGCAGGATCCCTACGCCGCCGCTGACAAGGGAGGAGATCAGGCGGGCGGTATGCTCGTCGGAAAGGGCGGGAAAAAGGAGGCAGCCGCCTTTATTTTTACAGGAAATCCCTTGGGCGGACAGGATCCGGCAGGCAGCCTGATTGTCCAGGGTGCGCAGCGAAAGGCTTTTTTGGCTGTGCATATGAAGCTCGTCCAGCTCGCCCTGAAAGATCATTTTGCCATGGTTGATGATGCCGGTAAAGGACGCCATCTGGTCGATTTCGGAAAGCAGATGGCTGCTTAAAAGAACCGTCATGCCATACTGCTTTGGGAGGGAGCAGATCAGGGCGCGCATTTCCTGAATGCCCGCGGGATCCAGCCCGTTTGTGGGCTCGTCGAGAAGGAGGATTTTGGGATTTCCAAGCATCGCACCGGCAAGCCCGAGGCGCTGCTTCATGCCGAGGGAATAGCGGCTTACCTTTTTGTGCTGCTGCTTTTCCATGCGGACGATGGAGAGGACGCGGTCGATCTCCTTTTCGGGGACATTTTTGAGCATGGCAATGATCTGCAGGTTTTCCCGCCCGGTCAGATGACCGTAATAGGAGGGGGATTCGATGAGGGAGCCGGTGTTTTTCAGGATTTCCAGCCGGTTTTTGGGGGTGACGGGAGTGCCAAGGAGGCTGACGTTTCCGGAGGTAGGCTTAACAAGCCCGAGAATCATTTTCATGGTGGTGCTTTTCCCGGCGCCGTTGGGGCCTAAAAAGCCGTAAACGCTGCCTTCGGGCACGCGCATATTAAGAGCGTGCACGGCGTCGGTATTTTTGTAGGTTTTGGTAAGCAATGTCGTTTCGATCGCTGTTTTCATACAAATCGTCCTTTCTGCGGATGTGTCCGTCTATAAAAAGGATAGGGCGTATATCTTTCGCGGCAGTGTCGCTTTTCTTACTTTTGCCTTACTTTTTCGGAGAAGGGATGAAAAATCGGAGGAAAGCGTTTATACTGAGCATGAAAAGGCGTCCTGAACAGACGCAGGGCGCAAAAGGAGGACGGTATGCAGTATTTTCAGGGATATGAACGGCGGATTTTGCTGGTTGACGATCATAAGGAGCTGCGGGAAATGGTAACGGATATTCTGAAAAAAGAGGGCTTTGCGCATGTGCAGACGGCGGGAAGCTGCAGGGAATGTCTGGAATGCTTTGAAAGCTGGAAGCCGGAGCTGATTATTTTGGACGTGGGGCTGCCGGACGGGGACGGCTTTTTGCTCATGAACAGCATACGGGCAAAAAGCAGCGTTCCGGTGCTGTTTTTGTCGGCGCGGGACGAGGACAGCGACCGGCTCTTAGGGCTGGGGCTTGGCGCGGACGACTATATGACGAAGCCGTTTTTGCCGAGGGAGCTGGTGCTTCGGCTGACGGCGATCCTGAGACGGACTTACCCGGAGCCGAAAAAGGAAGAGGAAGGCGTTTTGGAGCTGGGAAGCAGGCGCGTGGATTTTTCGGAGGGGACGGTAAAGCTTGAGAACGGGGAAGAAAAGCGGCTGACGGCAAAGGAGCTGACGATCCTAAAAAAGCTGGCGGAAAACAGGGGGAAGATCGTGACCTTTGACGCGCTCAGCCAGGCGGTGTGGGGCGATTTTTATTATGGATATGAAAATTCGCTGACGGTGCACATCCGGCGGCTCAGGGAGAAGGTGGAGGAAAATCCGTCGGAGCCGAGGTTTTTGACGACGGCGCGCGGGATCGGGTATAAGCTGGAACGGAAATCGTAAAAGCGGGCGGGAGAGCGGACGTCCTGCCGTTTACGCCCCGGAATGGAGATCGGGATGAAAAGTATTTTTAAAATATGCAGAAGGTATGTGGTCAGCGCCTGCCTGCTCGTGGCGGTCGTTGTGCTGATCAATGTGGGCGTGCTGGTGACATGGCTGATCGTTTCTTATATCAATGAGCCGCGGGAGCATATCCGGCAGGGGGGAATGGAACTTGTGGCACAAGAGCTTTGCCGGCGGGAGGACGGCAGCTTTTTTCTCGGGGAGGCAGGCATCGGGAGGCTTCAGGAAAACGGCTGTGAATTTGCCCTGCTTTTGGATGCGTCGGGAGATGTGGTGTGGGACTGGCAGAAGCCGGAGGAGATTGCAGGGCATTTTTCGGCGGGGGAGATCGCGGCATTTTCCAAATGGTATCTGGAAGGGTATCCGGTGGTCGTATGGCGCTATGGGGAGGGGGGACTTTTGGTGTTCGGCTATCCGAAGGAGAGCATTGTGCGGTATAACCTTGCGTATGAAATGAGCGATCTGGAAAGAGGCTTTGGGTATGTCGGCGTTTTTTTCGTATGCAACGCAGCGCTGATCTTTGGGATGGCGCTTGTGTCGGGATACCGTTTTTACAGGCAGCTAAAGCCGGTCGGGACGGGGATCGACGCGCTGGCGGAGGGGCGGCCGGCAAAGCTTAAGGAGCAGGGGATCACGCAGTATCTGCGGGTCAAGATCAATCAGGCGTCGCGGCTTTTGGAGCAGCAGAAAAAAGAGCTGCGCCAGAGGGATACGGCGCGGACGGAGTGGATCGCAGGGGTGTCGCATGACATCCGGACGCCGCTTTCTTTGATCGTCGGGGACGCGGATGCGCTGGAACAGGACGAATCGCTTTCTGACGCGGCAAAAAAGAGGGCGGAGCGGATCCGGTCGCAGAGCTTTGTGATCAGCCGTCTTGTAGAGGATCTGAACCTGACGTCAAAGCTCAGCTACCATATGCAGCCGCTGCGCATGGAGCGGTATATCCCGGCGGAGTGGATGCGCCGCACGGTGGCGGAAATGCTGAATAACGGGGAAATCCCCGAGGAATATGAGCTGGAGCTGCAGCTGGACGAAGGGCTGGAAAGCGGGGAAGCCTTTGAGGGGGACACCGGGCTTTTGACCCGCGCCCTCCGGAATCTGATCGGAAACAGCGTGCGGCACAATCCGCAGGGCTGCCGGATCAGCCTTTCGGGGATCCGGACAGAGGAGGGCTTCTGCGTGTGCGTGGAGGACAGCGGCAGCGGCGTCCCGGAGGCGGTGCGGCGCATCGTGGAGGAGGACGCAGGGGCGGACGGCACGGCATATGAAAAAAATGCGGACGGCAGGCCGCATGTGATGGGGCTTTTTGTGGTAAAGCAGATCGCCTGCGCCCATGGAGGACGGCTGTGGTTTGAAAAGGACGGGCAGCAGGTATGGATGATCCTATGTGAAAAATAAAAGATGTGCTTTCGGACAGGGCGGGAATGTGATAAGCTTAGAGACAGGAAAAATGAGGCAGAAAGGGCCCGCGCAGGGCGGGCGGAAAAGACATGGACGAAACGGTTAAAATTGCGCTGCCGGAGGCAGTCAGGGACATTATCCATACATTGCAGGGAGCGGGCTACGAGGCGTGGGCGGTGGGAGGCTGCGTGCGCGACAGCATTCTGGGGAGAGTGCCGGACGATTGGGACATCACGACGTCGGCGCGCCCGGAGCAGGTAAAGGCGCTTTTTAAAAAGACGGTGGATACCGGGATCCAGCACGGGACGGTAACGGTGCTCTGGCACAGGGAAGGCTATGAGGTAACGACGTACCGGATCGACGGGGAATATGAGGATTCCAGACATCCGAAGGAGGTGCAGTTTACGGCGTCTTTGCGGGAAGACCTGCGCCGCAGGGATTTTACGATCAATGCGATGGCGTACAATGAGGAAGCCGGGCTGGTGGATATTTTCGGCGGGATCGGGGACATCCGGGCAAAAAAGATCCGGTGCGTGGGCGATCCGATGGAGCGGTTTTCGGAGGACGCGCTGCGGATGATGCGGGCGGTGCGTTTTTCGGCGCAGCTTGGCTATGAGATTGAAGAAGAAACGGAGGCGGCGATCTGCAGGCTCAGCCATACGTTGGAAAAAATCAGCGCCGAGCGGATCCGGACAGAGCTTGTAAAGCTTTTAGTAAGCCCCCATCCGGAGCTGATCAGGGCATGCTGGAGAACCGGGATGACGGCGGTCTTTCTGCCGGAATTTGACCGGATGATGGAAACGGCGCAGAACAACCGGCATCATTGCTACTGCGTCGGGGAGCATACAATCCGGGCGATGGAGGCGGCAGAGCCGGTCAAAACGCTGCGGCTGGCGCTTTTGTTTCATGATATGGGAAAGCCGGAGGCAAAGACGACGGACGCAGACGGGACGGATCATTTTTACGGGCACGAGTTAAAGAGCGCGGATATGGCGCGTGCCGTGATGCGTCGGCTGAAATTTGACAACGACACGACCGGCAGGGTGGTGCGTCTGGTGCGCGCCCATGACGTGAAGATTGAGCCGGGCGAGAAATATATGCGCCGGGCGTTAAACCGTCTGGGGGAGGATCTTTTCCCGGAGCTTTTTGCGGTAAAAGAGGCGGACATGGCGGCGCAGAGCGATTATCAGCGGGAGGAAAAACGCGAAGCGCTCCTTACGATGCGCCGGGATTATGAGGCGGTGATCGGGAGCAGGGCGTGCGTTTCCCTGAAAAATCTGGCGGTAAACGGCAGGGATCTGATCGGCGCAGGCTTCGCGCCGGGCAGGGGAATTGGCGAGGTGCTGCAGGCGCTTCTGGAGGAGGTGCTGGAAGAGCCGGAACGGAATACGAGGGAGTATCTGCTTGGAAGGGCAGAGGAGATGAAGGAAACGGTTATATCGTGAACATGAAAAGAGTGGAAGACGCGCTGCTTCCACTCTTTTTCCGTGTATAAAAATGTTTAGTGTACGTTGCCCTTTACAGCCGGAGCGATGGAAAGGCTCGGCGCATAGAACGGGATCAATGTTGCCTGAACAGCGTGGTACAGGTCGGATTTGCCCGGCCATACAGTGCCGATCAGGTTGTTGTTGCGGTCGAGCTGGTGGAACCAGGAGCCGTGTACATGATCCAGCACCTTCTCGTCCAGATACTGCATGAACTCAGCGAAGTCGGCAGCGTATTTCTCTTTGCCTGTCACATGGGCAAGCACTGCGGAGGTGTTGATCGCCTCAGCCAGCGTCCAGTGCATTCTGTCATGCACGACGGGCTTGCCTTCCCAGTCGGTCGTGTAAGCGATGCCCGGCGCGCCGTCTGCGTTCCATGCGTCCTCGATCGCGCGGTTGTACAGGTTCTCGCAAACCTCGATGTACTTGGCAGCGCCTTCCTTGTCATCCTTGAAGGTGGAAAGCGTCCACTGTGCGATCAGGCGGGACCACTCGATGCCGTGGCCGGGAGTTGCGCCGTAAGGTTTGAACTGGTCGTCGGGGCGGTCTTTGTTGCATTCAAGATCGGCAACCCACTCTTTGGTGAAGTGCTCGGGGATCCGCCAGTTGTTTGCGGAAGCCCAGCCTACCACATGGTCGATGATGCGGCCTGCCCTTACGCGGTACTTTTCATCGCCTGTCACATCGGCAGCGGCAAGGAACGCCTCTACGGTGTGCATATTTGCGTTTAAGCCTCTGTAGTCGTCCAGAACGGTAAATTCGGTGTTCCATGTATCGCAGGAAAGTCCCTCTTCCTCATTCCAGAAACGCAGGTCATATAAAGCGAGCGCGTCGTCGAGCAGCTCTTTTGCGCCGGGAACGTCGGCAAGGACGCCGGAGGAAGCTGCCAGAATAACGAAAGCGTGCGCATAGCACTGCTTGTTCGGAAGGATATTGCCGTCGGCGGTCAGACCTGCGTACCAGCCGCCGTTTACATCGTCGTGAAGCTCGCCGCGCAGGCCCTTGATCGCCTCAGCCGCCAGCTCCTTGCTGCCGGGATGTCCAAGGAAGGAAGCAATGCTGTAAACATGCGCCATACGGCTTGTGATCCATGTCTCGCGGTTGCGGTCTGTCCAGGGTGTGCCGTCGTCTCCGAGATAGTAGGAGCTTCCTCCGGGAGAGGGGAATTTGTGGCCGAAAGAAAACAGCGTCTCGCGTACTTCGGTTAAAAACGCTTCGTTTTCCTTTGTGCCGAGCAGATATTTGTTGTTGATTTCGCTCATTTGTAAGTCCTTTCTTCGGCTCAGTGTCAGTGCCGATCTGTATTATCCGGGCGCAGCTGCCTGCATGCTTCCATGCGGTAAAAAATCAGCCGGAATGGGCTGTTTCCTGCCCCCGAATTCTGCCTTTATTGTATCAGAACAGCGGCGAAAATGAAACATTATTTTTGTGAGTTTTGACGGCATAAGTGCCGGACGGCGTTCATAGGATGGTAGTATCTTAGACACGGGAGGGAACGAAGGTGAATGACAGATCAGTAAGCGTACTGGAAAATTATGATTTTGAAGTGATCCGCACTCAGAAAAGCCGGAATGCGATTTTATGTGAAACGAATAAAGGCTGGATGATCCTGAAAGAATATAAAGGACCGGAATTTCGTCTGGAGCAGATGGAAAGGCTTTTGGATACCGTGGAGGGAAACGGGTTTAACGGGGCGGAGAAGCTGATCCGGACGAAGGAGGGGGAGCTTTTTTGCACGGATCAGGATCAGAACCGCTGTATTGTAAAAACATGGCCGGGCGGCAGGGAATGCAGCCTACGGGACGGTCAGGAGTGCCGTCAGGCGATGCATGCGCTGGCAAAGCTTCACAGGGCGATGAAAAGCCCGGAGCTTAAGGAAGAATTCGGGCTTCGGGCGGCAGGGCTTTTGGAGGAGTACGAAAAGCGCAACCGCCAGCTGCGCAAGGTGAGACGTTTTTTGCGGGACAAGGGGCAGAAAACGCCCTTTGAAATTTATCTGCAGCAGAATTTTGACCCGTTTCTGGAAGAGGCGGTACAGGTCACGGAAGAGGTGCGGGCGTATGGGAAGGTGTTGGATTCGCAGGAGTGCAGTGAGACGGGAAGCTTTTGCCACGGGGACTGCCAGCATCACAACATTTTGTGCGCGGGAACGGTTTTTGTGATCAATTTTGAAAAATTCACGCTGGACAGCCAGATGCGAGACCTGTATCTGTTTTTGCGCAAGCTGCTGGAAAAAACGAACTGGTCGGCGCCGCAGGTAAGGGGGCTTCTGGACGTTTACGGGCGTGAAAATCCGCTGTCTGCGGCGGACTGGCTCCAGCTTTATTACCGGTTTGCGTACCCGGAGAAATTCTGGAAGATCGTCAATTTTTACTACAACAGCGGCAAGGCGTGGATACCCGGAAAAAACGCCGAAAAACTGGAACGTCTGATCGCTCAGAAAAGCGTTAAAAAAGCGTTTCTGGAACAGACATTTTCCCTGTAAGTATTGACAAACAAAGGAAGTGCGGGTATAAATAGAATATAATGTTCCCGGGGGAGAAGCCTTTCGGACATTTCGAATTCACATTGAGAGATAATTACAGGAGGAGTTCATAATGAACAAAACAGAATTAGTTGCAGCAATCGCTGAACAGGCTGAGATTTCCAAGAAGGATGCGGAAAAGGCTCTGAAGGCTTTCACGGATGTAGTAGCAGAAGGTTTAAAGAACGGGGATAAGATCCAGCTTGTTGGCTTCGGTACTTTTGAAGTATCCGAGAGAGCGGCAAGAGAGGGCAGAAACCCCCAGACAGGCGAGTCCATGACGATCGCGGCTTCCAAGACACCTAAGTTCAAAGCCGGCAAAGCATTAAAGGATTTCATCAACTAATAGAGATACCGATAGAACCGGGCGGCTGCGTTTTGAACGCGCCGCTCTTTTTGATTTGATAGGAGACAGTATGAGACTTGACAAATATTTAAAGGTTTCCCGGCTGATCAAGCGCCGGACGGTGGCAAACGAGGCGTGCGACGCGGGAAGGGTTTTGTTAAACGACAAGGTTGCGAGGGCTTCCGCAGACGTAAAGGCGGGCGACGTGATCACGATCCAGTTCGGCAATAAGGATGTGAAGGTCGAGGTGCTGACCGTTCAGGAGACTGTCCGCAAGGAAGAAGCCAAAGAGATGTTCAAATATCTGTAAAACAAAAAAACAGCATATTCCGGGCAGCGCGCGCGTATCTTATATAAGAAGGCAATGCGTTAAGACAGGAGGGCGCGCGATGGAGGAATTAAACGGCAGCAGGGCAAAGCAGCACAGGGTCAGTCTGGCAAACCGCCAGACCTGCGCGGTAAACGGCGTATCGGATGTGCTTTCCTTTGATGTGGGAGAGGTGCTTTTGGAAACGGAGCAGGGGATGCTGATGATCCGCGGCAGCGACCTGCATGTGAGCCGCCTCACGCTGGAAAAAGGGGAGGTCGATATAGACGGCAAGATCGACAGCCTTACCTATTCGGAAAATACAGGCATATCCGGGAAAACGGAGTCGCTTTTATCCCGGCTTTTCCGGTAGCCGATGAGCAGTCTGATCGCGCAGGAAGGGTGGTTCTGGCTGCATTCCATAATGCTGGGAATTGGGATCACATTTGTATACGACGGGCTCAGGATCTGGCGGCGCGTTTTTGAACACAGTATGTTCTGGATCTCGGCGGAGGATCTGCTGTACTGGGTGTTTGTGGCGTGCAGCTTTTTTTATCTGCTTTATATGGAAAATAACGGGGCGTTCCGGTGGTTTTCGGTGTTCGGGGCGGCGGTGGGAATGCTTCTTTACCAAAAGAGCGTAAGCCCGTTGTGGGTGGAGTATATGTCGCGTTTTCTGCGCCGGGTCAGGGCAGTCGCAGGGGCTGTGCGCAGATTTCTCGGAAAGCCTTTCCGCGCGGCGAAGCGGGCGGGGGAAAAGCATGCGAAAAGACAGGCAAAACGTGCAAAAAGACTTGTACGGATTTGCAAAAAGCGGTTGACGGTTTGGCTGAAACTGTCTAAAATGTTTTTTAACAAGAGGAAAACACAGCGGGGCAGGGAACATGGTTAAACGGAAAATCGTATTTCGCCAGAAGAAGCGGCAGAACCGTTTCAGTATGGTGCTGGTGATGATCGCAGTTCTGATGGTGCTGGTGGTCGTATCGCTGCGGAGCGTGGATTTAAAGCGCAAGCAGGAGTATTACGGCGCGCAGATCGAGCAGCTCGAGCGCCAGATCGAGGAAGAGACGCAGAGGACGGCGGAAATAGAAGAATATGAGAAATATACCAAAACGAGGAAGTACGTGGAAGAGGTTGCCAAGGATAAACTCGGGCTGGTATACGAGGGCGAGATTATTTTTAAGCCGGAGGAATAAGCGGTTTCCAGAGAGGGAGCCGCTTTTTTTGTTCGGCAGGAAAGAAACTTTCCTGCCGAACAAAAAAATGCGATTATGCGAATTGTTTTTTAATATTTTTAGAAAATTTTCAGCGGACAGTCTCTGGTTTGACAAATCCCGCGCGTCTTATGCGCTATAATGGGGGCAATTCATCTTTCCGGCTGTGTCCGGGCGGCGAAGGGGGCAGGCAGTGCGGTCTGTGCGGCAGACGACTGGCGAGCGAAGGGGAATTTGCAAAAGATACGGAATTGTCCGGCATTATGTCCGGGACTTGTCTGAGCACAGCGTCAGCTGGGCGAGTTTGACCGGACATAATGTGTTTCGGACAATTCCGTATCTTTTGATCCAAATTCCCCTTGAGCGAGATTGGAGCCTGCCGCACAGACCGCACTGCCTGCCCCCTTTGCCATCCGAGCACAGCCGGAAAGGAGCAAAGAAGGAGGCGGCGGTGAAAACGAAATATCTGGATTTTGAGGCGCAGCAGTCGGCATATTTGCTGGATTATGACAGAAGACGCATTTTAAACTGCGCGGATACCTTTCAGGAGCTTGCGTCGGTGATGGGGGAAATGAACCGGGAAGCGGATGCAGGAAAAGAAAACGAAAGCGACCGGGAGGAGCTTTTGAAGCTGAAACAGGCGAAGGATACGAGAAAGCAGTACGCGGCGCACATGCGGCAGATGGCGGGGCTGATGCAGTCGGTGGCGGATACGTCGGTGCAGCTGATCCGGCTGGGGGGACGGCAGGAAAAGCAGATTGTGCGCGCGCTGGCGGGAGAGGGCATTATCGTGCAGGACATTTATCTTCTGCGCGGGCAGGAGGACAGGCTCGAAATTTCCATTTCCGTTTTTCTGCGGCGGGAGAAAAACATGACCGTCACGCAGATCGCAGGCTATCTGTCGGTGCTGATGGACATCCGGCTCGTGCCGGAAAAGCGGAATCCTTATTTTATCGGCTGCGAGCCGGTGAGCCTTTATTTTGAGGAGGAGCCGGAATTTTGCTGCATGACGGCGGCAGCCGTGGCGGTGGAGGAAAACGAGACGGTTTCCGGGGACAGCTATTCCTTTTTTGAAGAGGACGGCGGGCTGACGATGATCTTGTCGGACGGCGTTGGCTCCGGGGAGAGCGCCTCAAAGGACAGCAGCAGGATCGTGGATCTGACGGAGCGGATTTTAGACGCGGGGCTGGGGCTTCGGATGGCGGTGCAGCTTCTGGATACGATGGCAGGGGCAGAGGGCGACGAGAGCCGGATGGCGACGCTGGATCTGTGCCGGATCGACTTAAAAAAAGCGGAATGCGAGATCGTCAAGGCGGGCGGCGCAGCGACGTTTATCAAGCGTAGGGATCAGGTGGAAAAAATAAGCGGCGCGCGGCTGCCGCTGGGGATGTTTTCGGACGGGCAGCCGGTTTCCCAGATCAGAAAGCTAAACAGCGGCGACATGATCGTGATGATCTCGGACGGCGTGGTAGAAAACTGGGGCGGCGACGGGGAATTTTTGTTTGCGCGCAGGCTTGAAGAGCTGAAAAATTCATCTCCGGTGGATCTGGCGAACAGCCTTTTGCGGTGCGCGATCGGACAATGCGGGGGAAAGATCC
The DNA here is from genome assembly GCA_900550285.1 of uncultured Lachnospiraceae bacterium. Lineage (GTDB taxonomy): Bacteria > Bacillota > Clostridia > Lachnospirales > Lachnospiraceae > Gallintestinimicrobium. The sequence continues at coordinate 23,723 of URRW01000023.1, forward strand.
GGGACGACATGACCGTGCTTGTAGCGGGCGTATGGAAGCAGCAGGGCAGGGAAGTCGATTGAAAAAAGAAAGGGGACATGATAGAGTGTAGGAAAGGACGGATAAATCCATAGAAGGCAGTGACATGAAAGCTTATGATGAGAAAGATTTTTTCCTACATTGAAAAATATGAAATGCTCCCGCACAATGGAAATATCGTTGCGGGCGTGTCGGGCGGGCCGGATTCGGTCTGCCTGCTTTATATGCTCGTAAGGCTGCGGGACAGGCTGGCAGGACAGAGGCAGCTGAACCTGCGCGCAGTGCACGTCAATCACGGGCTCAGGGACGAGGCAGGCAGGGACGAGGCGTTTGTGGAAACGCTCTGTGAAAAATGGGGAGTACCGCTTACGGTGCGCCGCATTGATGTGGACAGGCTGGCGCAGGAGCTGGGAACCGGCTGTGAGGAAGCGGGGCGGCGGGCGCGGTATGAGGCGTTTGAGGAATGCCTGCGGCGGATGGATGAAGAGGCGGCGGAAAGCGGCTGCGGGGAAGCGGGGCGGCGGGCAGAGGCGCGTTTTAAAGCGCGGGGATGTATTGCGGTGGCGCACCATCGGGACGACAGGGCGGAGACGTTTCTGTTCCATCTTTTCAGAGGGACAGGGCTGGACGGGATGGCGGGCATCCGTCCCGTGCGGACGACAGAAGGCGGCGCGCGCGTGATCCGGCCGCTTCTGGACTGTTCGCGGGCAGAGATCGAGGATTTTTTAAAAAAAGAAGGGATCGGGTGGTGTACGGACGCGACCAACGCGCAGGAGCTGTATGCAAGAAACCGCATCCGGAACCGCATCCTGCCTTATGCCGAGCGGGAGATCTGTACCGGGGCAGCGCTGCATCTGGCGCAGGAGGCGGAGCTTTTGATGCGGACGGGGGATTTCGTGCGGGAGTGCACAGGGCAGGCGCTGGAAAGGTGTATGACAGAGATTGAAAATGAGGGGGAGGAAACGGCGGAGAATCCGGAAAAGCCGGGCGGCAAAAGCGCACGGCGGATCGTCCTCTCCGTGCCAAAGCTTCTGGATGAAGCAGAATTTCTGCGGGAACAGTGCGTGCGGGAATGCCTTTTGCGGGTCGGGACGGGACGGGATCTGACGGCGGCGCACATCCGGGCGGCGCTGGCGCTTTCGCAGCCTTCGTGCCGGAGCGGGAAAAGGCTGCGGCTTCCGGCGTGCCGGGCAGAGGCAGCGCGGGAGTTTGACAGGCTGGTGTTTACGCGGATTTTGCCGGCGGGCAGCAGGCAGGGCAGCGGGGAGGGGACGCAGGCGTTGGCGGACGGGGAGAAGCCGGATGGCCAGGCGGTTTTTCCGGTGCCGGAGCAGGACGCGGCGTTTTTTGTGCCGGGGCTTGGAAGGGTGTGCGTGCGGTTTTTGGAGATCGGGGCGCAGACGGGGGAAAAAGGCGCGGAAAATGCGGATTTTTTCAAAAATATCCCGCAAAAGAAGTATACGAAATGGTTTGACTATGATAAAATAATACAATCTGCCGTATTTCGTACACGGCGCGGCGGGGATTATCTGACGATTGATGATATTTTTTCAAAAAAAAGTCTGAAAAAGTATATGATCGAGCAGAAGATCCCGGCAGGAGAGCGCGGCAGTCTGCCTGTTCTGGCAGACGGGGAGCATATTATGTGGATTCCGGGATACCGGATGAGCACGGCGTACCGGGTGAGCGAAAGGACGGCTGTTGTGATGGAGATCAAGATTGAAGATACCAAGGAGGAAAACGAAAATGGCTGAAAGAATCGAAGTGCTGCTGACAGAAAAAGAGGTGGACGAGCGCATTCAGGCGATCGGCGAACAGATCAGCAGGGATTATGAGGGCAGACAGGTGCATCTTGTATGCGTATTGAAGGGCGGAAGCTTTTTCATGTGCGAGCTGGCAAAGCGGATCACCGTGCCCGTGTCTTTGGATTTCATGTCCGTATCCAGCTACGGCAGCGACACAAAGTCCAGCGGCGTGATCAAGATCGTGAAGGATCTGGACGATTCCATCAAAGGAAAGGACGTGCTCGTTGTGGAGGACATCGTGGATTCCGGACGCACGCTCAGCTACCTTTTGGAGCTGTTAAAGGGAAGAGGCCCCAAGAGCATGGCGCTGTGCACGCTGCTTGACAAGCCGGAGCGCCGCGTGGTGGACGTAAACGTGGACTATACGGGCTTCCAGATCCCGGACGAATTTGTGGTAGGATACGGTCTGGACTATGACCAGCGCTACCGGAACCTTCCTTATATCGGAGTGGTTAAGTTCGATTAAAAAAAATAATGCAGGCTTATGCCGAAGGAGGATGCAGTGAACAAAAACGGCAGAGGATTCAATCTGGTGTTTTCCCTTCTGCTCGTCATTCTTCTGATTTTCTGGTTCTCGGGGACACTGCAGAGGATGGAGGATACCTGCACGCAGGAGGAATTTCATCAGCTGCTGGATGAGGGGCAGATCTCAGGGGCAGTGGTGATCCAGAACCGGGAGGTGCCGACAGGCTCCATACAGATGAATTTAAAAACGGGCGACGAAAAGGTGCTCGTAGTATCGGACATCAATCCGGTTTTAGAAGAGCTGGAAAGCGCCGGGGTAACGACGCTGATCCGGGATGTGCCGGGTGAAAACGTATTTATGACGTCGATTTTGCCTGCGCTCATTATGGTGGGCGGCGTGCTTTTGATCTTTATGATGATGAACGCGCAAAACGCTCAGGCAAACGGCGGCGGGAAAATGATGAACTTCGGGAAGAGCCGCGCGCGCATGAGCATGGCGGGAGAGACGAAGATCACGTTAAAGGACGTTGCCGGGCTGAAGGAGGAAAAGGAGGATCTGCAGGAGATCGTGGATTTTTTGCGCGATCCCGCGAAGTTTACAAAGATCGGCGCGCGGATTCCCAAGGGCGTGCTTTTGGAGGGCCCTCCGGGAACGGGTAAGACACTTCTGGCAAAGGCGATCGCCGGAGAAGCGAACGTGCCGTTTTTCTCCATTTCGGGTTCGGATTTTGTGGAGATGTTCGTCGGCGTGGGCGCGTCCCGCGTGCGCGATCTGTTTGCGGAGGCAAAGCGCAACGCTCCCTGTATCGTATTTATTGACGAGATCGACGCGGTGGCAAGACGCCGCGGGACGGGTATGGGCGGCGGCCACGACGAGCGCGAGCAGACCTTGAACCAGATGCTTGTGGAAATGGACGGCTTCGGCGTCAACGAAGGGATCATCGTGATGGCGGCGACGAACCGGGTGGACATCCTCGATCCCGCGATCATGCGTCCGGGACGGTTTGACAGAAAGATCAGCGTCGGGCTGCCGGATGTGGGAGGCCGCGAGGCGATCTTAAAGGTTCATGCAAAAAACAAGCCTCTCGGGGACAACGTGGATTTAAAGCAGGTGGCGCAGACGACGGCGGGCTTTACCGGCGCGGATCTGGAAAACCTGCTGAACGAGGCGGCGATCATGGCGGCAAAGCAGGAGCGCAGCTTTATCGCTCAGGAGGACATCAAGGGCGCGTTTGTAAAGGTCGGCATCGGCACGGAGAAAAAGAGCAGGATCATTTCCGATAAGGAGAAAAGGATCACGGCGTATCACGAATCCGGCCATGCGATCCTCTTCCATGTGCTGCCGGACGTCGGACCGGTTTACTCCGTTTCGATCATTCCCACAGGCCCCGGCGCGGCGGGCTACACGATGCCCCTGCCGGAGCGCGATGAGATGTTTATGACAAAGGGGCAGATGGAGCAGGAGATCATGGTTTCCCTCGGCGGGCGCATTGCGGAGGAGCTGATTTTTGACGACATCACGACGGGCGCTTCCAGCGACATCAAAAAGGCGACGCAGATCGCCAGAAAGATGGTGACGCGCTACGGGATGTCTGAGAACGTGGGCGTGATCTGCTATGACGATGATGACGACGAGGTATTTATCGGACGGGATCTGGCGCATGCAAAATCGCACAGCGAGCTGATCAGCGGCGAGATCGACCGCGAGGTGCGCCGCATCATTGACGATTGCTATGCGAAGGCGAAGGGGCTGATCCTGCAGCATATGGACGTGCTCCATAAAAGCTCGGAGCTTCTTCTGAAAAAGGAAAAGCTGAATCGTACAGAATTTGAGGCGCTTTTTGAAAAAACGCCGGAATCATTTTTTGAAAACGTATAAATGAGATCTGAAAAACGTAAAAAGTGCGCGGATTTAGTGAAAGTGCATAAAATAGCCACACAGTTTTTGTAATATTCGTGATTTTCGGGTATGTACAAACGGGGGCGGTTCTGGTATTATACTACTTGTAACCCCCCCAATACATTATATAGTTTTTTGCTATACCCCATAAGAAGAAATACCTTCTCTGAAAGAGACAGTCGAAAGGCTGTCTTTTTTTCTGCTTGCTATCCGGGGCATTCTAGTATAGAATTATTTAGGGAAATGCTGATTTATCAGCGTTTTCTTTGATAAGGAGTTGAAGGAATGGCTTATAATCGCTTATTCAGGGATCAGCAGTATTTAAACGAGATGAGGCCCGTATTCAGCAAGAGGGCGCTTTTCAGCGATACAACAGAAAATTTTGTAACACCGGCCGAGCCAGCAGCGTACAGCAGAGTGAAGATTTCATTCCGCTCGAAGAGAAGCAATATCGACCGGGTTTTTTTAGTGTGCAAAGGACAGAGGCATCTGATGTTTAAGGAGTCCTCGGATGAAGAGTTTGATTATTATGAAGGAAAGATCCAGCTGGACGATGAAAAGATCAGCTGGTATTTTGAAATCCAGGCAGGCGCGATCGTGTGCTATTATGATTTCCGGGGCGTGGTAAAAAAGCCGGATGAGCACTACAATTTTACCCTGATCCCGGATTTTGACACGCCGGATTGGGCGAAGGGCGCGGTGATGTACCAGATTTATGTGGATCGGTTCTGCAACGGCGACCCGTCGAACGACGTGGTAAACGACGAATATCATTACATCGGGCAGAAGGCGCGGCATGTGGACGACTGGTACCGTTACCCGGAGACGATGGACGTGAGGAATTTTTACGGCGGCGACTTACAGGGCGTTCTGGATAAGATGGATTATCTGGAAAGCCTTGGCGTGGAGGTCATCTATTTTAATCCGCTGTTTGTGTCCCCGTCGAACCACAAATATGACATTCAGGATTATGACCATATCGACCCCCATTACGGAAAGATCGTCGCAGACGGCGGCAGGGTTTTGGAAAACTGGGAGACGGACAATACCCATGCGGAGCGTTATATCCGCAGGGTGACGGATCCGGCGAATCTGGAAGCGAGCGATGAAATGCTCGTCAAGGTGATAGAGGAGGCGCACCGGCGCGGGATGAAGGTTATTCTGGACGGCGTGTTCAACCACTGCGGCTCCTTTAACAAGTGGATCGACCGGGAGCGGATCTATGAGAACCAGCCCGGCTATGAAAAGGGCGCGTATATTGCGGCGGACAGCCCGTATCACGGATATTTTAAGTTCCACGACGAGAACCGTTTCCCGTACAATCCGACCTATGACGGCTGGTGGGGGCACGACACGCTGCCAAAGCTCAATTACGAAGGCTCACGGCAGTTGGAGGACTACATTTTATATATTGCGAAAAAATGGGTTTCCCCGCCGTTTTGCGCGGACGGCTGGCGGCTGGACGTGGCGGCGGATCTGGGACATTCGCCGGAATATAACCACCGTTTCTGGAAAAAATTCCGCGACGCGGTGCGCGAGGCAAATCCGGACGCGCTTATTCTGGCAGAGCATTACGGCGACCCTTCCGGGTGGCTGCAGGGCGACCAGTGGGATACCGTGATGAATTACGATGCGTTTATGGAGCCTGTGAGCTGGTTTTTGACGGGAATGGAGAAGCACAGCGACGATTTCAGGCAGGATCTTTTAGGGAATGCGGACAGCTTCTGGGGCGCGATGTCCTATCACGGGGCGAATATGGCGATGCCCTCGTGGCTGACGGCGATGAACGAGCTTTCCAACCATGACCATTCGCGGTTTTTGACGCGGACGAATCACCGGGTGGGAAGGACGAACAGCCTTGGGCCGGAGGCGGCAGATCAGGACGTGAACCCGGCGGTATTTATGGAGGCGGTCATGATGCAGATGACGTGGCCGGGCGCGCCTACGGTGTATTACGGCGACGAGGCGGGCGTGTGCGGGTTTACCGATCCCGACAACCGGCGGACGTATCCGTGGGGCAGGGAAAACCATAAGCTGATCGATTTTCACCGGGAGATCATCCGCATCCACCGGGAGAATCCGGAATTTAAAACCGGTTCGACCAAATGGCTTGGCTCTGATTATAATTTTATCGCCTACGGGCGCTTTACAAAAAGAAGGCACAGCGCAGTTTTGATCAACAACAACGACTGCGAGGTAACAAAGGAAGTATCCGTGTGGGAGTTGGGAATCCCGATGAGCGGGACGATGAAGCGGTTGATCCTGACAGGGGAAAAAGGGTTCGATGTCAAGGAGGAGGAAATCGAGGTGACGGCGGGCAGGGTGCGCGTGACGATGCCCAAAACGTCTGCGATGATCCTGCAGCATGTGGATTCGCAGGAGCGCTTCTGGGAAAAGCAGAAGGTGCGCAAAAGCTTTTACGGTTAAGGGAAAGGAGCGTGCCGCAGACTGTCGGGGCGCGGCAAAATGAGGGAAGAGATGGAACGGGTGATCGGCTATTTTAAAAAGATCGGCTGGCGGCGGTTTGCCGTCATGCTGGCGGGAAATGTATTCCTCGGAATGGGGATCAGCATTTTCAAGCTTTCGGGCATGGGGACGGATCCGAACAGCGGCATGGTAATGGCGCTGGCGGACTGCGCAGGCATCGCCTATCAGCATTTTTTGGTGCTGTTTAATATCGGGCTGTTTGTGATCGAGCTGGCGTTCGGACGGTATCTGATCGGGGTAGGCACGGTCGTAAACGCGTGCCTTTTGGGCTATATTGTGACGTTTTTTTATGAGCTGTGGGTTAAGCTGTGGGGCGTGCCGGGCAGCTTCGGGATCCGGCTTTTGCTGGTGTGTATCGGCGTGGTCGTGATCAGCTTTGGCGTGTCGATGTACCAGACTGCGGACGCGGGCGTTGCGCCGTGGGACAGCCTTTCGCTGATCCTGACAAAGCGCGTGCCGAAGATTTCCTATTTCTGGCACAGGATCTTCACGGACGTGCTGGCGGTGATCGTTTCCATGATTGCAGGAGGCGTTGTGGGCATCGGGACCGCCGTGTGTGCGCTGGGGCTTGGGCCTGTGGTGCAGTTTTTTAACCGGACGGTTTCGGAGAAGCTGGTGGAGAAAAAAGCGTAATAGGGATTGTGGAAACGGGGGCTGCGCGGGATGTGCGGCTCCCATATTTTTTTACGGGCAGGGAGGAATTATGATAAAACTGGCGGCAAGCGATATTGACGGAACGCTTTTGCAGGGCGGCAAAAAAGAAATAGACAAGGCGGTGTTTGAACAGATCCGGCGGCTGAAAAAGAAGGGCGTGTTATTTGCAGCGGCGAGCGGGCGGCAGTATACGAGCCTGCGCAGGCTGTTTGCGCCGGTGGCGGACGACATCGTTTATGTGTGCGAAAACGGGGCGATCGTTTACCGGGACGGGCAGATCGCCGGAAAACGCCCGATGGAGCGGGAGGCGGCGGAACGGCTTATCGCACAGATTCAGGGGCATGAGGACATGGAGGTGCTCATTTCCGGGGCGGATACGAGCTATATGATGCCGAAGCGGCAGGATTATCTGGATCATATTCGATATTTTGTGGGAAATAATATCACACAGATCGGCTCTGTTGAAGAAATCCGGGAGGACATCCTGAAGGTGGCGGCATATTGCAGAAGCGGCGCGGCTGGGTATGACAGGGCGTTCGGGGATCCGTGGCGCAGGTCGGTGAACGTGGCGCTTTCCGGCGAAAAGTGGCTGGATTTTACGGTGGCAGACAAGGGCTGGGGATTAAAAGAGCTGTGCCAGACGCTGGGGATAAGCATGGAGGAAACGATTGCTTTCGGGGATAATTTCAACGATCTTCCGATGCTGGAAAGCTCCGGGCATCCGTGGATCATCAGAGGGTCTGCGCTGGAAGCGGCGGGCTGGGGCGGCAAAAACGGGTTTGCGGTAACAGAGCGGGTGGAAACCGTGCTGGCGGGGCTGTGACAATCCGGAGGCGTAGGGCAGGGGAGCGCCCGGATCTGCACAGCGTGCATCCGGCAGGCAGGCGGCGTCAGCCTCCAGCCTTGCTCACAGAGAATTTGAGCCAAACGCGGCAGGACTGTCCGGGGCGCATTCTGTCCGGTCAAACTCGCCCGGCTTATGCCGGGCTCAGACAAGCCCCGGACAGAATGCCGGACAATCCTGCCGCGTTTGCAAATTCTCCTTCGCTCGCCAGTCGGCTGACGCCGCCTGCCTGTCGGACGCCCGCTGTGCAGATCCGGGCGCTGACGCCTGCCGGAACGGAATGGGAAAATGTATTTTTGCGGTATTTTTCGCAGTTTTTCCGTGGTAACAGAGGGAAGAGTGTGGTATACTAAAGGGAGATTACAGCTCACAGCAGTCTCAGGCATTTTTGCCGTTTGAGGCGTATGAATGTGATTTGATAAAACAGGAGGCACGGCAGATGGAGGACAGGACGCTGGGCAGATGCCTGACGGAATACGCCGGCGGCGGATATTATCCTTATCATATGCCGGGGCACAAGCGCAGGGGCGCACAGGGAGGAAGCTTTTCAGAAGCGCTCGCAGCGTCCATGCGGTATGACATTACGGAGATCGACGGCTTTGACAACCTGCACGAGCCGGAAGGGATCCTTCTGGAAGCGCAGGAACGGGCGGCGGCGCTGTATGGGGCGGACGATTGCTTTTACAGCGTAAACGGCAGTACAGCGGGCATCCTGACCGCGGTTTCGGCGGCAGTGCCGGAGGGCGGAAAGCTTATCATGGCGCGCAACTGCCATAAGGCGGTTTACCATAGCGTATATCTGCGGCATCTGGAACCGGTTTATCTGTATCCGGGGACGGTCGGGGATACGGAGCTGGCAGCTCCGGTAACGGCAGCGCAGGTGGAAGAGGCGCTTGAACAGAATCCTGACGCGAAGGCGGTGCTGATCGTTTCGCCCACCTATGACGGCGTTGCGGCGGATGTGGCAGGGATTGCCAAGGCTGTGCACCGCAGGGGCGTCCCGCTGATCGTGGACGCGGCGCACGGGGCGCATTTCGGGCTGCATCCGGGGTTTCCCGAAAGCCCGGTAAGGCTGGGAGCCGACCTGACGGTAGTAAGCCTGCACAAGACGATGCCGTGCCCGACGCAGACGGCGCTTCTGCTTTGCAGCGGCAGCAGAGTCGCAAAAGAGCGGCTTCGGCTGTTTGAGGGCATTTATCAGACAAGCTCCCCGTCCTATCTTCTGATGGCGGCGATGGATGAGTGCGTCAGCGCGGTGCGGCGGACAGGGGCTGCCCTATGGGATGCTTTTTTCCGGGAGAGAGCGGCGTTTTTGGAACAATGCAGCGGTCTTTCGGGGCTGCGGATTTTGACGGACGGCACTTTTGAACTGGGAAAAACAGGGGAACAACTAAAGTTTTTGATGGATCCGGGCAAAATTTTAATAGAAACTTCAAAAACATGTTTGACCGGAAAGCAATTTTACGATATTCTTTTAGAGCAATATCATTTACAGATGGAAATGGCGGCGGGCAATTATGTGACCGCGATCATGACCTGCTGTGACAGCAAAGAGGGCTGGCAGAGGCTGGCGGAGGCGCTTGTTTCGATCGACCGGTCGGTCGCCGGCAGCGTACCCGGGCACGAAAGCAGGCTGCGGGAGTACCCGTTTCTGGAAAAAGCCGTTTCCCTGACGGAAGCGCTGGACGCCCCGAAGGAAAAGGCTTCGCTGGAAGAGGCGGAGGGAAAAATTTCCGGCGGGTTTGTCAATCTGTATCCTCCGGGCATACCGGTCGTTGTGCCGGGAGAGCGGATCAGCTGTGAGGCGGCGCGCCTTATCATGCGTTACAGGCAGCAGAATCTGCCCCTTCAGGGAGCAGAGGAAGGTGCCATAACAATACTCAAATAAATATCCAAAGGAGAACTACAATGAGAAGAACCAAAATTATCTGCACAATTGGTCCGTCCTCTCAGGATGAGGAAATGCTTCGCAAGATCATTGAAGCTGGCATGAACGTGGCAAGATTTAACTTTTCCCACGGCGACCATGAAGAGCATGGCATGAAGCTGGAGAGAGTAAGAAGAATCAGCCGCGAGCTGAATCTGCCTGTTGCAGTCCTGCTTGATACAAGAGGACCTGAAATCCGCCTGCGCGATTTCGAGAACGGCAAAGAGCAGTTAAAGGCTGGTCAGAAGTTCACCCTGACAACAGAAGAGATCATGGGTACTAACGAGCGCGCTACCATCACCTACAAGAGCCTTCCCGGCGATGTAAAGCCCGGCGACTCCATCCTGCTGGATGACGGTCTGGTTGGCCTGAAGGTAGATGAGGTTGTAAACGGCACAGAGATCGTCTGCACAGTACAGAACGACGGCCCTGTTTCCAACCACAAGGGTGTAAACGTACCCGGCGTTAAGTTAAACCTTCCCTTCATCGACGAGAAGGACAGAGCGGACATCGTTTACGCATGTGAAAAAGGCTTCGATTTCATCGCTGCTTCCTTCGTAAGAAGCAAAGAGGACGTTTTAGAGCTGCGTGAGATCTTAAAGGAGCACAACTCCAAGATCCAGATCATCTCCAAGATCGAGAGCGTACAGGGTATCCAGAACCTGGACGAGATCATCGAGGTTTCCGACGGCATCATGGTAGCCCGCGGCGACATGGGCGTTGAGATCCCGATGGAAGAGGTTCCCAGCGTTCAGAAGATGATCATTAAAAAGACCATCGCTGCAGGCAAGAACGTAATCACCGCTACACAGATGCTGGATTCCATGATGAAGAATCCCCGTCCTACCCGTGCGGAGGCAACTGACGTTGCAAACGCAATCTACGACGGCACAACAGGCATCATGCTGTCCGGCGAGAGCGCAAACGGCGCTTATCCTCTGGAAGCAGTTCAGACGATGGTTCGTATCGCAGAGCGCACAGAGCAGGATATTGACTATACCGGCCGTATGCGCAAGGCAGAGGGCAAGCTGTTAAAGAATGACATCACTTCTTCCATCAGCCATGCAACCTGCACCATCGCAGCAGATCTGGGCGCGGCAGCGATCATCCCCGTATCCATGTCCGGCTTTACTTCCGGTATGGTTGCACGCTTCAAACCCAACTGCCCGATCGTCGCATGCACCACAAGCCGTCTGGTATGGCGTCAGATGAACCTTCAGTGGGGCGTACAGCCTCTGCTGATCGCAGAAGAGAACACCGCAGAGGATCTGTTCCGCGAGGCGGTAAATGCAGCGTTAGAAGCTGGTTATGTAAAGAAAGGCGACAAGGTTGTCCTGACAGCAGGCATGCCTCTGGGCGTTTCCGGCAGAACCAACATGCTGCGTGTAGTAGAAGTTTAAATGATACAGCCGGGCAGACCGGGAGGACGTTTCGCCCTTCCGGCTGCAGCCTGTGCTTTTTGACGGATGACGCGCGTTGCGTGTCATCCGTTGTTTTTAAACAGGGATTTTTGCAAAGCGGGGTAACAGGGGTATGAAAAAATATGTGATGGCGCTGGATCAGGGGACGACCAGTTCCCGCTGTATTTTGTTTGACCGCAAAGGGCATATCTGCTCGGTGGCGCAGAAGGAATTTGCGCAGTATTATCCCCAGCCGGGCTGGGTGGAGCACAATCCGATGGAAATATGGTCTTCACAGCTTTCCGTGGCGGTAGAGGCGATGGGACAGATCGGCGCGGACGCGTCGGAGATCGCCGCGATCGGCATTACCAATCAGAGGGAAACGACGGTCTGTTTTTCAAAAAAGACGGGAAAGCCGGTATATCCGGCGATCGTATGGCAGTGCCGCCGGACGGCGGAAATGATAGACGCGCTGAAAGCGGACGGTTTCGATCAGGTGATCCGTAAGCGCACGGGACTGATCCCCGACGCGTATTTTTCAGCGACAAAGATCAGGTGGATCCTGGATCATGTGGAAGGGGCGCGGCAGATGGCGGAGCGCGGCGAGCTTGCCTTCGGCACCGTGGACACATGGCTGATGTGGAATCTGACAAAGGGCAGGGTGTTTGCGACGGATTACACGAATGCGTCGCGCACGATGCTTTTTGATATTCATAAAAGACAATGGGATAAGGAAATCCTTGCTTATTTCGGTATCCCGGAAAGCATGCTCCCGAAGGTGCAGGCGTCCAGCAGCCTGTTCGGCATGACGGAGGAATCCGTGATCGGAGGAGAGATCCCGATCGCGGGGGCGGCGGGCGACCAGCAGGCGGCGCTGTTTGGGCAGTGCTGCTTTGAAGCGGGAGAGGCGAAAAATACGTACGGCACGGGCTGCTTTCTGCTGATGAATACCGGCGACACGCCGATCACCTCCCAGAACGGGCTTTTGACGACGATCGCGGCGGGGGCAGAGGACGAGGTGCGCTATGCGCTGGAAGGAAGCGTTTTTGTGGCGGGAGCGGCGCTTCAATGGCTGCGCGACGAGATGCGGATGCTAAAGAGCGCGCCCCAGTCGGAGGAGTATGCTTCGGCGGTTCCCGATACGGGGGGCGTGTATGTCGTCCCGGCGTTTACCGGACTCGGCGCGCCGTACTGGAACCCTTATGCGAGGGGGATCGTGACGGGGCTGACGAGAGGCACGTCAAAGGAGCATTTTATCCGGGCGGCGCTTGAGTCCCTTGCCTACCAGACCGAGGAAGTGATCGAGGCGATGGAAAAAGATGCCGGGATGAAGCTGCGTTCCCTGAAGGTGGACGGCGGCGCGAGCGCCAACAACTTCCTTTTGCAGTTTCAGGCGGACATTCTGGAAAAGCATGTTGTGCGCCCGGAGTGTATCGAGACGACGGCGCTGGGGGCGGCGTATCTGGCGGGGCTTCAGACGGGCTTCTGGAAGGATAAGGAGGACATCCGCGCAAACTGGGCGCTGGAAAGAAGCTTCGTGCCGCTTCTGGATAAGGAGGACCGCGACCGGCGCTTAAAAGGCTGGAAAAAAGCGGTCAAAGCCGCGCTGTTTCTGGCGCAGGAGGATGAGTGACAGCATACATATGGGAAAAATTTTTTATATCATGGGAAAGAGCGCGTCGGGCAAGGACACGATCTACCGGCGGCTGATCGGGGAAAAGGAATTTGATTTCCGCACGCTCGTCCCCTATACGACAAGGCCGATGCGCAGCGGGGAAGAGAACGGGAAGGATTATTTTTTTACGGATGAGGCGGGGCTTTTGAAGCTTCAGCAGGAGAAAAAGGTGATCGAGCTGCGGACGTATCAGACCGTTCTTGGCCCATGGCATTATTTTACGGTGGACGACGGGCAGGTGGATCTGGCACAATATGATTATCTCATGGTCGGGACGCTGGAATCCTACCGCGCGCTGCGGGATTATTATTCCGCAGAAAAGGTTGTGCCGATCTATGTGGCGGTGGACGACGGGCTGAGGCTGCAGCGGGCGCTTGACAGGGAGAGGGCGCAGGATGAGCCGAAGTACGCGGAGCTGTGCAGGCGTTTTCTGGCGGATGAGGCGGATTTTTCTGCGGAGAAGCTTTTGGAGGCAGGGATCGAAAGGACGTTTGACAATACGGCGCTGGAAGAATGTCTGGAACAGATCCGGGCGTTTGTGAGAGGCGCATAATATACTTTATGCCGCGCAGGCGGCAGGACGGGAGGCAGCATGGCAGGATTTCAGGATATTATCGGGCAGGAGCAGATCAGGGAGCATCTGGAAACCGCGCTCAAATTAAAAAAGGTGTCCCACGCCTATATCATCAACGGGGAGCGCAATTCCGGCAAGGAGTTTATCGCAAGGATCTTTGCCATGGCGCTGCAGTGCGAAAGCGATGCAGACAGGCCGTGTCAGGAGTGCCGTTCCTGTAAGCAGGCGCTTTCCAAAAACCATCCGGACATCATACGGCTGACGCATGAAAAGCCGAACACGATCAGCGTGGAGGACATCCGCGCGCAGGTCAACAACGACATCGGCATCAAGCCCTATCAGGGGCCTTACAAGGTATATCTGATCCCCGAGGGTGAAAAGATGACCGTGCAGGCGCAGAACGCGCTGCTTAAGACATTGGAGGAGCCGCCGGAATATGCGGTGATCCTCATTCTGACGGCGAGCGTGGAATCGCTTCTGCCGACGATCCTGAGCCGCTGCGTAGTGCTCAATATGCGTCCGGTCAAAGACGAGCTTGTGACAAAATACCTCATGGAAACGCTGGAAGTGCCGGATTATAAGGCGAAGCTGTGCACGGCGTTTGCGCGCGGCAACGTGGGACAGGCAAAGCTTTTGGCGTCCAGCGAGGAGTTCGATCATGTGAAGGAGGAGGCGGTCACGCTTTTGAAATACATCGGCGAGATGGAGATCTCCGAGATCGCGGCGGCGGTCAAAAAGATCACGGAGCATCAGCTGGATGTGACCGATTATCTGGATATTCTGGCGGTGTGGTATCGGGACGTGCTGATGTTTAAGGCGATGAACGACGCAAACCGCTTGATTTTCAAAGAGGAAATACAGTATATTAAAAGGGTGGCTGATAAAAGCTCCTATGAAGGGCTGGAAAAAATCCTGGACGCGCTGGAAAAGGCAAAGTCCCGGCTTTCCGCAAACGTCAGCTTCGATCTGACGATGGAGCTTTTGTTTTTGACGATTCAGGAAAATACCTGAGCATGGAGGTTGATAGATGGCAAAAATAATCGGAGTAAGATTCCGCACGGCGGGAAAGATCTACTATTTTGACCCGCTGCGCTTTTCTGTAAAAAGAGGCGACCATGTGATCGTGGAGACGGCGCGCGGCGTCGAGTACGGCACGGTGGTAGGAGAACCCAGGGAGGTGGACGATAAAAAGGTCGTCCAGCCCTTAAAGCCCGTGCTGCGCGTGGCGACGGAGCGCGACGATGAGCAGGAGGCGGGCAATAAGCTGAAGGAAAAAGAGGCGTTCCGCATCTGTCAGGAGAAGATCCGCAAGCACGGCCTGGACATGAAGCTGATCGACGCGGAATATACGTTTGACAACAACAAGGTGCTGTTTTATTTTACGGCGGACGGAAGGGTGGATTTCCGCGAGCTTGTAAAGGATCTGGCAAGCGTGTTTAAGACGAGGATCGAGCTGCGCCAGATCGGCGTGCGGGACGAGACGAAGATCCTGGGAGGCATCGGCATCTGCGGGCGCGTGCTGTGCTGTCACAGCCATCTGTCCGAGTTTATCCCGGTTTCGATCAAGATGGCAAAGGAGCAGAACCTGTCGCTGAATCCGGGCAAGATCTCCGGCGTGTGCGGCAGGCTGATGTGCTGCTTAAAGCATGAGGAAGAGACGTATGAGGAATTGAACCGCAGGCTGCCCAATACCGGCGATTATGTGACGACGGACGACGGGCTGCGCGGCGAGGTCGCTTCCGTCAATGTGCTGCGCCAGCAGGTAAAGGTGATCGTGGAGCTCGGCGATGAAAAGGAGATCCGCGAGTACAAGGTGGATCAGCTCAAATTCAAGCGCCGCCAGCACGGCCGCGGCCGCAGAAACGGCGAGGCGGACGAGAAGGAATTAAAGGAACTTGAAAAGCTGGAACGCGAAGAGAAAAAGGAAGGAAAGTCGAAGCTGGATGACTGATCATAGACAAGAGGCTTTGGTACTGCCCGGAGAACGGGTGGATGATCTGCAGCGCAACGGGCTGCGGATCATTCAGGACCCGGCAAGATTCTGCTTCGGGATGGATGCGGTGCTGCTGTCCGGTTTTGCGGCGGAAGGGATCCGGGCAGGCGCGCGGGTGCTCGACATGGGAACCGGGACGGGCATTATCCCGCTTTTATTGTCGGCGCGGACGAAGGCGGCGCAGCTGACCGGTCTGGAGATCCAGACAGACAGCGCAGAGATGGCAAAAAGAAGCGTTGCCTTAAACGGGCTGGAGGAGCGCGTTTCCATCATAGAGGGAGATATTAAGGAAGCAGATAAGCTTTTTGCGGCTGCTTCTTTTGACGTTGTGACGTCCAATCCGCCCTACATGATCGGGCAGCACGGGCTGACAAACCCGGACGCGCCCAAGGCGATCGCGCGGCACGAGGTATTGTGTACGTTTGAGGACATTGCGGCGCAGGCGGCGCGGGCGCTTATGCCCGGCGGCAGCTTTTTTCTGGTGCACAGGCCGTTTCGGCTGGCGGAGCTGATGGTGACGCTTTCGGCGCATAAGCTGGAACCGAAGCGGATGCGCCTCGTGTACCCGTATGCAGACCGGGAGCCGAATATGGTGCTTTTGCAGGCGGTGCGCGGCGGCAGGCCGAGGCTGCAGGTGGATAAGCCGCTCGTTATTTATAAGGAGCCGGGGGTGTATACCGATGAGATTTACGAAATTTACGGATATTGAAGGAAGCGGCGCGCGCCGGAAGCGGGGCAGAACGCGTGCCTTTGCAGCCGCACTGGCAGCGTCGGTCGGTTTTGCGGCGATGCTTTCGGGCTGTAGCGGCGCTGTGCCTGCTGGGGCGCAGGGAAGCGTTGGAGAGGAAGAAGGTCAGGGGACAGCCGCTGTAAATGATACGGAAAGCAGCGCCGCTTTTCTGGACGGCATGGAGGACAGCTCCGGCGGGGACGCTTTGCCGAATGGAGCCGTATCCGAAAACGCGGCAGGCGGAGCGGTTTCCGGAAATGGGACGGAAAGCGCCGCCGCAAAAGAGCGGGAGCGGGTGAAGGTGCGCGGCATTTATGTAAGCGGCCCGATGGCGGGGACAGCCGGGATGGACGAGCTGATCCGTCTGGTGGATGAGACGGAGCTGAACGCGCTTGTCATCGACGTTAAAAATGACGACGGCTATCTGACCTGCGATTTAAACGTGCCCTTTGCAGAGCAGATCGGCGCTCAGAAGCATTATGTGAAGGACATGCCGGCGCTCATCCGGAAGTGTAAGGAAAAAGGCATTTATCTGATCGCGCGGATCGTGGCGTTTAAGGATCCGGTGCTGGCGGAGGCGATGCCGGAGCTTTCCCTGCACAAGACGGACGGAAGCATTTTTTACGATAAAAGCGGGTTGGCGTGGGTCAATCCCTACCGGACGGAGGTGTGGGATTATCTCGTTTCCGTGGGCGTAGCGGCGGTGCAGCTGGGATTTGACGAGGTGCAGTTCGACTATGTGCGTTTTTCGACGGACAGCGGGATGAAGCAGGTGGATTTCGGCGGCAGCGCGCAGGGAAAGACGAAGATGGACGCGATCACGGGATTTACGGAGTATGCGTCGGAAAAGCTGCACGACATGGGCGCGGCGGTTTCGGCGGACGTGTACGGCGTGGTGATCGACAGCCGGATTGATCAGGAGATCGTGGGACAGGATTATGCAGAAATGTGCCGGTCGCTGGATGCGATCAGCCCGATGGTCTATCCGTCCCATTACGGGCCGTATAATTATAATATCCCGATCCCGGATGCGCAGCCCTACGATACGGTGCTGGCGGCGATGCAGGCGTCGAAGATGGCGCTGGCGGGGCTGGATCCCAAAACCGGGGCAAAGCCGGAGGAAGAGGGCGCTGCAGAAAGCCCGGCGGGCGTGAGCGGCAATGACGCCGCCGCAGGGGCGGAGGACGTCAGCGGCAACGATGCGGTATCAGCGGAAAGCGTCAGCGGCAGCGATGCCGCAGAAACGGAAAGCGCCAGCGGCAATGACGCTGCGGGGACAGAAAATGTCAGCGGCAGCGAGCTTCCCGCCCCGGCGGTGACGAGCGATGAAGAAATCGCAGCGCTTGCGCCGCAGGAGGGCGTGCGCGCTTCCGTAAGACCGTGGCTGCAGGACTTTACCGCCACATGGGTAAAAGGCCATATTCCGTACGGAGCGGAGGAAATCCGGGCGCAGATCCAGGCGGTGTACGACGCGGGCTATGACGAATGGATTTTGTGGAACGCGGCAAACCGCTATACGGAGGAAGGTCTGTACGGGCCGGACGGCAAACCGGAGCAGGAAGGGACAGCGGAAACAGAGACGGGAACAGAAGCCGGGATACCGGCAGAAAACGCCGGTCTGGAAACGGCAGGAGGAGTATGATGGCGGGAACGTTATATTTGTGCGCGACGCCGATCGGCAATCTGGGAGACATGACGCCGAGGGTCGTGGAGACGCTGCGCAGCGTGGATCTGATCGCGGCGGAGGATACGCGCAACAGCTTAAAGCTGTTGACGCATTTTGAGATCCACACGCCGATGACGAGCTACCATGAATACAATAAGGTGGAAAAAGCGCACGCGCTGATCGCAAAAATGGCGCAGGGGCAGGATGTGGCGCTGATCACGGACGCGGGAACGCCTGCGATTTCCGATCCGGGCGAGGTGCTTGTAAAGCTGTGCCATGAGGCGGGCATCCATGTGACGAGTCTGCCCGGCGCGGCGGCGTGCATTACGGCGCTGACGCTGTCCGGGCTTCCTGCGAGGCGGTTTTGTTTTGAAGGCTTTCTGCCGCCGGACAAAAAGGAGCGGGCAGAGGTGCTGGAGGAATGCCGCAGCGAGAGCCGCACGATGATTTTTTATGAAGCGCCCCATCACTTGAAAAAGACGCTGCAGGAGCTGTATGCCGCGCTGGGAGACAGGCGCGCGACGCTCTGCCGGGAGCTGACCAAAAAATTCGAGACGGTAATGCCGACGACGCTTTTGGGCGCGCTGGATTTTTATGAGGCAAACGAGCCGCGCGGCGAATATGTGCTTGTGATCGAAGGAAGAAGCCGGGAAGAGAAGCGCAGGGAAGCGCAGGAAAACTGGCTGGAAATGCCGGTGGCAGAGCATGTGGCGCTCTACGAGAAGCAGGGAATGGAGCGAAAAGAGGCGATGAAGCAGGCGGCAAAGGACCGGGGCGTGAGTAAACGGGACATTTATCAGGCGCTGTTGTAGGAAACGGGAAAGCCCGCCCTCCGGCAGCATCCGGCTCTGCGCAGCCTCTGCACGGCTTTCTGCGTCAGCC
>URRW01000024.1 GCA_900550285.1 uncultured Lachnospiraceae bacterium
ATGGTGCGTATTGATATGAGCGAGTACATGGAAAAATATTCCGTGTCCCGTCTGATCGGAGCGCCTCCCGGATATGTGGGCTATGAGGAAGGCGGGCAGCTGACGGAGGCGGTGCGCAGAAAGCCCTATTCCGTCGTTTTGTTTGACGAGATCGAAAAGGCGCATCCCGACGTGTTCAATGTGCTTTTGCAGGTGCTGGATGACGGGCGCATTACCGATTCCCAGGGCAGGACGGTGGATTTTAAAAACACGATCCTGATCATGACCTCGAATATCGGCGCAAATTATCTGCTGGACGGCATTCAGGAGGACGGCACGATCCGCGCAGAGGCGCAGGAGCTTGTGACAAACGATCTGCGGGCGCATTTCAGACCGGAATTTCTGAACCGTCTGGACGAGACTATCATGTTTAAGCCGCTTACCAAAGACAATATCGGCGGCATTATCCGCCTGATCGTCGCAGATCTAAACCGCAGGCTGGAAGATAAGCAGCTGACGGTGGAGCTGACGCCGGAGGCGGAGCGGTTTGTGGTGGATAACGCCTATGATCCGGTTTACGGCGCGCGTCCGTTAAAGCGCTATATCCAGAAATATGTGGAGACGCTGTCTGCGAAGCTGATCCTTGCAGATCAGGTGGAGATGGGCGATACGATCCTGATCGACGTGAAGGACGGGGCGCTTTTTGCGGGGAAAAAATAAGAAAATACGCATGATCTTTGCGGAAAAATAACGGATGCAAAAAAAGGCTGCAGCTTTTGGGAAAATCCTAGAGGCTGCGGCCTTTTTGCGTGGAAAAATCTGCATGGAAAAATGCTGTATGGGGAGATTCGGGCAGCCTTACAGCCCCTTTAGCTGCTCCCTGTATTCCCGCGGGCTTTTTTCCAGCTGCTCCCGGAACGCGCGGTTGAAGGTGCGCAGGCTTTCAAAACCGCATTCAAAGGCGGCTTCGGAAATGCTTAGATCAGGATTTGCCAGCAGGTGCTGCGCGAAGCCGACGCGGAGGGAATTGACGTAGTGATTGAGCCCGCAGCCCATTTTGTCGGAAAAGGTGCGGGACAGGTAATATTTGCTGACGCCTGTTTTGCGGGCGATTTCGTCTAAGGAGAGCGGTTCCCGGAAATGCTCCGTCACATACAAAAGCACCCGGTGGAGCAAATCAAAATCCTTGCCAAGGTCAAGCGGTTCTAAAGCAAGCTGTCCGAAAATCCGGGAAAGAAGAACCAGAAGATAGCCCCGGATGAGGTTTAAGTTTTCCGGGGAGGCTTCAATGTCGGTCAGATTCCGGATGCAATAGGGAATGTCGGAAGGCATCTGTTTCTGCGATAAAAGGGGGCGGCGGCAGGAAAAATGGGTCAGCTTATAGTGAAATTCCGCCACAAGCTCCGGGCTGAATACCGTCAGGATCCCGCTGCTTTTTTGGACGGAGTCGTAGCTGTGGATGGTATTTGGAAGCATAACGAGCAGGTCGCCGGGAGAAAGGAAATAGGGGATGCCGTCCAGCGTGGCGGTCACTTCGCCTTCCTGTACATAAAGAAGCTCGATCTCTTTGTGGAGGTGGGCACTGAAGGTTAAGTCGGCAAAGGGAAAGGAGCGCATGGGCATTTTGTTGTTTTCATAAAAAGCAGGCATAAAAATCCCCCTTCCGGGAACAGCGATATAAAACCGCAATTTTTGGCTGATAAATCCCTTGTTATGACCAGAATTGTACTACGGAATATGCTATGATGCAATCAGAAGGAAGATATTTTCAAAATATATTTTACAGTGAAAATCCAAGGGATACGGAGGTATGGTTATGGGACACAAACTGGCGGTCATCGGCTATGGGGGCATGGGCGGCTGGCATCATCAGAGCATTCAGGAATTTGTGGACGGCATCGAGGTAACGGGAGCGTATGACGTGCGCCCCGAGGTGGAGGAAAAGGCGGTTCAAAACGGGCTGCATTTTTATCCTACGTTGGAGGAGCTTTTAAACGATCCGGAAATTGATATGGTTACCGTAGCGACGCCCAACAATTTCCACAAGGAGCTGGTCATCGCCTGTCTGGAGCATGGCAAGAACGTGATCTGCGAAAAGCCGGTGGCAATGAACGCAGGGGAGCTGGAAGAGATGATGGCGGCGGCGCAAAGGTCGGGGAAGCTTTTTTCCGTCCATCAGAACAGGCGCTGGGATAAGGATTATGCGACGATCCGGCAGATCTTAAAGGACGGGACGATCGGAACGCCTTATTTTATCGAAAGCAGGGTGCAGGGCTCAAGGAGAAGCCTGGACGGCTGGCGGGGATATAAAGTAAACGGGGGCGGTATGGTGTACGACTGGGGTGTGCATCTGGCGGATCAGCTGCTGGATCTGATCGATTCGCCCGTGGTATCCGTGGACGCGCATCTGTTCAACGTGTTTTCGGAAGAGGTGGACGACAATTTTAAGGCGTTTCTGCGGTTTGAAAACGGGGTCTCGGCGCTGATCGAGATTGCCACGAACTGCTTTATCAACCAGCCCAGATGGCATATGTCCTGCACCGACGGCACGGCGGTGATCGAGGACTGGGAATGTAATGGGAAAATCGTAAAGTTAAACAGTGATGAAAAAATGGAATGGGCAAATGACATCGTCTATACGGCGGCAGGCCCTACCAGAACGATGGCGCCCAGACCGGTGCATACGGTAGCAGAGCTGGCGCTTCCCAAGGTCCATACGGAGTGGGCGGATTACTACAAAAATATCGTGGACGTGATCGACAACGGCGCAGAGCTGATCGTAAAGCCGCAGCAGGTACTGCGCGTGATGAAAGTGATCGACGCGATGTTTGAATCGGAAAAAACGAGGCGCAGCATTTCATGCAGGATTTAAGGGCTGCATAAAAACGAAAAGCAGATAAAAAGGAAAGCAGTATAAAACGAAAAGCAGTATAAAAACGAAAGCGGGGGATTTTGGAATGAAAAAGGCGCTTATTTTTCAGGGCGGCTGGGACGGACACGAGCCGCAGCTTACTTCAAGGCGTTTTGCGCGCCTGCTGGCGGAAGAGGGCTATGAAACGGAAATCACGGACAGCCTGGATACGCTGGATGATCTGGAAAAGTTGATGGGGCTTGACCTGATCGTGGCATGCTGGACGATGGGGGAGATCGACCACAAATATGTGGAAAATATTTCAAAGGCGGTTGCCGGCGGCGTAGGGCTTGC
Source organism: uncultured Lachnospiraceae bacterium (assembly GCA_900550285.1). Classification (GTDB taxonomy): domain Bacteria; phylum Bacillota; class Clostridia; order Lachnospirales; family Lachnospiraceae; genus Gallintestinimicrobium. The sequence continues at coordinate 3,185 of URRW01000024.1, forward strand.
GGGCTGCCACGGCGGAATGTGCGACTCCTTCCGGCAGGATACGGAATGGCAATTTATGACCGGAGGACAGTGGGTAAGCCATCCCGGCGGCGACGGCATCGACTACATGGTAAATATCCGTCACGGTTCCAGTCCGATCGTGGAGGGGCTGGAGGATTTCCCAGTGTGCAGCGAGCACTATTATCTGCATATCGACCCTTCGATCGAGGTGCTGGCGACGACGCGCTTCCCGCTGGTGCATTATTACCATATTTCCAATAAGCCTGTGGATATGCCGGTGGCGTGGACGAAATTCTGGGGAAACGGCAGAGTGTTTTATACCTCTCTGGGACATCACGACGATGTGTTTGACAAATCCCCCAACGCAGAAGTGCTGATGAAGCGCGGCATGTGCTGGGCGGGGGACGGAAAGCAGTATGCAAAGGAGCATCATCTGACGACAGAACGGTTTGAAAATACGGCAAAAATGTATTGAGGAAAACTGTTCAGAACCGGGGCTTGTACGGAAAAAGAGAATAGAAAGGGGCAGGAGCATGGAAAAAACGAGGATTGGTATTGTCGGCGTCGGGGACATCAGCGGGATTTATCTGGAAAACATCACGAAGCTGTTTCAGGAGATCGAGGTCATCGGCGTATGTGACCTTGTGCGGGAAAAAGCGGAAAGAGCGGTGGAAAAATATAAGATCCCGAAGCTTTACAACGATATGTATGAGCTGTTTGCAGACGATGAGGTGGATCTGGTGCTGAACCTGACGCGCCCCTACGAGCACTTCGGGGTGTCCAGCGAGGCGTTAAAGGCAGGCAAGCCGGTTTATTCCGAAAAGCCGCTGGCGGCGACGCTGGAGGAAGGAAAAGAGCTGGTGCGCCTTGCCGAAGAAAAGGGGCTGTTTTTGGGCGGCGCGCCGGATACGTTTCTTGGCGCGGGCATCCAGACGTGCCGGAAGCTGATCGACGGCGGCTTTATCGGGGAGCCTGTGGGAGCGGCGGCGTTTATGATCTGCCGCGGGCATGAGAGCTGGCATCCCGACCCGGCGTTTTATTATAAACACGGCGGCGGCCCGATGATGGATATGGGGCCTTACTATATCACGGCGCTGATCAATCTGCTGGGCGGCGTCAAAACCGTGGCGGGCATGACGAAGGCGTCCTTCCCGACGCGCACGATCACCAGCGAGCCGTTAAACGGGACGCTGGTGGACGTAGAGGTTCCGACCTATGTGACGGGGCTGATGCAGTTTGAAAACGGCGCGACCGGAACGATCTTTACGACCTTTGACGTGCATTATGACACGCAGGCAAGGCTGGAAATCTATGGTTCAAAGGGCACGCTGATCGTACCCGATCCGAACTGCTTTGGCGGCCCGATCCGGCTGCTGCGCCCGGAGCAGGGGGAATATAAGGAAATGCCGCTGCTTTTCCCCTATCAGGAAAATTCCCGCGGGCTTGGGCTGGCGGATGCGGCAAAAGCAATCGCGGAGGGAAGAGATCCCAGGGCAGGCTATCAGCAGACCTATCATGTGCTGGAGGTCATGCAGAGCTTCCAGAAAAGCTCGGAAGAAGGGCGGTTTGTGGAGATCGAGTCGAAGTTTGAACGGAAAGCCCCGATGCGGGACGATCTGTTAAAGGGCGTGCTGGACTGAAAAAAACGTTATCCGTAGGTTTTCAGGATACGTTCCGCCACGATTTTTTTGGAGATGCACTGGTTCATCGCCTGCTTCTCAATATAGTGATGGGCGTCCGGCTCGGTCATATTCAGCTCGCGGATCAGAAGCCATTTCGCTTTGTTGATCAGACGGATCTCAGCCATTTTTTCTTCGATGGACAGGGATTTTTTCTCAAAGAGCCGGAGGTGTTCCCGGGCGCTTTCCATCCAGCCTAAGGCATAGAGGAGGGTGGATTTTGAAATCGGTTTGGGAAGGGTAAAAACCCCGTATTCTGCAACCTTATCATGAAGCGTAGCGTGGACGTCGCTTTTAACGATGAGAAGCACGGCAGACTGCCGTGACATACTGGCATCCATGGCGAAGCGGACGCCTGTCTCGTCAGAAAGCGGGGAATTGACGATAATAAAGTCAAAGGAGGTTTCCGCCAGAAGGCGCTTTGCGGCGCTTACGCTTGTTACCGTATGGACGGGGGCGTAGCGGGAGGGGACCAGAAGGCCGGAGAAAGCAGAGGAGAAGCTGCCGGGAGAGGACAGGATCAGAATGCTGTAAACGCGCTCTTTCAGACTCATAGGTTACTTCTCCTTTCTGTTTTGGTTACGGGCGGCAGTAAAGATCGATAATAGAGGACGGAAGATGGGCGCGGATAAAGTCGCTGGCGGCGGCTTCTTTTTGCGCCTCTTCCAGTGTTGCAGGCAGACGGCGGAAGCGCGCAAGCGTCTGGGGATCTGCCCGGTAGAAATTGATGTCTGCTGCCGGCGGGGGCACGAGTCGGCGGCGGATGCCGTAGAGCCCGGCGTAGATCATCAGGGTAAAGGCAAGGTAGCTGTTTGCCAGCGGGTCGGGGGAGCGCAGTTCAACGCGGCGATATTCCCCGGCGGCGGCAGGAACGCGGACGAGCTGGGAGCGGTTCTGGGCAGACCAGGAAATATAGGCGGGAGCCTTTTGTTGACCGAACCGGAGATAGGAATTCTCGCTGGGGTTCAAAAAAACTGTCATTTCTGAAATTTTTGCAAGAATACCCGCGATCAAGGAATCCATTTGACCGCTTTGGCAGGCAGAGCGGACGGAGGTATTGATATGAAAGCCGTTTCCGGGTTTGTCCCGGAGGGGCTTGGGATCAAAATCGGCATACAGGCCGTTCCGGTATGAGATGGTCCGCACCACGGTCTGGAAGGTCATGGCATGATCGGCGGCGGTCAGGGGATCGGAATAACGGAAATCGATTTCATTCTGACCGGGCCCCTGTTCGTGATGGGAGCTTTCTGGGTGGATTCCCATTTGCTCCAGAGTCAGGCAGATTTCACGCCGGATGTTTTCCCCTTTGTCCTCTGGCGCGAGATCCATATAACCCGCGCTGTCATAGGGCTGTTTGGTGGGACAGCCGTTCTCATCCAGCGAGAACAGGTAAAATTCCTGCTCAGTGCCGAAGAAAAAGTGCAGCCCCTCCTGTTCGGCTTCGGAAACCGCACGCTTTAACAGGGAGCGGGTATCGGCTTCAAAGCTTGTGCCATCGGGATAGGTAATGCTGCAGAACATACGGACAACGCTGCCCTGCTCCGGCCGCCAGGGCAGCGGGGCGAGGGTATCCGGTTCCGGGTGGAGCAGCAGATCGGAGTGCATTTCATCGCCGAAGCCGTCGATGGCAGAGGCGTCGATGGCGATTCCGTAATCAAAGGCACGGAAAAGCTCGTCGGGCATGATGGAAATATTTTTTTGTCTGCCGAATACGTCGCAGAAGGCAAGGCGGATGAATTTGACATCTTCCTCCTGCACATACTGTATGACCTCTTGCTTGGAATATTTCATAGGCGTCTCCTTTTTAATTGGCAACATACATTTGTCGGTAGGGATTGGCGCTGTCAGGCATGACTGCGGTAAATGGGGAGGACAGCACTTCGGCGGCATCCAGATCAAAATCCGAGCAGTATTCGGTCAGACAGCCGCTGAGCTTTTTTAAATCCTCTGCGGAAGCAGGCCCGGATGTGACTTGGGGAGGAAAATGGATCCGGCTGCAGTCTCCCCGTATCAGTACCATGCCGCCGTGCATACCGGTGCAGGGAAAGCTGCCGGCGGCAGGGGAGCAGGAGTTCTCAAGATTGAGGACGATGATGATCCCTCCTGCCTGATATTCCCCCAGAAAGCTTCCAGCGCAGCCGCCGATGATCATAATGGGAACCTTGTCCTGATAGGCTTTCATATGGATTCCGGCGCGGTAGCCCGCATTGCCGCGGATATAGAGTTTTCCGCCGCGCATGGCATAGCCGGCGGCGTCCCCTGCATTGCCCCGGATCAGGATCTTGCCGCCGTTCATGGTGTCGCCGGCCGCGTCCTGGGCATTGCCGTTGACGCAGATGGAAGCGTTATTCAGATAAGCGCCGAGGGCGTTGCCGGGAATCCCGTTGATGGTAATGGATTTGTCCGACATGCCGGCGGCGATAAAGCGCTGACCGCAGCAGCCGTTGATTATGCAGTCATGCTCTGCGCAGCGCAGAGCATCGTTCAGGGCCCGGTGATCCAGTGGGGCAGCATTGATGACTTTCATATTATAGCACACCTTTCCGTCTGTTTTTCTTTTTTTTATGTGACCGGAGAAATTTATTCGCCCGCGTGGGAAATGCCGAGAATCTCAAGCTCCTTGTCGCTTAGGCCGATGCCGCGGAGCATGAGACGGTTGCCGCGCAGGGCTTCGATGGAGTTGATCCCCATGCCGCCCATCATCTCTTTGATCTCATGATTCCATGCGGTCAGCAGATTGACGAGGCGCTGCCTGCCGGTTTCCGGATCAAGGCGGGCTGTCAGCTCCGGCTGCTGGGTGGCAATGCCCCAGTTGCATTTTCCGGTCTGGCAGGAGCGGCACAGATGGCAGCCAATAGCCAGCAGGGCAGCTGTCGCAATATAGCAGGCATCTGCGCCGAGGGCAACGGCCTTGACTACATCAGCGGCGCTGCGGATGCTTCCTCCTGCGATAAGGGATACGCTGTTGCGGATGCCCTCGTCCCGCAGCCGCTGATCTACGGCAGCCAGAGCCAGCTCCACCGGAATGCCCACGTTATCGCGGATTCTTGTGGGAGCGGCTCCGGTACCTCCCCGGAAACCGTCGATTGCGATGATGTCGGCGCCGCTTCGGGCGATTCCGCTGGCAATCGCGGCGATATTATGGACGGCGGCGACCTTGACGATGATCGGCTTTTGGTATCGGGTTGCTTCTTTTAAAGAAAAGACGAGCTGCCGCAGATCCTCAATGGAATAAATATCATGGTGGGGAGCGGGGGAGATCGCGTCGGAGCCTTCGGGAATCATCCGGGTGCGGGAAACGTCCCCGACGATCTTTGCGCCGGGCAGATGCCCCCCAATGCCGGGCTTTGCCCCCTGTCCCATTTTGATCTCAATGGCGGCGCCGGCGTTGAGATAGGCTTCATGGACGCCGAAACGTCCGGAGGCAACCTGCACGATGGTGTGTTCCCCATAACAGTAAAAATCCTCATGAAGTCCACCCTCCCCGGTGTTGTAACAAATACCGGCGTCCTGGGCGGCAAGGGCAAGCGCTTTGTGGGCGTTATAGCTGATAGAGCCGTAGCTCATGGCGGAAAACAAAACCGGCATGGAAAGCGCCAGTTGCGGCGCAAGGCGGCAGGAGAGCGCCCCGTTTTCCAGCCGTTGGACGCGCTGCGGTTTTTTTCCGAGATAAACGCGGGTTTCCATCGGCTCCCGGAGAGGATCGATGGACGGATTGGTGACCTGGGAGGCGTTGAGGAGGATCCGGTCCCAGTAAACGGGATAGGGATTTGGGCTTCCCATGGAGGAGAGCAGGACGCCGCCGCTGTTTGCCTGCTTGAAAATTTCCTTCATTAAAGAGGCTTCCCAGTTATTATTATCCCGGTAAACATTGTCGCTTTTTCTGATTTTGAGCGCACGGGTCGGACAGAAGGAAACGCAGCGCTGGCAGTTGACGCATTTGCTGTCGTCGCAGGTCATACGCTGTAAGTTTTCGTCATATCCATGTACGCCGTTGGCGCACTGTTTTTCGCAGATCCGGCAGCTGATGCATCTGGCCGGGTCACGCATGACTTCAAATTCCGGATATAAAAATTCAATTCCCATCAGAACATCCCTTCCTTTACTGTTACGATGACCGGTTCGCCGCCGCCGGGGGACCAGACTGCTTCAGGCTCCGGCTCCATGACGCGGATAGCGGCTTCCTCGCTTGCAATATAAACCTTGTCCTGTTTCTGGCCGACTACCATGGAGCGCAGCTTGAGCCGGTCGTTTAAAGCCATGAGACCGCCGGAGAATCCGAAAACAATGGAAAATGGCCCCGTGATCAGAAGGCTGGAAAACATCGTACGGAGAAAGGTAAGCTTTTGCTGCTCCTCTAAATCCGGGTTCGCTGCAATGTCGCTCCAGAACGGGGCGGCAATCACGCTGGCGGCTTCCGCAAGGGTAAGTCCCTGTACGCGGAGCAGATAATCGAGCAGGTAGGTAATGACCTCCGTATCGGTCTGGAGGGTGCAGCGGTAGCCGGACATTTCAATAAAACGGCGGTTGGCGTCATAGGAGGAGATTTCCCCGTTGTGTACAACTGAATAATCCAGCAGGGTAAAGGGATGCGCGCCGCCCCACCATCCGGGGGTATTGGTAGGGTATCTGCCGTGGGCGGTCCAGGAATAGCCCTCGTATTCCTCCAGCCGGTAAAATTCCCCTACATCCTCCGGATAGCCCACGGCCTTGAAGGCGCCCATGTTCTTCCCGCTGGAAAATACATAGGCTCCGGGGAGGTCGGCGTTGATGCGGATCACGGTTTTTGCCACAAATTCCTTTTCATCCGTCTGCAGTGCCGCAAGAACGGAGCGCAGGGGAGCCACAAAGTATCTCCAGATAATAGGTTCCTCTGTAATGGAAGGAATCTTTCTGGTCGGAATGACCTCGGAACGGACAATTTCAAAACGCTCCTTTAAAAAAGCCTCGCAGCTTTTCCGGGTGTCCCGGCTGTCAAAAAACAGATGCAGTGCGTAGAAGTCTTTGTATTCGGGATAGATCCCGTAGCCGGCAAAGCCGCCGCCCAGTCCGTTGGAGCGGTCGTGCATCGGTTTCATGGATTCGGTGATCATTTTGCCGGACATTTTGTTTCCCTCTTTGGAAATGACGGCGGAGATCGCGCATCCGGAAGGAATTCTCATCTGGCCTTCAATTTTCATGGCGCTGATACCATCCTTTCTGCTGATAAGCCGGACAACGAAGGGACACTGTCCGGGAATGCTTCGTAAAATGCGCTGCGCACGCATTTTTATGGATAAAAAAAAGCAAAGGGGATCACTTGAAAAGCAGGAAATCCTGCTGTCAAAATGAACGCCTTTGCTCACTTGGAAATATTTATACAACCAAAATCCGTTTTTGTCAATGCGGTTTTTAAATTTTGCGTTTGTTATTTTAGGCACTTGTTTTCGATTCAAAAAAGCGGCGAAAAAAATAAAAAAACCGGTTGACAAATGAATTTCACGGGTGTATGATTCAGCCCATGAAGGCAAAGGCGTCTTTGGGAAATGGTTTCTCGAAGACGCTTTTTTCCGTCAGTACACAATTTTTCATCAGAAAAAGGCAAAGGCGTCTTTTGTGCAGAAAAGCAGAAAAGACGCCTTTTTTGGCGGGATGCCGGAACAGAAAGAGAGGAGAAGAGTATGGAAAAAGTACCGGAATATTTTGGCTGTATGGTATTTGACGACAGGGAAATGAAAGCCAGGCTTTCCAAAAAGGTATACCAGTCTCTGCGGAAAACCATTGATGAAGGCGCAAAGCTGGACAGCACCGTGGCCGACGCTGTGGCAGAGGCAATGAAGGACTGGGCGGTGGAAAAAGGGGCGACTCATTATACCCACTGGTTTCAGCCGCTGACAGGGATTACGGCGGAGAAGCACGACAGCTTTATTTCCCCTTCGCCGGACGGAGGCGTTAGGATGGAGTTTTCCGGGAAAGAGCTGATCAAGGGTGAGCCGGATGCCTCCTCCTTTCCTTCCGGGGGTTTAAGGGCCACTTTTGAGGCCAGGGGCTACACGGCATGGGATCCGACCTCCTATGCCTTTATAAAAGGAAAGACGCTTTGCATTCCCACCGCTTTTTGCTCCTACGGCGGGGAGGCGCTTGACAAAAAGACGCCGCTGCTGCGGTCGATGAAGGCGCTGAGCCGTCAGGCGATGCGGATCCTGCGGCTGTTCGGGAACAAGGATGTGAAATATGTTTATACCTCCGTGGGGCCGGAGCAGGAATATTTCCTGATCACAAAGGAAATGTATGATCAGCGGAAGGATCTGCAGTATACGGGACGGACGCTGTTTGGGGCAAGGCCGCCCAAGGGACAGGAGATGGACGATCATTATTTCGGCGTGATCAAGCCGCGTGTGGCAGCTTATATGGAGGAGCTCAACCGGGAGCTGTGGAAGCTCGGCATCCTTGCAAAGACGGAGCACAATGAGGTGGCTCCGGCACAGCATGAGCTGGCGCCGATTTATTCCACGACAAACGTGGCGACAGATCACAATCAGCTGACGATGGAAATCATGCAGAAGGTTGCCGAAAAGCACGGTCTGGTCTGCCTGCTCCACGAAAAGCCCTTTGCAGGCGTCAACGGAAGCGGGAAGCATAATAACTGGTCGATTTCCACCGATACGGGGATCAACCTGCTTTCCCCGGGAGAGACCCCGTATGAAAACGCCCAGTTTCTGCTGTTTTTATGTGCGGTAATCAAGGCGGTGGACGATTATCAGGATCTGCTCCGGCTTTCCGTGGCAACGGCGGGCAATGATCACAGACTGGGTGCAAACGAAGCGCCTCCGGCAGTGATCTCCATGTTTCTGGGAGAAGAGCTGAATGCGGTTTTGGAGGCGATCGAGCAGGATGTGCCTTATGCGGGAACGCAGAAAACCCAGATGAAGCTGGGAGTGGATGTGCTTCCGAAGTTTAACCGCGATACCACGGACCGGAACCGGACCTCCCCGTTTGCCTTTACCGGGAATAAGTTTGAATTTCGGATGCTGGGCTCCTCCAACAGCATCGCCTGCGCCAATATGATGCTCAACAGCGCGGTAGCGGAGAGCCTGAAAATTTATGCGGACCGTCTGGAGCAGGCGGAGGATTTTGGAACAGCCCTGCATGAGATGATCCGAAAGACGATCCGGGATCATAAAAAGATCATTTTTAACGGAAACGGCTATGACGAGGCGTGGATCCGGGAGGCAACGCAGGAGAGAGGGCTTTTGAATTACCGCACAACAGCGGACTGTATGCCGCATCTTCTGGACCCTAAAAATGTGCGGATGCTGACGGGGCACAAGGTGTTTTCCGAGGCAGAGCTCAGGTCCAGATGCGAGATCATGCTGGATAATTACTGCAAGACCGTGGTAATCGAAGCAAACACGATGCTGGATATGGCCCGGACGCAGATCGCCCCTGCTGTGGCGGCATATACGAAGGAACTGTGCGAAACGCTGGCGCTGAAAAGGGCATCGGATGCCGCACTGGCCTGCAGCTGGGAGAACAGGATGATCCGCAGGCTTTCTGCGCTGACCGATCAGATATCCGCAAGGCAGGAGGCGCTGGAGGAGGCGCTGTCAGGGCTGGGGGATGCAGAAAATGCAGAAGCGGAGGCCTGCGCGATCCGGGATGTTGTCCTTGTCAGAATGAGCGAGCTGCGGATGGCCTGTGACGAGGCGGAAACGCTGACGGCAAAGAAGTATTGGCCGTTCCCGACCTATGGGGAGCTGCTTTTTGGCATCAGATAGGGACAGGGCTGCAGCAGCGTCGTTGAAACGGCGAAAAAAGCTTTGTCGCGCTGCAGGATATGGAATAAAACAAAAGGGACGGAGGCAGATTCCTATGTGTTCGATTATGGCTTACTGCGGCAAAAGCGCCGCCTTTGATTGGGAACGGTTTCAGGAGGGCTTTGAGCGGACGGTCTCCAGAGGGCCGGACGACAGCAGGATTGTGGATACGGGAAACGGATTTCTGGGATTTCACCGGCTGGCGATCATGGGGCTTACCCCGGAAGGGATGCAGCCCTTTGAACGGGATGGCAGCTATGTGGTCTGCAACGGGGAGATTTACGGATTTGAACGGATCAGGGAGAAGCTTTCCGAAAAATATTATTTTGAAAGCGATTCGGACTGTGAGGTGCTGCTGCCGCTGTATGAAACGTACGGCACGGAGATGTTTTCCATGCTGGATGCGGAATTTGCCTGTGTTTTTTATGACGGAAAAACCGGGGAATATGTGGCGGCGCGGGATCCGATCGGAATCCGCCCGCTCTATTACGGCTATGATCCCTGCGGGGTAATCCTGTTTGCCAGTGAACCCAAAAATCTGCTGGGGCTGACGGACAGGATCTGTCCCTTCCCGCCCGGGCATTATTACAGGAACGGACGGTTTGTACGCTATTGTCAGATTGAAAAGCCGCAGGGAAGATGTACGGACGATCTGGAAACGGTGTGCGGACGGATCCATGACCTGCTGACCGCAGGCGTGAAAAAACGTCTGGTATCGGATGCAAAGGTTGGCTTTTTGCTTTCCGGCGGGCTGGATTCTTCCCTGGTCTGCGCCATTGCGGCAAAAGAGAGCAGGGAGCCGATACAGACCTTCGCCATCGGAATGAGCAGGGATGCGATCGATTTGAAATATGCCCGGCAGGCTGCGGAGTATATCGGGAGTAAGCATACGGAAATATATATGACGCGGGAGGATGTTTTAGCGGCTCTGGAGACGGTCATCCGGCTGCTGGGGACTTATGATATTACGACGATCCGCGCGTCGGTCGGAATGTATCTGGTGTGCAGGGCGATTCATGAGCGGACAGAGCTCAGGGTGCTTTTGACCGGGGAAATCTCCGACGAGCTGTTCGGCTACAAATATACGGATTTTGCGCCGGATGCGGAGGCATTTCAGGCAGAGTCAGAAAAGCGTATCCGGGAGCTGCATATGTATGATGTGCTGCGGGCGGACCGGTGTATTTCCGTCAATTCCCTGGAGGCGCGGGTCCCGTTCGGGGATCTGGAGCTTGTAAGGTATGTGATGGCGGTAGATCCGGAGCTAAAAAGAAATACCTATGGGAAGGGAAAATATCTGCTGCGTCATGCTTTTGAAAAGGATAAGATCCTGCCGGAGGAAATCCTGTGGCGGGAAAAGGCGGCATTCTCCGATGCGGTGGGACATTCTATGGTGGATGATTTAAAGGAGTATGCGGAGCAGAAATATACGGATGAAGCGTTTGAGGAAAGGCGGAAACGCTTTTTGCACGCGACTCCGTTTACAAAGGAGTCCCTGCTGTACAGGGAAATTTTTGAAGCCTGTTATCCGGGACAGTCCGAAATGGTAACAGATTTCTGGATGCCCAATCCGGACTGGGAGGGCTGCAGAGTCAGCGACCCGTCCGCACGGGTGCTCTCCAATTACGGAGACAGCGGAAAATAAAAAAGCGGAGGAAGCAAAATGACGAAATATATTTTTGTGACCGGAGGAGTGGTGTCGGGTCTTGGAAAAGGGATCACGGCGGCTTCTCTGGGCCGCCTTTTGAAGGCGAGAGGCTTCCGGGTTGCAGCCCAGAAGCTGGATCCGTATATCAACGTGGATCCCGGGACGATGAGCCCGTATCAGCACGGCGAAGTATATGTGACGGAGGACGGGGCGGAAACGGATCTGGACCTTGGTCATTATGAACGGTTTATCGATGAAGATCTGAACCGCTACTCCAATCTGACCGCAGGACGGGTATATTGGAACGTCCTGAATAAGGAGCGGAGAGGGGAGTATCTGGGATCGACAGTTCAGGTAATTCCCCACATTACGGATGAAATAAAGGAATTTGTATATCGGGTAGGAAAGCAGACGGATGCGGACGTGGTCATCACGGAAATCGGAGGTACCATCGGCGACATCGAATCGCAGCCGTTTCTGGAGGCTGTACGTCAGATTTCATTGGAGGTCGGAAGGCAGAACAGCCTCTTTCTTCATGTCACGCTGGTGCCATATCTTGGAGGCTCCGGGGAACACAAATCCAAGCCGACCCAGCACTCGGTCAAGGAACTTCAGGGAATGGGAATCAGCCCGGATCTGATCGTGCTGCGCGCCGACCGGCCGCTGGAGCCGGAAATTTTCCGGAAAATTTCAATGTTCTGCAATGTGAAGCAGGATTGCGTGATCGAAAACAGTACCGTAAAAAATCTGTATGAAGCGCCGCTGATGCTGGAGCGGCAGAATTTTTCGGCGGTGGTATGCAGGGAACTGGGGCTTTCGGGAAAGCAGCCGGATTTAAGCGGGTGGGAGCAGCTTGTAGAGAGGATCCAAAACAGATCCCGCAAGGTGCGCATTGGCTTGGTTGGAAAATATGTGAAGCTGCATGACGCCTACCTGTCTGTGGCGGAAGCGCTTAACCATGCGGGCTATGCGGAGGACGCTTATGTAGATATCGACTGGATCGATTCAGAACAGCTAACAAAGGAAGGGACGGCAAATCAGTTGGCAGGATTGGACGGGATTCTTGTTCCCGGAGGCTTCGGGGACCGGGGAATCGAAGGGATGATCCGTGCGGCAGAGTACGCCCGCCAAAATAAGGTGCCGTATTTGGGCATTTGTCTGGGCATGCAGATTGCGGTCATCGAATACGCCAGGAATAAAGCGGGACTGCCGGATGCAGACTCAGGGGAGTTTGACGAGCTGTGTCCCCATAAGGTCATTGATTTTATGCCGGGGCAGAGCGGCAGCATTGAAAAAGGCGGTACCCTGCGTCTGGGAAGCTGTCCCTGCCGGATTCAGGAGAATACGCTGCTGGCGCGCTGTTACGGGAAAACACAGATCAATGAGAGACATCGTCACCGGTATGAGTTCAATAATGCGTACCGGGAGCTTTTGACGCAAGCGGGGCTGATCTTAAGCGGAACCTCTCTGGACGGACGTCTGGTCGAGGCGGTGGAGCTGGCGGATCATCCGTTTTATATAGGCGTGCAGTTTCATCCGGAATTTAAGAGCCGGCCCAACCAGCCCCATCCGCTGTTCCTTGGCCTGGTTCGGGCGGCGCTGGGAGCGGCACAGGAAAGGGAGGCTGCGGAAGGGGGAACAGAAACGTGAAACCTTTTGACAGAAAACTGATTTTGGAGGATGGAAGCCAGTATTTTGGCTACGGCTTCGGCAGCAGGCAGGAGCGGATAACGGAGCTGGTATTTAATACGTCTCCGGTGGGTTATCAGGAAATTGTTTCCGACCCGTCCTATGCGGGGCAGACGGTAGTGATGGCATATCCGATGATCGGATGCTACGGCATTGCGGCAGAGGATTTTGAAACGCAAAGACCGGTCATCGGAGGGCTGGCGGTAAGGGAGTATCAGGACAGCCCATCCAATTTCCGATGTATCTGCACGTTGGGAGAGCTGATGGAAAACTATGAAATTCCGGGTATTTCGGGAATTGATACGCGCAGGCTTGTCCGCGCAATACGGACAAAGGGAAGCGGGAAGGTGCTGATGACTGCGGCAGATACCCCGCTGGAAGAAGGGCTGGAACGGCTGGGGCGCGGAACGCTGCTTCAAAATCCGGTTGCCCGGATCGGCAGAAAAATCCCGGAATGCTTTCCAGCGGCGCAGGAAAGGTTCCGGGTGGCGGCCATAGACTGTGGAATGAAGCAGAATATTGTCCGGTGCCTGAACAGGAGAGGATGCAGCGTAACGGCGCTGCCTTGGAATACGACGGCAAAAGAGGTGGAAGCGCTTTGTCCGGACGGAATCCTTTTGTCAAACGGCCCGGGTAATCCGGAGGAGGCGGAACCGGTAATCCGTCTGGTGCAGGCGCTGCGGGGAAAGTATCCGATGTTCGGGATCTGTCTGGGGCATCAGATTTTATGCCTTGCCTGCGGCGCGAGGACATATCCTTTAAAATTCGGACATCGGGGCGGCAATCATCCGGTCAAAAACCTGAAAACGGGGAAAATAGAGATCACCTCCCAGAACCATTCCTATGCGGTGGATGCCGGAAGCCTGGCAGGGACGGGATTAAAGCTGACCCACATCAACCTGCTGGATCATACTGTAGAGGGAGCAGCCTGCGCAGCAGACGGTCTGTTTGGAGTGCAGTACCACCCGGAAAGTGCGCCCGGCCCACAGGACAGCGCTTATCTGTTCGATCTGTTTATCCGGAGGATGGAGGAAAAAAAGAATGCCGAAAAGAACTGATCTAAAAAAAATACTTGTGATCGGCTCGGGACCGATCGTCATCGGGCAGGCGGCGGAGTTTGATTATGCGGGTACGCAGGCGTGCCTTGCCCTAAAAGAAGAGGGCTATGAGGTCATTTTGTGCAATTCCAATCCTGCCACGATTATGACGGATCCTGCCATTGCAGATAAGGTATATATGGAGCCGCTGACGCTGGAATATATGGCGAAGGTCATCAGGCGGGAGCGTCCGGACGCCCTTGTGCCGGGAATCGGTGGGCAGACGGGACTAAATCTTGCCATGCAGCTGGAAAAAGAAGGGATTTTAAAGGAGTGTCAGGTAGAGCTTCTGGGAACGGACAGCGAAAGCATCGCCCGCGCTGAGGACAGGGAGTTGTTTCGCAGGCTTTGTCAGGAGCTGGGAGAACCGGTGCTTCCTTCTGCGTCGGCAGCCACAGTGGAGGAGGGGCTGGCTGTGGCAGAAAAGATCGGGTATCCGGTAGTGATCCGCCCCGCTTTTACGTTGGGTGGAACCGGCGGAGGCTTTGCGGAAAGCCGGGAAGAATTTAGAAGGCGGATCAGACATGCGCTGGAGGTTTCCCCGGTACATGAGGCGCTGATCGAAAAAAGCGTCCGGGGGTATAAGGAAATCGAATATGAGGTGATCCGGGATGCCAACGATACGGCGATTACTGTCTGCAACATGGAAAATGTGGATCCGGTTGGTATCCATACGGGAGATTCCATCGTAGTCTGCCCCTCCCAGACGCTGACGAACCGGGAATATCAGATGCTGCGCGACAGCGCGCTTAAAATAATCCGGGCGCTGAAAGTGGAGGGAGGCTGCAACGTGCAGTTTGCCTTGGATCCGGATTCCTTTCAGTATTATCTGATCGAGGTCAATCCCAGAGTGTCCCGGTCTTCGGCGCTGGCGTCCAAGGCAAGCGGCTATCCGATCGCGCGGGTATCCGCAAAGATCAGTGTGGGAATGACGCTGGATGAAATCCAGCTGGTAAATACCCCCGCCTCCTTTGAACCGGCGCTGGATTATGTGGTAACCAAAATGCCGCGCTTTCCCTTTGACAAATTTACCGACGCAAGCCGGGAGCTGGGAACCCAGATGAAAGCCACCGGGGAGGCGATGGGAATCGGGCGGACATTCGGGGAAAGCCTGCTGAAGGCGGTGCGGTCGCTGGAAACGGGAAAGTTTCACCTGTATAGCCCCGAATTTGACAAAAGTACCCGGGAGGAGCTGCTTTCCGCTGTCAAAACGGGAACTGAAGACCGGATCTATGCGGTGGCGCAGCTTGTGCGGCTGGGCTGTCCGACAGAGCAGATCGCGCAGGCAAGCGGGATCGACCGGTTTTTTCTGGAAAAAATACGGAATATCGTGGAAACAGAGCGGCAGACTGCGCAACATAAGGGAGAGAGGGACGCTTTGTATGAAGCGAAGAAAAACGGCTTTTCCGACCGGGCGGTCGCCTGGCTGTGGGAAACGGATGAGGAGGAAATTTACGCCCTGCGCAAAAAGTGGGGGATCTTCCCGGTCTATAAGATGATCGACACCTGCGCGTCGGAATTTGAAAGCGACGTTCCATATTTTTATTCGACTTATGAAGAGGAAGATGAGAGAAAGCCGGATCCGAGAAAAAAGATCGTGGTGCTCGGCTCGGGACCGATCAGGATAGGACAGGGCGTGGAATTTGATTACTCCGCGGTGCATGCTGCCATGACGATCCGGAAAGAGGGATATGCGGCGATTCTGATCAACAATAACCCGGAAACGGTTTCCACAGATTATACGACCTCGGACAGGCTGTATTTTGAACCGCTGGATCCGGAGGCAGTAATGAATGTGCTTGAGGCAGAGCAGCCGGACGGGGTAATCGTTTCCCTGGGAGGGCAGACTGCCGTGAATCTGGCGGAGCCGTTGGCAAAACGGGGTGTGCGGGTCATCGGTACGGACTGCTGCGCGATTGAAAGGGCGGAAAACCGGGAGGCGTTTGAGAAGCTTCTGGAAAGCCTTTCCATCCCTCAGCCGAAGGGACAGGCGGTAACGGAGGTGGAAGAGGGCGTACGGGCAGCGGAAAAAATCGGCTTTCCGGTGTTGGTGCGTCCCAGCTTTGTGCTGGGCGGACGGGCAATGCAGATCGTGGCGGATAAAGAACAGCTGAGGCAGTACCTGAAAAATGCGGTGGAACTGGATGCAGGCCGACCGGTACTGGTGGATCATTACATCTGCGGCAGGGAGGTGGAGGTGGACGCAGTCTGTGATGGAGAGGAAGTATGGATTCCGGGGATCATGGAGCTGGTGGAACGGACGGGGGTGCATTCCGGCGATTCCATCAGCGTTTATCCGGCGCTGGGGCTGTCGGAACGCGTCCGGGAAACGATTCTGGACGATACCCGGCGGCTGGGTCTGGGAATCGGGATCCGCGGACTGTTCAATGTGCAGTTTATTGTGGACAGCAGCGGGCAGGTGTGGATCATTGAGGTCAATCCGCGTTCCTCCAGGACCGTCCCCTTTTTGTCCAAGGCAACGGGATATCCGATCGCAGATATTGCCGTCCGGGTAATGCTCGGAAAAAGTCTGAGGGAGCAGAAAATCCATGTGAAATATACGGAGGAAAAGAAGCGATTTTATGTGAAAGCGCCGGTTTTTTCCTTTGAAAAGCTGAGCGGGATGGACGTTTTTCTTTCTCCGGAAATGAAGTCTACCGGAGAGGCAATCGGATACGATGCAAAGCTGTCCCGCGCCATGTATAAGGCGCTCGTCGCTTCCGGCATAAAAATGCAGAATTATGGGACGGTGCTGGTAACGCTGGCAGACGAGGATAAAAAAGAGGCCCTGCCGCTGATCCGTCGTTTTTATGGGATGGGCTTTTCCATTGAGGCAACGGCAGGGACAGGAGCGTTTTTAAAGGAGCATGGAATCCGGGCGCGAATCCGCAGAAAGCTGAGTGAAAACAGTACAGAGGTTCTGGATTCGATCCGGGCGGGACATGTGAGCTATGTGATCAATACCAGGGCGGTGCTGTCCGGGATCCATGATAAGGACGGGGCTGTCATCCGGCGGGCCGCGATAGAAAACCATGTGACAATGTTTACCTCCTTGGATACGGTGCGGGTGCTTCTGGATGTATTGGAGGAAATTACCATCGGCGTTGCGCCGGTGAACGGCTGAGGGGAAAAATAGATGATACCGAATACAAATTACGAAAATTTAAAGGATTCTTATTTGTTTTATCATATTTCACAGAAAACGAAGGCATATCTGGAAGCCCATCCCGGCGCAAAGCTGTACCGGATGGGGATTGGGGACGTTTCGCTGCCGCTTTGCAGCGCAGTGATCCGCGCACTGCACGAGGCGGTGGAGGATCAGGCGGCTGCCGAGACCTTTCACGGCTATATGCCGGAATGCGGTGATCCCCAGCTGCGCAGCGCCATTGCCGGATATTACCGGAGCAGAGGCGTTGCGCTGGAGGACGGGGAGGTTTTTGTATCCAGCGGGGCAAGCGACGAGCTGGGAGATCTTCTGGATTTGTTTGGCAATAACAAAACCGTGCTGATTCTGGAGCCGGCGTATCCGGCATATGTGGATGCGAATGTGATGGCGGGCAACCGCATCGTGACGCTGGCGGCAGGAATGGAAAACGGGTTTCTGCCGATGCCGGACGAGACAGTATGTGCGGATGTAATTTACCTGTGCTCGCCCAATAACCCGACGGGAGCGGCCTATAACAGGAGCCAGCTGAAGGAATGGGTGGACTATGCCCGCCGGACCGATGCGGTGATCCTGTTTGACGCCGCCTACGAGGCGTTTATCGAGGAGGATCAGATCCCTCACAGTATTTTTGAGATCGAGGGGGCAAAGGAATGCGCGATCGAGGTATGCTCCCTTTCCAAGACCGCGGGCTTTACAGGAACCCGCTGCGGCTATACGGTAATTCCAAAGGCGCTGGAGCGGGGAGGCCGGAACCTGAACCAGATGTGGGTCAGAAACCGGACGACCAAAACAAACGGCGTATCCTATCTGATCCAGAAGGGGGCGGCTGCGGTGTTCACGAAGGAGGGGCAAAGCCAGATCCGGGAGAATATCCGGATTTATAAGCAGAATGCGGCCTGCCTGATGAAGGCGTTGGACGAGCTGGGCATTTGGTACTGCGGCGGCAAAAATGCGCCCTATGTGTGGCTGAAATGTCCGGACGGCATGGGAAGCTGGAAATTTTTTGATCTGCTGCTGGAAAAAATCCAAGTGGTCGGGACGCCCGGAGAAGGATTTGGCGCCTGCGGGGAAGGGTATTTCAGATTTTCTACCTTCGGTTCAGCAGAGGATACGAAAGAGGCGGCAAGGCGGCTGAAAAAGATGTATCAGGAAAGCTGAAAAAGGATAGGCTTGCCCCGGATTTGCACCCGGAGTATAATATCCTCATCATGTACGAGGAGGATTTTGCAATGAAGCTTGTGATCATGGAGCCTTTGGGCGTGGAAAAAGAGGCGCTTTTGGCGCTGGCAGAAGAAAAGCTGGAAGGACGTGTTGAAATTGAATATTACGATACCCGTGTGACAGATACAGACACGCTGATCGGCAGGGCAAAAGACGCAGAGCTTCTGGCGTTTTCCAATCTGCCCTTTCCGGGGGAGGTGCTGGAAGCCTGCCCGAAGTTAAAAATGATTTCCGTTGCGTTTACGGGCGTGGATCATGTGGATATGGCGGTGTGCCGTAAAAATAACGTGCTCGTGAGCAACTGCGCGGGCTATTCCAACACGGCGGTGTCCGAGCTTGTGTTTGGAATGGCACTTTCTTTATACCGAAAGATCGCAGAGTGCAATAAAGCGGTCCGGGAGGAAAAGGACAAGACCGGGCTGGTAGGGCTGGAGCTTGAGGGCAAGAAATTCGGCGTTGTCGGTCTGGGCGCGATCGGGACGCGCACGGCGAAGCTGGCGCAGGCGTTTGGCTGTGAGGTATACGGGTTTAACAGAAGCAAAAAGCAGATAGAGGGTGTGAAAATGACGGATCTGGACACCCTTTTATCGGAATGCGACATTGTTTCCCTGCACGTTCCGCTGACAGAGGAAACGAGGGGGCTGATCGGCAGGCGGGAGCTTTCCCTGATGAAAAAAAGCGCCGTACTGATCAATACGGCGCGCGGTCCGGTCGTGGACAGCGTTTCGCTTGCGGAGGCGCTGACAGAGGGCAGTCTTGCGGGGGCTGCGGTTGATGTATTTGAAACGGAGCCTCCGGTTGCAGCCTCCCACCCGCTGTTTTCCTGTCCGAACCTGATCGCAACGCCCCATGTGGCGTTTGCCACAAAGGAGGCGCTTTACAAAAGGGCGGTCATCGTGTTTGAAAATATCGCGGCATATCTGGATGGGAAGCCGCAGAATGTGATGTGATGAAAAAAGGATGGGCAGGAGGGAATATTTGGTCATGAATGTGTAAATGAATTGATCGTAAGCCGTGTCATGAATGTTTTGGGGATTCCTCACGTGGTATATAAACTGATACATGCACAGATTATGGTGGACGGGAAGGAATTGGAAACGTGGATTTCTGTTTCGGAAAATTTCCGCAGGGAGAATGAGGAAAAGATGCCATATGATCTGTATTACGATCTGCAAAAAGAAGAAAATGAATCCCCACTGGAATTTGCGGTAAGAAATGGCTGGGGATTGTATATGTACCAGATGTTTTGCATCGATTATCTGACGGCTAATAGAGATCGGCACGGAAGCAATCTGGAGGTTTTGCGAAATGACGAAGACGACAGTGTAAGGATGGCTCCGTTGTTTGATCAGGGGGTATCTCTGCTGTTTTCAACATACGGCGATGAAAAGCTTATTGAAAATACAGATGTAATGAGGGACTTTCCTGTAAATAATTATATTGGAGCAAGGTCTTTGGAGTATAATTTATCGTTGATACCAAAAGGATATGATTTACAGCTCCGTGCGTTGGAAGAGGCTGACAGGAATTATATTTTTGAGGGGATCGATCAAATTTTATCGGAGAACCATATCAATAGAATTTGGGAAATGATTTGGAACAGGTGGTGTTATTTTGAGCAGATACGCAATAAAAAGAGTGAATGTTAATAAGACGGTTGGAATATTAAATTATGATGAGCAGACAAGGCAATATACGATAGACATTCCGGAAGATGTTTCTTTTAGGGAAACTCCGTTCATGCTTTCCCTTTTTTTAAAAAAAGGCATTCGTTCTGTGGATTCCAAGTGGAGTATGAGATGGGTACAAAGCAGGATTATTCCAAGCAGCCGGCAGAATATTGGCGAAATCCTCCGGGCAAACGGAATGCGTTCCTATGATGAACACAAGCTGTTATTAAAAAATGAGGGGCGGAGCTGTCAGGACGATTTTTATATTGAAGATATGTAAATACGTTAGGACACTTTTCAGGGATAGGAGAATGCTGAAAAGTGTCCTTTTTTAAAAAGGTTTATTTCTTTTTCTTATGCACGTTCCGGATCGTCTTTTTCTTGCGGGGCGCATTTTTCTTCTGTTCCTGCTGCTGTTTTGACACAAGGCTCATCGTCTTTTTGTCGTTCTGGCGCGGGCGGATGAGGCATTTTTCGCCGTAGCCGATCAGATCCGTCCGCTTTGCGAGGGTCAGGGCTTCCACCACAAGGTCATAATTTTTCGGGTTCCGGTACTGGATCAGCGCGCGCTGCATGGCTTTTTCATGGGGATTTTTTGCCACATAGACAGGCTGCATCGTGCGGGGATCCACTCCGGTGTAGTACATGCAGGTGGAAATGGTGGACGGCGTCGGATAAAAATCCTGTACCTGCTGGGGCATGTAGCCCAGATCCCGCAGAAATTCCGAAAGCTCCACGGCTTCCTTTAAGGTAGAGCCGGGATGGGAGGACATGAGATAGGGAACCAGATACTGTTTTTTCTGCAGCTTGGCGTTCATATCCTCATATTCCTTGACAAAGCGTTTATACACCGATACGCGGGGCTTTCCCATTTTTTCGAGTACCGCATCGGAAATATGCTCCGGAGCCACCTTGAGCTGGCCGCTGACATGGTGTTCGCACAGCTCCTGCAAAAAGGTTTTGTCCGGATCGTTGACCAGGTAATCAAACCGCAGCCCGGAGCGGATAAAGACTTTTTTTACGCCGGGGAGCGCCCGCAGCTTCCGAAGAAGGGCAAGATAGTCGGAGTGGTCGATTTTTAAATTTTTGCAGGGCGTCGGGAAGAGGCACTGTCTGTCCGGGCAGACGCCGGCTTTCATCTGCTTTTCGCAGGCGGGGGCGCGGAAATTGGCGGTCGGGCCGCCTACGTCGTGGATATAGCCCTTAAAATCAGGCTCCTTGATAAAGTGCTCCGCTTCCTCCACGATGGATTCATGGCTTCTGGTCTGGATGATCCGCCCCTGATGGAAGGTCAGGGCGCAGAAGCTGCAGCCGCCGTAGCAGCCCCGGTTGCTGACGAGGCTGTATTTGACTTCCTCGATGGCGGGAACACCGCCCAGCGCCTCGTAGGAGGGATGGTAGGTGCGCATATAGGGCAGGGCGTATACGCTGTCCATTTCGTTTGTGCTCAAAGGCTTGGAGGCGGGATTCTGCACGACCAAAACGCCGTTGTCATATTCCTCCGTCAGGCGTTTCCCGCGGAAGGGATCGGTGTTCTGATATTGGATATAAAAGCTTTTTGCATAATTTAGCTTGTCTGCCAAAAGCTCCCGGTAGGAGGGCAGGGACAGCGCGTCGTAGACGTCCTCTTTTTTCGTTGCTTTGTAAACGGTTCCCGGAATAAAGGTCACATCCCTGATGTCCAGACCGCTGTTGAGCGCTTCCGCGATTTCCACAATACTCCGTTCGCCCATGCCGTACATCAGAAGGTCTGCGCCGGATTCGATCAAAATGGAGGGCTTTAGCTTATCCGACCAGTAGTCGTAATGGGCAAGCCGCCGCAGGCTGGCTTCAATCCCGCCGATCATAATGGGAACGTCGGGATATGCCCTGCGGATCAGCTTACAGTAAACGGTAGTGGCATAATCGGGGCGTTTTCCCATGACGCCGCCGGGAGTAAAGGCGTCTTTTTCCCTGCGCCGTTTGGAAACGGAGTAATGGTTTACCATGGAGTCCATATTTCCGCCGGTGACTAAAAAGCCGAGGCGGGGCGCTCCGTAAATTTTGATGCTGGAAGGATCCTTCCAGTCAGGCTGGGAGATGATCCCGACAGAAAAGCCGTTGGCGGTCAGCACGCGGCTGATGATGGCGTGCCCGAAAGAGGGGTGATCCACATAGGCGTCCCCGATCACATAGACGAAATCAAACTGTTCGATCTGCCGGTCTTCCATATCCTTCCGGCAGATGGGTAAAAATCCTGTATCCATAAAAACCTCATTTCCGATGAAAATATCATAGTCTGCATAGATAGTTTAAAGAAAATCCGGAGTAAATGCAATAAAAATCGCCGCGGATGCAGCAGATGTGCCCGACACGGGCATCCGGCTGCAAATTCTCCTTCGCTCGCCAGTCGGCTTGCGGAAAACCCCCGCCGCCCGCAGACAACGCCAAGCCGGAGGATAGCGGCGGGCAAAACGATTCCCTATGGACATCTGCGCAGCGGTAAAATATAATAAACCCGTAGGCTGCTTGAAAACGACGGGATTTCAAAGGAAAAGAGCAGAAACAGAAAGAGGGATACGATGATACACGAAAAAATTGATGTGAGAAACGGGGGCTCCATGGAATATGCCGCCCTGTATACGTACATACTGGACGATTCGCCGGAGATCGGGATTTCCAAAAGACCGGCGGTGATCGTCTGTCCGGGCGGCGGCTATGGAATGACCTCCGACCGGGAAGCGGAGATCATAGCGATGCAGTTTTGCGCAATGGGCTATCACGCGGCGGTGCTGCGGTATTCGGTGGCTCCGGCGCGGTTCCCGGCGGCGTTTTTAGAGCTTGGGAAAGCGGTGCAGACGATGCGCCAGAACGCAGGAAAATGGCATGTTGACCCGGAACGGATCGTGATCTGCGGCTTTTCCGCAGGCGGGCATATGGCGGGAAGCTACGGCACATTCTGGGCGGAGGACTGGGCAGGGCAGGCGCTTGGGGCAGATTGGGAGCAGCTGCGTCCAAACGGCATGATTTTGTGCTATCCGGTCATCACGTCGGGCAGCTATGCCCATGCGGATTCCTTCAAAAACCTTCTGGGGGATGAATATGAGGCGAAAAAGGAATCGCTTTCGCTGGAAAAGCATGTGAATGAAAATGTGCCCCGCACCTTTTTGTGGCATACGGCGGAGGATGACTGCGTCCCGGTGCAGAATTCGCTTTTGTATGCGGCTGAGCTGGCGGCGCATCACATTCCGGTGGAGCTGCATATTTTTGAAAAGGGCGGGCACGGGCTGTCGCTGGGCAGCAGGCTGACGTGCAATAAGGACGGCTATGGGCTGAATCCCGCCTGCGGAAAGTGGCTGGATCTGGTGCACACATGGATGGAGAACTGGCTTTTGGAGGGATGAGTGATGATCGCCCATGAGCTGAGCCTTTATGAGCAGAAAATATTGAGCGACCGGGAATTTCCGGTGCAGGTATTTATGAACCGGCCGCAGGGGAAGTGCCAGTATTTTGACATGCACTGGCATGAGCACATCGAGCTGCATTATGTATTGGAGGGGGAAACGAAGATCCAGTTAAATCAGGAGATCGTTTCGGCGCGAAAGGGCAGCCTTGTGATCGCAAACAGCAACGTGCTGCACGCGGGCTTTTCAGAGGAAACCGGCGGCGCGATGCTCGTGATGATCTTTGAAATGGGCGCGCTTTCCGGGGAGCTGGCGGAAAAAAATATCATTTTCCAGCCGATCATCCGGGATGATGAGCGGATCGGCGAGCTGATGCGGCAGATTTATGAGGAGCAGGAAAAGCGGGAAACGGGCTGGAAGCTGGCGTGCAAGGGAGCGCTTCTTTCACTGGTCTGCTATCTGGCGCGCCACTATGCGCAGGAAGAGCTGACAGACCGGGAGAGTATGCGGCGGCGCAAAAATCTGGAGCGGCTAAATACTGCCCTCCAATATATCGAGGCGAATTATCCGCAGAACATCAGCAACGGGGAGCTGGCGGAGCTGGTGCATTTGAGCAGCGACCGGTTTAACCATCTGTTCCGAGAAAGCGTGGGAACCGCGCCGCTTCATTATATCAACGAGGTGCGCCTGAAAAAAGCGATGAACCTGCTGAAAAACGGGGAATACACGGCGGCGCAGGTGGCGGACGCGGTGGGCTTTTCAGATTATAATAATTTCGGGCGGCTGTTCCGGCGCTATTTCGGGTGCACGCCGATGGAAGCGCGGAAAACACAAAATTAAAAACAGCAGAATTGTATGAGGATACAGCAGGGAAAGGCTATCTTTTCCCTGCTGTTTTATTTATAGTAAATGTGAACAGGGAAAAAAGAAAAAAATAAGTAAAATCATAAAATATCACAATAAAAGCAGGAGGATTCAAGAATGAAACTGGGCGTATTTACAGTTGTTTTGGGAGATCTGCCGTTGGACGAGGCGTGCAGCTTTCTGGCGGAAAACGGCGTGCAGATGGTGGAGATCGGCTGCGGCGGATTTCCGGGGAAGGCGCACTGCGATGCGGCAGAGCTTCTGTCAGACGATGAAAAGTGCAGAAAATTTGCGGACACGATCAAAAAGCACGGGCTGGAGATCAGCGCCCTGAGCAGCCACGGCAATATGGTGCATCCGGACAAGGCGATCGCGAAAGCCTTTGACGACGATCTGACAAACGCCATCCTTTTGGCGGAAAAGCTGGGCGTTCCGGTGGTAAACACCTTTTCCGGCTGTCCGGGAGGAAGCCCGGAGGACAAAACGCCGAACTGGGTGACCTGCCCGTGGCCGGATGATTTTTCACATATTCTGGATTATCAGTGGAACGAGGTGCTGATCCCTTACTGGAAAGAAAAGACAGCGTTTGCAAGGGCGCACGGCGTTCATAAGATCGCGCTGGAGCTGCATCCGGGCTTTTGCGTTTACAATACAAAGACGCTGCTTCGCCTGCGCGAGGCGGTAGGGCCGGAGATCGGCGCAAACTTTGATCCCAGCCATCTGATCTGGCAGGGCATGGATCCCGTGACCTGCATCCGCGAGCTTGGAAAGGCGGGGGCGCTGTTCCATTTCCATGCAAAGGATACGAAGGTGGATGCGGCAAATACCGCGTTAAACGGTGTTTTGGATACCGTGCACTACGGGAAGGAGCTGGAACGCTCGTGGATTTTCCGTTCCGTAGGATACGGACACGGGGAGGAATACTGGAAGGCGATCGCCTCCGAACTGCGGCTTGCAGGCTATGATTACGCGATCAGCATCGAGCATGAGGACAGCCTGATGTCCGGCAGAGAAGGACTGTTAAAGGCGATCCAGTGCCTGAAAAATTCTCTGATTTTCGAGGACAGGGGCAGCATGTTCTGGGCATAGCGCGCAAAAATTGCTTTGTCAGGGGTCTGCCTGCCCGCCGCACAGCCTGTGGCTGCCCCGGCGCTTTGGCAGACGCTGCCTTCGCTCACTGGGAATTTTATACCCAATATGCAAAGCATTCCGAAACGCAGTCGGACCGGTCAAACTCACGCAGCCTGCGGCTGCGCTCAGACAAGTCCCGGTCCGGCTGCCGGAATGCATTGCATATTGGGAAAATTCCCCTTCGCTCAGGAGGCGTCTGCCAAAGCGCCAGAGCAGCCACAGGCTGTGCGGCGGGCAGGCTCCCTGACAAGGAGGCGGTATGATGAAAAGAATGGAGAGAGAGACATGAAACATAGAATTGCAATGGTCGGGTTCGGCGGGATGGCGAACTGGCATTATGATCTGATCCAGACGATCGAAGGTCTGGAGGTGGCGGGAATCTGGGATATTAAGGAGGAACGCCGGGAGTATGCGCGTAGGAAGGGCGTGCACGTTTATGAGAGCATGGACGATCTGCTGGCGGATGAAAGCACGGATCTTGTCCTTGCGGCAACGCCGAACGACGTTCATAAGGAGATCGCGGTGCGCGCGATGGAGGCGGGCAAAAACGTGGTTTCCGAAAAGCCCGTAACCCTCTGTTCTGCGGATCTTGCGGTAATGCGGGAAGCGGCGGAGCGGACGGGGAAATTTTTTACGGTGCATCAGAACAGACGCTGGGACGAGGATTTTCTGACGGTAAAAAATGTTCTGGCGCAGGGAAAGCTGGGCGAGATATTCCGGATCGAATCGAGGGTACACGGTTCCCGCGGGATCCCGGGCGACTGGCGGCAGGAGCCGGAGCACGGCGGCGGGATGGTGCTGGACTGGGGCGTGCACCTTTTGGATCAGGCGCTTTTATTTTTCCCCGGCAAGAAGCTGAAAACGGTTTACGCGACGCTGACGAATGTGACAAACCAGCTGGTAGATGACGGATTTTCGGCGGATCTGGGCTTTGAAAACGGCGTGCATGTGCTGGTTGAGGTAGGAACGAGCAACTTTATCTCCCTGCCCCGCTGGTATGTGCTGGGCGCAGACGGAAGCGCGGTTATCGAAGATTTTGGACGGGACGGCAAAATCGTGTGCGCGACGGGCGCAGACGAGGGCGACGTGGTTCCGGTGATCACGGCGGCAGGGCTTACCAAGACGATGGCGCCCCGCAGGGACGATACGATCCGCACAGAAGAGATGCCGTGGGCAGACAGTGACATCCGCGACTTCTACAAAAACGTGATGGCGGTGATCGAAGGAAAAGAGGAGCCGAGGATCAAGCTGGACGAGGTGGCAAGGGTTATGCGCCTGATGGAAGCAATTTTTGAATCCGCAAGGACAGAGCAGGTCGTGAGATTCGAGGGATAAAAAGGAGAGAGGGCTATGGGACGGATACCGGTTGCGGCGCAGGTATATTCGGTGCGCGATGAAGCGGAGGCTGATTTTGAGAAAACGATGCACCGCCTTGCACAGATGGGCTATGACGGGGTGGAGCTGGCAGGAATGTATGGAAAAAGCGCGGAAGAGATCGGTGCGGTTTTAAAGAAAGAAGGGCTTGCAGCGATCAGCGCGCACGTTCCCGTTGAGGAATTTGAAAAGGACATGGAGGGCACGCTGGACGCCTATGCGTCGCTGGGATGCAGATGGCTGGCGATTCCGTGGCTTTCCGAAGAAAGGCGGTTTGGCGCAGGGCGCTATCAGGAGACGCTTGCGCTGATCCGGGCGGTTTCGGAGGGCTGCAGACAGCGGGGGATGCGGCTTTTATACCACAATCATGATTTTGAGTTTCAAAAGACGCCGGAGGGCGTATATCATCTGGATCAGCTGTATGCAGACGTGCCGGAAGAGGTGCTGGGCGCAGAGCCGGATCTGTGCTGGGTAAAGGTCGGCGGGGAGGATCCCTGCGCCTTTTTAAAGCGGTATGCGGGGCGCTGCCCGGTGCTCCACATGAAAGATTTTCGCAGGACGGACGCGGGCGCAGAGCTGGTATGCTTAGGCGACGGCGAGCTTGGCGTAAAAGAGGTTCTGGAAGCCGGGATTGCAGGCGGCGCGCAGTGGATCGTGATCGAACAGGACGACCACCCTTACGGGGAGCCGATGGCGGATATGGAAAAGAGCCTCCGATTTTTGGAGCGCTGTGAAAAGGACTGAGTACGGAAAGTTATTATTTGTGCAGGAGCGTCGCAAATAGCCGGAAGGGCAGACGGGAAAGCGCGTCCGCGTTTTCCGTTCGCCTTGCCGCTTACGCTCCGGAATGGAGGTTAACATGGAAAAAAAATTAAGAGCGGGAATCGTAGGCTGCGGCGGCATTGCAAACGGCAAACATCTGCCTGCGATCAAAAGAAACGGGAAGTTTGAGCTGGTGGCGTTCTGCGACCTGATCCGGGAGCGCGCGGAAAAAGCAAAGGAAGAATACGGCACGCCGGACGCGCGGGTTTATACCGATTATAACGAGCTTGTAAAGGAGGATCTGGACGCGGTCTATGTTTTGACGCCCAACAGCGCCCACGCCCCGGTAAGCATCGCGGCGATGGAGGCGGGCAAAAACGTGATGTGCGAAAAGCCCATGGCAAAGACATATGCGGAAGCAAAGGCGATGCTGGATACGGCAAAAAAGACCGGGAAGATCCTGACGATCGGCTATCAGAACCGCTACCGCGCAGATTCCCAGTATTTGAAAAAAGCCTGTGAAAACGGCGATCTGGGCGAGGTTTATTTTGCGAAGGCGCACGCGCTGCGCAGACGCGCGGTTCCGACATGGGGCGTATTTCTGGATGCCGAAAAGCAGGGCGGCGGCCCTTTGATCGACATCGGGACCCATGCGCTTGACTTGACGCTTTGGACGATGGACAACTATGAGCCGGAGAGTGTGACAGGCTCCGTATTCCGCAAGCTGGCAGATCAGAAGGATACCGGAAACGCATGGGGCGATTGGGATCCCGAGGAATTTACGGTGGAGGATTCCGCCTTTGGCTTTATTAAAATGAAAAACGGCGCGACGATCGAGCTGGAAGCCTCATGGGCGCTGAATACGCTGGAAGTGGACGAGGCAAAGACGAGCCTTTGCGGCACAAAGGCGGGCGCGGATATGAAGGACGGACTGCGCATCAACCGGGTGCAGTACGGCAGGCAGTGTGTGGAAAAGCCGGACCTGAACGCGGGCGGCGTGGCATTTTTTGACGGCGTGGAAGAAAAACCGGATGACGTGGAGCAGCGGGTGTTTTATAATGCTGTTATGAACGGCGGGGAGCTGACGGTAAAGCCGGAGCAGGCGCTCGTGGTAACGCGGATTCTGGAAGCGGTTTATGAGTCGGCAAAAACCGGGAAAACCGTGTATTTTGATTAAAATGGAGGATATGATGGAACTTGGAATGATCAGCTGGATCCGGGAAGAGGATTTTGCACATGTGAAGGAAAAAGGGCTTTCCTTTGTGGAATTGGACGTCAACGACCGGGCGCAGGAATTCCTGGACAATCTGGAAAAAATCGCGGAAAGGAGCAGCCGCTTTGAGCTGCCTGTGGGCGCGGTAGGACGCTGGGGAAGCGACAGGATCGACGAAAACGGCATCCGTCAGGAGGAGCTGGAGCTGGAGTACCGCCTGATCGACGCGACGGCGTATCTGGGCTGCGACGTTTATATCACGGGCTGCAATTATGTGGAAAGCCTTTCTTATTATGAAAACTGCACCCACGCGATCGCTTACTTTGAAAAGCTGATCGCCTACGGCAAGGAAAAGGGCGTAAAGATCGCCACCTACAACTGCCGCTGGAACAATTTTGTATGCGATCCGACGGCGTTCCGGGTGATCCACGGCTATCTGAAGGATCTTTATATCAAATACGATCCGTCCCACTGCATTTATGACGGCGGCGACTATCTGAAAGAGGCAAGGGACTGGGGAAAACGGTTTGCGCACGTGCATTTGAAGGGCTCCCTTTTGATCGGCGGCGAGCGCTATGACGATCCCCCGGCAGGGCTGGATCAGACAAACTGGGGCGCATTTCTGGCGATCCTCTGCGCGCAGGGCTACGAGGGGCGTCTGAGCATCGAGCCGCATTCTGCGAACTGGCAGGGCGAGCTGGGCGAAAAAGGGCTGGACTATACGATCCGGTATTTCCGGGCGCTGGAGCTGTGAGCATGAAATGGATGATCGCTTCGGATCTTCACGGATCCGCTTACTATTGTGAGAAGCTTCTGGAAGCTATAAAGCGGGAAAAGCCCGGACGGATCCTGCTTCTGGGGGACATTTTGTACCACGGGCCGAGAAACGACCTGCCAAAGGGCTATGATCCGAAAGCGGTGACCGCAGCCCTGAACCCTTTGAAAAACCAGATCCTGTGCGTACGCGGCAACTGCGATACGGAGGTGGATCAGATGGTGCTGGACTTCCCGATCCTGGCAGATTACTGCGTGCTGGATCTGGGAGAGCGGGCTGCGATCGCAGCCCACGGGCATCATTACAGCATGGAAAGCCTGCCGCCGATGAAGGCAGGCGACCTGTTTTTGCAGGGGCACACCCATGTGCCGGGGCATTGGGTAAAAGACGGGATCCTCTGCTTGAATCCCGGATCGGTTTCGATCCCGAAGGAGCAAAGCTGGCACGGCTATCTGATGCTGGATCAAAAGGAGGCGGTCTGGAAGGATCTGGACGGGATAGTAAAGGATCAGATCGGATTGGAAAGCTATACTGATTGAAGCAGCACGGCTTAAGGCAAAACAAAAAAGCGGCTGGCAGGAAAACCTGCTCACCGCTTTTTCGTTATATGAGGGGGGAGATAGTGAGTAATTCATCTATCCGTAAAATAGAATACCCAATAAATGTGTCCAGAGTATGACCACTTCCTAAAAAAGTCATAAATTTTATGAAACGGGGATAAATTTTGCGAAATTCATGATTTTCTCATACTTTTGTATTATACTGAAAACGGACCGGCGGGGGATGCCGGTCTTAAAAAAGAGCTGTTTTCAGGGGATTACAAAGAGGAAGGTTTATGAACGACGAACAATATTATGATTTTGTGCGGCCCTACGAGGACGCCATGCAGATGCTTCTGACCCGGCTGGACGTGCTGAACCACAGCCTGTACGGCACGTCGGACAGCCAGCCGATTCATTACATACAGGACAGGATCAAGCAAAAAAAGAGCCTTGAAGAAAAGCTTGCCCGCAAAGGCAAGGAACCGACCGTGGACAACGCCAAGGATTATCTGCAGGACATCGCGGGCGTGCGGGTCATCTGTTATTTTGTGGACGATATTTATAATCTGGTCAAAAGCTTAAAGCGCCAGACGGATCTGATCGCCGTGCGGGAGCAGGATTATATCAAAAATCCAAAGCCGAACGGCTACCGCAGCTATCATTTGATCGTGGGCGTTCCGGTCTACTGCATGGACGGGATGGAATATTTCCCGGTGGAGGTACAGCTTCGGACGCTTTCGATGGATTTCTGGGCGAGCATGGAGCACCGCATTTCCTATAAAAAAGAGCGCGAGGATAAGGAAGCGCTGACGGAGGAGCTGCGCAGCTATGCCAACGTGCTGGTAGAGATCGAAAGAAGCTTCGAGCGGCACAACGAGATCGGCAAGCTGGAAAAATAAAAACAGCTGTTTCGGCACAGCGTCCTTTGATTGGGCGCCGCAAAACGGATATAGGAGAAGGAGAGTCTTTCAAATGGAAAAAAGAACAATGGATAAACTGGGAATCGACGTTTCGCTGCTGGGCTTTGGCTGTATGCGTTTTCCGACCACGCCGGACGGGAAGATCGACGAGCCGCGCGCCGAGGCGCTTTTGGACCGCGCGATCGCAGAGGGCGTCAATTATATCGACACGGCGTACCCTTACCACAACGGGGAAAGCGAGCCTTTTGTGGGAAAGGTGCTGTCCAAATATGACAGGGATTCGTTTTTCTTAGCGTCCAAGCTGCCGCTGTGGGCGGTGGAGACGCTGGACGACGCAAAGCGCATTTTTGCAGAGCAGCTGGAGCGTTTGCGGACGGATCACATTGATTTTTACCTGCTTCATGCGGTCAACAAGGAAAAGTGGGACAAAATGAAAGAGCTGGGCGTGGTAGACTACTGCGCGCAGTTAAAGGCGGAGGGCAAGATCCGCTATTACGGCTTTTCCTTCCATGACAGCTATGAGGTGTTTGAAGAAATTTTGCGCTACCGGGACTGGGATTTCTGCCAGATCCAGTATAACTACATGGATACACAGGAGCAGGCGGGCGATAGGGGCTATGCGCTGGCGGAAGAGCTGGGCGTGCCGCTTGTGATCATGGAGCCGGTAAAGGGCGGAAGCCTTGCGAATTTTTCCGAGGACATCAACGCAAAATTCCATGCGATGGATCCGGATGCAAGCATCGCGTCGTGGGCGCTTCGCTGGGTGGGAAGCCATTCCAATGTAAAGGTCATTTTAAGCGGCATGTCCACGGAAGGGCAGGTGGAGGACAACCTGCACACGTTTAACAGCTTTGCCCCTTTGGATGAAAAAGAGCAGGCGGTGATCGCAGAGATCGTAAAAGAATTAAAAAGCCGCGTCCAGAACGGCTGTACGGGCTGCCGCTACTGTATGCCCTGCCCGGTTGGCATCGACATTCCGAAAAATTTTGCGCTCTGGAACAAGTACCATATTTACGGAACCTACGACCATGTAAAAAATGCGTGGGAGAACGAGTTAAAAGAGGGCGAGAAGGCGCAGAACTGCGTGCACTGCGGCCGCTGCGAGGGGCTTTGCCCGCAGAAGCTTTCCATCCGGGCGGATCTGGAACGGGTGTATGAGGACATGAAGCGGGCGCAGGAGAATGGGGATTAAGGTGCGGAAACTGGAAAAACGGGTGGCGCTGGATTATCACTTTCAGGATATTGACGGGAAGCAGCCGATACCGCTGACGGGGGAGGAATAGGAAATGCTGAATAGTAAAACTGTAAAAGAAATCATGTTTACTTTGGGCGCGGATTTATGCGGAATAGCCGGTATGGATCGATTCGATGACGCGCCAAAGGGCTATCATCCGTCAGATGTTTTCCCGGCGTGTAAATCTGTCATTTCTTTTGGATGCAGGTTTCCGGTAGGGACGCTTGCCTGTAAATCGGATATTCCATATACCAGAGTAAGAAATTCCATTACGCCCAAAATGGATGCGATGGCATTGGATTTTTGTATCGAAATGGAAAAACATCATGCCGTATGCGTT